>DASYSP010000054.1:0-38688 GCA_036003195.1 Casimicrobiaceae bacterium
GGACGCCTTGAGGTCGAGTTCCGGATAGTGGCGGAAGATGCCGTCGTTGTTGAATGCGAGCCGCCGCTTCGAGGCCGTGTAGCGCGCAATGCGCGGCCGCGCGAACACCGCGTCGTGCAACGCCACGACGCGCGGATACCGAGGCAGCAGCGCCGCGCATGCGCGGGGAAACGCATAGCGCAGGCCGGCGACCATCTGCGCCAGCGACAAGTCGACATACGTCGCGCGGCGGCCGATCAGCCACGGACCCGGCACGGTGTTGCGCGCGAGCACCTTGTCGAAATACCCGAGGAACTTCGGCATGCGCTCGTCGACGAAGGACTTCGCACGCCGGCGTGCGGCGGGCTTCTGCTGCGCGTAATACATCCCGCTTGCCAGCGGATGGTGCGTGTCGTGCACTTCGGCGACCCAATCGGCGATCGTCAGCTGCAGCTGGTGCGCCCACAGCCGCCCGGGCGTGTCGCGCGGCGCGAGTCCGAGTCGCGCGCCCAGGAAGAGCAGGATGTTCGCGGTCTGCCCGATCACCTCGCGCCCGACGACGAGGAAGGGTGGCGCGAATGGCGGGCGTGCGATGTCGTCGCCGTCCAGGTAGCGCTCGAGCGCGGCGACGCCGCCGCCGCGACGCTCGGGGACGAGCGCGATGTCGACGTAGCGCGCACCGGCATCCTCGAGCGCGAGGCGGACGAATTCGCCGCGGCCCTGGATGCCGGGCCAGTAATAGAGTGCATAGATCATGGTGGAGGCATGTCGTGGTGGTTGGCGCGCCGCGCCGGGCCGGCGCGGGTTCGCACGCGGCGCACGCAGCCGGCGGTGACGCGGCGCGATAACGGATCATAGCGCCCGGCGCAGGCACGATACCGGCCACGCTCACACGCATGGCGCGGCGGGCCGCGCATGCGGTATTCTCGCCGCGATGAGCACACGCGCCGACACGATCAACGCTTCGCTCACCTGGTTCGATGCCGGGCACTTCCTCGCGGAGCTGCGGCGGCGCGTGGCATGCCATACCGAGAGCCAGCGCGACGGCGCACGCGACGAGCTCGTCGCCTATCTCGAGCGCGAGATCGCGCCGGCGCTGGCGGCGATGGGTTTCGCGTGGCGGCTGCTGGACAATCCGGCGGGCGGTGCGCCGTTCCTGTTCGCCGAGCGCGCCGAGCGCCCGGGAGCGCCGACGATCCTGACCTACGGACATGGCGACGTCGTGCTCGGCTACGACGCGCAATGGCGCGCAGGCCTGTCGCCGTGGCAAGTGGTGGTGGAGCACGACCGCTGGTACGGCCGTGGCACGGCCGACAACAAGGGGCAGCACAGCATCAATCTCGCCGCGCTCGCGCGCGTGCTGGCCGCGCGCGGGGCACTCGGCTTCAACGTCAAGCTGCTGCTCGAGATGGGCGAGGAAACGGGTTCGCCGGGATTGCGCGCGCTGTGCGAGCGCCATCGCGACCTGTTCGCGGCCGACGTGCTCATCGCCTCGGACGGACCGCGTCTTCGCGCCGAACGGCCGACGCTGTTCCTCGGTTCGCGCGGCGCATTCAACTTCGACCTCCTGCTCGAATTGCGCGAAGGCGCGCATCATTCGGGCAACTGGGGCGGCCTGCTGGCGAACCCCGGGACGATCCTCGCCAACGCCATCGCGTCGCTGGTCGACGCGCACGGGCGCATCCTCGTCGATGGATTGCGTCCGCCGCCGATTCCCGACGCCGTGCGTCGCGCGCTCGCCGACATCGAGCCCGGCG
This sequence comes from Casimicrobiaceae bacterium, assembly GCA_036003195.1. Classification (GTDB taxonomy): domain Bacteria; phylum Pseudomonadota; class Gammaproteobacteria; order Burkholderiales; family Casimicrobiaceae; genus VBCG01. The sequence goes on from DASYSP010000054.1 coordinate 1,737, forward strand.
AGCCTGGCGGGCCCGCCATCGACCCAGGATGGGGCGAGCCCGGGCTCACGCCCGCCGAGCGGGTGTTCGGCTGGAACGCGCTCGAAGTGCTCGCCTTCAAGACCGGAAACCCCGAGCATCCGGTCAACGCGATCCCGCCGCGCGCGACGGCGCACCTGCAGGTGCGGTTCGTCGTGGGCTGCGACCATACGACGTTCATCCCGGCGATTCGTGCGCATCTCGATGCACGCGGATTCGCGGCGGTGAAGGTCGCCGCGGCGCGCAGCGAAACCATGCGCGCGACGCGGCTGTCCCCCGAGCATCCGTGGGTGCAACGCGTCGCGGCCTCCGTCGAGCGCACGACCGGCACGCGTCCGGCCATCCTGCCCAACCTCGGCGGCTCGCTGCCCAACGACTGCTTCGCCGAAGTGCTGTCGCTGCCGACCGTGTGGATACCCCATTCCTATCCCGGCTGCTCGCAGCACGCCCCGGACGAGCACTTGCTGGGTTCGGTGGCGCGGCAGGGCCTCGCGATCATGACCGGCTTGTTCTTCGATCTCGGCGAACCGGCGGCGGCCAGCGCACATGCGTAAGCCGACACCGTCCGCGCCGCATGCCGATCTCGCCGCCGAAGGCGACGTCAACCTGTCACCGCTGCGCAAGCAATGGGAGGCCGAGCATCTCGCACCGGCGACGCGCGCGCTGCTCGCGGAGGATGCCAGGTACTTCCTGCACCAGTCGTTGTCCACGCCATGCTTCAACGCGCTCGCGTCAGCGTCCGGCATCTGGCTCGAGGACGTCGAGGGCCGGCGCTACATGGATTTCCACGGCAACAGCGTGCACCAGGTCGGTCATGGCCATCCGCGCGTGGTGGCCGCGGTCAAGCAGGCGCTCGACACGCTGCCGTTCTCGCCGCGACGATTCACCAACGAGGCGGCCGTCACGCTGGCACGCCGCCTGGTCGAACTCGCGCCGCGGCCGCTCGCCAAGGTCTTGTTCGCACCCGGCGGCACCAGCGCGATCGGCATGGCGCTGAAGCTCGCGCGCATCGCCACCGGGCGCCACAAGACGGTGTCGATGTGGGACGCCTTCCACGGCGCCTCGCTCGACGCGATCTCGGTCGGCGGCGAGGCACTGTTCCGGCGCGACATCGGTCCGCTGTTGCCCGGCACCGAGCACGTGCAGCCCTGCGATCCGCGGGGTTGCCGTTTCGGCTGCGGCGGCACGTGCAACGCGCGCTGCGCCGATTACGTCGACTACGTGCTCGGCAAGGAGGAGGATGTCGCCGCGGTGGTGGTGGAGACCGTGCGCTCGACCGACGTGCAGATTCCGCCGCGCGCGTACTACGAGTCGCTGCGCCGCGCGTGCGACCGTCATGGCGCGCTGCTGATCCTCGACGAGATCCCGATCGGGCTCGGGCGCACCGGCACGATGTACGCATTCGAGCACTACGGCATCGTTCCCGACATGGTGGTGCTGGGCAAGGGACTCGGCGGCGGCGTGTTTCCGATGGCGGCACTGATCGCGCGCGAAGGCCTCGACGTCGCCGCCGACCGCGCGCTCGGCCACTACACGCACGAAAAGAGCTCGCTGGGATGTGCCGCGGGACTGGCGACGCTCGCCGTGATCGAGGACGAGCGGCTGCTCGAGCGCGCGCGCACGCTGGGCGCGCATGCACAGGAACGTCTGCGCGCGATGCAGCGGCGGCATCCCGTCGTCGGCGACGTGCGCGGCATCGGCCTCCTGCTCGGTGTCGAGCTCGTCGATCCGGCCACCGGTGCGCCCGCGCGCGGCGTGGCGGAGCGCGTGCTCTATCACTGTCTTGGCGCCGGCCTCTCGTTCAAGGTGGGGCAGGGCAACGTGCTGGTGCTGGCGCCGCCGCTCACCATCGACGCCGCCGACCTCGACCGCGCGCTCGACATCGTGGAGGCCGCGATCGCGGCGTGCGCATGAGCGCCGCGGGGCCGTCGAAAGGCGCTGCCCCCTTCTGGGGAGGCGCGCGAAGCGCGCTGCGGGGGAGGTCATGATCGCGCCGATGAAGGTGGTACGCACCGACGCCGAGCTGGAGATGCCTCACGTCGACCGCGTGCTGCGCGAGCGCGGGTTGACGCTGGTGGTGCTGCCCGATGCGACGAGCGCCGGCGCGCTCGCCGCCGAGCTGCGCGACGCCGACCTGCTGCTGATGTGCTACACGCAGGTCCCGGCGCGCGTGATCGACGCCGCGCCGCGGCTCAAGGGCATCGTCAAATATGGCGTCGGCATCGACGCCATCGACATCGAGGCCGCACGGCGCCGCGGCATACCGGTGGTCAACGTGCCGGAGTACGCCGAGGAGACGGTGGCCGAGGGGGCGATGGCATTGATGCTCGCGCTGGCGAAGAAATTCAAGCCGCTGCAGCGCGAGATGGAGGCGCGCGGCTGGGCGTGGCCCACCGCGCGGTGGCTGGCGAGCGATCTCGCAGGCAAGACGCTCGGCCTCGTCGGCGTGGGCCGCATCGGCCGCAACGTGGCGCGGATGGCGGGGCATGGCTTCCGCATGCGCGTGCTCGGCTACGACCCGCATGTCGATGGCGCGCAGATGATGCGCGCCGGCGTGCACAAGCACGATGACCTGTGCGACATGCTGACGCGCTGTGACGTCGTGTCGGTGCATTCGGTGCTCAACGACGACACGCGCCATCTCATCGGCGAGCGCGAGCTCGCGGCGATGAAGCCGTCGGCGACGCTGATCAACGTGTCGCGAGGGGCGATCGTCGACGAGGCGGCGCTGGTGCGCGCGCTCGAGGCCGGGCGCATCGCCGGCGCCGGGCTCGACGTCTATGGCCAGGAGCCGCTCGCCAGGACCGGCCATCCGCTGGCATCGCTGCATGCAATGGACAACGTGATGCTGTGGCCGCATCTCACTTTCTACACGGCCGAGGCGATGCAAAGGCTCGAGGACGAGACGCTCGAGCGCTGCTTCGAGATCCTCGAGGGGCGGCCGGTGCTGGTGAAGTCAGGTGATCCGCGGCTGCGCGCGCAGTCGGCGGGTGTTCGTTTTGCCGCGGACACGTCCGACAACCTCTGATCCCGGTCCACGATCTGCCCGAGCAGGCAACGATTCGCACGCCGTCATGCCTGCGGATGCGGGAATCCAGACATGATGCCGGTGCTGATTCCTGGATCCCCGCCTTCGCGGGATGACGCGTGTTGCCTCTGGCATCCGTTCGCACAAAAAAATCGGCGCGCCTCGTTGCCAAGGCGCGCCGTCACGGTACAACTCCGGAGTTCGGTATCAGCCCTTTTGCTTGCGGCGGGCGATGCCCGCGGCGATGAGGCCGGCGGCGAGCAGCGCCAGCGAGCCGGGCTCGGGCGTGAAGTTGTGCGTGTCGCTGCTGGGACGCAAGCCCGTGATCTGATCCTGGTTGGTAGTGCTTTCGAGGACCATCGTCAGCGACTGCGAAAGACTGTTGGTACTCGACACGGCACCCTGGAACAGCGCGTACTCTGCCGCAGTCCCGGCGTCGAGGCCGCTCGCCTGGAACGTGCCGGTGGTGAGACTGAAATCGGGCTCGGTGTCGTAAAGGCTTTCCCAGATGCCGATCTGGATGGCGGCCGAGACGTTGGCGTTCGCCGGATGCAGCCACGCGAACTGATCCGTGCCGCTGGGACCGTTCAGCACGGAGTTGACCGCGCCGAGAAAGTCGAGCGTGTGCGACAGGGCGCCCGTGTAGTTGACGTTGTACGTGTATTGGCCGCCCGCGCCGATCGTCTGGAACAGGTCATAGCAGTACAGGAAGAAGTTGCTCTGGCTGTCAACCAGGCTGGCGCCGGTGAGGGCTCCAGTCATGCTGTTGACGACTGCGCCGAATTCGCCGGCGCCGACACTGGTATACGGATACGAGGTCGGCGGTCCTGGCGGATTTCCGGCGAGGTTCACGCCGTCGCTGCCATGCGCGTAGATCGGATTGTCGTACGTGAGCGTGATCGTGTCGGCGTAAGCAGTTGCCGACACGGCGAATGCTGCCGCGATGGCGAGGCGGCTGAAGTTCTTCAAGGCGAGGCTCCCTAAAAATTTGTTCTGGGCGACTAGTAGCAAGCCCCGAGCCAGCGACGCAAGCCTATGATCATATTATGGAAAAGTTGTATTGTTCACAATCTGTTCAATCGAATGTAATGACTGCCGACATTGGACGATTTGAATCGCACAACCGGTTGTTTTCTGGGAATAGTTCACGCAAAAACCGCCAATTAACTGGTTTGTATACGACGGATGCGCTCACACGGCCTACCGGCGACGCCCTTGCAAGGGTATCGCCAGTAGGACTACCGGGGAAAACGCTCAGAAAGTGCGACGCATGAAGTACGTGCTCACGGCACTGATGATGCCGATCACGCACATGTAGGCGGCAATCCACCAGGGCGCGCCGTCGCCCGCCTTGAGCAGCGAGGTCGCGATCAGCGGCGTGATCGAGCTCGAGACGATGCCCGAAACCTGATACACGACCGAGATGCCGGAGTAACGTACCCGGGTGTCGAACAGCTCGCAGAACAGCGCGGCCTCGGGACCGTAGACAGGGGCGTAGATGATGCCCAGCCCGAGGATGATCGCGGCGCCCGCCAGCACCACGCTGCCGCCGTAATGCATCATCCAGAACAGCGGGAACGCGGCGAGCCCGCAGGCCAGGGCGCCCCATCCGTACGCCGTACGCCGGCCGACGCGATCGGACCACGCCGAAGCGATCGGGATGGTGAAGATGAGGATGAACGCCGCGGCCGAGATGCCGAGCAGCACGCCGGTCTTGTCGAGCTTGACCGTGCCGACCAGGTACGCGATCGTGAACACGGCGTAGACATTGAACACTACACCGTCGATCCAGCGTGCGCCCCAGCCCAGCAGCACGTTCTTCTTGTAGTCGCGGATCACTTCGCCGACCGGCACGTGCGCGATCTTCTGCGCGTCCTTGATCTTGGCGAATTCCGGAGTCTCGAGGATCTTCAGACGAACGAAGAGTCCGACGCCGACCAGCACGATCGACCCCATGAACGCGACCCGCCATCCCCACGCCAGGAACGCTTCATCGGACAGCGTCTTGGTGAGGAGCGCCACGACGCCGGTGGCCAGCGACAGCCCCACCGCCAGCCCGACCTGCGGCCAACAGGTGTAGAAGCCGCGCTTCGCCTTCGGCGCGTACTCGAACGACATGATCACCGCGCCGCCCCATTCGCCGCCGAGCCCGATGCCCTGGAGCAATCGCAGCAGCAGGAGCAAGAGCGGTGCCGCGACGCCGATCTGCGCGTAGGTGGGGATGAGGCCGATCAGGAACGTGGCGATGCCCATGATGAGCAGCGTCAGCACCAGCAATGGCTTGCGGCCGATCTTGTCGCCGAAGTGGCCGAACAGGATGCCGCCGACCGGACGCGTGACGAATCCCACCGCATAGACCGTGTACGCGAGCATCGTCGACACGAACGGGTCGTTCGCCGGGAAGAAGAGCTTGTTGAACACGAGGCCGGTGATCGTGCCGTAGAGGAAGAAGTCGTACCACTCCACGGTCGTGCCGATCAGGCTGGCGATCGTCACCAGCCTGCGGCTGCGATCCTGCGAGGCGGCACCGCCGCCCGGTGAACCCGTCATCACTGCATCCATCGCTGCTCCTCCATAGTGGGGCGTCGTGCCCTCGTCGTGGTTGCACCGCACCGGCCGCGTTCAGGCGCCGATGAAATTCCTCCCGCGCGGACCCTCGAGCGCGTCCGCGATCATCCGCGCCGATTCCTCCACCGGCACGCCATGACTTTCGAAGCGCGGGCTGACCCCGAGGGATTCGAGGTATGCCCGCAGCCAATCGCCGGCCTCCGCCAGCGGGCAGGCGAACACCTGCGCCAGAGTGGCATCGCGCTGCGCATCGTGCCCGAGCGCGCGCTCGAGCACCAGCGGCAGCGTGAACGAGCAGGCGATGCCGTGCGGCAGGCCGTAGCGCAGCGTCATCTCATACGACAGCGAATGCGCGAGCGCGGTCTTGGTGTTGGAGAACGCGAGCCCCGCCTGCAACGCTGCCAGCGATGCGCGCGCGCGCAGCCCGGCGTCGCCGAGGTTGCGCATCAGCGACGGCAGCGTCTCCAGCATCGACCTCGCCGCGTTGACGGCGAGCGCGTCGGAGACCGGATTGGCATTGACGTTCCAGATCGATTCGAGCGCGTGCGACAGGGCGTCGAGCCCGCTTTGCAGCGTCACCGACGCCGGCAGCGTCGCGGTCAGGTCAGGGTCGACGAACGCGGCTTCCGGCCACGTCGCGTCGAGATGCAGCGAGAACTTGCGCTGCGAGGCGCGATCCCAGACGGTCGCCCAGGGGGTCACTTCGCTGCCGGTGCCCGCGGTGGTCGGTACGGTGATGAGCGACTTGGCGGACGAGGGCGTCCACGCCGCGCCGCCTGCCAGCGCCGACTCGAGCTCGTCGAACGTGCCGTTCGCGGTGCGCACGATGAGCGCCTTCGCGGTATCCAGCGCGCTGCCGCCGCCGAGCGCGACGACCACTGCGCAATCGGCGAACTCGCGCCAGAAGCGCGCATACAGCGTGCGCAACTCGGCGACGTCGGGATTGGGCGCGATGTCGGCGACGACGCCACGCAGGCGCTCGCCGAGCAGGTCATGCATCCGCGCGTGCAGGCCCAGTGCGGCGGCCTCCGGAAACGTGACGACCACGGCGCGGCGGTCGCCGATGCGCGCGGGCAGCTGCGCGAGGCATCCGGACCCGAATGTCACCGCGACAGGGTTGTGAAACGTCCAGGGCCGAGGCTGCTTCACCGCAGGATTCCCCCCACTCCGCTTCATTGGGTGCCGTGCGCGAGTATCGGCGCGCCTTCTCCATTGAACCAATACATTTTTCGACGCGTATCATAGAGTGCGTCTATGAGACTCGCCCAGCTCCGGTCGTTCTATGCCGCCGCCCGCTACGGCGGCTTCACGGCCGGCGCGCGCCAGCTCCATGTCAGCCAGCCGACGGTCACGAGCCAGGTGCGCGCGCTCGAGCTGAGCTATGGCGTCGAGCTCTTCCATCGCCGCGGCCATCGCCTCGAGCTGTCCGAAGTCGGCCGCGAGCTCTTCGCGATCGCGCAGCGCATCTTCGGCCTGGAGGAGGACGCCGTGCACCTGCTCAAGGACAGCGGCGCGCTGCGCACCGGCAAGCTGCGCATCGGCGCCGTCGGCCCATACCACGTGATGGAGATGATCGCCGCGTTCCGCGCGCGTTATCCGCAGATCGAGGTGACGATCAACGTCGGCAATTCCGAGGAGACGGTGAAAAGCCTCAAGGACTACGAGTCCGACGTCGCCGTGCTCGCGCAGTTCGCGCCCGATCCCCTGCTGCATTTCGTGCCGTACCGCTCGCATCCGGTGGTGGTGTTCGTGGCGCGCGGGCATCGCTTCGAGCGCCGCGCGAGCGTCGCGCTCGCCGAGCTGGCGGACGAGCCGCTCGTCATGCGCGAGAAGGGCTCGACCACTCGCAAGGCGCTCGAGGATGCGCTGCGGCGCCTCGGGCTCGCGCCGACGATCTCGCTGGAGGTCGGCAGCCGCGAAGCGGTGCGCGAAGCGGTGATCCGCGGGCTCGGCATCGCCGTGGTGTCGGAGTTCGAGTTCGTTGCCGACCCGCGCCTCGCGGTGCTGGCCATCGCCGGCGCCGACGTGCGCACGACGACGCACGTCGTCACGCTGCAGGAGCGGCGTCACGCGCGCGTGGTGGCGGGATTCCTCGCGATCGTCGACGACCTGCTCGTCGGCGCGGCGATGCCGCGCGCCGCCAGCGGCTGAGCGCCGGGGCGCGCCGGCTCAGCCGTTGCGGCGCGATTTCGTGCGCGCGATCTGCGCTTCGGCGGCGCGGCACTCCGGACCGGCGAACTTCGCTTCGAGTGCGTCGAGGAACACGCGGGTGCGCGCCGGCATCAGCCTTCGTCCCGGAAACACCGCCCACACGGGCGTGGGCGGCAGCGTCCAGTCGGTCAGCAGCGACACGAGCTCGCCGCGCTCGATGTGCGGCAGCGCGAAGCCGTCCTTGACCACTGCGATGCCGGCGCCGCCGAGCGCCAGCTGCATCAGCAGACCCGGAGAATTGGCGCGCGCGCGCGCCGGCGGGATGCCCTGCCACTGCGCCTCGCCTCGCCGCAGGATCCACGGCAGCGGCTCGCCATCCTTGGCGATCGCGAGCAGCGCGTCGTGCTCCATCAAGGCCTCCGGCTCGGAGGGCACGCCGCGGCGCGCGAGATAGGCGGGCGATGCGCAGAGGCTGCCGGTGAACGTCGCCACGCGCCGCGCGGCGAGCGACGCGTCGTCGGCGAGATCGCCGACGCGAAGCGCCACGTCGTAGTTCTCGCCGACCAGATCGACAAAGCGCGCGGTGAGATCGACTTCGAGCGTGATGGCGGGATGGCGAATCGCGAAGTCGGCGAGCAGCGGGGCGAGGATCAGGTTGGCGATGTCGCCCGGCATCGACACGCGCAGCCGTCCGCTCGGCTCGGCCTGCCGATGCTGCGCCAGCGCCGCGGCGGCAGCGACATCCTCGGCCACGCGGTGCGCGTGCTCGAGCACCGCGCGCCCGAAATCGGTCAACGTCAGCTTGCGCGTCGTGCGCAGCAGCAGGCGCTCGCCGAGGTCGGCTTCGAGCACGGCGACCCGCCGCGACACCGTCGACTTCGGGATGTGCAGGCGTTCGGCAGCCCGCGAGAAGCTGCCTTCGTCGACGACGCGCGCGAAAAGGAGGAGGTCGTTGGCTTCCAGCGTCGACGTGGCGCGTGCGACGGCGGCCGGCGCAGGAGTACGGCGGGACGCGGGGATGGCAACCGTGGCGCTGCCCGCGCTTGCGCGCCCCGCGGAATCGACAGGTTGAGTCATGGAAGGTGTGCCGGAGGTTTCGTCGATTGTGCCGCCATTGGGATAATGATATCCAATTCCCCGTCTTCTGTATGACCGATGCAACAAATATATTGGCCTCACCGACGCAAACCAATCAGCCGAGGCCTTCATGCGAATCCTGCAGATCAATTCCAGCGCGCGCGGCAAAGACTCGCATTCGTCGCGTCTCGCGACCCGTATCGCCGGTCGCTTGCGCGACGCGCAGCCCGACGCCACATTGAAAGTTCGCGATCTCGTCGCGGCGCCGCACCCCGCGCTCGACGAGGCCGCGTTCGGCGCGCTGTTCACGCCCGCCGCGCAGCGCACCGCCGAGCAGGCGGCGCGCGTGGCGCAGGACGACGCCCTGATCGCCGAGATCCAGGCGGCGGACACAGTGGTGCTCGGCGTGCCGATGTACAACTTCGGCGTGCCGGTGCAGCTGAAGAACTGGATCGACGCGATCATGCGGGCGGGCGTGACGTTCCGCTACACGGCGCACGGCCCGGAAGGTTTGCTCAAGGGCAAGCGGATGTACGTGGCTTTGGCGCGCGGGGGCCGCTACCGCAACACGCCGGCGGAGACGCAAATGCCGTTTCTGCGCACGGTATTCAACTTCCTCGGCATCACCGATCTCGAGTTCGTCTACGCTGAGGGACTGTCGATGGGCGCGGACGCCGAGGCGGAGGCGATCGCGACCGCGCACGCACGGATCGAAACATTGCTTCTCGCGCAACCCGCGCCCGCGCTGGCAGCGTGAAGGCCAAGGAGATGACGATGACCACGATAGTGAATCCGACCCCGGCAGTCGCCGTCGCGTATCCGCGTGCGGTGGAGCGCGTGATCGCCGGCACGCCGACTTCCGACGGCGCGGGCGTCAAGCTGACGCGCGTGCTGACGCAGCCGCTGCAGCGCAGGCTCGACCCGTTCCTGATGCTGGACGCGTTCGGCACCGACAATCCCGAGGATTACATCGGCGGCTTCCCCGATCATCCGCACCGCGGCTTCGAAACCGTCACGTACATGATCGCCGGCCGCATGCGGCATCGCGACAGCGCCGGCCACGAGGGGCTGTTGCAGAACGGCGGCGTGCAATGGATGACCGCCGGCCGCGGCGTGATCCATTCCGAGCTGCCCGAGCAGGAGGACGGACGCATGGAAGGCTTCCAGCTCTGGCTCAACCTGCCGGCGAAGGACAAGATGCGCGCGCCGTGGTATCGCGACATCCAGGACGCGGAGATACCGCGGTTCGCGACCGCCGATGGCGCACAGGCGCGCGTGATCGCCGGCAGTAGCCACGGCGTCGACGGCGCGATGCAGCGCGAGGTCACCGAGCCGGTGTACCTCGACATCGCGATTCCCGCAGGTGCGAGCTTCACGCAACCGCTGCCGGCGTCGCACAACGCGTTCGTCTACGTCTATCGCGGCGCGGTCGACATCGGCGGCACGCCGGTGGCGGCGCAGCGAATGGCGATCCTCGCCAACGGTGCGGATCGCGACGGCGTGGTGCTGAAGGCTGCGACCGACGCGCGCGTGTTGATCATCGCCGGCAAGCCGCTCGGCGAGCCGATCGCGCAATACGGGCCGTTCGTGATGAACACCCAGGACGAGATCTACGCGGCGGTGCAGGACTACCAGGCGGGGAAGTTCGCGGCATCGGCGTAAAGCCGCGCACGGCGGGCCGCCGGCTCGGCGGGCGATGACACGACACGGCGAGGCAACTCGCCGTGGTTTCTTGTGCGCTGCGCACTTGCGCGGGCAGTGGACCGCGGCGGATCAGGGCCGCGGACAGCGGCCGGGCGGGCTTTCGGGACGTTCCAGGCTGGCGCGATCCCAATGCGCGGCGTCGGCCGCCGCGGCGTAGGTGCTGCGCAGGAACGCGAGCAGTGCCGCCGCGGGATCGGCGGCCGATCGCACGGCCTCGTACGGCATCACGAATTCGCCGAGCTTCGCGTCGAAAGCCGCCGCTGCCGGTTCCACGGTCGCGTTGCGGTAGCCCGCAGGCTCCGGGTACACGTACGAATAGAACGACGCGTCGTATCCGGCACCGCCGGGCCAGAAGCCGGCGCTGCACACTTCATGCGAATACGCCTCCTGCATGACGGCCGGTGCCACGCCTGGCGCGCTGCCGGGATGCAGCGGCGCGCGCCGGCCCGAGAATCGCGACGCGGCGAGATCGAAGCTGCCCCAGAAGAAATGCACGGGGCTCGACTTGCCGATGAAGCCGGTGCGAAAGCGCTTGAACACGCCATCGACTGCGACCAGCGCGTGCCAGAAGCGTTGCGCGTGCGCGGGGTCGTACGTGGCGTGCGTGTGGTCGAGCGTAAACGGCACGGCGCCGGCGATCTCGCACGGCAGGTTGGTGATGGACACCGCGACGCCGAGTTCGGCGAGGGCCCGCATCACCTCGTCGTGGAAATCGGCCACCGACTGCGACACGAGCGGCAGTTGCCGCGCGCCGCCATCGGTGACCGCGATGTCGAGCACGTGGCGCAGGAAATCGAAGCGGATCTCGAACGCACGCTCGCCGTGGGGAATCGGCGACGTGGCAAGGCCACTCGCCGTCACGTACAGCGCCACGTGCCAGCTATGGTTCTGCCAGGGCGTCTGCACGAGCCGGATCTTGCCGACGACCTGCGTCCACAGGTGCAGCGTCTCGCAGGTCTTCGACCACTGAGCGTAGGGCAATGCCGGCCAGCGCGCGGGCGCGCCGGCAACATGCGGGGGGTCGATCATCGTTGCCTCCGATGCGGACGCCAGAGAAAGAGTGTAGCGGGCCCCGCCTGCATTCGCGGCGACCGCGCCTTATCATTCGCGCTTGCAGACGTGTGGAAGGGGCGGCGCGATGAGGAAGTTCCTGCTCGGGCTCGCGGTGGCCGCGGCGATCGCCGTGACGTGGCGACACTATTCCGTGCCGGTGGCGCCCGTCGGCGCAAACCCACCGCAGGCGAAGGCCGACACGCTGCCGATGACGACGGTATTGCGCGTGCGCCCCGACGGGGCGATGCCGGCGGCACCTGCGGGCGGTGCGGGCGTCACGCGCCGCGTCGAATCGGCCGATCTGGCGCAGTACCGGTCGCGGCGCGACTATGCCGCCCTTTATGCGCGCGTGAGCCGTGAAGCGGGTGCGGGCGAAGCCGGCTACATCGCCGCCGAGATCTATTATCGCTGCGCCCGGCACGACGACACGGCGAGCGGGGCGCCGGATGCTGCGGCTGCACGCGCCCAATTCCAGGCCACGATCGCGCGCGCGGGTTCACAGGCGGACACCCGCGCCGCGGCTTACGCCAGGCTCGACGGCAGCAGCGCGTGCGCAGGACTCGACTTCGGCGCCTACGACGCGAAAGCCTATGCGGAGATGCTGCGCGCCTCGGCGGATGCGGGCTACGCCGCCGCGTCCGCACGGCTGCTCGCCGACCGCATCGTCCGCGACACGAACGTCGCGCAGCAGAGCGCGAATCACGGCAGCGGCTATAGCGTGTCGCCGGACACATTGGCGCAGATGACCGCGCTGCTGGCATCGGGCGATCCCGACGTCATCCAATCGCTGTCGGGCATCCTGGCGAGCACCATCGCCGGCGGCGTGGTGCAGCTCGCGGGCGAGGATGTCGAGGCATTCCCGATGCATGCGGCCATGACGCTCCTCGCTTGCGACGCCGGGGCCGACTGCGGCGGCGACGCCAGGCCGATCCTCATGGCCTGCGCCTACCACGGCCAATGCGACGCCCACAACGTCGAGGATTTCGTCTACTACTACGACATGTCGCCGGCGCAGGCGCAGCTCGTCAACAACTACCGGCAGACGCTGCGGGGCATGCTCGGCGCGCACGACTTCTCGGGCGTCACGCTGGTGCCGACGACGGGCAGCTCGCCCTATACGTACATGTTCGGCGGACGCGATAGCGGTCCCTAGGCGACCGCTGCGACCGTGCGCGCAGCGTCGAGGCCGAGTTTGCCCGGCCGATGACCGGCTCGTGGCGATGCAGGCGTCAGCGGACGGCCGCCGGCTCGGCCATCGTCGCCAGCGCCTTTTCCAGTGCGCCGACGGTGCGATCGACGTTGGCGAGTTTCTCGAGCCCGAACAGGCCGACGCGAAACGTCCGGTAGTCGGCCGGCTCGTCGCATTGCAGCGGCACGCCGGCCGCGACCTGCAATCCGGTGTCGAGGAATTTCCTCCCGGAGTGGATGTCCTTGTCGTCGGTGTAGCTGACGACGACGCCCGGCGCCGCGAATGCCGGCGCCGCGACGCTCGGCAGGCCGGCGCGCGCGAACAGCGCGCGCACCTTGTTGCCGAGATCCCACTGCGCTTCGCGCGCACGCTCGAAGCCGAAGCGTTCGGTCTCCTTCATCGTGTCGCGCAGGCGCTCCAGCGAGTCGGTGGGCATCGTCGCGTGATAGGCGTGTCCGCCCTTCTCGTAGGCCTCGGTGATCGCAAGCCACTTCCTGAGGTCGAGCGCGAAGCTCGTGCTCGTCGTGTTGTCGATCGCGCCGCGCGCCGCAGCCCCCAGCATCACCAGCGCCGAGCCGGGGGTGCTGCTCCAGCCTTTTTGCGGCGCGCTGATCAGGATGTCGATGCCGCAGGCTTCCATGTCCACCCAGATCGCGCCCGATGCAATGCAGTCGAGCACGAACAGTCCGCCATAGGCGTGGACCGCGGTGGCCACCGCGGACAGGTATTCGTCGGGGAGGATGATGCCGGAGGCGGTCTCCACGTGCGCGGCGAACACGACGTCGGGACGCTGCGCCCGAATGACGGTGACCACCTCGTTGATCGGCGGCGGCGTCCACGGCGCCTTGGCGCCGCTGCCGAGCGGACGCGCCTTGAGCACGGACGACGTCGCGGGGATGCCGCCCATTTCGAAGATCTGCGTCCAGCGGTAGCTGAACCACCCGTTGCGGATCACGAGCACGTTCTTGCCGCCCGCGAACTGGCGCGCGACCGACTCCATGCCATAGGTGCCGCCGCCCGGCACGATCACGGCCGTCGGCGCGTTGTAGACGTGCTTGAGGATGCCGGTGATGTCGCGCATGACGCCCTGGAAGCGCTGCGACATGTGGTTGAGCGAGCGATCGGTGAAGACGACCGAGAATTCGAGCAGTCCGTCGGGATCGACGGTGGGCAATAGACCGGGCACGTGCGTGCTCCCAGGAAGAATGATGCGGAGGGATTCGCGAGCTTAGCACGCGGCGGCGCCCGCCGTGACGCATGCGGCCGGGCTGCGCCTCGCCGAGCATGCTGTCGCATCCTCACGCATGCGTGCTACCTGCCGAGCATGTTGGCGTGCCAGCGTGATCGTGGGACGATGTTCCCCGGGCCGCCAGCCGCGTCGGCCACGCGGCCTGTCGTCAACGATGGAGGATTCGCCATGGTGGTGCAGCCCTATCTCTTCTTCGAAGGCCGCTGCGAGGAGGCCATCGAGTTCTATCGCAAGGCGCTCGGCGGCGAGGTCACGATGCTGATGCGCAACAAGGATTCACCGCAGCCGCCGCCTGCGGGCAGCGGGATGGCGGCGCATCCCGACAAGGTGATGCACGCGACCCTGCGCATCGGTTCCACGGACCTCATGGCGTCCGACGGCAATTGCTCCGGCAAGCCGGTGTTCAATGGCATCTCGCTGTCGCTGACGGTGGCGAGCGATGCGGAGGCGAAGCGCATGTTCGACGCGCTGGCCGCGGGCGGCAGCGTGCACATGCCGCTCACCAAGACGTTCTTCTCGCCGAGCTTCGGCATGGTCGCCGACCAGTTCGGCGTGTCGTGGATGGTGTACGTCCACGCGTGACGCCGGGTTTCGCGTTCAGCGCGTGAACGGATCCCTCCCCGCGGTCGCGTCGGCGCACACCGCGCTGGGTACCCGCTGAGCACGGACCGCACGCGAGTCCCATGACGGCGCGTGCCGCATGTCCGGTATGCGGTCTGCCCGTCGTGGAAGGCCGGCGGCCTTGGCATTTCGCCTGCCGAGGCTGCGGGTACGAAGGCTCCGATCTCGTTCCCGGCATCACGGCAGCGTCGCCCGTTCGTGCCGTCGATGAGGTCGCGCGCGAACACTCGTTGCGGGAACTGCGCACCCACAACTTCGCCGAGCTGCTGGTGCAGATCACGAAACTCAAGCCGGCCGGGGGCAAGCTGCTGGAAGTGGGCTGTGCGCATGGCTGGTTTCTCGATCTTGCGCGCGCGCACTTCGACGTCGCCGGCGTCGAAGCCGATGCCAATGTCGGCGGTGGCGCCGCCGCCAGGGGACTGCCGGTGCGCATCGGGTATTTTCCGGATGCGCCCGACGCCTCCGAGCGCTTCGACGTCATCGTCTTCAACGACGTGTTCGAGCATATCCCTGCGATCGGAGCGGCGCTGGACCAGTGCCGGTCACGCCTCAACCCGCATGGGCTGCTGGTGCTCAACCTGCCTTCCACCGACGGTATTTTCTACCGGATCGCCACGCTTCTCTGCCGCATCGGCTTGCCCGGCGCCTTCGACCGCCTGTGGCAGGCCGGCCTGCCGTCGCCGCACGTGCATTATTTCAATCGCGCCAATCTTGCTGCGCTGCTGCGCCAGCGGGGATTCGAGCCGCGCGCCGAAGGAACGCTGGCGACGTTGCGACTGGCGGGGCTTTACGACCGGATCGCTTATGCGAGCGGGCACGGCGCCTGGGCATGCGTCGCACTGTATGCCCCGATCGCCTCGATGCTGCCGTTTCTCGGGCTGATGCCGCGCGACATCATGTATTCGATTGCGACGCGCACGGCAGGCGCGACCGCGGCTGCGGACAGCGGCGTAACGGCTGATCCGGCGAACTGACGCTCACGCAGGCTTGGATCGGACACCGCAACGAGTCACCAAGCTCGTGGCCATTGCGCGTTGCCCGACCCTGCGACGCGCGAGCGCCGCCGAAATCGACACGCCGCTCCGATTTTTCCACAGCGGGCGACGGGCGGCGGCATGCGGATCGCTATGACGATGGCATAATCGCCTGGTGAATCCGGTTCCGCAGCCGAGGCGATCGAGCGGTTGGCCTCACCGCACCCCCGGCCTGCGCGCCTGCGCACGTGTCCTTGCGCTGCTTGCACTCGCGGCACTTTCGCCCATCGCGCTCGCCGGCGCCGCCACCTGTCCGTCGGCGCTGCCGGCACAAGGTGCCACCGTTCGCGGCGCAGCGCCGGTGTTTCCGGCGGACAACTGGTGGAATACGGATATCTCCGGCGCGCCGGTCGACAGCGAATCGGCGAGCTACATCGCTTTCATCAACGATGGCGGGACGCGAAGGCTGCATCCGGATTTCGGCGGCGGCGCCGGCGACGGCGAAATCTACGGCATGCCCTACGCCGTAGTGGCGGCGGGACAACCGAAGCTCGCCGTCGAGTTCGGATATGACGACGAGAGCGACGGCGTCGATCACGTGACGGGTGCTGCGCTGCCGTTTTATCCGATCCCCGCGCAGGCGATCACGCAGCCGGCCTGGGTCGAAGGCGGCGCGCCCGGCAACGTCGACCAGCGCGATGACGCGGACCGCCACCTCATCATCGTCGACTGCGCGGCCAACGCCCTCTACGAGCTCTACAACGTCTGGTACGACGGCGCGCACGCGCAGTGGCACGCCGGATCGGGGGCGTTCTTCGACATGAACGCCGATGGCCGCCGCCCCGACGGCTGGACGTCGGCGGATGCGGCCGGGCTGGCGATCTTTCCGGGGCTCGTACGTTACGACGAGGCGTGGAACGATGTCGTGGCCGATATCGGTCACGCGTTTCGCGTGACGGTGCGCGCAACCAATGGCTATGTGTACCCGGCGTCGCACAACGCAGGCGGCACCGCCGGCGCGTTGCCGATGGGAGCGCGACTGCGCCTCAAGACCGCCGTCGGCGGCGTCGACCCTGCGACGCGCACTGCGGATCCACACGTGCGCAAGATCTTCCGCACGATGCAGCAATATGGCCTGATCGTCGCCGACAACGGCTCCGATCTCTTCATCACCGGCACGTACGACACGCGCTGGGACAACGACATCCTCAATCCCGCGTTCGCGCTGCTCGCGGCCAGCGATTTCGACGTGATCGCGCTCGGCTGGAAGCCTGCGGGGGCGCCACCGCCACCGCCGCCGCCGCCGCCACCGCCACCGCCACCGCCACCGCCGCCGCCGCCGCCACCGCCACCGCCACCGCCACCGCCACCGCCACCGCCACCGCCACCGCCGTCCGGCACGATCAGCGTGATCGAGTTCCACTACGCGGCGTTCGACCACTATTTCATGACGGCCGATCCCACCGAGATCGGCATCCTCGATCGTGGCGAGATCGCCGGCTGGACGCGCACGGGCAAGGCATTTGCGGCATGGCCGCTCGCTTCCATGTCGGGCGTCGCGGTCTGTCGCTTCTACGGCGACACTTTCGTGCGCACCACGCATTTCTACACGCCGCTGGCGAACGAATGCGGCATCCTCGCGCACGATCCGGCATGGCAATTCGAGGGCCAGGTGTTCCGCATGGCGTCGCCGGCAGCGGACGGTACCTGCGCATCGGCCACGATTCCGCTCTATCGCATGTACAACGACGGGCTCGGCGGCTCGCCCAATCATCGCTACACCACCGATCTCGCGGTGCGTGGTGCGATGCTCGCGGCAGGCTGGGTGCCCGAGGGCTACGGACCGCTCGGCGTCGACGCCTGCGTTCCGGGCTGAACGTGGCGCGGGCGCGGGGCCGACACGTCGGACTTTCGTAGGCTGCAACCGACAGCGGTTCGTTGCCGTGTCCGATGGGCAGGTGCGCGCCGGGCGCGCAGCATGAGGACTGCCGCGATCGAATCGCGACAATCCCTCATCGTCCAAAGGAACCTACATGGCGAACCAGTACAGCAACCAAGACAACAAGAATCAGGACAACAAGAAACCCCAGACCGGGCAGTCTCAGCAAGGGCAGGGGCAGCCGCACCAGCAATCCCCTGGGCAGCACCAGCAGTCGCAGCCGCAACAAGGTGGCAAGAGCCAGCAAGGGGGCGGGTCCGGCGATCGGACGACGCAAGGCGGCAAGGACGACTCGCTGCAGAACAACCAGTCGTCACAGAAGCGCTAGCGTTTGCACGGCAGCTAGTCTGTTGAAAACGCGCGGCATCGACCCGACCTTCGGCCAACGAAGGTTGTGCCGATGCCGCTCGACTCTTACGACCGTCCCACGCCGTCGCCACCGGGCGATGGCTTTCTGCTCGACGCTTATTCGACCGCCGTGAGCGCGGCGGTGGCGCGTGTCGCGCCAGCGGTCGCGCACGTCGACGTGTCGCGCGCCGGAGAGCGCAGGCGCGGCAGCGGATCCGGCTTTTTCATCACGCCCGATGGTTATCTCGTCACCAACAGTCACGTGGCGAGCGGCGCGCGCACGATCAAGGTGACGCTCGCCGACGGCCGCGACACCGACGCGCGGATGATCGGCGACGATCCCGACAGCGATCTCGCCGTGCTGGCGGTCGCCGCGAGCGACATCGCGTGGTGCCGTTTCGGCGATTCCGAGGCGCTTCAAGTGGGCCAGATCGCGATAGCGCTTGGCAGCCCGTACGGCTTCCAGCACAGCGTCACCGCCGGTATCGTCAGCGCGCTCGGGCGCACGATGCGGGCGTCGACCGGGCGCCTTCTCGACAACGTGCTGCAGACCGATGCCGCGCTCAACCCCGGCAACTCCGGCGGTCCGCTGGTCGACTCCCATGGCCGCGTGATCGGCGTGAACACCGCGGTGATCGCCTCGGCGCAGGGCATTTCGTTCGCCATCGCCGCGTCATCGGCTGAACGCGTGGCGAGCACGCTGATCCGCCACGGGCGGGTGCGCCGCGGCTGGCTGGGCGTCGGCGGCATGACCCATGCGTTGCCGCGCCGGTATGTGCGCCATTTCGAGCTCGCCGTCGCCAGCGGCGTGCGCGTGGAGTCGGTCGAGCGCGGCTCACCCGCTGCCGCGGCCGGCCTCGTGCGCGGCGACGTCGTCATCGCGATCGATGATGCGCCGGTGCAATCGGTCGACGACTTGCAGCGGCGGCTCGCCGCCGATTCCATCGGGCGCGCGATCACGATGACGGCGATTCGCCGCGACGCCCTGCTGCGCCTGGTCGCGACGCCGGCCGAGCGCGCGGCCGCCGTCTAGCGAGGGCCGCACTTTCCATCCCGGCCCGACTGTGGAAGAATCGGGTCAACTCATGCACTGCAGGGACAAGCGATGTTGGATCGCGACGGGTTCCGCCCGAACGTCGCCATCGTCATCGTCAACGCCAGGAATCAGGTTTTCTGGGGCAAGCGCATCCGCGAACACTCGTGGCAATTTCCGCAAGGCGGCATCAATTCCGGCGAGACGCCCGAAAGGGCGATGTTCCGCGAATTGCGCGAGGAAGTCGGGCTGCATCCCCAACACGTCAGGATCCTTGGCCGCACGCGTGACTGGCTACGTTACGAAGTACCGCAGCACTGGATTAAGCGCGAATGGCGCGGCAGCTATCGCGGCCAGAAGCAGATCTGGTTCCTGTTGCGCCTGACGGGGCGCGACAACGACGTCAGCCTGCGCGCCACCGACCATCCGGAATTCGACGCGTGGCGGTGGCATGACTACTGGGTGCCGCTCGAGAACGTGATCGACTTCAAGCGCGAGGTGTACCGGCGCGCGTTGAACGAGCTCGAGCGCTTCCTGCACGCGCGGCCGCAGACGCGGCGCGAGCGCCTGTATGGCGTCGCGCGCAGCGAGCGGCCGCACGCGTACGCCAATCCGCACGGCGACGACGGCGAACTCGAGGAGTCCGCCGGCTAGCTGCCTGCGCTAGAAGCCGCCGATGCGCGGCGCCGGCATGCCCATGCCGGCGCCGAAGCCGACGCCGAGCAGGATCGCCCTGATGATGTAGCCGATGACGATCGCGCACAGCAGCAGCACGATCGTGTACGCGACGGCCTTGTCGGTCGAGCATTTCTTCAGCACCGGCGCGCCGAGGAACATCAGGTACACCGAGTAGATCGCGCCCGCCAGCGCCACCAGCGCACCCAGCACCGGCACGATGAGCGCGATCTGCGCGATCCAGATCGCGGTCGCGGCGTACGCGACGAGCTTGAGCGCCGCCACGTAGTCGCGCGTGCCGCCGAACGTCGGCGCGATCAGATCGGCAATCAGCGCGATGATGGCGATGCCTACCAGCGTGTTGACGTACGACGCCACCGCCGCCAGCACGCCAAACGCGCCGAAGAAGACGCTGCTCAGCAGCAGGATCGCGATCGGCCCCAGCAGGCCGAGGATCATCACCCAGCCGGTATAGATGCTCTGCACGCTGGCGGGCTCCGCGGCGACCTTCGGCCATTCCGTCCTCGGCGAGAGCAGCATCCCCTTGATTCGATCCATTATCGCCATTGTTGTTCTCCGTTGGATCTCGTTGTCGGTGCCGCATGCGGCGGCAATCGGGCGCCAGTGTAGGCGCTTTGCCGCGACGAGGCAAAGCGGGACGTGGCGCGCGTGCCCGTTACAGCAGCACGAGGTTGTCGCGATGGATGAGCTCGGGCTCGTCGACGTAGCCGAGCAGCGCGGCGATCTCCGACGACGGCCTGCGCACGATCCTCGCCGCGTCGTCGGCACTGTAGTTGACGAGGCCGCGCGCCACTTCGCGGCCATCGGGCGTGAAGCAGCCGACGACTTCGCCGCGCTCGAAGCGGCCACCGACGGCGACCACGCCGATCGGCAGCAGGCTCTTGCCGTCCTTCGTCAATGCGCGCACCGCACCGTCGTCGAGCGTCAGCCGGCCGGCGATCTGCACATGGTCGGCGAGCCATTGCTTGCGCGCGGCCAGCGTCGGCGTGTCGGCGCGCAGGTGCGTGCCGACGGCTTCGCCGGACGCGAGGCGAGTGAGCACGTCGGCCTCGCGGCCCGACGCGATCACGGTGTGCGCGCCGGAGCGCGCGGCGCGCTTCGCCGCCAGCACCTTGGTCAGCATGCCGCCGCGTCCGATCGCACTGCCGGCGCCGCCGGCCATCGCCTCCAGCGCGGGATCGCCGGCACGGCCGTGACGCACCGCAACGGCCGCGGCGTCCTTGCGCGGATCGGCGGTGAACAGCCCCGGCTGGTCGGTGAGCAGCACGAGCACGTCGGCCTCGATCAGGTTGGCCACCAGCGCGCCCAGCGTGTCGTTGTCGCCGAGACGGATCTCGTCGGTGGTGACGGTGTCGTTTTCATTGACGATCGGCACCACCGCGAGCTCGATCAGCGTGCGCAGCGTGCTGCGCGCATTGAGGTAGCGGCGGCGGTCGGCGAGATCGTCGTGCGTGAGCAGCACCTGCGCCGTGCGCATCGCGTGCTGCGCGAACGCCGACTCCCAGGCCTGCACGAGCCCCATCTGCCCGACGGCGGCGGCGGCCTGCAGCTCGTGGATCGCCTGGGGCCGTCGCGACCAGTTGAGCCGCTGCATGCCGGCGGCGATCGCACCCGAGGTCACCAGCACCAGCTCGGCGCCTGCTTCGCGCAACGTCGCCATCTGCGCGGCCCAGCGCGCGATCGCCTCGTGGTCGAGGCCGCGGCCGTCGTTGGTGACGAGGCTCGAGCCGATCTTCACCACCAGCCGCCGCGTGCCGGCGACCAGCGAGACTGCGCCGTGGTTCATGAGGCGTCGTCGGCACTCGTCCGCCGCACGCGACGCACGCGCACCGGCTGCGGCTTGACCACGATCGGCACGTCCGGCGCGACCGCGGTGTCGGCCGCGGCCGCCGGATGCGCGTCGAGCCAATCCTGGATCGCGTGGGTGAGCGGGCGCAGTCCGTCGCCGGCGACCGCGGAGATCGCGAACACCGGCGCCTTCCATTTCAGCGCCTTGACGAACGCCTTGACGGTCTTGTCGCGCGCGCCGGGCTCGATCAGATCGAGCTTGTTGATCACCAGCCAGCGCGGCTTGGCGGCGAGCGCATCGTCGTAGCGCGCGAGCTCGCGGCCGATCGCGCGGGCATCGGCAACGGGGTCCGCCTCCGGATCGGGTGGCAGCACGTCGACCACATGCAGCAGAAGCCGAGTGCGCTGCAAGTGGCGCAGGAACTGGTGGCCGAGGCCGGCGCCATCCGCGGCGCCTTCGATGAGACCCGGGATGTCGGCGATCACGAAGCTGCGCCGCTCGTCGGTGCGCACCACGCCGAGCGACGGCGCGAGCGTGGTGAACGGATAGTCGGCCACCTTGGGGCGTGCCGCCGAGATCGCGCGCACCAGCGTGGACTTGCCGGCGTTGGGCATGCCGGCGAGGCCGACATCGGCGAGCACGCGCAGCTCGAGGCGCAGGCGCCGCGTCTCGCCGGTTTCGCCGGGCGTGAACTGGCGCGGTGCGCGATTGGTGCTCGACTTGAAATGCAGGTTGCCGAGACCACCCTTGCCGCCGCGCGCGACCAGCGCCGTCGCGCCGTCGTGCGCGAGATCGGCGATCATTTCTCCGGTGTCGGCATCGGCGATGACGGTGCCGACCGGCATGCGCAGCGTGATGTCGTCGGCGCCGCGGCCATATTTGTCGGCGCCATGTCCGTTTTCGCCGCGCTTGGCGCGATGGATGCGCGCATAGCGATAGTCGATCAGCGTGTTGATGTTGCGGTCGGCCAGCGCGAGGATGCTGCCGCCGCGCCCGCCGTCGCCCCCGTCCGGTCCGCCGCGCGGCACGTACTTCTCGCGGCGGAACGACGCCACGCCATTGCCGCCGTCGCCGGCATGAACCTCGATCACCGCTTCGTCGATGAACTTCACGACGCGTCCTTGGCGTACAGCGCGAAATGCTCGGTGTCGTCGCCGCGGCGCTGGCCCTCCCACAGCGTATGCCAGCCTTGCAGGCGGTCGGGATACTGGCGGCCATACTGGACCAGCAGCGTGTCGCATTTCGCCGCCGGCGGCGTGCCGTCGGCGAACGTGATGAGACCCGTGTAGTAGTGCAGCAGCGCGTGCTGCGCGTCGCCGAGGTTGCGCGCGGCGACGCAGCCGGTGGCGGGCAGGTGCGGCGCGAGGTCGGTGGCCATCGAGCGGTAGCTGCGGCGCGAGTCGAGGTACGGCAGCCAGATCGTCGAATAGAGGCCCCACACCAGCACGATCCCGGCAGCCCAGTTGAGGAGCGCGCGGCGGTTCGACTTGCGCGCCGGGCGCACGAGGGCGATCCACAGGAACGTCAGGAACAGCGCAACGAGCACCGCCCACAGGCGGAACGGCGGGCGGAAGCCGAACTCGGTGTCGCGGAAGAAGCGCGCGACGGCAGGTGACATGCTGTTGAAGTACGCGTCGATCCACAGGAACCACAGCAACGTGGCCAGCAGGCCGAACGTGAGCATGCCGAACCAGTCGAGCGCGCCGGAGATGCTGCGGTTGAGCGTGTCCACCTCGAGCGAGGCGAGCACGGCGAGCGGCACCAGCAGCGGCAGCATCGCCGTCAGTGTGGGATCGCGCATCGCCACGAGTCCGGCGAGGACGACGACGGCGAACACCGTCGGCAGCGTCACGCCGGGCTTCGCGAGGCCGCCATTGAAACCGCGGCCGCGGATCCAGTACGTCCACAGCACGAGCGGCAATGCCGGCCACGCGAACCACGTCAGGTTCTTGAGCGCGTAGCTCAGGTCGAAGTCGCCAGGATCGCCGAGCCATGCGAAGTAGCGCGCGAGCGTCTCGGCATCGCGCCAGTGCCCGAACAGACCCCCGTCGCGCATGTACATCGCGAACGGCCATGTGGCGCCCACCATGAACGCGACGGCGACGGCGATGCCCATCGTCGCCGCGAATGCGCGAGTGCGCCACGCCGCGCCGGCGATCGGCAGCAGCAGCGCGGTGACGCCGACCCACAGTGGAACGGCGAAGCCGCGCGCCAGGAATCCGACCGCCGCACCGAGGCCGATGACGACGCCACCGCCGATCGGCATGCGCAGCGCCAGCGCGAATCCGTACAGCGCGATCGCCACGCCGAGCGTCACCCCCAGGTCGCCCGACAGCGCATGCGCGCGGTCGAAAAAACCGACCGACCCGATGAGGATCAGCACCGGCAACCAGCGGAAGGCCCGGCCGTAAAGCTCGCGCGCCGCCATCGACGCGAACAGCAGGATCAGCACCAGCAAGATGCCGACGGCGAGCCGCGCGGCGTTGTGCAGCGCCAGCACCGGCGCGAAGAGACGCTCGGTGCCGGCGGCGAGCGCCGGCACCAGCACGCCATGGTCGAAGCGCGGCTCGCCGACGAGGATCGGCGCGACGATGTCGTTGCGCTGCAGCATGTCGGTCGCGATGCTGAAGGTCATCGCGTCTTCGGATTTCCACGGATCGTGGCCGATCAGGCCCAGCGCGATCCATGCGCCGCAAAGCAGGAGGAGTCCGAACTGCTTCCACGCCCGCTGGGGGCCGGAAGGCGAGACGTCGGCCGGGTCGATCAACTCGTCGCGGCGTGGGCGAGGGGCGAGCACGGAGTGGAATTGTGCGCTATCGGAACGGGACAAAAAAGGCAGCCGAAGCTGCCTTTTCGTGAAGTCGCGCGAGTCGCGCGGCGCTCAGGCCGACGCGGTCGGACGCTTGGTGCCGTAGCGCTGGCGGAACTTGTCGATGCGGCCCGCCGTGTCGACGACCTTCTGCTTGCCGGTATAGAAGGGGTGGCACACCGAGCACACTTCGACGTGCAGCGGCTTTTCCACCGTCGAGCGCGTGACGAACGTGTTGCCGCAGCTGCAGGTGACGTTGATTTCGCTGTACTTCGGATGGGTGGCGGATTTCATGGCGGTTCTTTCGTGGGACTCGTGGGGCGCGGGTCCGGCTCTGCTGCCTTCACGTGCGGGCGGCGGGCGCATCACACGTCAGTCGCGGCGGGAATCAAGCCATTGATTATCCGCGATTTCGTGCTGCAACGCAAGATGGGGCCTGCCCTGCGACAATCAATGGGGGGCCCTTATCCCTGTCCATACAGGGACTTGCGACCATCCAGCTGCCGGGTCTCCGGGGCGCGGACCCCTGAAATGGGACGTCGCCCGGGGCGGGACGCCCGGGTACGGTCCGGGCGACCTGCGCAGACTGGCGCAATGCGCCGCGATCAACCCCGGCGCATCGAGTCGAAGAACTCCGCGTTGTTCTTGGTGGCCTTGACCTTGTCGACCAGGAACTCGGTGGCCTCGAGGTCGTCCATCGGGTAGAGCACCTTGCGCAACACCCAGACCTTTTGCAGGATCTCGGGGCGGAGGAGCATCTCCTCCTTGCGCGTGCCGGACCGGTTGACGTTGATCGCGGGGTAGGTGCGCTTCTCGGCCATGCGCCGGTCGAGATGGATTTCCATGTTGCCCGTGCCCTTGAATTCCTCGTAGATCACGTCGTCCATCCGCGAGCCGGTGTCGATCAGCGCCGTGGCGATGATCGTCAGCGAGCCGCCTTCCTCGATGTTGCGCGCGGCGCCGAAGAAGCGCTTGGGCCGCTGCAGCGCATTGGCGTCGACGCCGCCGGTGAGCACCTTGCCCGAGGCGGGCACCACCGTGTTGTAGGCGCGCGCGAGACGCGTGATCGAGTCGAGCAGGATCACCACATCCTTCTTGTGTTCGACCAGGCGCTTGGCTTTCTCGATCACCATCTCGGCGACCTGCACGTGACGCGTGGCCGGCTCGTCGAACGTCGACGCCACGACCTCGCCGCGCACCGTGCGCTGCATCTCGGTCACTTCCTCGGGCCGCTCGTCGATCAGCAGCACGATCAGCACGCATTCCGGATGGTTGGCGGCGATCGAATGCGCGACGTGCTGCAGCATCACCGTCTTGCCCGACTTCGGGCTGGAGACCAGCAGACCGCGCTGGCCCTTGCCGATGGGCGCGATGATGTCGATGACGCGGCCGGTGATGTTCTCCTCGGCCTTGATGTCGCGCTCGAGCACCATCGCCTCGTCGGGAAACAGCGGCGTCAGGTTCTCGAACAGGATCTTGTTCTTGGCGGCCTCCGGCGGCTCGCCGTTGACGCGGTCGACCTTGACCAGCGCGAAGTAGCGCTCGCCTTCCTTCGGGGTGCGGATCTCGCCTTCGATCGTGTCGCCGGTGTGAAGGTTGAAGCGGCGGATCTGCGACGGCGAGATGTAGATGTCGTCGGTGCCCGCGAGGTAGGACGTATCGGGCGCGCGCAGGAAGCCGAAGCCGTCGGGCAGCACTTCCAGCACGCCTTCGCCGAAGATGCTTTCGCCCTTCTTCGCCTGGCTCTTGAGGAGTGCGAAGATGAGGTCGTGCTTGCGCATGCGGTTCGCGCCCTCGATTTCCATCGAGTTCGCGATATCGAGCAGTTCGGAGACGTGCTTGGCTTTGAGTTCGGACAGATGCATGGTGCGATGGGCGCGCGCGAGCGGCGGCGCGTAAATGGCGGAGGGCGGCACGCGGGCCGCGGCGGAAGTATCTGGGTTCGGGGAGCGGGCGCCGCGAGACGGGGAGCGGCGAAACCGTTGGACGCCGCACCGGGCCGTGGAGCCCGGCGCAACGTTCGTCGAGGTGGGAGGCTAACCGCCTTTAGAGGTGGCTGTCAAGGAATGCGGTGAGCTGGGATTTGGACAGGGCGCCCACCTTCTGTGCCTGCGCCTGGCCGCCCTTGTAGAGGATTACCGTCGGAATGCCGCGGATCCCGTACTTGACGGGCGTGGCGGGATTGGCGTCGATGTCCATCTTGGCGATCGTGATCTTGCCGTCGTACTCGCGGGCGATCTCGTCCAGGATCGGCGCGAACATCTTGCACGGTCCGCACCATTCCGCCCAGAAGTCGACGAGCACGGGCGTGCCCGCGTTGATGACGTCGTTCTCGAACGTGGAGTCGGATACCTGCTTGATCGTCGCGTGCGTGGTCGCCTGGTTCATGTGGGAGTCCCGAAAGGGCAAACTGCGCTGCCCGGTAATGTGTCGAAACGCGGCGCGATGCGTCCCGCGCGCAAGTGAGGTTACGGTAGCCCAATTTGCGGTGCGGTGGCAAGGGACCGGCCTCGCGGCATAAAGGGTTGGGGGGATTCTGCTAAAATTCAAGCTCTTGAACGCCCCCGCAAGTGCCGCGCCATGACTTATGTCGTCACCGAAAGCTGCATTCGCTGCAAGTACACCGACTGTGTCGACGTGTGCCCGGTGGACTGCTTTCACGAGGGCCCGAACTTCCTCGTCATCGATCCCGACGAATGCATCGACTGCACGCTGTGCGTGGCCGAATGCCCGGTCGAGGCGATCTTCGCGGAGGACGACGTGCCGGCCGAGCAGGAAAAATTCAAGGCCATCAACGCCGAGCTGGCCAAGCTGTGGAAGCCGATCATCGAGCGCAAGCCGGCGCCGGCCGACGCCGATGAGTGGAAGGACGTCGCGGACAAGCTCAAGCATCTCGAGCGCTGACCGAATTGACCCGCATCCGTCCGCATATCTATAATTCGCGGGTTTTGCGCTGCGGGCCACTGCGGCGATTACCGACGCACCTTTCCGACGGTTCGATGAAGAAACTAATGACGATGGCCGTGCTTGCCGCCGGCCTATCCACCTTCGCGTTCGCGCAGGCTCCCGCGCCGGTCGCAGGCAACGCCACGCAGGGCGCCGACAAGACGCGGATGTGCGAGGGCTGCCATGGCATCCCCGGCTTCCGCACCGCGTTTCCCGAGGTGTATTCGGTGCCGCGCCTCGGCGGCCAGCATCCCGAGTACATCGTCAAGGCGCTGCAGGAATACAAGAGCGGCGAGCGCAGCCATCCGTCGATGCGCAGCATCGCGGCGTCGCTCAGCGACCAGGACATGGCGGACCTCGCCGCGTACTACGGGCAATCGACAGTGACGGCGCGCAAATGACGCAGAACCTCTTTCCCGCAATCCTGCTCGCCGCGGCGCTGGCTGCCGCACCCGCGATGGCTGCCGATACGGCGGCCGCGAAGAAGATCGTCAACGACGTCTGCCAGGCCTGCCATGGCGCCGACGGCAACAGCCCGTCGCCCGACTTCCCGCGGCTCGGCGGCCAGCACCCCGACTACCTCGCGAAGGCGCTGCGCGACTACAAGTCGGGCGCGCGCAAGAACCCGATCATGGCGGGGTTCGCCGCCACGCTGTCGACGGACGACATCGACAACCTCGCCGCGTACTACGGCGCACAGCCGGCAGTGGTGCACGACAAGTTCTGACGCTGCACGCGCCGCGCCAATCGAAAAAGGGCGTCTGCGGACGCCCTTTGGCTTGGGCGCCGGATGTTGCCACGCGCCCTAGCGCGCACGCGCAAGACAGTCGCGGTAGAGGTCGGGATCGGGCGCGCTGCCTGCGCGCTGCGCCTGCCACACGGTCTCCGCCAGGCAGTCGGTGATCGCGTGCAACGCGGCGTGCTCGTCGCCGTGCGCCGCCGCGAGGCGCTCGAAATGCGCGCGGATGCCGGGCGGCTGGTCGATCGCGAGCTGCTCGGCCACCGCAAGATGCAACGCCAGGTGCAGGAACGGATTCGTCGCACCCGCCTCGGGCGTGAAATCGCGCTCGACGTGGCGTTCCGCGTCGTCGAGCGTCGCGTGGTACTCGGGATGGCGCGCGATGATCGACACGGCGATCTGCTCGAGCGCGGTCAACGGCTGCGACGCGCGGTATTTGCCCCATGCGTCGACCAGGAAGCGGCGCGCCTCGTCGCGGCTCGGCGCGTACATCAGCGGTGCTTGCGCGCCGGCGACCGCGCGGACTTTGCGGCAGTGGACGCACCCGCTTGCGGGCCGCCGCCCGGTTGCCTCCCCGCGCGCGCCGCCGCGCGCACTGGCACGGCCTTCGGCAAATTCTTGTGCCGGTACTCGCACAGGTCGACGATCACGCATTCGCCGCACTTCGGCGTGCGCGCCGTGCACACGTATCGGCCGTGCAGGATCAGCCAGTGATGGCAGTCATGGCGGAACTCCTCCGGCACGAATTTCTCGAGGCGGTTTTCCACCTCGACGACGTTGGCGCCGGGCGCGAGTCCCGTGCGGTTGGCGACGCGGAAGATGTGGGTGTCGACGGCGATCGTCGGCTGGCCGAACGCGGTGTTGAGCACGACGTTGGCGGTCTTGCGGCCCACGCCGGGCAGCGCTTCCAGCGACTCGCGCGTGGCGGGGACGTCGCCGCCATGGCGGTCGATCAGCATCTGCGACAGCGCGACGACGTTCTTCGCCTTGTTGCGCCACAGGCCGATCGAGTTGATGTAGGGCGCGAGGCCGGCGACGCCGAGGCGCACCATCGATTGCGGCGTGGCGGCGACCGGGTAGAGCTTGCGTGTGGCGAGATTGACGCTGCGGTCGGTCGCCTGCGCCGACAGCACGACGGCCACCAGCAGCTCGTAGGGCGTGCGGTAGCTGAGCTCGGTCCTCGGCTGCGGATTGGCCGCGCGCAGCCGCTCGAAAATCGCGCGACGCTTGGCCGCATTCATGCGCAAACGCCGCGCCGCGCGCGTGCGCGCGCCAGTGCCGCGGCCACGCGCGCGGCGCGCCGCCCGGCGTCGGCGGTGCGCACGGGGCGCAGGCGGATGCGCTCGGCGCGCAACAGTCGCGCACACCGCGCCTCGTGGCGCGCGCGCGCGTCGCGGGCGTCGGCGTCGTTCCATGGGCGGCCGGCCGGCACGAGCTCGATGCAGTCCACCGGGCAGGGCGGCAGGCACAGTCCGCAGCCCGAGCACAGCGACGCGACGATCGCGTGCATCCGTGTGGGTGCGCCGATGATCGCGTCCACCGGGCACGCGGCGATGCACAGCGTGCAGCCGATGCACGCGGCTTCGTCGATGCGCGCCAGCTCCGGCGGCCGGTGCTCGCCGCATGCCGGGTCGAGCGGAACGCGCGGCTGCCCCGTCAACGCGGCGAGCGCCTCGATGGTGGCGTCCCCGCCGGGTGGGCAGCGATCGATCCCGGCGCGGCCGTCGGCGATCGCCTCGGCGTACGCGTGGCAGTCGGCGTAGCCGCAGCGTGTGCATTGCGTCTGCGGCAGGAGGGCGTCGATCTGCCGCGCTCGCTCGAAGCGGTCCATCGCGCCATTCTAGCGTCGCCATGGCCGTGCGCCTTGCCGTCAGCGAAGCACCACGACCGTCCACCCGGGTTTGCGGGGGGTCCGTCGCAACGCGCTCGCCGGCCGCCGCCGCCGGGATGACGATGCCTGCCATTGCGACTACGCTTGATGCCTCCGCCATGAACCTATCTGCCACCACCCCCGGCTGCGGCAGCGCCCTCGGCAACCATCCGCTGCTGGTGATCCCGTTCTTCCGGCGCTGGCCGCGCTCGATCACGCGCGACCTCGTCTACACGCTGATCTGGAACACCGGCTTCGCGCTCGCCTTCACCGTGATGGGGCTCCTGTTCAGCCCGCGCGCAACTTTCTTCGAGATGTTCTGGCCGAACATGGTCTTCGCCCAGTGCATCGGCTACCTGATCCACCTCGCGTTCGCGGCGGGCGGCCGGATCCTGCCGACGATCGACTCGCAGAACATCGTGAAGCGGATGATCTATTACGCCGGCGTGCCACTCGTGTGCCTGTTCGTCGGCATGTGGCTCGCGTCGGGCATCGTCGGCGGCGCCGACATGCGCCACTGGATCATGCAGCCGCGCAACATGCTGGTGATGTCCGGCGTGTCGATGATCATTTCGTGCGTGCTCCTCGCGATCTTCATTCCGCGCGAGCGCGCCGCGCGCGTCGAGGCGGCCATGGCGCAGGAAACCGCGCGGCTTGCCGCCGCGGAGCGCGCCACGGCGCTGGCGCAGATGAAGCTGCTCGAGGCACAGGTCGAGCCGCACTTCCTCTACAACACGCTGGCGCACGTCGACTCGACGATCGAGTCCGATCCGAGGGCGGCGCGACGCATGCTCGCGCACCTGATCGCACTGTTGCGGGCGACCGCCGCGGCGGCCACCGATACGGCGACCCTCGCCAGCCAGGTGGCATGGACGCGCGCCTACCTCGAGCTGGTCGAGATGCGCATGGGCAGGCGCCTGACATGGACGATCGACGTCGACGCCGGGCTGGGTGGCATCGTGCTGCCGCCGGCGATCCTGCAGCCGCTGGTCGAGAACGCCGTCAAGCACGGGCTCGAACCGCGGCTCGACGGCGGCTCGATCGCGATCGCCGCACGCCGCACAGGCAACGACGTCGAAGTGTGCGTTACCGATACTGGCGGAGGCTTCCGTGCGACACGCGACGCCGCGAGCTCGACCGGCATCGGGCTCGCCAACCTGCGCTCGCGCCTTGCCGTGCTCTATGGCGCGCGCGCGACGATGACGGTGACGGACAACGTGCCCAATGGCGCGTGCGTGGCGCTGCGGCTGCCGCTCGCATGATGCCGGCGCACGCCGGGCGACCGCCGGTGGCGATCGTCGCCGACGACGAGCCGCGGCTCGCCGATTTCCTCGTCGGCCGGCTCAAGGCGCTGTGGCCGGAGCTCGTCATCGTCGGGGTGGCCGCCAACGGGCCCGAGGCGCAGGCGCTGATCGCGCAGGAGAGCCCCGACGTCGCCTTCCTCGACATCCGCATGCCGGGACTGACCGGACTCGATGTCGCGCGCGCCGCCGGCGCGGGCGTGCACGTGGTGTTCGTCACCGCGCACGACGAATACGCGCTCGCGGCGTTCGAGCGCGCTGCGGTCGATTACCTGCTGAAGCCCGTCGACGACGGGCGCCTGCGGGAATCCATCGATCGTCTCAAGCAGCGGCTCACCGCGCCGCAACCGCCGGCCGCGCTGGACAGCGTGCTGGCCGCGCTGGCGCGGCATCTGCCGGGCATGGCGGTGTCAGGGTCGGGCGTCGAGCGGCTGGCGTGGATCCGCGCCGGCGTGGGCGACGCCGTGCAGCTGATCGCCGTGGCCGACGTCGCGTATTTCCAGGCCAACGACAAGTACACCAGCGTGTTCACGGCGGGTGGCGAGGCGCTGATCCGCACCCCGGTGAAGGACATCGTCGACAAGCTCGACCCGCAGCAATTCTGGCAGGTGCATCGCGGCACCGTGGTCAATCTCGAGCACGTTCGCACCACCACGCGCGACCTGACCGGTCGGGTCACGCTGACGTTGAAATCGCGCCCGGAAAAGGTCCAGGTGTCGCGCGCCTATTCGCATCTGTTCAAGCAGATGTAGCGATTCGCGCGCGAACCCGGGTTGCGCGACAATGCCCGGCATGGGCACCCCGCACGGCCACGCACACGCGCACGCGGCGCATGATCACCCGGCGCACGATCACGGCGCGCACGACCACGCGTCGGCACCGTTGCGCGCGCTGTCGATCGCGTTCGCGCTCACGGCGGCCTTCGCCGTGGTGGAAGCGGTGGGCGGCGTCCTCGCGCATTCGCTCGCCCTGCTGTCCGACGCCGGCCACATGATCACCGACGCGGCGGCGCTGGCGGCGGCGATATTCGCGCAGAAGCTGGCGCAGCGACCGCCGTCGCCGCGGGCGTCGTATGGCTACGCGCGCGCCGAAGTGCTGGCGGCGTTCATCAACGCGCTGGTCATGCTGCTGATCGTGGCCGGCATCGTGTTCGAGGCGGTGCAGCGGCTCGCGCATCCGGCACCGGTCGCGGGCGGCCTCCTGCTCGTCATCGCCGCCGTGGGCCTCGGCGTGAACATCGCCGCGGCGTGGACGCTCACGCGCGCACAGTCCTCGGTCAATCTGCGCGCCGCGCTGCTGCACGTCGTCGGCGACCTCCTCGGCTCCGTGGCGGCGATCGCCGCCGGCGTCGTCATCGCCACCACCGGCTGGATGCCGATCGATCCCATCCTGTCGATCGCCATCTCGCTGCTGATCCTGCGCTCGACGTGGCGGCTCCTGCGGCAGACTTCCGCGGTGCTGATGGAAGGCGTGCCGCCGCACCTCGATTACGCCGAGATCGGACGCGAGCTGTCGCGGCTGCCCGGCGTGTCCAACGTCCACGACCTGCACGTCTGGCACATGGGCAGCGAGGACGTCGCGTTGTCGGCGCACGTCGCCATCGGCGAGGCACGCGACTGGCCGCGCACGCTGGGGGCGGCCCAGCGCATGCTGCGCGAGCGCTTCGGCATCACCCATGTCACGCTGCAGCCGGACTGGGTGGTGAACGCGCCCGCCGGCCGCAAGGTGATTCCGGTGAAGGCGCGCGAATGACGCGCATCGCGGCGGCGCACCGGCGGCGCGTGCGCTAGATCCAGCTCGCCTTGCGGAATCGCCACCACAGCAGCGCGTCGATGCCGAACATCAGCAGCAGCGCGAACGGGTAGCCGTTCACCCAGTCGAGCTCCGGCATGTGGCGGAAGTTCATGCCGTACACGCCGGCGATCAGCGTCGGCACGGTGATCAGCGCACCCCACGCGGCGAGCTTCTTGGTGACCTCGCTCTCGGCGATGCTGATGAGCGTCAGCGACACCGAGATCGCGGTCTGCAGCATTTCGCGCATGCTCTCGAGCTCGGCGTTGAGGCGCATCAGGTGGTCGAACACGTCGCGGAAATATTCCTGCAGGCCGACGCACACGCTCGGCACGCGGCCGCCGTACAGCTTGCTCGCGACCTCGCCGAGCGGGGCCACCGCGTGGCGCAGCGTCATCAGGTCCTGCTTCAGTCCGTAGAACGCCTCGACGCTGCGCCGCCCCGGCGTCTGCTGGAACATCGTCACTTCGAGCGACTCGAGCTTCGTCTCGAGCGCGTCCAGCACGGGAAAATAACGGTCGACCACGGCATCCATCAACGCGTAGAACACGTAGCCCGAACCGCGCCGCAGCAATTCGGGTTCATGCTCGGTACGGGTGCGCACCGAGACGAACCCGTGCTGCGTGTGGTTGCGCACCGACAGCACGTAGTTGCGGCCGACGAACACCGCCATCTGGCCTTCGAGCAGCGCCTTGTCGGGAGGCGGCCCGATTTCGATCGTGCGCATCACGCAGAACAGCGTGTCCCCGTATTCCTCGATCTTGGGCGCCTGGTTGCCCTTGCGCGCGTCCTCGATCGCGAGCTCGTGCAGGCCGAACTCCTCGGCCATCAGGTCGAGCTCGGCATCCGTCGGATCGGCCAGCGCCACCCAGACGAAGCAGCCGGGACGGCTCACGTAATCGGAGATGTCCTCGACGGCGATGTCCGCGAGCTTGCGCCCGTCTTCGTAGGCGACGCAGTTGACCAGCATGCCGCGCATCATAGCCGCGGCGGCAGCGCCGTGGAATCCCGGGATGATCGGCGCTGCGGGAGGCGGGGCGGCGGGCACGGTAACATCACGCTTCGCCGCACGCTCCCCGCCGACCCCTAATGATCATCGAGTCGCTGCTCGACACCGACCTCTACAAGTTCACGATGATGCAGGTGGTGCTGCATCACTTTCCCGGCGCGCAGGTCGAGTATCGCTTCGATTGCCGCAATCCGGGCATCGACCTCGTGCCCTACGTCGCCGAGATCGAGGAAGAGATCCGCGGCCTGTGCTCGCTCGAGTTCCGCGCCGACGAGCTCGAGTACCTGCGCAAGTGGCGATTCTTCAAGAGCGACTTCGTCGACCTGCTCACGATCTTCCGCCTCGACCAGCGGTTCATCGCCGTGCGCCCGCGCGCCGACGCCCCGGGCGAGATCGACATCACGATCAAGGGACCGTGGCTGCACACGATCATGTTCGAGGTGCCGGTGCTGGCGATCGTCTCCGAGATCTACAACCGCAACGTGCATGCGCGACCCGACGTCGCCGAGGGCCGCGCCCGGCTCGACGCCAAGATGGCGCAGATCCGGGGCGTCGACGATACGGCGTTCCGCATCGCCGACTACGGCACGCGCCGCCGCTTCTCGCGCAGCTGGCAGGACGAGGTGCTGCGGCGGCTGAAGGACGGCATCGGTGCGCGGCTGGTCGGCACCAGCAACGTGCTGTTCGCGATGCAGCACGGCCTGACGCCGCTGGGCACGATGGCGCACGAGTATCTGCAGGCGTGCCAGGCCGTGGGGCCGCGCCTGCGCGACTCGCAGACGTTCGCGTTCAACACCTGGGCGCGCGAATATCGCGGCGACCTCGGCATCGCGCTGTCGGACGTCTGCGGCATGGACGCGTTCCTGCGCGACTTCGACCTGTTCTTCTGCAAGCTGTTCGACGGCGTGCGCCACGACTCGGGCGATCCGTTCGAATGGGGCGAGAAGCTCATCGCGCACTACCGCCGCATGCGCGTCGACCCGATGGCCAAGACGATGGTGTTCTCGGATTCGCTCGACGTGCCGCTCGCGATCTCGCTGTTCGAGTACTTCCGCGGTCGGTCGCAGACCGCCTTCGGCATCGGCACCAACCTCACCAACGACCTCGGCTACGAGGCCCTGCAGGTGGTCATCAAGATGACGCGCTGCAACGGGCAGCCGGTGGCGAAGATCAGCGACGAGCCGTCGAAGACGATGGATTACGACCCGTCGTACGTCGCCTACCTGCGCGAAGTGTTCCAGGTGCCGGTGCCGGCGTAGGCGCCGGCGGCGCCATCCGGCGCCGGGGGCGGCAGGCCGTTGTATTGCGCACGCGACGCGGATGCGGGCGGCCGATCGGCGGCGACGCATCGCAGTGGTTGCCGCCAGGGCGGCGGTTTATAGTAGGCCCATGGCCACGCCCGCCTCCGGCATCAAGCCCGCCACGCACGGCCGCGATCCGGCCGGCAGCACCGATCGCCGATTGCGCATCGAGGACATCCTCAAGCTGATGGTCGTCGACGGCCTGATTGCGGTGTCGGAGGCCGACAAGCTCGCCCGCGTGCGCACGCGGCAATACGAGCACCCGCTGGAGCTCATCGCCGCGCAGAAGCTGAAGGCGGTCAAGGCGCCGCACGCGCCGATGACGCTGGAATGGCTGGTCGAATGGCTGGCCGGCAAGCTCGGCGTGCGGTACTGGCACATCGACCCGCTGAAGATCGACTTGAAGGCGGTGACCGGCACGATGTCGAACGCCTATGCCGAGCGCTACCGGATCCTGCCGGTGGAAATGAAGGGCTCGGTGCTGAAGGTCGCCACCGGCGAGCCGTTCGTGCGGTCCTGGGCCGACGAGCTCGAGAAGATCCTCAAGGTGTCGATCGAGCTCGTGTTCGCCAATCCGGCCGACATCCGCCGCTACCTGGTCGAGTTCTTCAACCTCGCGCGCTCGATGAAGAAGGCGGAGGCCGCGCAGAAGGGCGACGTCTCGCTCGCGCGCGACTTCGAGCAGCTGGTCGAGCTCGGCCGCCACGGCAACCTCGACGCCAACGACCAGCACGTCGTGCACATCGTCGACTGGTTGTGGCAATACGCGTTCGACCAGCGCGCGTCCGACATCCACATCGAGCCGCGCCGCGACGTGGGCCTCGTGCGCTTTCGCATCGACGGTGTCCTGCACCAGGTCTACACGATTCCGGTGCCGGTGCTGGTGGCGATGACCTCGCGCATCAAGCTTCTCGCGCGCATGGAGATCGTCGAGCGCCGGCGACCGCAGGATGGCCGCATCAAGACCGTGTCGCAGACCGGGCAGGAGATCGAGCTGCGCATCGCCACGATGCCCACCGCCTTCGGCGAGAAACTGGTGATGCGGATCTTTTCGCCCGAGGTGCTGGTGCGCGAGCTGGTCGACCTGGGCTTCTCGGCCGACGATCGCGTGCGCTGGGAGAAGATGACGCATGAGCCGCACGGCATCATCCTGGTCACCGGCCCCACCGGCTCGGGCAAGACGACGACGCTGTATTCGACGCTCAAGCTCCTCGCCACGCCGGAGGTCAACGTCTGCACGATCGAGGATCCGATCGAGATGATCGAGCCTTCCATCAACCAGATGCAGGTGCAACCGGCGATCGGCGTCGACTTCGCGAGCGGGGTGCGCACGCTGCTGCGGCAGGACCCGGACATCATCATGGTCGGCGAAATCCGCGACCGGGATACTGCGGAGATGGCGGTGCAGGCCGCGCTGACGGGCCATCTCGTGCTGTCGACGCTGCACACCAACGACGCGCCCACGGCCGTGACGCGCCTCCTCGATCTCGGCGTGCCCGGGTACCTGATCAATTCGACGCTGCTCGGGGTGATGGCGCAGCGCCTCGTGCGCTCCCTGTGCCCGCATTGCAAGAAACCGGTCGACGCACCGGACGACGACGCGTGGCGCACGCTCACGTCGCCATGGCGCGCCGACAAGCCGGCGCAGGTGATGGGCGCCGGCGGCTGCCTCGAGTGCCGGATGACCGGCTACTACGGGCGCATGGGCCTCTACGAGATCATGCTGATGACGCCCGCGCTGCGCCGCCT
>DASYSP010000055.1:0-8133 GCA_036003195.1 Casimicrobiaceae bacterium
GTGGGCGCTGATGCTGAGCGGCTGGAGCTGCGCGGTCACACTGCTGTCGCGCAATCTGCCCGACGCGTTCCTTGCTCGCGTCATCTCGGTGATGGGACTGGTCAGCACCGGCTTCATCCTCTTCCTGCTGTTCACCTCGAATCCCTTCGAGCGTCTGCTGCCCGCCGCTGCCGAAGGCCGCGACCTGAACCCGCTTCTGCAGGATCCGGGCATGGTGTTCCATCCTCCGCTGCTCTACATGGGCTACGTCGGATTCTCGGTGGCTTTCTCGTTCGCGCTGGCCGCGCTCCTCGGCGGCAGGCTCGATGCGACGTGGGCGCGCTGGTCCCGCCCTTGGACGACCGTCGCGTGGGCGTTTCTCACCGTCGGCATCGCGCTGGGCAGCGGCTGGGCGTACTACACGCTGGGCTGGGGCGGCTGGTGGTTCTGGGATCCGGTGGAGAACGCTTCGTTCATGCCGTGGCTCGTCGGCACCGCGCTGATCCATTCGCTCGCGGTCACCGAGAAGCGCGGCACGTTCCGCAGCTGGACGGTGCTGCTGGCGATCGTCGCGTTCTCGCTGTCGCTGCTCGGCACGTTCCTCGTGCGCTCGGGCGTGCTGACGTCGGTGCACGCGTTCGCCACCGATCCCGCGCGCGGCGTCTACGTGCTGGCGTTTCTCGTCGTGGTGGTCGGCGGGTCGCTGGCGCTGTTCGCGTGGCGCGCCGGCGCGGTCGGCGGCGGCGGCGGCTTCGCGCCGGTGTCGCGCGAGTCGATGCTGCTCGCCAACAACATCCTGCTGGTGGTGGCGATGGCGAGCGTGCTGCTCGGCACCCTCTATCCGCTGATCCTCGACACGCTCGATGCCGGCAAGATCTCGGTGGGACCGCCCTACTTCCAGGCGGTGTTCGTGCCGGTGATGGCGCCGCTGGTGTTCCTGATGGGGCTCGGCCCGGTCGCGGCCTGGCGCAAGGCGGAGTTGCCCGCGCTGTGGACGCGCTTGCGCTGGGCATTCGGTGTCGCCGTGGTGACGGCGCTCGTGCTGCCGCTGACGCTCGGCAGCTGGTCGCCGCTCGTCGCGTTCGCGCTGTTCCTCGTGCTGTGGATCGTGACCACCACGGTGGCGATGATCGTGCAGCGCTTGCGCACCGCGCCGCAGCAGGGCCTGCGCGCGAAGCTGGCGGCGAACTCGGCGGCGTGGTACGGGATGCTCGTCGCCCATCTGGGCATCGCCGTGTTCATCGTCGGCGTGACGCTCGTCAAGCATTACGAGACGGAGCGCGACGTGCGCATGGATGTCGGCCAGGCGGTGACGCTCGGCGGCTACGCCTTCACGTTCCGCGGCGTGGTGCCCGCGCCCGGGCCCAACTACCGCGCGATCGTCGGCACCGTGGACGTCGCGCGCGACGGCAAGCCGGTGCGCACGCTGCATCCGGAAAAGCGCATCTACGACGCGTCCGGGCAGACGATGACCGAGGCGGCGATCGCCACGCGCGTCCACGGCGACCTCTACGTGTCGCTCGGCGAGCCGGTGTCCGACAGCGGCGCGTGGGGCGTGCGCGTGTACATCAAGCCGTTCGTCGACTGGATCTGGGCGGGCGCGTTCATCATGGCGCTGGGCGGCTTCATCGCGATCGGCGACCGCCGCTATCGCGTGGCGGTCAAGTCGCGTGTGGGCGCGTGGCTCGGCAAGGCCACGGCGTGAGCGCTTTGATGGAGGCGCCGCGCTCCGCGATGTCGTCAATCAAGCGCCGGATCACGGTGTCGTTCGCTGGTTCGATCCAGCTGCCGTTCGTGCGGGCACTCCTGCCGTCACTCCTGCGAAAGCGGGAATCCAGTGCGTGGGTCCCCACTTCCGCAGGGACGACAGGGGCCGGACCATGAATCGCGCGTGGAAATGGTCGCTGCCGCTCGTCGTGTTCGCGGCGCTGGCGGTGTTCCTCTTCGCCGGCCTCTTCCGCGACCCGCGCGAAGTGCCGTCGCCGCTGATCGGCAAGCCGGCGCCCGCGTTCGCGCTGCGGGAGCTGCATGCGCCGCAGCGCACGCTCGGCACCGCGGACATGCGCGGCCAGGTATGGCTGCTCAACGTCTGGGCCTCGTGGTGCGAGTCGTGCCGCACCGAGCATCCGCTGCTGGTCGAGCTCGCGCGGCAGAAGATCGTGCCGATCGTCGGCCTCGACTACAAGGACAAGGACGATCTCGGCAAGGCGTGGCTCGCCGATCGCGGCAATCCGTACATGGCATCGGTGGTCGACGCCGACGGCCGCGTCGGCATCGACTGGGGCGTGTACGGCGTACCGGAAACGTTCGTCGTCGACAAGGCCGGCATCATCCGTTACAAGCAGATCGGCGCGATCAGCGCCGAGGCGTTGCAGAAGACGATCGTGCCGCTGATCCGCGAACTGCAGAAATCGTGATCCGCGCCGCTTTCGCGCGGGTCGTGGACGATGGCCGCAGCGCCCGCCGCGGCGTCCAGCGGGTACTCGCCGCCGGTTGCAGCCTAGCGTGTGCCGCGGCGCTCGCAGCGACGGTGGCCGTCGCGCCAGCGCCCGCGGACGAAGCGCTGGATGCGCGCCTCAAGGTGCTCGAGCTGCAGCTGCGCTGCCTGGTCTGCCAGAACCAGACGCTCGCCGACTCGGACGCGCCGCTCGCCGCCGACCTGCGCCGCGAAGTGCGCGAGCTGGCGGTCGCCGGCAAGAGCGACGACGACATCCGCCGCTTCCTCACCGCGCGCTACGGCGACTTCGTGCTCTACGATCCGCCGGTGCAGCGCAACACGTGGCTGTTGTGGTTCGGCCCGTTCCTGCTGCTTGCGATCGGCGCCGCGATCTGGTGGCGGATGGGACGGCGCCGCATGTTGATCGCGGACTCTGCGAGCGCCGAAGCCGACGCCGACGCGCGCGGACGCTCGCTGCTCGACACCTGAATCGCGGCTCGACGCGACGTCGTCGCGCCGCTGTCGCGCCGCGGCGCTACGCGCGCGTGCGCCAGCCCAGCCCCGGCGTCGTCGCGCAGGCGTCGCCTTCGCCGACCACGACCGGCTGCAGCAGGCCGGTGGCGACGGCCTCGCGCGCGAATTCGCGCAACGTGCGCACACGCGCCGCCGGCACGCCGCGCGCATTGAGGCGCGCCTCGAGGTCGGTGGCCGATGCGCCGGCGAGGCGCGCCGCCACCAGTTCGCGAAATGCCTTGGGGTCGCGCGCGCGCGCGAACGCGGGGCCGTCCTCGGGGGACGGCTCGAGCAGCGGCGCGACGTCGACGGCATCGACGCCCAGCACGTCCATCAGGCGGTGGATGTGCGCCGGGGTGTTGGCGCCGATCGCCAGCCAGCCGTCGCGGCAGGCGAACGTGTCGGCGGCGGGGCTGCCGGAAAAGCCCTTGTTGCCGACGCGCGGGATCTCGCGGTCCGAGTCCAGCGTCTCGCAGGTGAAGGGGTACATGAGCTGCAGCGCGCTCGCGCACATGCTCACGTCGAGAAAGCAACCGACGCCGGTGCGCTCGCGCTCGCGCAGCGCCACCACCATCGCCAGCGCGCCGAGTATGCCGGTGAGCGTGTCGACGACCGGGAAGCCGATCTTGACCGGGGGATCGCCGTCGTTGCCGGCCATCATCGTCATGCCGCTCAGCGCCTGGATGACGTGGTCGTAGGCGCCGTGTTCCGTGCGTGCCGGGTCGCCGTAGCCGTAGCCCGAGATCGCGCAATAGACGACGCGCGGATTGATCGACTTGAGCGCCTCGTAGCCGAGGCCGTGACGCTGCAGCACGCCGGGGCGATAGTTGTCGACGACGATGTCGGCAGCGCGCGCCAGCGCGAGGACTTCGGCCCGGCCTTGGTCCGCGGCGATGTCGATCTCGCGCATGCGCTTGCCGGCGTTGAACGCCGTGAAGGCGCGCGCGCCGGAAGGCGAGCGTCGCATCACGTCGTTGCCGCCCGGCTTCTCGACCTTGGTCACTTCCGCGCCCATCTGCGCGAGGTAGAAGGTGGCGAACGGGCCGGCGATCACGTGGCTGAAGTCCAGCACACGCACGCCGCGCAGCGCCTGCGCGGGAAGCCCGCGATCGTGCAGCGGCATGCCTACGTGCTCAGGTGCGCGGCCTTGACGAGCTTGCGGAATTTTACCGTCTCGGCCTCGATGAACTCGGTGAACTCCGCCGGCGAGCGGCTCAGCGCGACGAGGCCGCCGACCGCTTCGGTATCGGCGCGCAGCGCCGCATCGTCATAGGTCCTGGCGGTGG
The DNA here is from genome assembly GCA_036003195.1 of Casimicrobiaceae bacterium. Taxonomy (GTDB): domain Bacteria; phylum Pseudomonadota; class Gammaproteobacteria; order Burkholderiales; family Casimicrobiaceae; genus VBCG01. The sequence continues at coordinate 4,216 of DASYSP010000055.1, forward strand.
CGTGGAACAGCCTGTCGACGACGGCTTTTGGCGTTGCCGCCGGCGCCCACAGTCCGAACCAGGCGTCGAGCGCGAGATCCGGCGTGTTGAACACCTCGACCAGCGTCGGCACGTCCGGCAGCGCCTTCATCCGCTGCACGCTGGTCACCGCCAGCGCGCGCACCTTGCCGGCACGGATCTGCGGGATCGCGGTCGACGCGATCGGAAACGCGTATTGGGTCGAGCCCATCATGATCGACGGCACGATCTCGACCGATCCCTTGTACGGCACGTGCACCACGTCGATCTTCGCCTGCAGCGCGAGCGCGGCGCCGCAGAGGTGGGCGGCGCTGCCGACGCCGCCGGACGCGTAGTTGAGCTTGCCGGGCTCGCGCTGCGCGGCGGCGACGAGATCCCCGATCGTTTTGTACGGCGAGTCGGCGCGCACGACGAGGATCGACGGCGTGAAGGCGGTGCGCGTGACGTGCGCGAAGTCCCTGACGGGGTCGAACTTGACGTCCGGCTCCATGAGCTTCTGCACGACGTGCGACGACGCGCCCAGCAGCAGGTTGTAACCATCGGGCGCCATGCGTGCGACGTTCTGCGCGGCGACGATGCCGCCGGCGCCGACGACGTTCTCGACGACGACGAAGCTGCCCTGGCCGAACGTGGCCGCGAGCTTGACCGCCATCTTGCGTGTCAGCACGTCGGGCCCGCCGCCGGCGGCGAACGGCACGATGATCCTGATCGGCCGGTTCGGAAATGCGCCGTCGTCGGCGCGCGCCAGCGCCGGCCAGCCGAGGCCGGCTGCGCCAAGGCCGAGGACACGGCGATGAAACTCGCGGCGGGTCGTCATGAAGGTCCTCCTGGACATGCCGTGCGTGGCGGCAAGGGCCGAGTCTAGCCGCGGCCTTGCATAAGAAAAACTGAATTCTTCTAATCGTTTCATTAGATAATCCGAGACATGCCCGCACGCCCGCTGCCGGTCCGCTACGCCCAGCTGCGCCTGCGCGATCTGACCCTGCTCGAGCACGTCGCCGAGCTCGGCTCGCTCACCGAAACCGCGGCGCGCATGCACGTCACGCAATCGGCGATCACGCAGGCGCTGCAGTCGCTGGAGAAAGCCTTCGGGCGTCCGCTGGTCGAGCGCGGACGCCGGGCGCCGCGCGGCGCCCGGCTCACGGCCGCCGGCGCGAGCGCGCTCGTGCACTTGCGCGTGGCGCGCCGCGAGATCGAAGCGGCGCTGGCCGCGGCAGGCGACGCGGGAACGGTCACGTTGCGCGTCGGCGCGCTGCCGCTCACGCTCGTGCAACCGCTGCCGGAAGCGCTGATCCGCCTGCGGCGACGGCTCCCGCAAGCGCATGTGCACCTGAGCGAGGACACCGTGCCGAACCTGTGGCGCCGCCTCGAGGCCGGCGAATTCGATGCGATCGTGTGCCGCCTGCCGGCGCTCAGCGAGCAGCCGCGCCTGCCCGAAGGCGTGGCGCACCGCGTCGTCGGCGAGGAATCGCTGGTGCTGGTCTGCGGACGCGGGCACCCCATCGCCGGCCGGCGCAAGCCGCCGCTCGCCGCGTTGCGCGAATATGCCTGGATCCTGCCGCCCGAAGGCTCCTACACCCGCCTCGTCATCGAGCAGATGTTCCTGCGCGCGGGGCTCGCGGCGCCGCGCGCCGCGATGACGTCGATGAACTTCCACACCAACCTGCGTCTCGCCGCGGACGGCGACCTGCTGGCCGTGGCACCGCGCTCTGCGGCGCTCGCCGTGCGCAAGGCGCTGCACCTGTCGGTTTTCGCGATGGACCTCGGACGCGAGCTTCCGGCACTCATTCTCGCCTGGCGCGAGGCGAGTCTCGTCAACCCGGCGATGGTCGCACTCCTGGCGTGCTGTTGACCCGCGGGCGGCGGTGCTCGCGCCTCCGAACACGCATCGCGGCGGTGCGCGGATACCATACGGCTCGCCTGCCATCCACGCGCCGCGGATCACCCCGATGACAACCGAGTCCAGGGCTCTTCACCACCATGCGCGGCGGATGGGCGGGCGCGATCCGCAGGAGTCGCATCGCGTGTCGACGCCGCTCGAGCTCCTGTTCGACCTGACGTTCGCCACGTCCTTCAGCCTCGCGGCGGCGGAGCTCGCGCACCTGGTGGCCGCGGGCCACTACGAATCGGCGGTGTTCGGCTTCGGCTTCGCGAGCTTCGCGATCTGCTGGGCCTGGATCAACTTCTCGTGGTTCTCGTCGGCGTACGACACCGACGACTGGATCTTTCGCATCGTCACGATGGTGCAGATGATCGGCGTGCTGGTGCTGGCGATCGGCCTGCCGCGGATGTTCGCCTCGATCGAGCATCACCAGCCGGTCGACAATTCGGTGATGGTGCTGGGCTACGTGATCATGCGCGTGGGGCTGGTCTCGCAGTGGCTGCGCGCCGCCCGGCAGGATCCGGCACGGCGCCGCGCCGCACTCACGTACGCGATCGTGGTGTCGGTTGCGCAGGTGGGCTGGGTAGCGCAGATCTTCGCCGATTTCTCGTTCGGCGAGACGGTCGTACTGAGCGGCGTGCTCATGCTGATCGAGCTCACCGGACCCGTGCTCGGCGAGCGCCGCGACGGCGGCACGCCCTGGCACGCCCATCACATCGCGGATCGCTACGCCGCATTCGCGGTCATCGCGCTCGGCGAAGGCGTGGTCGGCACCGTGGCAACGCTGTCGGCGGTCGTCGAGGCACAGGGCTGGACGCCGGATGCCGCGCTGGTGTCCATCGCCGGCATCGGCCTCACCTTCGGCATCTGGTGGGTGTATTTCATGGTGCCGTCCGGGCAGGTGCTGCACCGGCATCGCGACCGTTCCTTCGTCTGGGGCTACGGGCAGATGGTGATCGTCACGTCGATCGTCGCCACCGGTGCCGGATTGCACGTGGCGGCCTATTACATCGAGCACAAGGCCGTGATCGGCTCGCTCGCGACGCTGCTCGCCACGGTGATTCCGGTCTGCGTCTTCCTCGGGTCGGTCTACGCGATGTACGCGTACCTGTTGCGACGCTTCGATCCGTTTCACATCGGACTTCTGGCGGCCACCGCCGCCGTCGCGGCGCTCGCCATCGTCGCGGCGCGCCTCGGCGTCGACATGGCGATCTGCCTCGCCATCCTCATGCTCGCGCCGGCGGTCACGGTGGTCGGCTACGAGGTGCTCGGGCACCGCCACCTGGCCGAGGCACTGGCACAGAGCGAAGCGACGGCGCGGCCGGATTGAGCCGCTGGTCGGTATGATCGTCCGCTGCGGAGTCCGATACTTCCGGGAGAGCCCCAATGGCGATCAGCAAAACGCGCGACGCGTTGTCGCGGATCTTCTACCAGCGCTGCTTCTGGCTGTTTGCCGTGCTGGTCGTGTTGATCGCCGTGGTCTCGTTCGTGCCGCCGACCGACCATGGCCGCCTCGCGGTGAATGCGATCAACATGTTCCTGCTGATCGCCACCATCGCCGCGGTGGGCCGCACGACGGCGTCGTTCGTCATCGCGCTGCTGCTCGCGGTTCCCGCCGTCTGGTTCCAGTACACCGGACTCTGGCGCGACGACGATTGGGAGCTCGCCAAATCGTGGATGTTCAGCGCGGGGCTTTACTTCGCCACGACCGCGTATCTGCTGCGTTATGTATTTCAACCCACGGTGATGACGCCCGACAAGCTGTTCGGCGCCGCGGCGGCCTACTTGCTGATCGGCGTGCTCTGGGCCTACAACTACGCGATCGTCGGCTATTTCTATCCGCAGTCGTACATGATCGTCGGCCAGCCCGGCCACCTCGTGTACGCCGACGCACTCTACTTCAGCCTGACGGTGCTCACCAGCACCGGCTTCGGCGACATCGCGCCGCTCACGCGCCAGGCACGCGGCGTATGCATGGTCGAGCAGATTACCGGCGCGCTGTTCGTCGCCATCCTGAT
>DASYSP010000056.1:0-11308 GCA_036003195.1 Casimicrobiaceae bacterium
CTGCGCGGAATGCCGCGATCGGACATCACCCACATCAGCACGTGCGTCGATTCCGGCATCAGCGACACGAAATCCCAGAAGGTGTCGTGCGCCGAGGCGGCCTGCGGCATCGCGTTGTGCGGCTCGGGCTTCACCGCGTGCACGAGGTCCGGGAACTTCATCGCATCCTGGATGAAGAACACCGGGATGTTGTTGCCCACCAGGTCCCAGTTGCCTTCGTCGGTGTAGAACTTCACCGCGAACCCGCGGATGTCGCGTGCGGTGTCGACGGAGCCGCGTTCGCCGGCAACCGTCGAGAATCGCACGAACACCGGAGTGCGCTTGCCGGCTTCGGCGAACGGGGCCGCGCGGGTCAGCTGCCGGTGCGCCTTGTATGACTCGAAGTAGCCGTGCGCGGCCGATCCGCGCGCGTGAACGACGCGCTCCGGAATGCGCTCGTGGTCGAAATGAGTGATCTTCTCGCGAAGAATGAAGTCCTCGAGCAGTACCGGACCGCGCAGACCCGCCTTCAGCGAATTCTGGTTGTCGGCGATGGGCGTGCCCTGGTCCGTGGTCATGTGCTGGCCATCGGCGCGGGTGCGTACGCCGGCCAGCGCGCCGGGCAGGCCGGGACTGTCGGCGGCGACAGCACCACCGGTCTTCGCAGACGAATTGTTTTCCGACAGCGTGCTCGCCGACACGGCTTCCATTGGCGGCTTTACGGTTTGCCCGACCGGCGGCTTGACGGCATTGGCGGCGCCATGTTCGAGCGGCTTGTTCGAGTTGGCGGGCATGCTCGCGGCAAGCTGCTGCACGGCAGCGTCGCGACGCGCCAGTGCATCTTCGCCGGGCGGGTCGTCGCGGGCAGGTCCGCGCGCGCTGTCTCTCGCCGCCGCCTTGGCGGTCGAGGCAGCGGAACGCACGCGCGCGTTGGCAGTTTTCTTGCTGGGCATCGTCGGATTCCGGGAGGCATCAAAGAGGGAGAATCAGACTGGCCTCCCGCCGGCATGTTGGCTATAGGGCGCACAGGGGTCTTCGCGTAGTCCCTGACTGACAGGCAGGCGTACCGCCAAGTCGCGGTTGGCAAGCCTGCGCAGGGGGTGGACCTTGTGCATGCGGCGGACGTCCGCACGGTCGAGCGCGGTCTTGCATGAGCTCGCGTCAGCCGCCGAGCCTGCAGGCCGAATCGTGCGGCCGTTGCAGCAACGGCATGACATGGCGAGGTGGCAGCCGGCGGAGCAAGCGCCGCAGATAGGCATACATGCCGCTGTCGAACGCGGGCGCCCTGATCTGTTGCAATTCGCGCGCGTCCGTCATGCAGCGGGCGGTGCCCAGGTAGCGCCACCGGTCGATGACGTGCAGCTCGTTGCGTTCCCGAATGGCGATGGGCCCGGCATACGGCCACGCGCACAAATGCAGCGGTCGAAGCGTCGCCAGAACTTCGACGAGGTGCCGCGATCGCATCACCCGGTCGACGAGGGCCGGACATTCCGATGGCGGATGGCAGCATCTGCGGCAATCGCGATCGATGCCCATGATCGCTCCGCAGAGCGCATGCGTGCGTGCCAGGCTTCTCACCGCATTGCGTGCTTTGCGCTCGGTGGTGAAAAGGCCATAACTGGCGTCGCCGGCCGGATCGTCGGCGAACGCATCGACCAGCTCGACGCTGGGTATTCGCGCCGGATCGAAACGCAGCGCGAACGCCGGGCTTCGCCGAGCCCGTCGCTCGGAGGAGGCCGACTCCCGCAGCCGCGTGATGTGGATCAGTCGCGCGCCGATCATTCCCGCCGTGCGCCGCCAGCGCACCCGTTTGACGCGCGCAGCAATGGACAGCGCCCTGGTCGATGCGAGGTCGAGCCGGAAATAGTTCGTGAGATGCGCGCGCAGATTCGCGGCCGCCGCGGTGTGGAGAAGTCCATCATCGCCATGCAATTCCAGGACGCCGGCCTTGTCCGTTACATCATCCACCAGCGACGGATCCAGATGTGCGGGCAGCTGGGGACCTGCGATCAGCTTGTCGGCGATCTGCAAAACCGTTCGCTGCGGCCGCTCGCAACGCAGGCGGTTCCAATATTGCTCTACCAGCAAGGCGTCCGGCAGCGCACGGTGGCGCGCGTCGGCACGCAACTCCCAGCGCGCCAGGATCGAATCCATGTCGTGGGCGCAGTGGTGGGGATCCAGCGCCCGGGAAAGCCGGAGCGTGCACAGCACGTCACTGCGAAAGTCGAGACCGCAGCGCTCGAACTCCGCGCGCAGGAAGCCATAATCGAATCGCGCGTTGTGCGCGATCTGCAGGCGCCCGCGAAGCAGCCCGATCAGCTCTTCTGCGATCGTCGCGAATGACGGTGCTTCGCCGGCATCGACGAGCGGGGCGCCGGTGCCCGCCATTCGTGCCTGTCCGGGTCGCAGCAATCGGCACCACTCGGCACGCCGATCCTCCGTAGCCAGCACGACGCCGATTTCGGCAATGCGATCGACTTGCGGGTCGAGACCCGTGGTTTCGACGTCGACAAACGCCATGTTTCGGTAACGGGCGGATGTCCGGGAAGGCATCCGCCATTATCGAACGATCGTTCGGCCAGCGCTGGACGGACGTCCAAGCAGGCACGCGGCGCCGCGGCTGCCGCGGAAAACGATCGCGGTCCGAGCCGGACTTTCGCTGTGCTACGCTGAACTTCACGGCATCCTCGCGATGCCGAATGCCCATCGAATTTGGCGCCGGCGGTGCGCACGCACACATGCCCATCGGCGAACCCGGGAGGATGCGCCATGGGAAGCCTGAAGGACGCCGGCAAGTACCTGTCGCTGGCCGACGCCATTCAAACGCTCAAGGATCAGCTTTTGAAGGCCGAGCTCCGCGCCGTGCGTGAGCGTTCGCAGATGTTCAAGCTCGAGGACGTCGAAATGGAGCTGTCGCTCGAGTTTGCGCCCAAAGCGGGCGTCGGCTTCGACGTTTACATCTTCAAGGCCGAAGTGGGCGCCGAGGCCAAAGGCGCGCACAAGCTCACGCTCAAGTTCAAGCCGAATCGCGCGATCATCGCGGCCGCGCTGACGGATGCGCCGGGAACCGTCACGCTGTCGCCGAAGGTTGCGACGTCGAAAAGCGGCAATCGGCCGCGGCGCGCGCGTCGCTGAGCATCGCCGCGATCGGACGACGTCATGGCCGAGCCGTCACGTGACCATCCCGGGTTCGCCTGGATCATGGACAACCTGCGCACCCTGATGCGCGAGTATCCGTTGCACTGGATCGTCGCCGATGCGCAGGGGTTTGTGATGGCGAGCCTGAAGCAGCAGGCGCTGTTCGGCGCATTGCGTGACCGCGCGCCGGACGAACTCGCGATCGTCTACATGGACCCGCGGATCATGCGCGCCGCGCCGCCGGATCCACGCAACCTGCCGCCACTGGTCAGCGGCGGCGGTGGCGCCGGGCTCGAGCGCGAATTGGCAGGCCGTGCCGGTTAGCCCTGGCGCGTTCAAGTGGGCACGAGCGCTGCAAGGCGCATCGCATGCCTACGTTCAAGTCCAGCTGGTCGGACCCTCGGGGCGGCTCGGCACGATGCGAGGTGCGCTGCTCGACACCGGCGCATCGCGTTCGGTGTTCGGAACGTTGATGGCGCAGCAGGCCGGCTATGCGCTGGCGAATCTCGGCTCGACGACCGTCACGCTGGCCAATGGCGCCAACGTGCAGATGCAGGTCATTCCGAATGCCAGGTTGCTCGTCGAAGGTCACGCGGTCAGCATGCCCCAGCTTCTTCTCAACGCTGGAAACAGCGCCGACCTGCTGTGTCCCGACGATCTGTTGAATGCCACCGAATTCGCATTCGACGCGCAAAGCGTCTTCTTCGATTGATCGGGAAGGCGTCGAGAATCGCCGGGTTCGCTGTCATCGGCGGCCGACATTCCAGCCGTGCAATCGCGTACACCGCTCCCTATCGCTATGCCGGGTGCATTGGCATGAGTTGCACAGGCTACGAGCGTAGCTGTCGAATTGTCGGTAAATATTACACATCAGGTTTCCGGTATCGGAATGGTACGCGCAAGTACATGTAGTTAATGTGCTTTGTTGTATGGCACGGAAATCGCTAACCGCCCTGCTCACAACTATTTGTACAGTTCTTGACGTTCTTTCTGGGGGAGAGACGTCGCTGTGCCGTCTGATCGGGCCTGCTCGTTTTTCGAGCGCGGCCAATCCTCGCGCAGCCAAATCCCTTGTTCATATCGCTGGCAGGTTGCAGATGCGTTCGCGCATGGCGTCACGCGCGTCCCTGGTTGTTCGCAGTCGGCACGGCGCTGACCGGCATGGCGCCGCATTGTTCTAATCCTCGGAGCAGCAGATGACCAAGTTGATGCGCACGTTTCTCGGGACCGCAGCGTTGCTGCTGGCCACGATGCTTTTGCCGGCGGCCCAGGCGGCCGTCATCACGTTCGACGATCCCAGCCTGGTCAACCTGTATTTCCCAGGCGATAGCTTCACCGATTCAGGCTTCGTGATGACCGTGGACTTCGACTTCGGCACGGTCGACGTCGCATCGGCGCTCGGTGCGCTTGCGCCTTCCGGCGACTCGACGCAGTTCTACTTCAATTCCAATGACGGAGGGCTGATCGTTCAGCAGCAGTACGGTCACCTCTTCAACCTCACGGGATTCTCGGCAGCCTTCGTGCCGTTGAGCCCGCCGTCATCCTTGCAAACCGCGATCGTCGCGCTGGGCTTCGACAGCTCCAACAATGAGCAGGCTGTCGCATGGCTCTTCGCGCCGCTGTCGAACGGCGCCTATCCGTTCGCGATCTACGATGATCCTCTCGATTTCGCGCCGTTTCAGAACATGCAATTCGTCGAGTTCTTCGCCTGCTCGGTTGTGGGCGGACAGGTATGCACGGTGAATACACACGACGCCGGCCAGTTCGCGATCGATGACATCCGGGTGACCGACCTTCCGGAGCCGGCGACTCTCGCATTGGTGATGCTGGCGCTCTTCGCGCTGGGCCTCAGCCGGCAACGCAAAACCCGCAACCCCCAACTGTGAAGAGCGAGACCTCGATGAGAAATTTCCGTTCCGCAGTTGCGTTTGCGCTGCTCGCCGTTGTCTGCGCCGCCGGCGCGCAAGCTGCCGCGACCAAGACCTACATCGTCCGGCTTTCCGACGCGCCGGCCGCGACCTACGACGGCACGGTCCCCGGGCTCGCCGCCACCCGACCGGCGCCCGGCGACAAGCTCAATGCTCAGGCGCCCAATGTCCGGGCCTACGTGAATTTCCTGAACAGCAAGCGCAGCGCGGCACTCGCTGCGGTGGGCAACGTGCCGGTGGTTCAGACCTACAACCTGGCCTTCGCCGGCTTCGCCGCGCGGATGACGGACGCGCAGGCCGCGACGCTGAAGCGGTCGACAGGCGTTGCGGCCGTGGTGGAAGACCAGATCGCCAAGATCGACACCACCCATACGCCAGCATTCCTCGGCCTCAGCGCCCCCGGCGGCCTCTGGTCGCAGCATGACGAAAACGGACGATTGGTCCTGGGCGAAAACATCATCATCGGCATGATCGACACGGGCATCTGGCCCGAAGATCCGTCGTTCGGCGACAAAGTCGACACCAACGGCAAACCGGTGGCCTACACCGGTACGGGCACGCTCGCATACGGTCCGCCGCCTGCCAAGTGGGCGGGCATTTGCGCCACGGGCCCGGGATTCACCAGCAACATGTGCAACAACAAGCTGATCGGCGCGCGCTTCTACCACGCCGGCTTCGACGCCAATCCCGCCGCAATCCGCACGTCGTTCGAATACCTGTCGCCGCGCGACGGCAACGGCCATGGATCGCACACGTCGTCCACCGCGGGCGGCAATTCCAATGTCGACGCGAGCATCGACGGCATTCCGGTCGGCGTGATGTCCGGCATCGCACCGCGCGCCCGCATCGCCATGTACAAGACGTGCTGGGAAGCCACGGTCGCGGTCAACACCGGGTGCTACAACACCGATACGATCAAGGCGATCGACGACGCAGTGGCGGATGGCGTCGACGTCATCAGCTACTCGATCGGCGGTACCCAGACGAATCTCGGCGACCCCGTCGAGATCGCCTTCCTGAATGCGGCCGCCGCCGGAATCTATGTTTCGGCGGCCGCCGGCAACGACGGCCCGGGCAACTTCCTCGAGCATCCCACGCCGTGGCTCACCACCGTCGCGGCCTCGACGCATGATCGCTTCACGGTCGCCAGCGTCGTGCTCGGGTCGGGCGCCTCGTTCAGCGGACCGTCGTATCAGACCACCGGCTTCCCGAGCACGCCGCTGATCCGTTCGATCGACGCCGGCGTCGTCGCGTACGCGAGCCTCAGCCAGGCCGACAAGACGGCCCTCGAGCGCTGCTACCTGCCGGCAGACGGTGGCACCGCCAATTCCGCGCTCGATCCGGCGAAGACGGCGGGCAAGATGGTGATCTGCTACCGCGGCGGCAATGTGCTGATCAACAAAGCCGAGACCGTCAAGACGGCCGGCGGCGTCGCCATGGTGCTGCAGAACGTTCCGGCGATCGGTGGCACCCCGGCGTCGGCCGACACCGTGATCCTGCAGCCGTACGTCATTCCGACCGTGCACCTCGCGGTCGCCAACTACGCCGCCATCGACGCCTACGTGGTATCGGCCGGCGCATTGGCCACCGCCAGCTTCACGCCCGCCGTGCAGCAGACGGGGGTCGTGGCTCCGGTGATGGCCGACTTTTCGTCGCGCGGGCCGAGCCTCGCCAATGCCGACATCCTGAAGCCCGACATCTCGGGCCCCGGCGTCGACATCATTGCCGGCTATCTCGACGACTCGCTGACGCAGTCGCAGCACGACGGGGTCGCCGCGGGCACCTTCACGCCGCAGGCGAACGCCAACTCGCTGCAGGGCACGTCGATGGCCACGCCGCACATCTCGGGGTCGGCAGCGTTGTTGAAGCAATTGCACCCGACCTGGTCGCCCGCTGCCATCAAGTCTGCGCTGATGACCAGCACGACGGACATCAAACTGGCCAGCGGCGCACCGGATCCCAATCGCTTCGGCTACGGCGCCGGTCACATGAATCCCAACGGCGCGGGCGATCCAGGCCTTGTCTACGATGCCGGCGCAGCCGATTACGGTCGATTCCTGTGCGGGCAGAACCTGACCCCGCCGGCCGGCATCGGCACGTGCGGTGTCCTCGGCGGAGGTATCGCTGCGCAGAACCTCAACCTGGCCTCGCTCACGGCGTCGTCGGTGCCTGGTACCACGACCTTGACTCGCACCGTCACGAACGTCGGAACCGCCCCGGCGACCTACACGCCCAGCGCCTCGCTGGCTGGCTACACCGTCTCGGTCTCGCCACCGACCCTCACGCTGGCAGCGGGAGACTCGGCCAGCTTCACCGTCACGCTGACGCGAGTGAATGCGCCGCTCAACACCTGGATTTTCGGCAACCTGGTGTGGACGGACGGCACGCACGTCGTGCGCAGCCCCCTCAGCGCCAAGGCGATCGGGTTCTCCGCGCCGGCACTGGTCTCCGACACGCGCACCTCCGGCACCGGCACCAAGGTGTTCTCGATCGTGTCGGCGTATACCGGCGCGATGACGCTGACGCCGACGGGCCTGGTGCCGGCGACGCGCACCGCGGGTGTTGTCGCGGCCGGCCACGAGAATTGCTACAACTTCGCCGTGCCGTCGGGCGCGCTGACCGTGCGCTTCCAGTTGTTCAATGCCGACACGCAGGGTGGCGGAGCCGGTACCGACCTCGACCTCGAAGTGTTCAATGGGCCGAACGGCACGGGAACCAACATCGGCGCCAGCGAATCCGGCACTTCCAACGAAGTGGTCACGCTGAATGCACCGGCCCCCGGCACCTACTCCGCGTGCGTCGCCGGGTTCGCCACGCCGGCAGGGGGCGCCAGCTACACGATGTCGAGCTGGATCGTCGGACCGGCCGTCGGTACGCAGACGTTGCGCGCCGCTGGCCCGAACACGGTCTACGCGGGCGGCTCGGCGTCGATCGGCCTGAGCTGGTCGGTACCCGCCGGCAAGCGTTACCTCGGCAACGTCAGGTTCTTCGACAACACCCATGCGCTGATCGGCGCCACGGTGGTCTTCGTCGACAACCACTGAGTACGACACGAGGCCCTGCGAAGGGGGCCTCGGTGACGGTTGGCAGCATCCACAGGGGCCGCGCGAGCGGCCCTTGTGCATGGCGGTCCGCGTTGGCGCGAGATTGATTCGCGCGTCAGCGCACAGGGGCTCTGCCGCTCCTGTGTTCGAGCAGGGCGCAGCGTCCGCCAGCGTCCTGGCCTTCGGGCCGCAGGCAATGCACGCCCGGCACCGGCAGGACCACGCAGGTCGAGTTGATGCCTGCCTTCTCGAGTTCCCTGGCGGATGCGCGGGCATCGTCATCCACCGCGCGTCGCAGCGCAGCCTCGTCGGTATGCGCAATCGACCACGCGACGTATTGCTGCGGCCCGCCACAGCTCCGCGCGCCGATGCCGATGACCCGGCATTGCGCGTCGTCGTCGCACGCCGCCGTGCCGATCGATTGCATGATCGCTGCGCCGCGCTGCTCGGCGCTTTGACCCCGGGACTCGGGGGCAGCCGCGTGCACGACGAGCGCGCCTGCGAGCGCGACCAGTCCGCAGACAGATCGCACGGCGGCAGCGCAGGGTCGTATCGGGCGGATCCGCATTCCCATCGACGGCACTATACGCATCCGGTCGCTTCCGGATTCGATTCCCGTGAAGGTATCCCCCGCGACCGGCGTTTTCGACGACGGGCGGATACCTTATCTTGACCGTGGTCTGCGCACCGCGAATTGGTTGACCCAGGCTCGCTCCGCCGTCGATACTGGATGGGATGCGTCGTCCCCGCAGGCCGCGGCGACACATCAAGCGACGTGACAGGCCGACTAAAAAGGTGACGCCGTGAATCGATCCGCTCTCACCAACCATCCATGACCGATCTCACGCAATACCCGTTGCTGTTCGGCGTCGTGTCGCTCGCGGTGCTCTGGCTCGCTGCGTTCTCGGGGTCGGCACTCGGGTTGCGGCGCGAGGCGCCCGATCAGGACTGGCGCGACGGCTTCGCCGTGGTCCGCGCGGCCACGCTCACCTTGCTGGGGCTCGTCATCGGATTCACGTTTTCGATGGCGACGAACCGTTATGACCTGCGCAAGACCCTTGAAGAGGCCGAGGCCAATGCAATCGGCACCGAGTACGTCCGCGCGGACCTTCTGCCTGCGGACGCAGGAGCTCGTCTTCGCGCGCAGCTCAAGACGTATGTCGACGCGCGAGTGGAGTTCTACTCGACGCGGGACACGGATGCGCTGGATCGTCTCGCCAGGCGGACCGCGAGCGCGCAGGCCGACCTGTGGGCCACCGTGCGCGGACCGGCGCTGGCGCAACCCAGTCCGATCACGGCGCTGGTCGTCGCGGGTCTCAACGATGTCCTCAATTCCCAGGGATACACGCAGGCTGCATGGTGGAACCGGATTCCAATGGCGGCGTGGGGCCTGATGGGACTGATCGCGATCTGCTGCAACCTGCTGGTCGGCTACGGCCACCAGAAATGGAAGGCGGGCAGCCGATTGTTTTTTGTCCTGCCGCTGGTCATCGCCGTGTCGTTCACGCTGATCGCGGACATCGATGCACCGCGGCACGGCATCATCCGTGTCGCGCCCCAAAACCTGCAGAGCCTGCAGCAATCGCTGCGGCCGGGTTAGCTCGCGGGCACCTTGCCGAGGGTCGGGGCCGATATGCCCGAGCCCGGCAATCCGGGTCCGCGACGGACATGACGAGTACGAGACGCACATGAACGAACGCGCTGGCCAGCCGCATCACACACTCCACGCGCACCAAGGCCACCTCGGCTGGAACAACGCCACGCCGCCGTCGTTGCGGATCGCGCCGGGCGAGACCGTCGAGTTCCATCCGCTGGATGCTTCCGGCGGGCAGATCACGGCGCGTTCGACGCTCGCCGACCTCGCGCGGCTCGACTTCGCGAAAGTCAATCCGGTGGTCGGGCCGGTGCACATCGACGGTGCCGAGCCCGGCGACGCGATCATGATCACGCTGTTGTCGTTCGAACCGTCGGGATGGGGATGGACCGCGAACATTCCCGGATTCGGTCTGCTCGCCGATCAGTTTCCCGACCCTGCGTTGCACATCTGGACCTATGCGCCCGACACCCGCGCACCCGCGATGTTCGGCCCCGGCGGCCATGTGCCGCTGAAGCCTTTCTGCGGCACCATCGGCCTCGCCCCGGCGGAGCCGGGCACGCACAGCATCGTGCCGCCGCGACGCGTGGGCGGCAACATGGATATCCGCGACCTCGGCGCCGGCACCGAGCTCTATCTGCCGGTCGAGGTGAACGGCGCGCTTTTCTCGGTCGGCGACACCCACGCGGCGCAAGGCGACGGCGAGGTATGTGGCACGGCAATCGAGAGTCCGGCATCGCTGGTGGCACGCTTCGAGCTGGTCAAGCACGCCAACCTCGCGTTCCCGCGCTTCGTCACCGCGGGTCCGGTGAGCCGGCATCTCGATGCGCGCGGATACGACGTGACGACCGGCATCGGCCCCGACCTCGCGCAATGCGCCCGCGACGCGGTGAGCGGCATGATCGACCTCATCGTGGCGCGGCATCACATGAACCCCGTCGATGCGTACATGCTGTGCAGCGTCTGCGCCGACCTGCGCATCAGCGAAATCGTCGACCGGCCGAACTGGGTGGTGTCGCTGTATTTTCCGCGCGTCGTGTTCGATTGATCCCGTGGGGCACTGCGCAAATCTACCCGGCGAAGAACGCTTCGAGGCTCGGGAACTCGCCCTTCGCGCGAACGCAGTCCCATAAGTAGATCGCAAGGCCAAGGTCGCCGGTCCACAGCGAATAGCGACGCTGCGCATATTGGGCGGCGTCGGCTTCCGACTGCGCGAGAGCGTGCATGGCGAACGCGCGCGCGCGTTCGAGCCATTTCACCTCGCCCGTGCGCGCGAATAGCGTGAGGAACGCGTAGCCGTTGCCACCGGTACCGTGGCACAGGTTCGCGCCCTTGCGCAGCGGACCCGCCGCCCACACGGCCTCGCCCCCGGCAGCAAGGACCTCGTCGAGCGCGCTCCCCGGCATCTTGCCCAGGCACACGATGAATCCCGGTGCGCCGTGACAGAACTGCATCAGCATGCGCGGCGGCCTGCCGTTCACCGACTCGAGCCACGCACCCCAGTTGGCGAGCGGGCCCTCGCGTGTCGCGCTGCGCGACACCGTATTGACGATGCAAGGCTCCCATTGCGCCCACGCGTCGGGATCCAGCAGATGGCGGCCCCGAATCAGCGGTGAGGCGGTGGC
>DASYSP010000057.1:0-25272 GCA_036003195.1 Casimicrobiaceae bacterium
AGCTCATCCTTGGCCGCGGCGTCATAGGCCTCGCTGGTGGCGAGCCAGTCGTCGAGCTCGCGCTTTTCCAGGCTCAGCGCCTCGATCTCGGCCTCGAGGCGCGCCTGCGCCGCCAGGTGGGGCTTGCGCGCGGCGTGGCGCTTCTGGCGCATGAGCGCCTCGTCGCGCTTCTGCTGGCGGCGGTCGGGCACCGCGTCGCGCGCGGAATCGGCGGCCGTGGCGCGCGTGCGCGCGGAAAGCACCCAGTCGCGGTAGTCGTCGAGGTCGCCATCGAACGGCGTGACGCTTCCGCCGTCGACGAGCCACAGCTCGTCGGTGGTGGCGGCGATCAGGTGGCGGTCGTGCGCGACCACCACCAGCGCGCCGTCGTAATCCTGCAGCGCCTCGGTCAACGCCTCGCGCATCTCGATGTCGAGATGGTTGGTGGGCTCGTCGAGGATCAGCAGCTGCGGACGTGCACGCACGATCAGCGCGAGCACGAGGCGCGCCTTCTCGCCGCCGGAAAAGCGCGCGATCGGCGCATGCACGGCATCGCCGCGAAAATCGAAGCCGCCGAGAAAGTCGCGCAGGTCCTGCTCGCGGGCTGCCGGATCCCGGCGCTGCAGCATGGCGAGCGGCGTCGACGCGGCGTCGAGCTGCTCCAGCTGGTGCTGCGCGAAGTAGCCGATCGCCAGGTTCTGCGCGACATAGCGGCGTCCGCCGGCCAGCGGCAGCTCGCCGGCCAGCGCCTTGACCAGCGTCGACTTGCCGGCGCCGTTGGGACCGAGCAGGCCGATGCGCTCGCCATTGTGGATCGCGAGATCGAGTCCGGCGAATACCGGCGGCGCATCGGCATAGCGCAGCGTGGCTTCGTCGAGGCGCACCAGCTCGCGCGCGGTGGCGCCGGAAGGCGCGAACTCGAACACGAACGGGCTGTCGACGTGAGCGGCGGAGATGACCTCCATGCGCTCGAGCGTGCGCAGTCGGCTCTGCACCTGGCGCGCCTTCGTGGCCTTGGCGCGAAAGCGGTCGACGAACGACTTGAGATGCGCGATGTTGCGCTGCTGGCGCGCGAACGCCGCGCGCTGCGTGGCGAGCTGCGCGGCGCGCTCGCGCTCGAACTGCGAATAGTTGCCCGTGTAGAGCTTGAGCTTCTGCGCGTCGAAGTGCACGATCGCCTGCACCACGGCGTCGAGGAAGTCACGGTCGTGGGTGATCAGCAGCAGCGTGCCCGGATAGCGCGCGAGCCAGTCCTCGAGCCACAGCACGGCGTCGAGGTCGAGGTGGTTGGTGGGCTCGTCGAGCAGCAGCAGCTCGGAGCGCGCCATCAGCGCCTGTGCGAGGTTGAGGCGCATCCGCCAGCCGCCGGAAAAGCTCGCCACGGGATCGCCGTGACGCGCATCCGCGACGCCGAGTCCCGCGAGGAGCTCGGCCGCGCGTGCCCGCGCGGCGTAGCCTCCGATCGCCTCGAAGCGATGGTGCAGCTCGGCGATCAGGTGCCCGTCGTGCGGCTCCGCGGCCTCGGCGGCGGCGAGGGCCGCCTCGATCTCGCGCAGCTCGGTGTCGCCGTCGAGCACGTACTCGCGCGCCGGCGTGGCGACGGCCGGCGTCTCCTGCGCGACATGGGCGATGCGCCACGACGCCGGCAGCTCGACGTCGCCCGCCTCCGGCGCCAGTTCGCCGCGCAACAGCGCGAACAGCGTCGACTTGCCGCAGCCGTTGGCGCCGATCACGCCCACTTTCTGCCCGGCGTGCACGGTCAGCGACGCGTGCTCGACGAGGCGCGCGGCGCCGCGCGCGAACGTGACGTCGCGCAGGCGGATCACGACGGCGCCGCGCAGCCGGCGCTCATGCCGTCAGCGCATGGTCGTAGTCGACGATCAGCGGCGCGTGGTCAGAGAACCGGCGGTTGCGATAGATGGCCACCGCGTGCGCGCGGGCGGCGATGCCGGGCGTGGCGATCTGGTAGTCGATGCGCCAGCCCACGTTATTGGCCCACGACGCGCCGCGGTTCGACCACCACGTGTACTGGTCGGGCCGCGTGTCGACCTTGCGGAACACGTCGACGAAGCCGAGCTCGTCGAACACGCGCGTGAGCCACGCGCGCTCCTCCGGCAGGAAGCCCGAGTTCTTCTGGTTGCTGCGCCAGTTGCGCAGGTCGATCGGCTGGTGCGCGATGTTCCAGTCGCCGCACAGCACGATCTCGCGGCCGCGCGCGCGCAGTGCGGCGAGGTGCGGCAGGAACGCTTCGAGGAAGCGGAACTTCGAGGCCTGGCGGTGCGGCCCCGCCGACCCCGAGGGCAGGTAGACGGACACCACGGTGACGTCGCGGAAATGCGCCTCGACATAGCGCCCTTCGGCATCGAACTCCGGATGGCCGAAGCCCGTGGCGGCGACGTGCGGCACCTTGGAATAGATCGCCACGCCGCTGTACCCCTTGCGCTGCGCGCAATGGAACGTCGCGGCGCTCTTGCGCGGCGCGCGCATCGGCCGCGGCACGTCGTCGGGCATGCACTTGATTTCCTGAAGGCATACGACGTCCCAGGGCTCGGCGCGCGCGAGCCAGCGCGCAAGGCCCTTGCGCTCGGCGCTGCGGATGCCGTTGACGTTGAGCGTGATGATGCGCATGGGCGACTGACGAAGCGGAATCCGCCATTTTAGCGGGCGACCTGCGTGCAAGGCCGCAGCACCTCGGCGCGGCACCGCGGCTGACTTTCCGATGCGCGGGACAGCGGTGTCCCGCGGCCGCGGCGGTATACTGCACGCCGTCCCATGGGTCCGTCCGCATCCGATTTTCGCCAGGATTTCCTTGCGTTCGCCTTGGCACGCGACGTGCTGCGTTTCGGCGACTTCGTCACCAAGGCCGGGCGCCGCACACCCTACTTCTTCAACGCGGGATTGTTCAACGACGGTGCGAGCCTCGCGCAGCTGGGGCGGTTTTACGCGGATGCCCTCGTCGCTTCGGGCGTCACCTTCGACATGCTGTTCGGACCGGCGTACAAGGGCATCACCCTGGCGGCGGCGACGGCGATCGCCCTTGCCGAAAATGGGCACAATGTGCCATTCAGTTTCAATCGCAAGGAAGCCAAGGACCATGGCGAGGGCGGCGACATCGTGGGCGCACCGCTCGCCGGCCGGGTGGTGATCGTGGACGACGTCATCACCGATGGCGGCGCCAAGCGCGAGGCGATCGAGCGCGTGCGCGCGGCCGGCGCCACCCCTGCGGCCGTGATGATCGCCTTCGACCGCAAGGAGCGCGGCCGCGGCGAGCTGTCGGCCGTGCAGGAGATCACCCGCGACTTCGGCGTGCCCGTGGTGGCGATTGCCTCGCTCGACGATCTTGCCGTCTTCATCGACCGCGAGCCGAAGCTTGCGGCGCGAGCGTCGGCGATCGGCGCGTATCGCGACCAGTACGGCGTGCGATGAAGGCGCTCGTCACTGTCGTGCTGGGCGCTTGCATCGCCGCGGCGTCCCTGAGCGCGCCCTACGCCTTCGCCGAAACCTACAAGTGGACCGACGACAAGGGCGTCGTGCACTACACCGACAAGATGCCGCAGGAGGACGTCAACAAGGCGGCGACGGTGCTCGACAAGCAGGCGCGGCCGATCAAGCACATCGACCCGCCGCTCACGCCCGAGCAGCGCGCCGCGCGCGACGCCGAGGACCGGAAGAAGCAGGCGCTCGCCAAGTCCCAGGAAGAGGCCGAGCGCCAGGACCGCGCGCTGATGCAGTCGTTCAGCAGCGCCGAGGAGATCGAGCTGTCCAAGTCGCGCGCGCTCGCGACGATCGACGGCCAGGTGCAGTCGTCGCACGCGTACATCCAGCAGCTCGGCAAGCGCAAGGAAGAGATCGAGGCGCGCAAGCTGGCGCTCGGCAAGAAGCCGGTGCCCGACGCAATGGAGCGCGAGCTGGCGTCGATCGACGCCGAGGTCGCACGCCAGGACGAGCTCATCCAGCAGCGCCAGCAGGAGCGCGCGCAGACCGCGGCGCGCTACGACGGTTTCGTCACGCGCTGGAACAATCTCAAGGCGGCGGCCGACGCCAAGGCCGAGGCAGCGGCGCAGGCGCGGACGATTCCGGCCGCCGGCAAGGCGCCACCGCACTAGGCGCTTCGCGCGCAGCCGCGCGCGTCATCGCATCGAATCGTACGGCGCCGCGTAACCGCGCAGCGGACCCGCGCATGCGCGCCTGCGATAATCGCGGATTCCGCGGGAAAAACCAGCACATGGCTCAATACGTTTACACGATGAATCGCGTGGGCAAGCTCGTGCCGCCCAAGCGCGTCATCCTCAAGGACATCTCGCTGTCGTTCTTCCCCGGCGCCAAGATCGGCGTGCTCGGGCTGAATGGCTCCGGCAAGTCGAGCCTGCTGCGCATCATGGCGGGCGAGGACAAGGAATACGAGGGCGAGGCGACGCCGATGCCCGACCTGCGCATCGGTTTCCTGCCGCAGGAGCCGCAGCTCGATGCGCAGAAGACCGTGCGCGAGGCCGTCGAGGAGGGCATGGGCGAGGTGCTGTCGGCCAAGGCGCGTCTCGACGAGGTGTACGCCGCGTACGCCGAGCCCGATGCCGATTTCGACGCGCTCGCCGCCGAGCAGGCGAAGCTGGAGGCGATCATCGCGAGCTCGGGGGCCGATTCCGGCGTGCAGATGGAGATCGCCGCCGACGCGCTGCGGCTGCCGCCGTGGGATGCGAAGATCGGCACGCTGTCGGGCGGCGAGAAGCGCCGCGTCGCGCTGTGCCGGCTGCTGCTGTCGAAGCCGGACATGCTGCTGCTCGACGAGCCCACCAACCACCTCGACGCCGAGAGCGTCGAATGGCTGGAGCAGTTCCTGCAGAAATTTCCCGGCACCGTGATCGCCGTCACGCACGATCGCTTCTTCCTCGACAACGCCGCCGAGTGGATCCTCGAGCTCGACCGGGGCTCCGGCATTCCGTGGAAAGGCAACTACAGCTCGTGGCTCGAGCAGAAGGGCGAGCGCCTGCGCACGGAATCGAAGCAGGAGGCCGCGCGCATCAAGGCGATGAAGACCGAGCTCGAGTGGGTGCGCGCCAACGCCAAGGGTCGCCAGGCCAAGAGCAAGGCGCGGATCGCCCGCTTCGACGAGCTGGCCTCATACGAACACCAGCAGCGCAACGAGACGTCCGAGATCTTCATTCCGGTGGCCGAGCGCCTCGGCAACGAGGTGATCGTGTTCGACCACGTCAGCAAGGGCTACGGCGACCGCCTGCTGATCGACGACCTGTCGTTTCGCGTGCCGCCCGGCGCGATCGTCGGCGTGATCGGCCCCAACGGCGCGGGCAAGTCGACGCTGTTCCGCATGATCACCGGCAAGGAGAAGCCCGACCGCGGCACGATCACGATCGGGCACACGGCGCAGCTCGCGGTGGTCGACCAGTCGCGCGACTCGCTGCCCAACGACAAGACCGCGTGGGACGCGATCTCGGGCGGCCAGGACATCCTGACGATCGGCCGCTTCGAGATGCCGTCGCGCGCCTACCTCGGCCGCTTCAACTTCAAGGGACCGGACCAGCAGAAGAAGGTCGGCACGCTGTCCGGGGGCGAACGCGGGCGATTGCACCTCGCGGCGACGCTCCTGAAGGGCGGCAACGTGCTGCTGCTCGACGAGCCGTCCAACGATCTCGACGTCGAGACGCTGCGCGCGCTCGAGGAGGCGCTGCTCGAGTTCCCCGGATCGGCACTCGTGGTGTCCCACGATCGCTGGTTCCTCGACCGCATCGCCACGCATATCCTCGCCGCCGAGGACGATTCGAAGTGGGTGTTCTACGAAGGCAACTTCCACGAATACGAGGACGACAAGAAGCGGCGCCTCGGCGAGGAGGGCGCGCGCCCGCACCGGCCGCGCTACAAGGCGCTGATGTAGGAGCGCGGCGCCGAGGCTGGCATGCGGGGTTGCGCGGCATGCGAAGACGGGCCATCCGGATATCGGTCGTCGCTCAAACACGCTTCGCGAACTCGCTTTGGACCGATATCCGGATAGCTCGCCCGGGTCG
Source organism: Casimicrobiaceae bacterium (assembly GCA_036003195.1). GTDB lineage: Bacteria > Pseudomonadota > Gammaproteobacteria > Burkholderiales > Casimicrobiaceae > VBCG01. The sequence continues at coordinate 5,997 of DASYSP010000057.1, forward strand.
CGGCAAGCGGGTTGTCGCTGACGATGCCTAGATTTTTGGTGTGCCGCTGTCGCGGCCGCTGGCGTGGAGCACCAGCACGTCGTTGAGCGCGCGATGCACGGGCGTGAGCACGCCGAGGCGCTTGCCGCGCGCGACCACGTCGCCCGACAGCCAGTCGAGCTCCAGGCGGCGGCCATGCTCCAGGTCGCCGTGCATCGACGATGTCATCGTCGCCGGCAGCGAGTCGGCGAACGCCATCCGGTCGTCGACGAACGCATCGGCAATCGCCACGCCTTCCGCGCGCGCCACGGCGACGGCCTCGGCGAGCGCATCGCGAAACAGCGCGCGCGTCACCGGATGGCCGCGGACCGCGCCGATCGGCAGGCGGATCGCACTGGTCGTGCCGGCGAGGCAGGCAAGGAACACGAACTTTTCCCAGATCACGCGCGCAATCGCGTCCGACAGCGCGGCATCGATGCCGGCGCGCTGCAGCGACGCCAGCAGTGCGCTGGCGCGGGCCGAGGCGCGGCCGTCGTACTCGCCGAACACGATCTTCTGCATCGTGCCCACCTGGCGGATGACGCCGGGCGCCTCGAGATACGCCGAGATGTAGCAGACGCCCCCCATCACGTTGCCGGCGCCGAGGATGCCGCGCAACGTGTCGTCCTTGCGCACGCCGTTCTGCAGCGACACCACGGCCGTGTGCGGCCCCATCAGCGCACGCGCCATCGCCGCCGCGCTCTCGGTGTCCCACAGCTTGACGGCGACCAGCACCACATCCACCGGCCCGATCGCCGTGGGGTCGTCGGTGGCGCGTACCGGGCGCACGTCGAGGTCGCCGCCGTCGCGGCGCACGCGCAGGCCCGCCGCACGCATGGCGGCGAGCTGCGCGCCGCGCGCGACGAAATGCACGTCCTCGCCGGCCAGCGCAAGCCGGGCGCCGAAATAGCCGCCGACGCCGCCGGCACCGATGATCGCGATGCGCATGGGGTTCTCCTTCAGAGATCGACGGGCTTGCCGCCGCGGAACGCGTCGGTGATGGCGCGCGTGATACGCGTGTTCTCGGTGGCGTCGGCGAGCGTCAGCGGCAGCGGCCTGTCGTCGCGCGCGGCGTCGACGAACGCCTGCGCCTCGATGGCGAACGCGTCGGCGAAACGTTCCCAGAACGTCGCCAGGCCTTCGCTGCGCGCGCCGTGGGCGTCGGCGATGTCGATGCCGCCCGCCTTCAGACCTTCGCCGATCGCGATGCGGCCCTGCGTGCCGTACACCTCGGTCGTCGCCTCCATGCCGTGCGCGAGCGTGCGCGACACGTAGATCACCGCGAGCTTGCCGCCGTCGAACTCGACGGTGGCGACGCCGTTGTCGACGTCGCCGCAGGCGGCGAGCCCGCCGTGCACGGCGATCACGCCGGACGCGTACACGCGCTTCGCCCTGGGGCCGCCCAGCAGGAAGCGCGCGCAGTCGATATCGTGGATGGCCATGTCGAGGAAGATGCCGCCCGACGTCGGCGCGAAGCGCACGAAGAAGCCCGACGGGTCGTTGCGATCGAGGGTCTGCGACCGCACCATGAACGGCGTGCCGATCGTGCCGTCGCGGATCTTCTGCATCGCCGCGCTGTACGAGGGGTCGAAGCGGCGCACGAAGCCGACCAGCACGCGCTGGGTGGGATGGCGAGCCGCCGCGCTTTCCACGCGCAGGCAATCGGCAACCTCTAGCGCGAGCGGCTTCTCGCAGAACACGTGCTTGCCGGCGTCGAGCGCGGCGATCACCTGGTCGGCGTGCAGCGACGTCGGCGTGACGATCACCACGGCGTCGACTTGCGGCAACGCGAGCAGCTCGCGATAGTCGGCGACGAGCGTTTCAATGCCCAATGCCGACTGCGCCCATTCGCGTTCCTCCGCGACCGGGCTTGCGGCCGCGACGACCTCGGCGCCACGCACGCGCCAGCGAAAGATCTCCGCATGGCGGCGTCCCAGCCGGCCGAGCCCTGCCACCGCAATGCGCAATGCGCGTTCCATGCCTTGTCTCCCTCGTCGATGATGTCGCCGCCTTCCCGGCGGCATGCGCAATCTGCTATTGTCCCATTCCCGGACGGCCCGGTCGCGCGCGAAACGGCGCACAGGCAGTGCCCGTCGCCTCGCCGTCGCCGATCGTCGCACCCCGATGCAAAACACCACGTCTTTCGTCGCCGGCCGCCGGTTCGACATCGTCTGCCTCGGCCGCCTCGCGGTGGATTTCTACGCGCAGCAGATCGGTGCGCGACTGGAGGACGTGACGTCGTTCGCCAAGTACCTCGGCGGCTCCTCGGCGAACACCGCTTTCGGCTGCGCGCGCCTCGGCCTCGAGGCGGCGATGGCCTCGCGCGTCGGCGACGACGCGATGGGCAACTTCCTCGTCGAGACGCTCGCGCGCGAAGGCTGCGACGTGTCGCATGTGAGCCGCGACCCGGCGCGCCTCACCGCTGCGGTGGTGCTCGGCATCAAGGACAAGGACACGTTCCCGCTGATGTTCTATCGCGAGAACTGCGCCGACATGGCGGTCACCGCTGAGGACGTCGCCGAGGACTTCATCGCACAGGCGAAGGCGCTGCTGATCACCGGCACGCACTTCTCGACGCCGCACGTGCATGGCGTGAGCACGCTGGCCTGCGAGCGCGCACGCCGGCACGACGTGCGCACGGTGCTCGACATCGACTACCGCCCGGTGTTGTGGGGCCTCACCCGCCGCGGCGACGGCGAGACGCGTTTCATCCCCGACGCCGGGGTCACCGCGCACATGTCGCGCATCCTGCCGTTGTTCGACCTCATCATCGGCACGATCGAGGAATTCAACATCGCCGGCGGCAGCGAGGACAACATGGCGTCGCTGCGCGCGGTGCGCGCGCTGACGAAGGCGGTGCTGGTGGTCAAGCGCGGTCCGCTCGGCTGCGCGGTGATCGACGGCGCGATTCCGGCGTCGCTCGACGCCGCGTTCAACGGCAAGGGCGTCAAGGTCGACGTGCTCAACGTGCTGGGCGCCGGCGATGCCTTCAGCGCGGGCTTCCTCTCCGGCTGGCTGCGTGGCGAGGACTACGACGCCGCCTGCCGCTACGCCAACGCCTGCGGTGCGCTGGTCGTGTCGCGCCACGGCTGCGCACCGGCGATGCCGACGCGCGTCGAGCTCGACCACTATCTCGCCAACGCGGCGGCGATCCCGCACCCCGATCGCGACGCGGCGCTGTCGCGGCTGCATCGGATGAGCGCGCCGCGCAAGGTGTTTCCCGAGGTGTACGCGTTCGCGTTCGACCACCGGCCGCAGTTCTACGAGCTCGCGCGTGAGGCGGGTGCCGACGAATCACGCTTGCCCGCGCTGAAACGGCTGCTGGTCGACGCCGTCGCGCGCGTCGAGACGGACAAGGGGCTCGACGGGCGCATCGGCGTGCTGATCGACGATGTGTACGGCAGCGATGCGCTGGCGGCGGCCACGGGGCGTGGCTGGTGGATCGGTCGACCGGTCGAGCTGCCCGGCAGCCGGCCGCTCGAGTTCCAGCACGGGCGCTCGCTCGGCACCACGCTCGCGAGCTGGCCGGCCGAGCACATCGTCAAGTGCCTCGTCGCATTCCATCCGGACGACGCCACCGACCTGCGCCTCGAGCAGGAAACGGCGCTGCATTCGCTGCGCGACGCCTGCGACGCGAGCGGCCACGAGCTCCTGCTCGAAGTGATCCCGCCGGCGCAGCCGGCGCTCGCTGCCGACACGGTGCTGCGGGCGCTGACGCGGCTCTACAACATCGGCATCGCGCCGCAGTGGTGGAAGCTCGCGCCGATGTCCGCCGCGCAATGGAGCGAGGTGGCGGCACTCGTCGCGGCGCGCGACCCGTTCTGCCGCGGCATCGTCCTGCTCGGCCAGAATGCGCCGGTCGCCTCGCTGATGCGCGGATTCGCCGCGGCAACGGGTGTCGCCGGCGTGCGCGGCTTCGCCGTCGGCCGCACGCTGTGGATGGCGCCGTCGCGCGACTGGCTCGCCGGCCGCATCGACGACGCGGGGCTGGTCGCGGCGGCGGCGGCGAACTTCGGCGCGCTGATCGACGCCTGGCGCGAGGCACGGCCATGACGATGTCGCGCAAGTTGCGCCTGACCACCGCCCAGGCGCTCGTGCGCTACCTCGCCGCACAGCGCACGCACGACGCCCAGGGGCGCGACACCGCGCTGTTCGCCGGCATGTTCGCGATCTTCGGCCACGGCAACGTGGCGGCGCTCGGCGAGGCGCTGTACGCGGCACGCGATGCGCTGCCGACGTGGCGCGCGCACAACGAGCAGGCGATGGCACACACGGCGATCGCCTTCGCCAAGGCGAGCCGGCGGCGGCGCATGATGGCGTGCACCACCTCGATCGGCCCCGGCGCCACCAACCTCGTCACCGCGGCGGCGCTGGCGCACGTCAACCGCCTGCCGGTGCTGTTCCTCCCCGGCGACGTCTTCGTGTCGCGAGCACCCGATCCCGTGCTGCAGCAGGTCGAGTCGTTCGCCGACGGCACGGTGTCGGCCAACGACTGCCTGCGGCCCGTGTCGCGCTATTTCGACCGCATCGTGCATCCGCAGCAGCTGCTGACTGCGCTGCCACGCGCGGTCGCGGTGCTGACCGATGCCGCGCAGTGCGGACCGGTGACGCTCGCGCTGCCCCAGGACGTGCAGGCCGAGGCGTTCGACTATCCCGAGGACTTTTTCGCGCCGCGCGTCGTGCTGCCGCGCGCGGCGCCGGCGGCGGCTGCCGATCTCGAGGCCGCGGTGGCGCGGCTGCGCGGCAAGCGCCGCCCGCTGGTCATCGCCGGGGGTGGCGTGCTGTACAGCGACGGCGGTCCCGAGGCGTTGGCGCGCTTCGCCGACGCGCATGGCGCCGCGGTCGCCGAGACGCAGGCCGGCAAGAGCGTGCTGGCGTTCGACCATCCGCTGCAGGCCGGCGCCATCGGCGTCACCGGCGCCACGGCGGCGAATGCGCTGGCGCGCGATGCCGACATCATCCTCGCCGTCGGCACGCGGTTGTCCGACTTCACCACGGGCTCGCATGCGCTGTTCGGCGATGCTGAGATCGTGTCGATCAACGTGCAGGCGTTCGACGCGCTGAAGGCGCATGCCGCGGCGGCGGTCGTCGGCGACGCGGCCCTGGCGCTCGACGCGCTGTCGACCGCGCTGCGCGACTGGCGCGCCGACGCCACGTGGACAGCGCGCGCGAAGGAGGCGGCGTCACGCTGGCACGGCGAAGTCGACGCGATCGTCGCGCGCAATGCGGTGCCCCGCGGCGCGTTGCCGTACGAGGGCGACGTGATCGGCGCCGTGCAGCGCTCCCACCCGCGCTCGCCCGCGGACGACGTCGTCGTGTGCGCGGCGGGCACGCTGCCGGCGGAGCTGCACAAGCTGTGGCGGGCCGCGACGCCGGGCGGCTACCATCTCGAGTACGGCTACTCGTGCATGGGCTACGAGATCGCCGGCGGACTCGGCGTGAAGATGGCGTTGCCCGACCGCGAGGTCGTCGTGATGCTGGGCGATGGCAGCTACCTGATGATGAACTCCGAGATCGCGACGTCGGTGGCGATGGGCAGGAAGCTCGTGATCGTCGTGCTCGACAACCGCGGCTTCGGCTGCATCAACCGCCTCCAGCAGGCGTGCGGCAGCCCGCCGTTCAACAATCTGCTCGACGCCGCGGCGCCGGCCGTCGATTTCGCGGCGCACGCCCGTGCATTGGGCGCCGACGCCGTGCACGTCGACTCGGTCGACGCGCTCGAGGCGGCGATGCGCGATGCGCGGCAGGCGACGCGCACGCAGGTGATCGTCATCGACACCGACCCGGCGCGCACCACCGCGGCGGGCGGCGCGTGGTGGGAAGTGGCGGTGCCGGAAGTCTCGGCGCGCGCCGAGGTTGCCGCGGCGCACGCCGCGTTCGAGGCCGCCAAGGCGGCGCAGAAGGCCTGACGCGATGGCGCTCGACGTGCGCATCGGCATCAACCCGATCTCGTGGAGCAACGACGACCTGCCGTCGCTCGGCGGCGAGATCCCGCTCGACACGGCGCTGCGCGAGGGCGCGGCCATCGGCTTCCAGGGCTTCGAGCTCGGCAACAAGTTTCCGCGCGAGCCGGCGGCGCTCGAGGCCAAGCTCGGCGAGTTCGGGCTCGCCTGCGTCTCGGGATGGTATTCGGGGCGCCTCGCGCGCCGCGCGGTGGCCGAGGAGATCGAAGCCGTGGCGCCGCACCTCGAGCTCCTCGCGCGCAACGGCGCCACGGTGATGGTGTACGGCGAGGTGGCCGACGCGATCCAGGGCCTGCCGCTTCCGCTCTACAAGCGGCCGCGCTTTCGCGACGACACTGTCTGGCGCGAATACGGCGGGCGTCTCGACGCATTCGGCGCGCATCTCGCCCGCCACGGCGTGCGTCTCGCGTATCACCATCACATGGGAGCCTACGTGCAGTCGCCGGAGGATGTCGACACCCTGATGGACGTCACCGGCAGCGACGTCGGCCTGCTGTTCGACACCGGCCACATCACGTTCGGCGGCGGCGACGCCGTGAACGTGCTGGCGAAGCACGTCAAGCGCGTCTGCCACGTGCATTGCAAGGACGTGCGGCCGTCGGTGATGGCGCTCGCGCGCAACCGCCAATGGAGCTTCCTCGACAGCGTCCTCAACGGCGTGTTCACCGTGCCGGGCGATGGCATGGTCGACTTCGACGGCGTCGCCCGCCTGCTGGCGCAACACGCCTATCGCGGCTGGCTGGTGGTCGAAGCCGAGCAGGATCCCGCGGTGGCGCCGAGCTATCGCTATGCCGAGATGGGCTATCGCGCGCTGCGCACGCTGGCCGATCGTTACCGGGAGAATGCGCGATGAGCGCGACTGCGCAGGCGGCGCTCGTCAAGGCGCGCGTCGACCGTGGCGGCAGTGTCGAGGTGAACACCGCGTCCGGCCTGCGCTACGTGAATTTCGCCGCACGGGGCCTGGCCGCGGGTGAATCGATGCGCGCGCGCGAGACCGACCGCGAGTCCTGCATCGTCGTGCTCACCGGCACCGTCGACGTGCACGCGGGCGACGCCGCGTGGCGCGGCATCGGCGGGCGTGCAAGCGTGTTCGACGACCAGTCGCCGTACGCCATCTACGTGCCACCCGGCGTGGAGTACCGCGTCATGGCGCGCGACGCGGCGGAGATCGCGATCGGCTCGGCGCCCGCGCGCGGCACGCTGCCGGCGCGCCTGATCGAGCCCGCCTCGATGAAGCGCTCGACGCGCGGGCGCGACGCCAACACGCGCTACGTCTGCGACATCCTGCCCGAGACCGAGCCGGCGGAATCGCTGCTGGTGGTGGAGGTGCTGACGCCCTCCGGGCACTCGTCCAGCTATCCGCCGCACAAGCACGACACCGACGCGCTGCCCGGGGAGAGCTGCCTCGAGGAGACGTACTACCATCGCGTCGACCCGTCGCAGGGATTCGTGTTCCAGCGCGTCTACACCGACGATCGCAGCGAGGATGCGAGCTTCGCCGCCGAGGACGGCGACGTGGTGGTCGTGCCGCGCGGCTATCATCCGGTGTGCGTGCCCTACGGGTATCGCTCGTACTACCTCAACGTGATGGCCGGGCCCAAGCGCGTGTGGTCGTTCCACAACGATCCGCGGCACGCATGGATGCTCCGGCCCTGATCGCTGCGCGCCTCGCGTTCGCGCGGACGATCGCGCGCGAGGCCGGTGCGCTGGCGCTCGCGCACTATCGCCGGCCGGGCGGCCTGGCGGTCGAGTCGAAGGGCCTGCAGGACGTCGTCACGCTCGCCGACCGCGAAGTCGAAGCGCTGCTCGTCGCCCGCATCGCCGCCGCGTTTCCCGGAGACATCGTGCTGGGCGAAGAGGGCGGCTACTCGGCGCCTTACGACGGCGTCGCACCGCTGTGGGTGGTCGATCCGATCGACGGCACCGCCAACTTCGCGCGCCGCCTGCCGCTGTGGTGCGTGTCGATCGGCCTCGTCCACCAGCGCGAGGCGGTGGCGGGCGTCATCTACAACCCCGTCACCGACGAACTGCACGCCGGCAGCGCGGAAGCGGCCGCGACCTGCAATGACCGCGCGATCCGCGTGTCGGACGTCGACGACCCGCATCGGGCGCGCGTGAGCCTGGGATTCAGCTATCGGCGCGACCCGTCGATTCACGTCGCGGGCATCGCGCGGCTGCTCGCCGCCGGTTGCGAATACAGCCGGCTCGGCAGCGGCGCGCTCGGCATGGCGTACGTCGCCGACGGCCGGTTCGAAGGCTATTTCGAGCCGCATATCAATGCGTGGGATGTCGCCGCGGGCATCGCCATCGTGCGCGCCGCCGGCGGCTGGACCAGCGACTTCTTCGCCGACGACGGCCTCGATCGCGGCAACACGATCCTGGCCGCCGCTCCGGGCATGCGCGATTTCCTGCAGGCGGAACTATGGCCGACACCCTCGCTGAAGAGCCGCCGATAGCCGACCCCGCGCCGGAGTATTCGCTGTGGCTGCTGCCGGAGCGCGCCACGCACGAGCGTATGGCTGCGCTGGTGGCGGCGCTCGCCCCGCGCTTCGCCACGCGCGCATTTCCGCCGCACGTGACGGTGCAAGGCGACCTGCGTCGCCGGCTGAAGGACGTGACGGCGGCGGCGGCATCCCTCGCGCAGAGCATTGCCGTGCAGCCGGTGCGGGTGCGCGGCATCGAGCAGTCGATGCATTATTACCGCGCGTTCTACCTCGCGTTCGACGGCTTCGAGGCATTCGCGCCGCTCGTGCGACGATCGGCACAGCACTTCGGCACCGAACACGGCCTGTCACCGTTCCCGCACCTGTCGCTCGCGTATGGCACGTTGGGGAGCGACGCCAAGGATCGACTCGTCACCGAATTCGCCGCGCACGTGCCGCCCGAGATGGTGTTCGACCGCCTGGCCGTTGCGTTGTCGGGCGGCAGCGTCGGCATCGCCTCGTGGCGCGTGCTGCAGACTTTCGCATTGGCGCCCTCGGCGCCTGCCACTCGAGAGGAATCCTCGCCATGATCGACGTCGCTCTGCTGGGCGCCGGCCGCATTGGCCGCATCCATGCCGGCAATCTCGTGCGCCAACCCGGCGTGCGCCTCGTCGCAGTCGCCGATGTCGATGCCGACGCGGCACGCGCACTCGCCACGCAGCACGGCGCCAAGGTGATGGCGGCCGACGCCATCTTCACCGACGCCTCGATCGGCGCGGTGGCGATCGGGTCGTCGACCGACACGCACGCGGATTTCATCGTGCGTGCCGCGGCCGCCGGCAAGGCGATCTTCTGCGAGAAGCCCGTCGATCTCGACCTCGCGCGGGCACGCGCCTGCGCCGCGGCGGTGAAGCAGGCCGGCGTCACCTGCATGATCGGCTTCCAGCGGCGCTTCGACCCGACGTTCGCCGCCGTCAAGGCGCGCCTCGACGCCGGCGAGATCGGCACGCCGGAGATGCTGGTCGTCACGAGCCGCGATCCCGGCGCGCCCCCGGTCGATTACATCCGCAAGTCCGGCGGCATCTTCCGCGACATGCTGATCCACGACTTCGACATCTTCCGCTGGATCCTCGGCGACGACGCCGCCACCGTGCACGCGCACGCGAGCTGCCTCACCGACCCTGCGATCGCCGATGCGGGCGACGCCGATTGCACGGCCGTGACGATCCGCACCCGCAAGGGCCGCCTCGCCGTGATCAATACCAGCCGTCGCGCCGCCTACGGTTACGACCAGCGGTTCGAGGTGCTCGGCAGCGGCGGCATGCTCCAGGCCGGCAACCACCGCCCGACCGAAGTTACCGCATGGGGCGCGAAGCAGATCGCCACCGACCTGCCCGAGCATTTCTTCCTCGAGCGCTACCGCGTCGCGTATGCCGACGAGATCGCGCACTTCTTCGCCGCGCTGCGCGAGCGCACGCCGGTGCGCACCACGATCGACGACGGGGTGGCGGCGCTTGCCCTCGCCGACGCCGCGGCGACGTCGTGGCGCGAAGGACGGACCGTCGCGTTGTGAGCGGGGCGAGTGCGCGCGGCCTCGTCATCGTCCGCGCCGGCGATACGTCCCTGCATCCCGGCTGGACCGACGATCCGGCAGCGCGCGACTGGGATCTGGTCGTCAGCTATTTCGGCGACGATCCCGGACGCTTCCGCGACGCGGCTTGCCGGCGCATCGACGACAAGGGACAGAAATGGTCGGGTCTGCACGCGCTTCTGACGCGCGAGGATTTCTGGCGCGATTACGACTACATCTGGCTGCCCGACGACGACCTCGCGGTCGACCAGGATACGATCAGCGCGCTGTTCGCGAGGATGGCGCAGATGGAATTCGCGCTGGCGCAGCCGGCGCTGTCGTGGGCGAGCTACTACTCGCACCGCGTCACGCTGCGGCACCCGAGCTTCACGCTGCGCATGACGAATTTCGTCGAGGTGATGGCGCCGTGCTTCGCGCGACCGTTTCTCGAGCGCTGCCTGCCGACGTTCGTCGAGAACCTGAGCGGCTGGGGCCTCGACGTGCTGTGGCCGCGGATGCTGCCGCGCCCGTTGCGCGCGTGCGCGATCGTCGACGCCCTGCAGATCACGCATACGCGGCCGGTCGGCGGCCCGACGTACGACAAGCTGCGCGCGGCCGGACTCACCGCCGCCGACGAAGCCGACGCGCTGATGGTGAAGTACGGCATACCGCTCGACAGCCGCGCCCTGGTGTATGCGGGCATCGACAACGACGGACGTGTGCTGGATGGCCGCGATGCGGACGAGCGGGCCACGCTGCGGCGGCTGATCGACGCCGACCGCGCCGCGTTCGCGGCGGCGGTGGCTCAGAACGTCATTTTCGACGGCAGCGCACGCTCGATGAGCGCGCGATAGCGGTCGATGCGCCGCGACGGCACGTTGAACGGCGATTTCGTGCCCTGGTCGTAGCGCGCGAACGGCTTGAGGTAGCGCCGGCAGTAATCGAGGTCGCGCGCGTCCATGTAGCGTATGCAGCCGCCGGGCATGATGCTGTGGTAGCGCACCAGCCACCCGAGATGGTCCGGAAGGTGATCCTTCAGCCGCGACCAGGCCCACTCGTCGTGATTCCACTGGAACACGCAAGCGTCGAGCCCGCCATCGGGCGGGCCGGCGGCGACGGGCAGGTTCATGCACACCACGTTTTCGGGTGCCTCGTCGGTCAGCAGCAGCACCTTGCCGATGTCGTGCACCAGCGCCACCAGCAGCATCTCGTCGGTCGCCGTGCCCTCGGCTTCCATCGCATCGATGACCTGCAGCACGTGCAGCTGCTGACTCGCGCCATAGAGGCCCTGATCGGTGGGATCGATGCACTGGCCGAGCATCTCGATCAGGCTCCACGGACTCACGCTGCCGAACACCGGCGTGGCATATTTGTCGCGGAGCGCGGCCACGGCGTCCGCGGTCTGCGCGTTGTGGCGGGCCTCGATCGCCCGCGCGCGCACCGCATAGTGCTGTGCCAGCAGGTCGTTGGCGGCCACCGGGCGCGCCGGCGCTGCGGAGGACTGGGTAGTGGCGAGCGGAGGCGTCTGAACCAAGGCCATGGCGATTGCATCAACTCGACGGAATCGCCGCGATGGTAGCACCGGCGACGCCCGCGTTGCGGCCACGCGTCGCGGGCCGGCCGCGGTGAACACACCTGACGTGCTGGTCGTGGGCGCGGGCTTCGCCGGCTGCACGCTGGCCCGCCTCGTCGCCGAGCGCGGCGCGCGCGTGCACCTCGTCGAGCGCCGTGATCACATCGGCGGCAACGCCTGGGATTGTCTCGACGCGCACGGCGTGCGCGTGCACCGCTACGGCCCGCACATCTTCCACACCAATGCGCCGCGCATCGTCGATTTCCTGTCGCGGTTCACGGCGTGGCGCCCGTATGAGCACCGGGTGCGCGCCGCAGTCGGCGGCCGGCTGCTGCCGTTCCCGATCAACCGCACCACGATCAACGCGCTCTACGGACTTTCCCTGGACGCCGCCGGCGTCGAGGCCTTCCTCGCCGGCGTGCGCGAGCCGCGCGGCGATTGCCGCACCAGCGAAGACGTCGTGCTGGCGAGCGTGGGTCGCCACCTGTGCGACACGTTCTACCGTGGCTACACGCGCAAGCAATGGGGGCTCGAGCTGTGCGACCTCGCCGCCTCGGTCGCCGCGCGCATCGGGGTGCGCGTCGACGACGACGACCGCTACTTCGGCGACCGTTTCCAGTGCATGCCCGCCGAGGGCTATGCGGCGATGTTCGCGCGCATGCTCGACCATCCGCTGATCAGCTGCGACACGGGGGTCGACGGTCTCGCGGCGCGGCCCGGCGCCGACGCGCGCCACGTCGTGTTTACCGGTCCGATCGATGCCTGGTACGGCCACCGCTACGGCGCGCTGCCGTATCGCTCGCTCGAATTCGCGCACGAGCACCTGCCCGGCATCGACCGATTCCAGCCGGTCGGCACGGTCAACTATCCCAACGACCACGACTACACGCGGATCACCGAGTTCCGGCACCTGACCGGGCAGGCGCACAGCGGGACGTCGATCGTGCGCGAATATCCGCGCGCCGACGGCGAGCCGTTCTACCCGATCCCGCGTCCGGCCAACCACGCGCTCTATGCGCGCTACCGCGCGCTCGCCGATGCCGAGCCCGACGTCACGTTCGTCGGCCGGCTGGCGCAGTACCGCTACTACAACATGGACCAGGCGGTCGCCGCGGCGACCACGGCGGCGGCGCGCGTCGCCGATCGGCTGGGCCTGCACTGACGGCGCGCGCCGCGCCTACTTGCCGATCATCGCCAGCACGTCGGCCTTGAGGAATCGCTCCACCGCGAGCATGAAGGCGATCGACGGCACGAGCAGCAGCATCGCCGTGATCGACGCGATCTGGTAGTTGCCGCCATTGCTGGCGTTGAAGAGCAGCAGCGGCAACGTCGTGACGTCGGGCACCCCGACGAAATACGTTCCGGTGAATTCGTCGAGCGACTCCAGGAACACGAAGATCGCGCTGGCGATGAGCCCCGGCAGCGCGAGCGGCAGCGTGACGCTGGTGAAACAGCGCCACGCCGACGCGCCCATGTTGCGCGAGGCCTCTTCCAGCGAGACGTCGACGGCGGAGAACGCCGCCGAGGCGATCCACACGGCGAGCACGAGGCCGTGCGACGTGTGCACGAGCACGACGCCGAGGATCGTGCCGTTGAGGTTGAAGCTGTAGAACATCCGCGCGATGTTGACGTAGACGGGCAGGTTGGGGAACGCCTGCGGCAGCAGGAACAGCAGCAGGATGAACGCGCGCGCCGGCAGGCGCAGGCGCGCCAGCGCGTATCCGGCCGGAATGGCGACCGCGAGCGACAGGGCGACGGTCAGCAGCGCGATCCAGATGCTGGTGACGAGCGAAGCGATCGCGCCGCCGCGCGGGCTGAACACGCGAAACCAGTAGGTGAGCCCGTAAGCCTGCGGCAGCTTGTTGGGGAAGTACCAGCGCTCGGTGAACGCCCACAGCACGAGGTTGAGCAGCGGCCCGAACACCACGAACGCGAACAGCGCGATCACCACGGCGCGGATCAGCGTGGCGCCGCCACGGCCAAGCGGGACGCGCCAGTCACCTGCGGTCACGGTCGCGGTGCTCAAGGCTTTCCCCGCAGCGGGCTTCGCTCGCGTCCCGCCACGGGGAGGCGATCACCTCCGGGCGGCCCTTCGGTGCTCATGCGACGCTCTCCTGCTGGCGCACCGCGTGGCGCAGGTAGAACCAGGCGCCGAAGGCGGCGATGACCAGCGAAATGAGGCACAGCGCGTTGGCCACGCCGTAGTCGCCGTGCGAGGCGATGCGGTAGGCGACGTCGACGGTCAGCATCGTCGGCGAGTTGGGATTGATCATCATCGGCACCGACAGCACCGACAGCATCGCCACGTACGACAGCACGAGCCCCACCAGCAGCGTGCGCCGCGACTGCGGCAGCACGATTTCCCACAGCACGCGCAGCCGCGACGCACCGAGGTTGCGCGCGGCCTCGATATGCTGGATGTCGACGCCCGCCATCGCGCCCGCGAGCAGCAGCGTGACGAACGGCGTCTGCTTCCACACGAACGCGACGACGATGCCGCGCCAGTCGAGGAGGCTCTGCGCCGACAGCGGATCGATGAGGCCGCCACCGATCAGCACGTGGTTGAGCATGCCGTTCTTGGCCAGGAACGTGCGCATCAGCTGCGCGGTGACGATGAACGGGATGAACAGCGGCCAGCGATAGAGCCAGCGCAGCGCCGCGCGCGTGCGCGGGTGCTCGCCCAGCGTCAGGTAGCCGGCGATGGCGATGGCGAACACGGCGATGAGCAGCGTCGACCAGACGACGATCGCCGCGGTGAAGACGAGGTCCTTGGTGTAGAAGTCGAACGCCTTGCGGAAATGGTCGAGGGTGGCATGCCCGGCGCCGTCGCTGAACGCCGACACGCACGACACGACGAGCGGCAGCACGAAGAACAGCGCGACGATGGCGAGCGCCGGCAGGGCGAGCAGCAGCCCGCCCCAGCGCGAACGCGCCGCGGCGTTCATCCGCGGCGCGGGTTGGCGCGTGGCGCCGACCTCACTTCAGTACGACGCGCTCGTAGCCTTCGAGGATGTCGGTGAAGTACTCCGACAGGGGGAACGGGCGGCCGTAGGCCTGCAGCGTGTCGGGCGGCACGTCGGTGAAGAGCTTGTCCCAGCTCTTGGCGTCCATCTTCGACTGCACGTACTTGGCGTCGATGCCGGGGTACCAGTTGAACTGCTTGACGATGCCCTCGGCCTGGATCTCCGGGCTGGCCGCGAAGTCGATGAACTTGCGCGCCAGTGCGGCGTTGGCCGCCTTCGCCGGCACGACGTAGTACATCGGCTGTCCCGGCAGGCCCGGCTTCGGCAGCTCGAGCTTCACCGCCGGATTCATCTTGCCGTCGGCCACCCACGTGTAGAACATGTCGACCCACACCGGTCCCATCGCGATCTCGCCGCGATTGAGCATGTCGAGGGTGCCGGCGTTGCCAGGCGTCATCACCACGTACTGGTTGAAGGCCTTGAGACTTTCCAGCGATTTGTCGATGACCGCCTTCTTCGACGGGTCGTACGGGCCGTGCTCGAGCTGCTGCGCCATGCCGCTGTACGCCTCGACCCAGCCGGTGACGAAGCCCACGCCGGACATGCCGCCCTTGACGCCGTTGTAGCCGAACTGCTTCGGATTCTTCTGCACCCAGGCCTTGAGATCGTCGAAGGTCTTGGGCGGCGTCTTGACGACGTCGGAGTTGTACGCCAGCACGATCTGGCTGTGGAACATCGGGATCACGTAGCCCTCGACGTTCTGCCCGAGCGCGTTCTTCGCGCTGTCGCGCGAGATGAGCTTGCCGGCGGCGATCTGCTTCGTGTACGGCTCGAGCAGCGAGTCCTTGACCATCGTCGCGGCGCCGCGCTGGTGCACGACCGCCACGTCGATGTCCCACGCGGCGACGTTGGCGCTCTTCTCGGCGGACAGCTTCTCGAGGATCTTCTGCGAGCCGGCGTCGCCGGGGCCGGTGCCCACGGCCTTCACCTTGACCCCGGGGTTCTGCGCCTCGAACTTCGGACCGAGGAAATTGTTCACGTAATCGACCATGTTCTGGTCGCCGGCGGTGACGACGTTGAGCGTCGTGTCCGCGGCTGCGGGCAACGTGTACATCGCGAGCGACGCGGCGACCATCGCGGCCACGCCAAAGCCAGTTCTGCGCATGATTCTCTCCTCCAGTGGTTAAGCTGCGGCGGATGTGCCGGCCTCGCGGCCGGCGCCCTGCCGATCTTTGAACAGCAATAGTGCGTCGGGCGCAACGGCGACCTTGACGTGCGCGCCCTCGGCGCGCGACGAGTCGTCGTCGACCCAGACCTCGTCGCGGCCGGTGCGGATGCGGTAGCGGAAGCCGTTGCCGAGGTAGATGCGCTGCGCCACCACGCCATCGAAGTTGAGACCGCCCGCCTCGGCGTGCGCGGAGTCGTCGACCAGTCGCGCGCGATCGCCGCGGAAATGCGCCAGCGACGCGCCGGGCGCCGCGGCGCCGGCGGCGCCCCAGGCATCGCCCACGCGCACCACGGCCAGCGCGTTGTCGGCGCCCATGAAGCCGGCGACGAACGACGATGCCGGGCGATGGAAGATCTCCTCGGGCGTGCCCAGCTGGGCGATGCGGCCGGCATCGATCACGGCGATGCGGTCGGCGAGGGTCAGCGCCTCCTCGCGGTCGTGGGTGACGTACACGGCGGTGATGCCCACGCGCTTCTGCAGCGCCCGCAGCTCGTGGCGCAATTCGATGCGCACCTTGTAATCGAGATTCGACATCGGCTCGTCGAGCAGCAGCACGGACGGGTCGACGGCCAGCGCCCGGCCGAGGGCGACGCGCTGCTTCTGGCCGCCGGAGAGCTGCGAAATCGAGCGTTTCTCGTAGCCGTCGAGCTGCATCAGCTTCAGCATCTCGCCCACGCGCGTGGCGATCGCGTCCTTTTTCCAGCCGCGCATGCGCAGGCCGTAGCCGATGTTGGCGGCGACGTCGAGATGCGGCCACAGTGCGTAGGACTGGAACATCATCGCCGTGCCGCGCTTGTCGGGCGGCAGGCCGGTCAGATCGCGGCCGTCGACGACGATGCGACCGGCGGTCGGCGTGACGAACCCTGCGATCGAGCGCAGCAGCGTGGTCTTGCCGCAGCCCGAGCTGCCCAGCAGCGCGATCAGCTCGCCCTTGTCGACAGACAAGGAGACATCGTCGAGCACCTTCGTCGCGCCATACGCGGCCGAAACATGCTGGATGTCGAGGTAGGGGGTGCGGATGGGCTGGGCGGCGGTCGTCATGCTTCGAATACGCAAGCATCGCCGGCGTCGATGACCTCGCGATGATTCGCCCGTGACAGGCGGATGTCAAGGTTGGACGCGGCGGGCGCGGACCGCGCTGCATTGCGCGGCAATGTCATGGCCATGTGCCAGTGTATGCTGGTTTCGACAGGCGGCAGGCGGCCGCCGACGGCGCCGAATGCGACGCCATTCAACAGGGAGATGGACATGGGTCTGATCGATTTCATGAAGGATGCCGGCGAAAAGCTGTTCGGACACGGCCAGGCGCAGGCGGCAGCCCCGGCGGCCGATCCGGCGAAGACCGCCGCGGCGAATTCCGCGGCTGGCGATGCGATCCTCAACTACATCAAGGCGCAGAACCTTTCGGCCACCGGCCTCACGGTGACGTTCGACGGCGCGACCTCGACGGTCAGCGTCTACGGCGTCGCGCCCGACCAGGCGACGCGCGAGAAGATCGTGCTGTGCTGCGGCAACGTGGCCGGCGTGGCCAAGGTCAACGACATGATGAGCGTCGACCAGAGCGCCCCGGAGTCGAAGTTCTACACGGTGGTGTCGGGCGACACGTTGTCGAAGATCAGCAAGCAGTTCTACGGCGACGCCAACAAGTACATGAAGATCTTCGACGCCAACAAGCCGATGCTTTCGGACCCCAACAAGATCTACCCGGGACAGAACCTGCGCATCCCGCCGCAATGACTTCGGCAGCGTCGCCGCGGACCGCACCGCCGTGCGCGTGGCAACGCGCGGACGGCGTCCCCGTGCCGATCGGCGACCCGGAAGAAGACGAAGGCTACGGCGACGACGATGACGACGAGGGCGAAGACGACGAAGACGAGGACGACGAGGAGCCGTGGCAGGTCGCAGGCGCCGCAAGGGACGCGGTCCCCACGGCGAAGGCGTGAACCCCCTTGCGCCGGCGCATGAAGCCGCGCACATCGTCACGACGAGCGCGCCCCAAGGATCCGGCCGCAGCCATGTCGGCTAGTTGCCGAGCCGGCGCTTCAGGATCGCGTTGACCTCGGCGGGGTTGGCCTTGCCGCGCGTCGCCGCCATCGCCTTGCCGACCAGCGCGTTGAACGCCTTGTCCTTGCCCGCCTTCACTTCGGCGACGATCGAGGGATTGGCGGCGAGCACGTCGTCGATGATCTTCTCCAGCGTGCCGGCGTCGGAGATCTGCGCGAGACCGCGCGCGGAGATGATGGCGTCGACGTCGGTCTCGCCCTGCCACAGCGCATCGAACGCCACCTTGGCCGTCTTGCCGGACAGCGTGCCGTCGGCGATGCGATCGACGAGGCGCGCCAGCGCCGGCGGCGCCACCGGCGAGCTCGCGACTTCCTGGTCCGCCCGGTGCAGCGCGGCGGCAAGCTCGCCCTGCATCCAGTTGGCGACGAGCTTGGCGCGTGCGGCATCCCGGGAACTCAGCGCGGCGACGGCGTCCTCGAAATAGCGCGCCGTCTCGCGCGTCTGCGTCAGCGCCGCGGCGTCGTGCGGCGCGAGGGCGTACCGGTCGACCATCCTCGCGCGCATGGCCTGGGGCAGCTCCGGCATCGCCGCCTGCACGCGCGCGATCCAGGCGGCGTCGATCGCCAGCGGCGGCAGGTCGGGGTCGGGGAAATAGCGGTAGTCCTGCGCGTCCTCCTTGCTGCGCATCGGCCGCGTCTCGTCGCGATCGGCATCGTAGAGCCGCGTTTCCTGCACGACGTGGCCGCCGTCCTCGATCAGCTCGACCTGGCGGCGCACCTCGAACTCGATCGCCTTCTCGAGGAAGCGGAAGCTGTTGAGGTTCTTGATCTCGCAGCGCGTGCCGTATGCCTGCTGCCCGAGCGGACGCACGGAGACGTTGGCGTCGCAGCGGAAGCTGCCTTCCTGCATGTTGCCGTCGCAGATGTCGATCCAGCGCACCAGCGCATGCAGTGATCGCGCATAGGCGACCGCTTCCGCCGCGCCGCGCATGTCGGGCTCGGACACGATCTCCAGCAGCGGCGTGCCGGCGCGGTTGAGGTCGACGCCGGTCATGCCGTGGAAGTCCTCGTGCAACGACTTGCCGGCGTCTTCCTCGAGGTGGGCGCGCGTCAGCCGCACCGATTTCTGCACGTCGCCGACGATGAATTCGATGTGACCACCCAGCACGACGGGGATCTCGTACTGCGAGATCTGGTAGCCCTTGGGAAGATCGGGGTAGAAGTAGTTCTTGCGCGCGAACACGCTTCGCGGCTGGATGGTGCCGCCGACCGCGAGGCCGAAGCGGATGGCGCGCTCGACGGCGCCGCGATTGAGCACCGGCAGCACGCCGGGCAGCGCGATGTCGACGGCGGACGCGTGGGCGTTGGGCGGCGCGCCGAACGCGGTCGACGCGCCCGAGAACATCTTCGAGCGCGTCGAGAGCTGCGCGTGCGTCTCGAGGCCGACGACGATCTCCCAGGCGCTCATTGCGCTCCCTTCGGGGCGCGCAGGTGCCAGTCGCTCGCCTGCTGGTAGCGATGCGCGATCCCGAGCA
>DASYSP010000058.1:0-18478 GCA_036003195.1 Casimicrobiaceae bacterium
GCAATCGCGCGCCGATCTGGGCGCAAACGGCGGCTCGCAGTCCGATCGCGTGCGTACCGTCGACATCCAGGCCGAGCATTCGTTTCGCATCGGCACCGCGCAAAGGATCGTCTGGGGCGCGGGCTACCGGACCTGGACCGATCGCTTCGTCAACACCACCAACATCGCCGTCCTGGTGCCCGAGAGCCAGACGCTGAATCTCGCCAACATCTTCGCGCAGGACACCGTTGCGCTGGGCGACGGTGTCGACCTCACGCTTGGCGCGAAGTATGAGCGAAACACGTTCAGCGGCTCGGCCGTGATGCCGAGCGTGCGCCTTGGCTGGCAGGCGAGTGCGCGCGATTTCCTGTGGGCGGCAATCTCACGTGCGGTGCGTCCACCCTCCCGCGTCGAGCGCGATCTTTCCGCGCCCGGCATCGTCGACACGTCGCCAGGCTTCCAGTCGGAAAAGCTCGTCGCCTACGAGGCGGGCTACCGTGCGCAATTCGCATCGAAGGCCTCGCTATCGGTGTCGATGTACTACAACGACTACGATGACCTGCGCACGACGGCGCCTGCGCCCGTGACGATCTTTCCGGTGACGTTCGGCAACGGCATCGAGGGCCATACCTACGGCGTCGACGCCTGGGCGAGCTTCAGCCCTTTCGCGTGGTGGCGGATCGATCCCGGCGTCGGCCTCCTGCGCAAGGATTTCCACCTCAAGCCCGGCGAAAGCGACATCGCCGGCATTCAGACGGTGCTCGGCCACGACCCGGGCCACCAGGTCTTCCTGCGCTCGTACATGGACCTGTCGCACGACCTGCAGCTGTACATCGGCCTGCGCCAGATCGGCGCGTTGCCCGAAGTCGACGTCCCCGCCTACTTCGAGGCCGACGTGCGCCTCGGCTGGCACGTGTCGCCGAATCTCGAGCTGTCCCTGACGGGGCTCAATCTCGTCCACGCCTATCACGCGGAGGCGAACGCGCCGCCGCTGCACGAGATTCCCCGCAGCGTCTACCTCGGCGCGCGCTGGAACTTCTGAACGTGCGGACTCGCCACGCACTGGCAACGCTGCACCCCGCCGTCGCGTCCCGCCTCGTGGCGGCCGCGCGGCTCGCGCTCGCCGTCGCGGTGCTCGCATGCACGTCAGCGCAGGCGCAGGACGCGAATCTCGAGTTCGCGGTGAAGGCCACCTATCTCTACAAGTTCGCGGACTACGTCGACTGGCCGGAAGGCACGTTCCGCGCACCGGCAGACCCGCTGGTGATCTGCATCGTCGGCAGCGACGGCGTCGCGCAACTGGTGGAAGCGGCGGTCGCGGGGCACACCACGCTCGACGGCCGCGCGGTCGTCGCGCGCCGCGTCGCGATGCCGTTGCGCGACGCGGGCTGTCACGTGCTCTACATCGCCACGCGCCAGGACGCGGCGACGCTGGAAGCGCTGCGCGCCACGCGCGGCCTGCCGGTGCTCACCGTCACCGACACGCGCAACGGCGACGCCGTGCGTGGCATCATCGCATTCGTGATCGTCGACAACCGGGTGCGATTCGACATCGACCTCGCGGCGGCCGCGCAGAACCACCTCGCGATCAGCTCGAAGCTCCTCAACCTCGCCGCGCGCGTGCGGCCGGCCCCATGAAACCTCTCCCCTTGCGCCGCCGATGAAGATGCCGAAGC
The DNA here is from genome assembly GCA_036003195.1 of Casimicrobiaceae bacterium. Lineage (GTDB taxonomy): Bacteria > Pseudomonadota > Gammaproteobacteria > Burkholderiales > Casimicrobiaceae > VBCG01. The sequence continues at coordinate 1,656 of DASYSP010000058.1, forward strand.
CGCCCGTTTCGCCGCGGTTCGCGACGCTGGTCAGCGCCGCGGGCGTGTTCCTGCTGCTGCTGGCGGGCACGTACATGGTGTTCCACAACGAGCGGTCGTACCGCCAGATCAAGGCGGAGCAGGTCGACGCGCAGGCGGCGATCCTGGCGTCGACCGTCGCCGCCGCGCTCGATTTCGACGACCGCAAGGCGGCGCAGGAATACATCGGCGCGCTCGCCGCCGACCCGGAAATCCGTGAAGCCGCGATCTACGACGCGCACGGCCAGCTCTTTGCCGGCTATTCGCACGAGGGAACGCAGCCGCTGCCGGCGAGTGTCGGCGCCGCCCGCCGCACCGACGCCGGCGACCACGTCGCAGTGACGCTGCCGGTGCGCCAGGGGGCAGCGACCGTCGGCACCGTCTACCTGCAGACCATCATCGAGCCGCTGCCGCGGCGGCTCGAGCGCTACGCCGTGATCAGCCTCGTCTACCTGATGGCGATCCTGAGCTTCATCGTGGTGGTGCGCACGCAGCGCACGCTGGCGCTCGCCAATGCCGAGCTCGAAGGCCAGCGCGCCGAGCTCGCGCGCGCCAATTCGGCGCTGCGCACGCAGATCGAGGAGCGCGAAAAGGTGGAGATGGCGCTGCGCCAGTCGCAGAAGATGGATGCGATCGGCCAGCTCACCGGGGGCATCGCGCACGACTTCAACAACCTGCTGCAGGTGATCATCGGCAACCTCGAGATGCTGCAGCGCCGCGACGCCGCCTTGGACGACACTTCGCGGCGGATGCTCACGACCGCGGCGCGCGGCGCCGATCGTGCGGCGACGCTGACCTCGCGCCTGCTCGCATTCGCACGCCGCCAGCCGCTCGATCCCAAGCCGTTCGATGTCAACAAGCTCGTCACCAACATGTCGGAGCTCCTGCGCCGCGTGCTCGGCGAGCACATTCAGGTCGAGACCGTGCTCGCCGCGGGCACGTGGCGCGTCAATGCCGACGTCAACCAGCTCGAGAACGCGCTCGTCAACCTCGTCGTAAACGCGCGCGACGCGATGCCGCAAGGGGGCAAGCTGACGATCGAGACGTCGAACGCGTTTCTCGACGAGGCGTATGCGGCGACCAGCGACACGCAGGCGGGCCAATACGTGTTGCTCGCCGTCAGCGATACCGGCCTCGGCATGACCCGTGACGTGCAGGACAAGGCGTTCGAGCCCTTCTTCACCACCAAGGGGTTCGGCAAAGGGACGGGACTCGGCCTGTCGCAGGTCTACGGCTTCATTCGCCAATCGGGCGGCCACGCCAAGATCTACAGCGAGCCGGGCCAGGGCACGACGGTCAAGCTCTATCTGCCGCGCGTGCAGGACAGCGCCGAGACGGCGTCGCCCGCGATCATCGCGCCGCGCCGCGAAAGCGCCACCGACCGGCCCATCCTGGTAGTCGAGGACGACGACGACGTGCGCAGTCACGTGGTGCAGGGCCTCACCGAGTTCGGCTACCGCGTGCGCGAGGCCGCCGATGGCGCGGGCGCGCTGCGCGCACTGGCGGACGGTCCACCGGTGTGCCTGTTGTTCACCGACATCGGCCTGCCGGGTGGCATGAACGGCCGCGAGCTCGCGGACGAGGTGCAACGGCGCGCTCCCGGCCTCCCCGTGCTGTTCACCACTGCCTATGCGCGCAACGCGATCGTCCATCACGGCCGCCTCGATGCCGGCGTCGAGCTCATCGCCAAGCCGTTCACGCTGCCCGATCTCGTCAACCGCATCGAGCGTGTCCTGGCAACCTCGAGCGCCCCATCACCTGCCGCCTCGGACGCGTCGGCCGCGCGCTGACGCCGCGGGGAGCCCCACCGCAACCGTCGCCGGTCGTCGCATCCAGCTGCCGTAAGGTTGGCGCAAGGTTGCGGTAAGCGCGCGTTCATCCGCCATTCAGCCCGCCGCAAGACCGCAGCAAGCAAGGGGTAAGTGCAGGTCGCTAGTCTGGTTCCTCCGGCTCACTACCGCCGCACTGGAGGAACCCGACGATGCTCGACCTGCTGTCGAATCCCGACACCTGGACTGCGCTATTCAAAATCGCGGTGATCAACGTGGTCTTGAGCGGCGACAACGCGGTGGTCATCGCGCTGGCCTGCCGCTCGCTCGAGCCGAAGCAGCAGCGCAACGCGTTCATCGTCGGCACCGTCGGCATCGTCGTGCTGATGACCGGCCTCACGTCGTGTGCGGCGCTGCTGATGAGCCTGCCATGGATCCAGCTCGCGGGCAGCGTGCTGCTGCTGTGGATCGGCATCAAGCTGATGCTGCCGGAAGACGAGGACGACGGCGTCAACGCCACCGAGCACTTCTGGACCGCGGTCAAGACCATCATCATCGCCGACATCGTGATGAGCCTCGACAACGTGCTGGGCATGGCCGGCGCGGCGAAGGGGCACTACGGCATGCTGTTCGTCGGACTGGCGATCACGATGCCGCTGATCCTCTTCGGCAGCGCGCTGCTGATGCGGCTGATGGAGCGCTTCCCCATGCTCGTCACGCTCGGCGCGGGACTGCTGGGCTACGTCGCGGGCGACATGGCGGTCGGCGACCAGGCGGTCGCCGCCTGGGTCGAGGCGCACGCGCCGTACCTCGACGTGGTCGTGCCGATCGCCGGCGCGCTGCTCGTGGTGGGCTTGGGCCGCCTGCTTGCCGGCAGGAAGTCGCGCGCGCTGGCCGAGCGCATCACCGTGCGTGCGCAGCGCGCGGACGTGCGTACCGGCCACGCCGCCTGAAACGGAGGCCTGCGATGAACGCCATCCTGGTGCCGATCGGCTCGACGTCGGAAGCGATGCGCGCCGCCGAGCGGGTGATTGCACGCTATCGAACCGAAGCCGTCGACGTGCATCTGCTCAACGTGCAACGGCCGCTGCCGAGGCACGTCGCGCGGTTCTTCCCGCGCAGCGAGCTGCAGGGCTTCCATCATGACGCCGGCATGCACGTGCTGGCACCCGCCATGCGCGCGCTCGACGCCGCGGGCATTCCTCACCACGATCACGTGGTGGTCGGGCACGCCGCCGAGGCGATCGTGCGCTTCGCCGCCCGCGTCGGATGCGCCGACGTGCTGCTCGAGCCGCCGGAAGGCGGGCTGCGCGCGCTGTTCCACGCGGGCTCGGTCGGCAGCCAGGTGCGCCACCTGATGCGCGCCGGTGGCGACGCCGCGGTGTAGCTCTCGTTACGCGGCGCGCACGCCGCGCCGCGCACATCGACGCGACGGCCGTGCAGCGCGCAGGCGGCGCCTGCCGCCTTGCACGGGCGCGGGTAGACTCCAATATCGCCTGCGTCCAGGGCGCGCGCACCTCCAGGGGAGCTCGTGGACAAGCCATTCGCCGGCAGCACCGTCATCGTCGCCGGTGGCACCGGCGGACTTGGCGCAGCGGTCGCCCTCGCGTTCGCCGCCGCCGGCGCCCGCGTCGTCGTCACCTATCGCCGTGATGCCGAGCTCGCGGCGCTGCGCCAGCGCGCCGCCGCGGACACCGTGGCGATCGAGGGCCACGCCGTCGATGTCACCGACGCGACCGCGGTGCGCACGATGGTCGCCGCCACGCTCGGTCGGCACTTGCGAATCGACGCGCTCGTCAATACCGTCGGCGGCTATGCCGGCGGCACGCCCTTGTGGCAGGGCGACGGCAGCGCACTCGAGCGCATGCTCGCGCAAAACGTGCGCGCGGGCTATGTGCTCGCGCGCGCGGTCGTGCCGCCGATGCTCGCCGCGGGCCGCGGGTCGATCGTCAACATCGCGGCGAAAGCGGCGGTCGTGCCCGCCGCCGGCGCGGCGGAATACGCCGCGTCGAAGGCAGCGGCGCTGGCGATGATGACCGCGCTCGCCGCGGACCTGGCCGGCAGCGGCGTGCGCGTCAATTCGGTGCTGCCGAGCATCATCGACACGCCGGCCAACCGCGCGGCCATGCCCGCCGCCGATTTCGCCGCGTGGCCCAAGCCGGCATCCATTGCCCAAGTGATCCTGTTTCTGTGCAGCCGCGATGCCGACGCCATTCACGGCGCGGCGATTCCCGTCTACGGTCACGCGTGACGTCGCCGCCGGCGAGTGACGCCGGCGCGTAGTCGCCGCCGGGCACGCGGCGCGGCCGGGCATCCGTCACCGCGCAATGCGTCCGCTACACTGCGGCCATGGCGCCGACCCTCGTCCTGGCGCTGCCGTTCGCCGGCAGCGCGATCGCGATGCTGATGCCGACGCACGCGCGCAATGCCGCCGCGGCATTTGCGGCGGCCGTCGCCGGGGCCGCGCTCGCCAGCGTCGTGCTGATGTTTGCCGCGGTGCGCGACGGCGGGGTGCTGCGCGACGTGCACGGGTGGATGAGCGCTGCCGGCCTCGATCTCGTCGTGCGCGTCGACGGCTTCGCCTGGATGTTCGCCGTGCTGATCACCGGCATCGGCCTGCTGGTGTCGATCTACGCGCGGTACTACATGGCGGCTGCGGATCCGGTGCCACGCTTCTATGCGTTCCTGCTGGCGTTCATGGGCTCCATGCTCGGCGTCGTGCTGTCGGGCAACCTGATCGAGCTGGCCTTCTTCTGGGAGCTGACGAGCCTCTGCTCGTACCTGCTCATCGGCTACTGGCACCACGACAAGGATGCGCGGCGCGGCGCGCGCATGTCGCTGGTGGTCACCGGCGCGGGCGGGCTCGCGCTGATGGTCGGCGTCGTGCTGCTCGGCCAGGCCGCCGGGAGCTACGACCTGGATACGGTCCTCGCGGCCGGTGAACGGATCCGCATGCATCCGCGCTACCCGCTGATTCTGGCGCTGATCCTGTGCGGCGCGTTCACCAAGAGCGCGCAGTTTCCATTCCACTTCTGGCTGCCGCACGCGATGGCGGCGCCGACCCCCGTGTCGGCCTACCTGCATTCGGCGACGATGGTCAAGGCCGGTGTGTTCCTGCTGGCGCGCCTGTGGCCTGTGCTCGCAGGCAGCGAAGCGTGGTTCTGGAGCGTCGGCGGCGCCGGCGTCGTCACGCTGGTGATGGGCGCGTTCATGGCGATGTTCCAGCGCGACCTCAAGGGCATGCTCGCCTATTCGACGATCAGCCATCTCGGTCTCATCACGCTGCTGCTGGGACTCAACAGTCCGCTCGCCGCCGTCGCCGCGGTGTTCCACATGATCAACCACGCGACGTTCAAGGCCTCGCTGTTCATGGCCGCCGGCGTGATCGACCATGAGACCGGCACGCGCAACATCCGGCGCCTGCGCGGCCTCATCCATGCGCTGCCGATCACCGGCACGCTGGCATTGGTGTCGACCGCGGCGATGGCGGGCGTGCCGCTGCTCAACGGCTTCCTGTCGAAGGAGATGTTCTTCGCCGAGACGGTCTACATGTCGTCGCTGCCCTGGGTCGAGTGGGGATTGCCGGTCGCCGCGATCCTGGCGGGCGCTTTCGGCATCGTCTACGCGCTGCGCCTGTCGGTCGGCATCCTGTTCGGCCGCCTGCCTTCGAACCTGCCGCGCGTGCCGCACGAGCCACAGCGCTTCATGCGCGTGCCCATCGAGGTGCTGGTCGTCGTCTGCCTGGTCGTCGGCATCGTCCCGGCGCGCGCGATCGGCCCGATACTCGCGACGGCCTCGCGCCCGGTCGTCGGCGGCGAGCTGCCCGCCTACGATCTCGCGATCTGGCACGGCTTCAACCTCCCCGTGCAAATGAGCCTGCTGGCGACCGCGCTGGGAGTCGCCGGCTATCTCGCGCTGCGCGGCGCATTCGCCGCCGGTCGCCTGCAACGCGCACCGATCGTCGACCGGCTCGACGGCCGCCGCCTGTTCGAGACGCTGCTGGCGGGCCTGGCCCACGCGTCGCGGCGCGCACTCGCGATCCTCGCCGCGACCCGCCTGCAGCCGCAGCTGCGCGCCGTCGTGGTGCTGGCGACGCTCGCTGCGGCAGCCGGCCTTGCGAGCGGCGGCATCGCATGGGGTGACCGGCCGCGCGTGCCGGCGACGTTCGAGCTGGTGGTGTTCTGGCTGATTGGCATGCTCGCGGCGTTCGCCGCCGCGTGGCTGGCCAAATTCCATCGCCTGGCCGCATTGATGATGCTCGCCGTCGTCGGGCTCGTGAACTGCCTGACGTTCGTCTGGTTCTCGGCGCCCGACCTCGCGCTGACCCAGCTCACCGTCGAAGTGGTGACGACGTCGCTGTTCCTGCTGGGCCTGCGCTGGCTGCCGAAGCGCGTGCGCGACCGCACCCCGCGCGCGATGGGACCGACGCTGCTGCGCCGCAGCCGCGACCTCGCGATCGCGGCGGCCGCCGGCGCGGGCCTCGCCGCGCTGTCGTATGCGATGCTGACGCGGCCGGCGCCGCACAGCATCGCGCCGTACTATCTCGAGCATGCGCTACCCGGCGGCGGCGGTCGCAACGTGATCAACGTGATCCTGGTCGATTTCCGCGCGCTGGACACGTTCGGCGAGATCGCAGTGCTCGGCGTCGTCGCGCTGACGATCTATGCGCTGCTGCGGCGCTTCCGGCCGCCGCGCGAATCGATCGCGTTGCCGCGCCAGCAGCGCGCGGTGCCGCGGCGCTCCGCCAGCGATCTCGCCACCGGCGCCGGCGACGATACCCCCGGCTATCTCGTCGTTCCCGGCGTGCTGGCGAGGCTCGTGCTTCCGGTGGCGCTCGTCGTCGCCGCGTACCTCTTCCTGCGCGGGCACGACGAGCCTGGTGGCGGCTTCGTCGCCGGCCTGTGCGTGGCGATCGCGATCCTGGTCCAGTATTTCGTGGCCGGTGCGGCATGGGTCGAGGATCGCCTGACGCTGCGACCGGTGCGCTGGATTGCCACCGGCCTCGGCATTGCGGTGCTGACCGGCGCCATGCCGATCGCGTTCGGCTATCCGTTTCTCACCACGCACACGTTCCATGTCGGTCTGCCCGGCATCGGCGCGGTGCACATACCGAGCGCGGTGGCGTTCGACGCCGGCGTGTTCGCCGTCGTCGTCGGCTCGACGCTGCTCATCCTGGTCGCACTGGCACACCAGTCGATCCGCAGCCGGCGACACGTCGACGTCGACGACGACACACGACGCGCGGCGGTCGACGCGGAGTATCCCTGATGGAGACGGTGATTGCGCTGGCGATCGGCGTGATGGGGGGCTGCGGCGTCTGGCTGCTGCTGCGGCCGCGCACGTTCCAGGTGATCACCGGCCTCGCGCTCCTCGCCTACGCCGTCAACCTCTTCATCTTCAGCATGGGCAGCCTGTCGATCGGCGACGAGCCGATCGTCAAGGCGGGTGTCCCCGCCGACCTCGCCCACTACACCGATCCGATTCCGCAGGCGCTGGTACTGACCGCGATCGTCATCGGCTTCGCGATGACGGCGCTGTTCCTCGTCGTGCTGCTCGCCTCGCGCGGGCTGACCGGCAGCGACCACGTCGACGGCGACGACGATCGGCAATGAACAGGCTTGTCGACGCGGCCATGCCGCATCTCATGATCGCGCCGGTGGCGCTGCCGCTCGCCACCGCCGTGCTGCTGTTGCTGCTGCGCGAGTCGAATCGGCGCCTGAAGGCGTTGCTCGACACCGTCTCCTGCGTGCTCGGCCTCGGCATCGCGGTCGCGCTGGCCGCATGGACGGGCGCCCGCGGCGCGAGCTCGGCGATCGGCGTCTACCTGTCGTCGAACTGGAGCGCGCCTTTCGGCGTCGTGCTGGCGGTCGACCGCCTTTCGGCGATGATGCTGGTGCTCGCCGCGCTCCTCGCGCTCGCCGCGGTGCTGTTTGCCGCCCCGCGCTGGCACCAGGCGGGCGTGCATTTCCACACGCTGGTGCAACTGCAATTGATGGGCGTCAACGGCGCATTCCTCACCGCCGACCTCTTCAACCTGTTCGTGTTCTTCGAGGTGATGCTGGCGGCGTCGTACGGCCTCCTGCTGCACGGATCGGGTCGCGCCCGCGTCGGTGCCGGCCTCAAGTACATCGCCGTCAACCTCGTCGCGTCGTCGCTGTTCCTGATCGGCGTCGCCGTCATCTACGGCACGGTCGGCACGCTCAACTATGCCGACATCGCGCAAAAGATCACGCAGGTTCCCGCCGGCGACCGCGGCATCCTGCATGCCGGCGTCGCCATCCTCGGCATCGCGTTCCTCGCCAAGGCGGCGATGTGGCCGCTCAACTTCTGGCTGCTGCCGGCGTATCGTGCCGCGAGCCCGCCGGCGGCAGCGTTGTTCGTCATCCTGACGAAGGTGGGCGTGTATGTCGTGCTGCGCCTGTGGACGCTGCTGGTCGCCGCCGATTCGTCGGCGATGATCGCGCAGGGTGCCGGGGCGCTGCTCGCCGGCGGCATCGTGACGCTCGCCTTCGGCGCGATCGGCATGCTTGCCGCGCGCGGACTGCGCGCGCTCGCCGGCTACGCGGTCATCATGTCCTCCGGCACGCTCATCGCCGCCGCCGGCCTCGGCAACGCGCCCCTCATCGGCGGCGCGCTCTACTACCTTGCCGGATCGACGCTCGCCGCGTCCGCGCTCTTCCTGCTGGCCGAGCTCACCGAGCGCACGCGCGAGTACGAGGCGGCACCGCCCGCACGCGATGTCGCGGACGGCCGCCAGTCGTTCTACCTCGACATGCGCGACGAGCGCGAATCGGGCGCATTCGACGACACCCGCGACACGCCGTTGATCGGCCAGCCGATCCCCGCCGCGACGGCGTTTCTCGGCATGACCTTCGTGATGGTCGCGCTGCTCATCGCGGGGCTGCCGCCGCTGTCGGGATTTCTCGCCAAGTTCGCGATGATCGGCGCGCTGCTCGCCGGCGGCAGCCGTGATCTCGCGGCCACCGGCGCGTCGATCGCCCCCGCAAACGGGTTGTTCGTCGCGCTGCTTGTCCTGTCGGGCTTGGCCACGCTCATCGCGATGTCGCGTGCCGGCATCCGCTGGTTCTGGGCGCCGCGTGGACGCCCGGCACCGCACCTGCGCGTGATCGAGTGCGTGCCGGTCGCGATATTCCTCGCGGCGTTCGCCGTGCTGGCGGTCCGCGCCGGACCGGTGTTCGAATACACGCGTGCGGCCGCCGCCGACATTTCTGATCCCACGCGGTACATCGACGCCGTGATGTCGGCGAAGCCGGTTGCCACGCCCGGAGTCGGCACGCCGGCGCTCGCGAAGGCGGCGGCGCGATGAAGCGCGTCGTGCCGGCGCCGCTGCTGAGCTGCACGCTTGGCGTGCTGTGGCTCGTGCTGCAGCCGTCGTTCGGCGCCGCCAACCTCGCCACCGCGCTGGTCCTCGCGCTCGGCGTGCCGCTCGTCGTCGCACCGCTGCGACCGACGCCGGCGACATTGCGCCGTCCGCTGCAGGTCGCGAGGCTCGTGCTCGTCGTCGGCGGCGATGTCATCGTCTCCAATGTGCAGGTCGCCGCGGGCGTGCTCGCGGCGGGGCGACGGCCGTTGCGCCCGGCTTTCGTCACGGTGCCGCTCGAACTGCGCGATGCCAGCGCTCTCGCCGCGCTCGCGGTGATCACCACGGTGGTCCCCGGCACGGTGTGGTGCGAGCTCGCGCAGGACCGCGGCGCGCTGCGCCTGCACGTCTTCGACGTCGACGACGAGGCCACCTTCGTCGCCCGCTACAAGGCGCGCTACGAGCGCCCGCTCAAGGAGATCTTCGAATGACCGGGTTCCTCGCCGGCGCCATCGCCGTTTCACTCGGGCTCTACGCGCTGGCGATGGCGATGGCGCTATGGCGGATGTTGCGCGGACCGGCGGCGCAGGACCGCGTGCTGGCGCTCGATTTCATCACGATCAACGGCATGCTGGCGATGCTCGTGCTCGGCATCCGCCACGCCAGCACGATGTATTTCGTGGCGGCGCTGGTGACCGCACTGTTCGGCTTCGTGGCCTCGACCGCGCTCGCCAAGTTCCTGCTGCGCGGCGAGGTGATCGAATGAACCCGGCGCCGTCCGCCGCGATCGAGGTCGTCGTCGGCGTGCTGCTCGTGCTGAGCGGCGCGCTCGCGCTCGCCGCCGCGATCGGACTCGTGAGCCTGCGCAGTTTCTTCCAGCGAATGCATCCGCCGGCGCTGGCATCGACGCTCGCCACCTGGTGCGCGGCGCTGGCGACGGTCGTCTACTTCTCGGCCCTCGGCTCGCGCCTCGCCGTTTATCCGTGGCTGGTCGTCGTGCTGGTGGCGATGACGGCGCCGATCACCACGACGCTGCTGGCGCGTGCGGCGCTGCTGCGCAAGCGCGCGATCGACGCCGACGCACCGCCGCCCCTGCTCATGGATAAGTGACGTCGGGCACCGGGCGGTCCTGCGGCAGCGGGATGAACTCGACGTCGTCGCCCGGCACCCGCGCGAAGCGCCGCGCCTGCCAATCGTCCTTCGCCGCCTCGATGCGCTCGCGCGAGCTCGCGACGAAGTTCCACCATACGATGCGCGGCCCGTCGAGCGGCGCGCCGCCGAGCAGCATCAGCTTCGCGGCCGTGCGCGCGCGCAGCGTGATTGCGGCACCGGGCTTCATCACCACCAGCTGGCCTGCGTCGTAGACGCCCGATTCGCCGGCGACCTCGATCGCGCCATCGACCACGAACGCGGCGCGCTCGTCGTGCTCGCGCGGCATCTCGATGCGCGCCCCTGCGTCGAGCGTGACGTCGACATAGAACAGCGGCGACAGCGTGGCTGCCGGCGAGAGCGCGCCGGCGAACGCGCCCGCGATCACGCGCGCACGCGCGCCGTCGCCGTCGATGAGCGGAAGCTCCGCAGCGTCATGATGCGCGAACGCGGGCGACGTCTCGGCCAGCGCCTGCGGCAACGCCACCCAGGCCTGCAGACCCGCGAGCGTCGAGCCGCGCTGGCGCACGTCGGCGGGCGTGCGTTCCGAATGCACGATGCCGTGGCCGGCAGTCATCCAGTTGAGCTCGCCCGGCCGGATGGGCTGCGTCGAGCCGAGGCTGTCGCGATGCAGGATCTCGCCGCTGAACAGGTAGGTGACGGTGGCGAGCCCGATGTGCGGATGCGGGCGCACGTCGAGGCCGCGGCCCGCGTCGAACGCCACGGGACCCATCGCATCGAGGAACACGAACGGACCCACCATCCGCCGCGACTGCGACGGCAGCGCACGGCGCACCACGAAGCCGTCGCCGAGGTCGCTCGTGCGCGGCACGACCACCGCCTCGACGCCATCGCCCGCGCCCATCGTCACGCCCCTGACGCGGGCGGCCGCGCCGCGGCCGTCAGCGCCCCGACGAATCCGCCTTGCGTGTCGTCTCGAACAGGAACCACGTGCGGCGCTCGGTCTCGTCGATCCAGACCTCGATCATGCTCGCCGTGGCGATGTCGTGGTGCTCGTCGCAGACGTCGTGCGCGGCGCGCAGGCGCGCGGTGAGCGCCTGCGAGTCGTCGCACAGCTCCGCCATCATGTCCTGCGGCTCGACGTAGTCGGCGTCGTTGTCGAGCACCCGCGTCATGCGCGCGATCTGCCCGATCGAGTGCAGCGTCGTGCCGCCGAGCTTGCGCACGCGCTCGGCGATGGGATCGGTCATCGCGTAGATCTGGTCCGCCTGTTCGTCGAGCAGCAGGTGATAGTCGCGGAAATTGGGGCCGCTCATGTGCCAGTGGAAATTCTTGGTCTTGAGGTACAGCGCGAACACGTCGGCGAGGATGCCGTTCATCGCCGCGGTGATGTCGCGGGCTGCGTCGCGGCCGAGGTCGGTACGGGTCGCCAGCGGCGCCTTGCGGTTGTTCTTCAGCGCGACGACTTTCTTGGAGGACGGCTTGCTCATCGGGTCGATCCTTTCGATCGTGACGTGGCTGCGTGGGCCGTTCGATTGGAACATGAGAGCCGCGCGTCGCGCAACTTCCGGCCGGCATGCACTAGACAGGCGTGCCGGCATGCGCGGCGTCGCTGGCGCCGAACGGGTGCTCGTCGCGCGGCCCGCTTCGCGGCCGCCACAGCAGCGCGACGCCGCATGCCGCCGCGCACAGCGAACCCGCGAAGACGGCGACCTTGGCCGCCGCGAAGTCGGCGGCGTCGGGAAACGACACGCCGGCGATGAACAGCGACATCGTGAAGCCGATGCCCGCCAGTGCCGCCGCGCCGCCGAGCTGGCGCCACGTGTAGGCATCGGGCTTGACCGCGACGCGCGTGGCGGCCGCGAGCGCGCAGCCGGCGAGAATGCCGAGCGGCTTGCCGACCAGCAGGCCGAGCCCGATCGACAGCGCCAGCGGCTCGCGTCCGCCGAGCACGTCGCCGCCGAGCTCGACCCCGGCATTGGCGAGCGCGAACAGCGGCAGCACGGCGAAGCTCGACCACGGCTCGATCGCGCGCAGCGTGCGGGCGGCGGGCGATTCCAGGCGGTCGTGGATCGCATCGATCGCCTGCAGCGTCGGCAGCGCCGGGCCGTGCCGCAACACGTCGCTGCCGCGGCTCGTCTCGGCGTCGAAGATCGTCGCCGCCTGCGCCTGCAGCACCTTGAGATTCGGCGGCGGCCGCGTGGGAATGAGCATCGCCAGCACGACGCCGGACAACGTCGCGTGCAGGCCGCTCGCATGCACGGCGCCCCACAGCGCGACACCGACCGCCGCGTAGGGCAGCGCCCGGTACACGCCCGTGCGATTGAGCACGACGAGCACGCCGACCAACGCCACCGCGAGTGCGAGATAGGCGACATCGAGGCCGTTCGAGTAGAACAGCGCCACGACGGCGATCGATCCGAGGTCGTCGACGATCGCGGCCGCGGTGAGAAATACCCGCAGCTCCACCGGCACGCGGCGGCCGAGCATGACGATCAGGGCGACGGCGAACGCCGTGTCGGTGGTCATTGGCACGCCCCAGCCGTGTTGCCAGGGCCCCTGCGGAATCAGCGCCAGGTATACCGCGGCAGGCACGAGCATGCCGCCAATCGCGGCGGCGATCGGAAACGCCGCGAGGCGCCGCGACGACAGCCGGCCGACGGTGAACTCGCGCTTGATCTCCAGGCCGACGACGAGGAAGAAGATCGTCAGCAGGCCGTCGTCGATCCATTCGACGACGGGCATGCGGAAGCCATGGCCGCCGAGCGTGAAGCCGAACGGCATCTGCCACAGCGCGAGGAAGGCGTCGTGCAGCGGCGAATTGACCGCCAGCACGGCGATGATCGACATCAGCAGCAGCAGCACGCCGGTCGCCGGCGCCCAGCTCGCGAAGTCCACCGCCGCCGATTGCACGCGATGACCCAGCGAGCCGAGCATCGCCTCGGACAGCGACACCACGTCCCACGTGCCGTCGTAGCGCCGGCCGTTGATGAAGAACGTCGGCGTCACGCGCACGCCGCTGGCGCGCGCGCTCGCCGTGTCCTCGTCGACGCGTTCGCTGGCACGCTCGCGCGCCGCGGCGTCGGCGGCCAGTCCGAACTTGGCGGCGACGGCGGTCAGGTCCTCTTCGGTCAGCGCCTGCGATCGCGTCATCAGCTCGACGTGCGCCGACCAGAACGTCGCCTCGTCGGGTGCGGTCTCGGCGAGCGCCGCGGCGCGCCTTGCGAGGTCGCTGCCGGTGATCGGACGCTGGCGGAAGACGTAGCGCATGCGCTCGCCGTAGCGGTCGCGCAGCTTCGCCACCTCGTCGTTCGCCACGCGGCAATACGGGCAGGCGTAGCTGCCGTATTCCACCAGCGTGAGGTCGGCGCGCGCCGGCCCGAGCACGTGATCGCGTCGTGGATCGACGGGCCGATCGAGGCGGTGGGCGGTGGTCGTGTCGCTCATGGCGGGCGCAGGGCGCGAGATTAGCATTGCGCCGTGCGCGATCGTGCCGCGCCGCGCATCGCGGCGGGCGGCGCGATGACGCCAGTGCCGGACGCGCGGCCGCTACCGCCGGCGTGCGCTCAGTGGCGGCCGAATGTCCGCGATGGGCCCGCTTGCCGTCGCTGCGGACGGCGGGCCTGCGTCAGGGTTTCTTCACCCAGGCGATGCAATAGCCATTGGGGCTGATGGTGCCGGCGACCACCTTGCAGCTCGACGGCGACTCGAACTGCAGGCAATCGCTGCACTTCTTGGCGCCGTCCGGATGGTCCTGGTATTTCATCGCCTGCTGACTCGCCTTCTGCTGCGCCGACGCCTGGCGCGCCGGCACCAATGCGACGGCAAGCGCCGCGGCCGCAAGCCCGGCGGCATGGCGCAGCGCCGAGCGACGCGACGTGTTGCGGACTTGATCCATGTCACTCTCCTTCGGTGATTGTCGACGCCCGCGCCACGCGCGGCACCGGACCTTGGCGTGACCTTGCGCGGCGCCCAAAGGTTCCGGACATCGCGGGCCTCAGCGCGGGCGCGCCCCGCCGGCGAGGAAATCGGCCACCGCCGGGATCGCGCGCAGCGATTCGAGCTCGCGCATATCGGGTAGCTGCGGCTTGTCGCGCTCGGCATCGACCATGCACAGGAAACCGAGCGGCGCGTCGGCGGTGGCGCGGAACTGGTGCCACGTCAGCGGCGGCACTGTCACGAGGTCGAACGCGCCGATCGCATGCACGGCGTCGGCCACCAGCACGCGGCCATTGCCGCGCAGCACCAGTACCGCGTGCGCGTGCTGATGCCGCTCGAGCGTCGAATGGCCGTTCGCCGCCACCTCGAAGTAGCGCAATTCGCCGCGCATGTCGTCACCGCGAAACAGCGTCTGGCGCGTGATGTCGCGAAACGGTGCCGCACCCTCCTCCTTGTATCGCGTCAGGTCCACCCGGTCCCAGCGGAAGCCGTCGTCCGCGGATTGCGGCCGAAACCGGCGCACCGGCCCGTCGCTCATTGTGCCTCCGTGCTCGCGCCGACCGCGGCGACGAACTCGCGACAGCGCGCCGCCAGCTGCTCGCGCGCCAGCAGCAGGCCGCCGCCGATCAGCAGCATCGCGTCGTCGCCATAGCGCGCACGCATCTCGGGCACACGCTCGAGCGTCATGCCGCCGGCGGGCACCGGCATCGCCGGCGCGACGCCCGCCCAGCGGGCGCGCGCGGCGTCGGTGATGGCGCTGCACATGGCCGCCGAGTAGCCGAAGCGGCCGCCGTCGTTGGGAAAGATCGTGGCGTCGGCACCGCAAAGCCGGAACAGCTTGCCGAGCAGCAGCGGCGGCGCGATGCGCGCACCACCCGCCATCGCCGGGTGCGCCATGATCGGCAGGCCGGCGTGCCCCGCCAGGTCGGCGAGCGACGCGATGCCGCTCACCATGGGTGCGAGCATCAGCATCCGCACGCCCGCTTCGCGCGCGAGCGCTGCACGCTCGCGCATCAGGGCGTAGTGACCGGTGAGATTGGGCACATAGACGCAATGGCGGCCGGTGTCGCGGTTGGCGGCGTCGATCGCGCGCTGCACGGCGGGCACGCGCTCGGCGAACGGCGACGACGCCTGGTCGGCAAGGCCATGGTCGTCCTTGACGACGTCGATGCCGGCGCGCGCGAACGTCGCGGCCAGCTCGGCGAATTGCGCGGTCGACAGCCCTTGCGGCTTGAGCGCAGTGGCCGTGAGCGGGCGCGCCACGACGCCGGTGAGCGCACGCAAGCCGGCGATCCCGGCACGCGGGCCGCCGAATCCGGCGGCGAAGTCGGGTGGAAAAGCGGCGTCGACCAGCGACACGTCGTCGTGCATCGACGTGTTGCCGAACAGCATGTTGAGGAGCTGGCCGGCTTCGCCGCCGACGGTTTCCGTGGCGAGCCGGATCGTGACGTCGAAGGCATCCGGCGCGACCTGCGCGATGCCGGCGACGCGGGCGACGACGTCGCGCAGCACGCGCGCGTCGGTCACCGCAGCGAGGGGCAGCTCGATGCTCTGCTCGAGCGCGATGGCCTGCGCACGCGCGTCCACATCGCTTGCCGTCGTGCGCACGCGATAGGTCGCCTCGATCCAGCGATCGTCGGGAACTGCGGTTGCGACCGGTTGCAACGCTGCCATGACGCGATTCTAAACGCTGGCGCGACGCTTCTCGGCGCGTGAGGCTCGCTTCGCTGAAAACCGGCGGACTGACGCGGTCAGGCCGCTGCGCCGACCAATGCCGGCAGACCGGCGAGCGTCGGCAGCACGCGATCCGGGGCTCCCGGCAGGCGCTCGTCGATCTCGTCGTGGCGATTGCACCAGACGACCTGCATGCCGAAGGCCGACGCGGCGTGCGCGTCCCACGCGTTCGAGGAGACGAATGCGATGGCCCGCGCATCCATGCCTGTACCGTCGACCGCAAGTCGATAGACGTCGGGATGCGGCTTGTAGACGCCGGCCGCCTCCACCGACCACACGGCGTCGAGCGACGTGTCGAGGCCGCAGGCTCGCACGGCCGATTCGAGCATCGCCGGCGCGCCGTTGGAGAGGATCGCGGTGAAAAGGCCGGCGCGCTTGAGCGCGGCCAGCATGGCGGGCACCTCGGCGAAGACGTCGGGCGTGCGGTAAAGCTCCATCAGCCGCGCGCGCAATGCAGGCTGCGCGATGCCGAGCGTCTGCAGCGCGAAATCGAGGGCATCGCCGGTGACCTGCCAGAAATCCACGTGCCGCCGCTGCAGCGTGCGCAGCCAGGAATAGCGCAATTGCCGCTCGCGCCACAGCGCCGCGAGGCGCGGTGCGGCATCGCCCAGCGCATCGGTGCAGCGGCGCGCGGGCGAGGCGACGTCGAACAGCGTGCCGTAGGCATCGAAGACGCAGGCGCGCACGCCGGGTAATGGCTCCCCCCGAAGCGCGCTTCGCGCGCCTCCCCCCTCGGGGGGGCGCGCGGCTCGGGGCGGCCCTTCGCCGCTCAGCATGGCTCCCCCCGAAGCGCGATTCGCGCGCCTCCCCCCCTCGGGGGGGCGAGCGGCTCGGGGCGGCCCTTCGCCGCTCAGCATGGCTCCCCCCGAAGCGCGCTTCGCGCGCCTCCCCCCTCGGGGGGGCGAGCGGCTCGGGGCGGCCCTTCGCCGCTC
>DASYSP010000059.1:0-31814 GCA_036003195.1 Casimicrobiaceae bacterium
TGGCGATGCAGGACCGCCAGCAGCAACGACAGGCGCTGCGCGTCGAGGCCCACGGCCAGCCGTCGCGGATTGCCGCCCAGCGCGGGATCGCACAGCGCCTGCACCTCGACCAGCAGCGGCCGCGAGCCTTCGAGCGTGGCGACGATCGCCGACCCCGCCACGCTCTCGGCATGCTGCGACAGGAACAGCGCCGACGGATTGGCGACCCCCTTCAGGCCGCGCTCGGTCATCGCGAACACGCCGAGCTCGTTGGCGGCGCCGAAGCGGTTCTTGATCGCGCGCACGAGGCGGAAGCTCGAATGCGTGTCGCCTTCGAAATACAGCACGGTGTCGACGATGTGCTCCAGCACGCGCGGACCGGCGATCGCGCCGTCCTTGGTGACGTGGCCGACGAACAGCACGACGATCCCCCGCGACTTGGCGACGCGCGTCAGCTGTGCCGCGCATTCGCGCACCTGCGACACGCTGCCGGGCGCCGAGGTCAGTGCTTCGGTGTAGATGGTCTGGATCGAGTCGACCACGACCACCTCCGGCCGGGTGGCATCGATCGCCGCCACGATCGCCTCGAGCTCCACTTCGGCCAGCAGGTCGATGGGCGCGTTGACGAGGCCGAGGCGCTGCGCGCGCAGCGCGATCTGCTCCGGCGATTCTTCGCCGGTCACATACAACGTGCGGTGCGCGCCGCCCAGCAGCGCCGATGCCTGCAGCAGCAGCGTCGACTTGCCGATGCCGGGATCGCCACCGAGCAGCACCACGCCGCCCGGCACGAGGCCGCCGCCCAGCACGCGGTCGAATTCGTCGATGCCGGTCGCCACGCGCGCGCTCTCGCGCGCCTCGACGCTCGCCAGCGTGCGGATCGCCGAGCGTGCACCAGCGACGTGGGCGAAGCGGCGTTGCGCCGGCTGCGCGACCGTCTCCACCAGCGTGTTCCACGCGCTGCAATGCGGGCACTGGCCCTGCCACTTGGGCGACGTGCCGCCGCACTCGGTGCAGCTGTAGACGGTCTTGCTGCGCGCCGTGACCATCGTCAGCGCAGCGATGCGAAGGCTTCGCCGAGCGTGCGCATGCCGGGAAAATAGTGGTGGAACACGAGGCCCGCGACCACCAGCACGGCGAACATCGCCGCCACCGGCTTCCAGGTCGCGGCGAACACGCTTTCCTCCCACGACGCGCCCGACACCACGCGGCGCGCGGCGGGCACGACGCCGCTGGTGATCGCAGCGCCGAAGGCGACGTCGACCAGCAGGTGCGGTGCGCCAACGACCATGAACACGATGCCGCCACCGAAGGCGGCCAGCACCGCCACGATCACGGCGATGAGGATCAGGAGCTTGGCAGAATCGCCGTCGAAAAGATCGCCGAGGCTGAAGCCGCCATGGCCTCCGGAGACGCCGCCGCCCGACGAAAGACGCACGCCGCCCGACGGCAATCCGCCAAAGTCGCCGGACGCGCCGCCGCCGCCGAAACTTCCGCCGCCGCCGTGCCAGGGCGCGCTGCTGCCACCGCCGCCGCCGGACGACGGCCAGCCGATCGGCGCATTGTTCACCGCATCGCCGAGCGCGTTGCCGACGCGGGCCGCGGCGAACGGCCGGATGCCGACATACGCAAGCCAGCAGCGCATGGCCGCGAACAGCACGAGATATCCGGCGGCGTACGCGAGCACCCATCGCAGCACCAGCACGGAGAGTCCCGCGCGCAGCATCAGGAAATTCGACGCGAAGCCCACCGCGAACGCCGTCGCCAGCATCAGCGACATGTGCAGGCGCAGGCCGAAGCGCGTGGTCAGGCTCGTCTCCAGCAGGGTCCGGCGGCGCGCATCGCCGTCGACGACGACTGGCGAGGAGTCACGCTCGCTCACGGCAGCTCGGACGGCAATGCGACCGCGGTTCCCAGCTTGCCGACCACGACGCCCGCGGCGGCGTTGGCGATGCGCACCGCGTCGGCGAGCGGCGCGCCGGCGGCGATGAGGACGCCGAGCACGGCGATCACCGTGTCGCCGGCCCCGGTGACGTCGTACACCTCGCGTGCCACCGCGGGAAAATCGAGGGCGTCGCCAGCGGTGAACAGCGTCATGCCCTCCTCCGAGCGCGTGACCAGCAGCGCGCGGATGTCGAGCTCGGCGATCACGCGCCGCGCGCGCGCGGCGAAGTCGGCGTCGTCGCGCCAGCGGCCCGCCACTTCGCGGAATTCGCCGCGGTTGGGCGTCAGCACCGTGGCACCGCGGTAGCGCGTCCAGTCGTCGCCTTTCGGGTCGACCAGCACCGGCGTGCCCGCGGCGCGCGCCTGCGCGATCATCTCGGCGATGTGCGCGAGGCCGCCCTTGCCGTAGTCCGAGAGCACGACGGCGCGCGCATCGCGCAGCAGCAGCGCGAAGTCGCGCAGCTTGGTGGCGAGCACCTCGTGCGAGGGCGTCGTCTCGAAATCGATCCGCAGCAGCTGCTGCTGGCGGCCGATGACGCGCAGCTTGACGGTCGTCGGCAGCGCGGCATCGCGATGCAGCGAAGTGGTCACGCCTTCGGCGGCGAGCAGCCGCTCGAGCGCATTGCCGGCCTCGTCGTCGCCGATCACCGACAGCAGCGTGGTCGGCGCGCCGAGCGCCGCGGCATTGCGCGCGACATTGGCGGCGCCGCCCGGCCGCTCTTCATGGCGCGCGATCTTCACCACGGGCACGGGCGCCTCCGGCGAAATGCGGTCGACATCGCCGAACCAGTAGCGGTCGAGCATCACGTCGCCCGCCACCAGCACCCGCCCGCGCGCGATCGCGGTCGCGTAGTCGGCAAAATGCGGCAGCGCGGCGGCCATCGTCAGCGGCCGATGCCGAAGTACTCGAGGCCGGCGGCACGCACCTCCGACGGCTCGTAGAGATTGCGCCCGTCGAACACCAGCGGCGTGCGCAGCATCTCGCGCATGCGGGCGAACGCCGGGCTGCGGAATTCCTTCCACTCGGTGGCGACGATCACGCCGTCGGCGCCGGTGAGCGCGGCATACGGCGACGCGGCGAAGTCGATGCCGTCGGTGTCCGCGTAAATGCGCCGCGCCTCGTCCATCGCCACCGGATCGTACGCGGCGACGGTCGCGCCGCGCGCGTGCAGCGCGTCGACGATCACGCGCGAAGGCGCCTCGCGCATGTCGTCGGTGTCGGGCTTGAAGGCGAGGCCCCACAGCGCGAAACGCCGGCCGGCGAGGTCGCCGCCGAGGCGCGCGACGACCTTGTCGACCAGCACCCGCTTCTGCGCGTCGTTGACCGCCTCGACGGCGGCGATCAGCCGGAGCGGCAGGCCGTGCTGGCGTGCGGTGTACTGCAGCGCCTTGACGTCCTTGGGAAAGCAGCTGCCGCCGTAGCCGGCGCCCGGATAGAGGAACTGCCACCCGATGCGCGGATCGGAGCCGATGCCCTGGCGCACCATCTCGATGTCGGCGCCGAGGCGCTCGGCGAGGTTGGCGAGCTCGTTCATGAACGAGATGCGCGTGGCCAGCATCGCGTTGGCGGCGTACTTGGTGAGCTCGGCCGAGCGCACGTCCATCACCATCAGCCGCTCGTGGCTGCGCTGGAACGGCGCGTACACGGCGCGCATCGCCGTGATCGCGCGCTCGTCGTCGGCACCGACGACGATGCGGTCGGGACGCATGAAATCCTCGACGGCGGCGCCTTCCTTGAGGAATTCCGGGTTCGACACCACGGCGAAGCCGATGTCGGCATGGCGCGCCGCGAGCTCCGCGGCAATCGCCTCGCGCACCCGATCCGCGGTGCCGACGGGGACCGTCGACTTGTCGACGATCACCTTCCATTCGTTCATCCGCCGCCCGATCGCACGCGCGGCCGCGATCACGTATTGCATGTCGGCGCTGCCGTCCTCGTCCGGCGGCGTGCCGACGGCGATGAATTGCAGCGTGCCATGCGCGACGCCGGCGTCGACATCGGTGGTGAACGCGAGCCGCCCGGCCTCGACGTTGCGGCGGATCAACGCGGCAAGCCCGGGCTCGTGGATCGGCACGCCACCCGCCTGCAGCGTCGCGACCTTCGCCGCGTCGGTGTCGACGCACAGCACGTCGTTGCCGACTTCGGCGAAGCACGTGCCGGTGACGAGCCCCACGTAGCCCGCGCCGACCATCGTGATCTTCATCGGCGGACATCCTCGCGCCGCGCGGGGGCGGCATGCCCGGACCGGCCGCGCAAGAGCCGCGTCGTCACGCGTTCACTCCGATCGATGCATTGATCGCGCGCAATGCGGCCAGCGGCTCGGTGGCGGCCGTGACTGCGCGGCCGATGACGAGGTAGTCGGCGCCGGCGGCGATCGCCGCCTCGGGCGTGAGGGCCCGCGCGTGGTCGTGCACGCCGACGCCCGCCGGACGCATGCCCGGCGTGACCAGCGCGAAGTCACGGCCGAAGGCGTCGCGCAGTGCCCCGGCCTCCTCGGCCGAGCACACGACGCCGTCGAGGTGCGCCGCATGCGCCAGCCGGGCGAGACGCATCACCTCATTCGCGGGACTGTGGTCGATGCCAATCGCGGCGAGATCGCTGGCATCGAGGCTGGTCAGCACGGTCACGCCGACGAGCAACGGCGTCGGGCGTCCCAGCGCACGCGCGGTCGCGGTGACCGATTCGCGCGCCGCGGCGAGCATGGCGGGTCCGCCCGAGGCATGCACGTTCATCATCCACACGCCGAGGCGCGTCGCCGCGGCGCAGGCGCGCGCCACGGTGTTGGGAATGTCGTGGTACTTGAGGTCGAGGAACACCTTGAAGCCGCGCGCCACGAGGTCCCTGACGAGCTCGGGACCGGCGGCGGTGAAGACTTCCTTGCCGATCTTGACGCCGCAATGCGCGGGCGAGAGCTGTGCGGCGAGTGCCAGCGCCTCGCTGCCGTCGGCGAAGTCGAGCGCGACGATCACCCGTGGCGGCCGGTCGCGAAGATCGTCGTTCATGCGAAGCCGTCCGGCGATTCCGTGCGTTTGGGCGAGTACGTTTCCCACTTCTGGCAGCTCGGGCAGCGCCAGTAGAACTGGCGCGCGCGAAATCCGCAATGCTCGCAGCGGTACATGCCGAGGCGCTTGATGTGCGCGCCGACGAGGCCCTTGACCAGCTCGAGGTCGTGGCGGCGCTCGGGCGGCGCCGACAGCAACTGCGCCTCCAGCAGGCGATCGAGGCCCACCAGCGTCGGGTTGCGCGCGAGCTCGTCCTTGATGAGGTCGGCGGCCGTCGCCGGACCCTTCGCCTCGAGCACCAGCGCGAACAGCGCGTGCAGGATGTCGAGCGACGGGTACTGCGCCTGCCAGCTCGACAGCACGCGGATGCCCTGCTCGACATCGGATTGCGCGCGAAAGCCGTCGGCGACGCGGTCCGCGGCGAGCGACAGGAATGCCGGGTTCTGCGTCTCGATCCGCTGCCATTGCGCGATCGCCTCGGCCGTCTCGCCCGCGGCGCGGGCGAGGTCGCCGGCGATGAGCGTGGCGCGCACGCAGCCGCGATGCGCGGCCAGCGCCTCGCCCACTTCCTCGCGCACCGCCTCGTCGTCGCGGCGCACCAGCGCCGCCTGCGCGATCTCGCAGTGGTACTCGGCGATCTCCTTGAAGTACGGCGTCTTCGACAGCTCTTCCATCCGCAAGGTCGCGCGGATCGCGCGCGGCCAGTCCTTCTCCTGCTCGTAGATCGAGATCAGGTGCGCCAGCGAGGCATGCTCGAACGGCGTGCCGGCGAGCTTGCTGAACAGCTCCTCGGCGCGGTCGAGAAGACCGGCGCGCAGGAAGTCCTGCGCCAGCTCGAACGTCGCCATCTCGCGCTTGTCGGCGGGCAGGTCCGGTCGATCCAGCAGGTTCTGGTGCATGCGCGTTGCACGTTCGGTCTCGCCCTGGCGGCGGAACAGGCTGCCCAGCGCGAAATGCAGGTCGACCGTCTGCGGATCGACCTTGACGACCTCGATGAACGACTCGATCGCCTTGTCCGGCTGCTCGTTGAGCAGGAAATTGAGCCCGCGGAAGTACGTCAGCGGCAGCGCGCGCGATTCACGCAGCAGGTGCTTGATGTCGATGCGCGCGGCGATCCAGCCCAGCGCGAAGAAGAGCGCGGGAATCGGCAGCAGCCACCACAGCTCGAAATCCATGCGATGCGCGCGTCCCGTGCCGTCACACCGCGTCGTAGGGCGGTGCGGTGTGGCCCGGCACCGTGCGCGTGTCGGCGCTGCGCCCCGCCAGCTCGCGCCGCAGGCGCTTCAGCTCGCGCCGCGCGCGCGCCGTGCGCAATGCACCAGCGGTGAGCCCCAGCGCGGCGCCGATGGCGAACGCGCACAGCACGACGAAGATCAGCGGCGACTCGAGCGTATACAGCCGGAAGAAGCGCAGCGTCACCATCTGCGCGTTGTCGAGCGAGACGAACAGCAGCGCGACGAAGATCACCGCGACGACGATGAAGCGCACCACGCTCATGGCCACTATCCCGGAACCGATGTAACCGCCTGCCGCGCTGCCCTGTTGCCGGGCCGCCGCTGCGGGCGGACGACGCGCCGGCGGTGATCCGGCGCGGTCAGCCTTCTTCCTTGAAATCGACGCGCTCGCGCAGTTCCTTGCCGGCCTTGAAATGCGGCACGTGCTTCTCCGGCACCTGCACCTTCTCGCCGGACTTGGGATTGCGCCCCGTGCGCGGCGGCCTGTAGTTGAGCCCGAAGCTGCCGAACCCGCGGATCTCGATGCGCTGCCCCTTGGCGAGGCTCTCGGCCATCGCGTCGAGGATCATCTTGACCGCGAGCTCGGCGTCCTTGGCGACCAGCTGCGGGAACTGCGCCGCGAGGCGGTCGATCAGCTCCGACTTGGTCATTGCGGAATCCACGGTCTTGGGTCAGCTGTTCTTGTTGTCGAGCTTGGCCTTCAGCAGCGCGCCGAGGTTGGTGGTGCCGGTGTTGACCCCCGCGTTGTCCGCCTTCATCGACTGCATCGCCTCCGATTCGTCGGCGTTGTCCTTGGCCTTGATCGAAAGGTTGATCGAGCGGTTCTTGCGGTCGACGTTGATGATCATCGCCGTCACCTTGTCGCCTTCCTTCAGGTGCTTGCTGATGTCCTCGACGCGGTCGCGCGACACTTCGGACGCGCGCAGGTAGCCCTCGACTTCGGGGTCGAACGAGATCACCGCGCCCTTGGGATCGAGGCTCTTGACGACGCCCGTGACGATGCTGCCCTTGTCGTGAACCGCGACGAAATTGGTGAACGGATCGCCTTCGAGCTGCTTGATGCCGAGCGAGATGCGCTCGCGCTCGACGTCGATCGCCAGCACGACCGCATCGACTTCCTGGCCCTTCTTGTAATCGCGCACCGCCTGCTCGCCGGTGGCCGACCACGACAGGTCGGACAGGTGCACGAGGCCGTCGATGTTGCCCGGCAGCCCGACGAACACGCCGAAATCGGTGATCGACTTGATCGTGCCGTGCACGCGATCGCCCTTCTTGTGGTTCATCGCGAACTCGTCCCACGGATTCGGCATGCACTGCTTCATGCCGAGCGAGATGCGGCGGCGCTCCTCGTCGATCTCGAGGATCATCACCTCGACCTCGTCGCCGAGCTGCACGACCTTGGTCGGATGGATGTTCTTGTTGGTCCAGTCCATTTCCGACACGTGCACCAGGCCCTCGATGCCGGACTCGATCTCGACGAACGCGCCGTAGTCGGTGATGTTGGTGACCTTGCCGAACAGGCGCGTGCCGGTCGGATAGCGCCGGCCGAGGCCGACCCACGGATCCTCGCCGAGCTGCTTGAGGCCGAGCGAGACGCGATTCTTCTCCTGGTCGAACTTCAGCACCTTGGCGGTGACCTCGTCGCCGACCGCCAGCACTTCCGACGGATGCTTGACGCGGCGCCAGGCGAGGTCGGTGATGTGCAACAGGCCGTCGATGCCGCCCAGGTCGACGAACGCGCCGTAATCGGTGATGTTCTTGACGATGCCCTTGACCACCGCGCCTTCCTGCAGCGTCGACAGCAGCTTCTCGCGCTCCTCGCCGAGGCTCGCCTCGAGCACGGCGCGCCGCGACACGACGACGTTGTTGCGCTTGCGGTCGAGCTTGATGACCTTGAACTCGAGCTGCTTGTTCTCGAACGGGGCGGTGTCCTTGACCGGGCGGATGTCGACCAGCGAGCCGGGCAGGAACGCGCGGATGCCGTTGATCATCACGGTGAGGCCACCCTTCACCTTGCTGGTGACGAAGCCCTCGACGATCGTGCCCTGCTCCATCGCCGCCTCGAGGTCGCTCCAGGCCTTGAGGCGCTTCGCCTTGTCGCGCGACAGGCGCGTGGTGCCGTAGCCGTCCTCGATCGACTCGATCGCGACGGTGACGAAGTCGCCGGGCTTGACCTCGACGACGCCGTTGTCGTTCTTGAATTCCTCGATCGGAATGAAGGATTCCGACTTGAGTCCCGCGTTGACGACGACGACGTTGTAGTCGACGCGCGTGACTTCGGCGGTGATCAGCTCGCCCTGGCGCATCTCCTGGCGCGCGAGCGATTCCTCGAACAGCGCCGCGAAATTCTCGAGCGGCGCGGGTTGTGCGGTGTGTGTAGCGGTAGCCATTCGGGTTGGTGCCTTTCGTCAGGCCGCGGGTGCGAGAACCCAATGTCTCGAACGCCGCGGGTTGGTTGTCGTCGGCCGTCGCGCGGCGCCCGGCCAGGGCGTCGCCGACGGTTCTTTCATGTGCTCGCCGCCGCCAGGCCGCGTTCGCGGCACAGCGCCAGCACGGCTGCAATCGATGCCTCCGGCGCCACGCCGGTGGTGTCGAGCCGCACGGCGTCGGGCGCTGCGGCCAACGGCGCCGCGGTGCGTCCGGCATCGCGCGCATCGCGGGCCGCGATTTCACGCAAAAGACTTTCAATGGTAACCGAGATTCCTTTTGCGATCAACTGTTTATGGCGCCGCGCGGCCCTTTCCCCGGGGCTCGCCGTGACGAAAACCTTGAGCACGGCGTCGGGGAAGATGACGGTGCCCATGTCGCGGCCGTCGGCGACCAGGCCGGGCGACCGGCGGAAAGCCCGCTGGCGCTCGGTCAGCGCCGCCCGCACCCCCGGGTGGACGGCAACGTGCGAGGCGGCAGCCGAGACGTCCTCGCCGCGCAGCGTCTCGCTGACGTCGCGCCCGGCGAGATGCACGCGCCCGGCGCGAAAGGTCGCGTCGAGCGCGCGGGCGAGCAACGCCAGCGCCGCCGCGTCGTCGAGCGCGGTCCCGCTGTCGAGCGCCCGCAGCGCCACCAGGCGGTACAGCGCGCCGCTGTCGAGCAGGTGAAAGCGCAATGCGTCGGCCACGGCGGCGGCGATTGTGCCCTTGCCCGATGCGGCAGGGCCATCGACCGCTATCACCGGAACGGCCGCGTCGGCGCTCAGCATGTCTCCCCCCGATGCGCGCTGCGCGCGCCTCCCCCCTCGGGGGGGCGCGCGCCTTGGGGCGGCCCTTCGGCGAGCTCACGCTCCCCCCGATGCGCGCTGCGCGCGCCTCCCCCCTCGGGGGGGCGAGCGCCTCGGGGCGGCCCTTCGGCGCTCATTGCACGAGGCTCGCGAAGCGCGCGAAGAAGTCGGGAAAGGTCTTGGCCACGCAATCGGGGTCGCGGATCGTCACGCCGGCGCCGCCGAATGCGGCCAGCGCAAAGCACATCGCCATCCGGTGGTCGTCGTAGGTGTCGATCGTCGCCGGGGTCCACACGGCGGGTGGCGTCACGCGCAGCCAGTCGGCACCGGCCTCGACCCCGGCGCCCAGCTTCGCCAGCTCGGTCGCCATCGCTGCGATGCGGTCGGTCTCCTTCACGCGCCAGCTGCCGATCCCCGACAGCGTGGTGGACGCGGTGGCAAACAGTGCGGTCATGGCGAGTGTCATCGCCGCGTCGGGAATGGCCGTGCAATCCAGCGTGCCGCCGTCCAGCGGGCGGCCGCGGCGTGCCTCGATCGCGCCGGCCTCGAAGCGGATGTCGGCGCCCAGCTGCGCCAGCGTGCCGGCGAATGCGACGTCGCCCTGGATCGACGCGCGGCCGACGCCTTCCACGCGCACCGGGCCGCCGCCCAGCACGCCGGCGGCGAGGAAATACGAGGCCGAGGACGCGTCGCCCTCGACATCGAGGCGGCCGGGCGACGCATAACGCGCGCCGCGCGGAACGACGAACGTCGCCGCGTCGGGAGTGGCGACCTCGACGCCGAAGCGCTGCATCAGGCGCGTGGTGATCTCGACATACGGCCGCGAGATCAGCGGCGTGGTCACCGCGACGCGCATCGCCTGCCGCAGGACGATCGGATGGCGCGGCAGCGCCAACAGCAGCGCCGACAGGAACTGGCTCGAAACGTCACCGCGCACGCGCACCTGGTCGGCCTCCCGCGCGTCGAGCGGTGCGATGGCCAGCGGCGGATAGCCCTCGACACCGCGGTAGTCGATCGACGCTCCGAGCTCGCGCAACGCGTCGACCAGGTCGCCGATCGGCCGCTCCCGCATGCGCGCGACGCCGTCGAGCACATGGTGACCGCGGGCCATCGCCAGCACCGCGGTCAGCGGCCGGAACGCGGTGCCGGCGTTGCCGAGTTGCAGGTTCGTGTCGATGGCGCCGAGGTCCGGACGCCCGCTGACGGTCAGCGTGCGCATGGCGTCGCCCGGCGCGACGTCGACGCCCAGCGCACGCAGCGCGGCGATCATCACGCGCGTGTCGTCGGCGTCGAGCACGTCGTGCAGGCGCGTCGTGCCCTGCGCCAGCGCCGCGAGCAGCAGCGCGCGGTTGGTGATGCTCTTCGATCCCGGCAGCGCAACCGTCCCCGCCGCGCTGCGCGCGGGCGCCAGCGCCAGCGTGGCGCTCATGACGCCATGCCGCTGTCGCGCGCCGCCTGCCAGCGCAGTCGCGCGTCGCGCGCGCGCGCGAACAACGCCTCGAGCGCCTCGCCGTCGCCGGCGGCGATCGTCGCGCGCACGCCGGCCAATGCCTCGCCATAACGGTCGAGCTCGGCGAGCAGGGCCGCGCGGTTGGCGAGCGCGACATCGCGCCACATCTCGGGCGAGCTGGCGGCGATGCGCGTGAAGTCGCCGAACCCGGTGCCGGCATGGCTGAACAGCGCTGCCGCATCGGCGCGCGCCGCGAGCTCCGCCACCAGCGTATGCGCGAGGACATGCGGCAGGTGCGACACGGCGGCGAAGATGCGGTCGTGCTGCGTCGCCTCGAGCCGCGTCACCACGGCGCCGGTGCTGCGCCACATCGCCTCGACGGTGGCAAGCGCGGCCGGCACGGTGGTGGCGAGCGGCGTGACGATGACGCTGCGCCCGCGGAAGAGCCCGGCCTCCGCGGCGGCGGCGCCCGAGCGCTCGCTGCCGGCGATCGGATGCGCCGGCACGAAGCGCGCGGCGGCCGCCCCCAGATTCACGGCCGCGGCGGCGATGACGTCCTGCTTGGAGCTGCCGGCATCGGTGACCACGGTGCCCTCGCCCAGATGCGGCGCGATCGCCGCGAACAGCGACGCGGACTGCGCGACAGGTGCCGCGACCAGCACGACGTCGGTGTCGGCGAGCTCCGCCTGCCAGGCGTCGTCGAGCCGATAGGCGCGATCGACGATGCCGCGCGCAAGCGCCGCGTCGAGATTCGCGCGCGTGCGGCCGAGACCGACGACGGTGTCCACGGCGCCGGCGGCGCGCAGCGCGAGCGCGAGCGAGCCGCCGATGAGGCCGACGCCGGCAATCGCGAGCTTCGCCACGCGCGGCATCGCGCTTCGCCTAGGGCGCCAGCGCCGCCGGCAGCGCTTCGAGGAGGCGGGCGTTCTCGCTTGGCAGGCCGACGGTCACGCGAATCCATGCGGGCATGCCGTAGTTGGCCACCGGACGCACGATGACACCGGCGCGCAACAGGCGGTCGAATACGCGCATGCCGTCGCCGACGTCGACCAGCACGAAGTTGCCGTGCGATTCCAGGTGGCGCAGGCGCAGCGCATCGAAGCCGGCGCGCAGCGCGCGCATGCCCTCGTCGTTGAGGCGCCGGCTTGCGGCGACATAGTCCTGGTCGCCGAGCGCCGCGATGGCCGCCGCCTGCGCCAGCGAGTTGACGTTGAACGGCGGGCGCACGCGATTGACGAGGTCGGCGACATCGGCGTGCATCACGCCATACCCGACGCGCAGGCCGGCAAGTCCGTACGCCTTGGAGAACGTGCGTGAGATCACCAGATTGGGCTGGCGCGCGATCCAGCGCGTGGCGTTGGCGTCGTCGTGCGGCGCCAGGTATTCGTTGTAGGCCTCGTCGAGCACGACGATCACGTCGCGCGGCACCGATTCGACGAACTGCGCCAGCGGTCCGGGAGCGATCCATGTGCCGGTCGGGTTGTTCGGGTTGGCGACGAATACCACGCGGGTCGCCGGCGTGATCGCGTCGCGCATCGCCGCGAGGTCGTGGCCGAAGTCGCGCGCGGGCACCTCGCGGCCCTGCGCGCCGCGCGCCTGGGTCGCCAGCGGATACACGATGAACGCGTACTGCGAATAGACGGCTTCGTCGCCGGGTCGCAGGAATGCCAGCGACACGAGCTCGAGGATGTCGTTGCTGCCGTTGCCGAGCACGATCTCGCGCGTGTCGACGCCGAAGCGGCGGGCGATCGCATCCTTCAGCGCGAAGCCGTTGCTGTCGGGATAGCGCGTCACGTCGGCCATCGCCGCGGTCACCGCACGCGCCGCCGCGGGACTCGCGCCGCGCGGGTTCTCGTTCGACGCAAGCTTGACGATCGACGCCGCGTCGAGGCCGAACTCGCGCGCGAGCTCGTCGATCGGCTTGCCGGCGACGTACGGCGCGATGCGGCGGATGTATTCCGGCGCGCGGTCGGCGGCGCAAGGCTCGCTCATGGGGTCCTCGCCGTGGCGGCGGCGGAGGTCGATGCGAGCGGCGCCGGATACGACCCGAGCAGCTTGACGTAAGGGGCGATGGCGCGCACTTCGGCGAGCGCCTGCGCCACCGGCGCGTCGTCGGCATGGCCGCCGACGTCGACGAAGAACAGGTATTCCCACAGCTCGACGCGCGACGGCCGCGACTCGACGCGCGACATCGACACGCCATGGCGCGCGAACGGTTCGAGCACCGCGACCAGTGCGCCAGGCTTGTTGGGACAGGCGATCACCACCGACGTCTGGTCGTGGCCGGAGGCGCCTGCGGCGTGGCTGCCGAGCACCCAGAAGCGCGTCGTGTTGTTGGGCTCGTCCTCGATGTTGCGCACGAGAATGGGTACGGCATGGATCGCCGCCGCGTTCTCGCCGGCGATCGCCGCGGCGCCGGGTTCGGCGGCGGCGAGGCGTGCCGCTTCGGCATTGCTCGCCACCGGCACGCGCTCGGCGCGCGGCAGGTTGCGCGCCAGCCAGCGCGTGCATTGCGCCAGCGACTGCGCGTGCGAATAGACGCGCGTGACGGCGTCGAGCGTCGCTGCGCGCGTCATCAGGTGCTGCTGCACGCGCAGCTTGGCCTCGCCGCAAATGGCAAGGGGCGTCTGCGCGATGAGGTCGAGCGTGCGGCCCACCGCGCCTTCCGTGGAATTCTCCACCGGCACCACGGCGTAATCGACCTGGCCGCTCTCGGCGGCGCGGAACACCTCGTCGATCGACGCGTACGGCAGAGTGTCGACGAACTCGCCGAAGTGGCGATGCACGGCGGCATGGCTGAACGTTCCCTGCGGCCCGAGGTAGCCGACGGTCAGGCGGCGCTCGAGCGCGAGGCACGCCGACATGATCTGGCGAAACACGCCGATCACCGCCTCCGCGGGGAGCGGCCCCGGGTTGGCCGCGGCCATCCGCGCCAGCACCTGCGCTTCACGCTCCGGCCGGTACGCGGCGCTCGCGCCCTTGATCGCGCCGATGGCATGCGCATGCGCCGCGCGCTCGGCGAGCCGCGCGAGGATCGCGTCGTCGAGCGCGTCGATCGCCGCGCGGTGGCGTGCAATGTCGTCGTCGGTGCTCATGGTCCTCAGCCGTGTTCGCGCGCGAATACGTCCAGGTAATCGACCAGTGCCTGCACCCCGGCCAGCGGCATCGCGTTGTAGATCGACGCGCGCATGCCGCCGGCCGCGCGGTGACCCTTCAGCTGCACGAGGCCGCGCGCCTTGGCGCCGGTGAGGAAGTCGTCGTCGAGCCGGCTGTCGGGAAGGAAGAACGGCACGTTCATCCGCGAGCGGTTGGCGGGCGCGACGTCGTTGCGGTAGAAGCCGCGGTCGATGGTGGCATAGAGCAGCGACGCCTTGGCGATGTTGGCCCGCTCGATGCCGGCGATGCCGCCCTGCGCCTCGAGCCACTCGAACACCAGGCCGGCGACGTAGATCGAGAAGGTCGGCGGCGTGTTCAGCATCGAATCGGCCGCCGCCTGCTTGGCGTAGCTGAACACGCTGGGGCATTCGTCGCGCGCGCGGTCGAGCAGGTCGTCGCGCACGATCACCAGCGTCAGCCCCGCAGGGCCGATGTTCTTCTGCGCGCCCGCATAGATGACGCCGAAGCGCCCGACATCCACCGCACGCGACAGCATGTGCGACGACATGTCGGCGACGATCGGCACATCTGCAGGCAGCGCTGCCGGATCGGGCCAAGCCTCGAATTCGACGCCGCCCAGCGTCTCGTTGGTGCAGACATGGACGTAGGCCGAGTCGCGCGCGACGCGCCAGGTCGGCTGCGGCGGCACGTAGGTGAAATTGCGGTCCTCGGCCGAGGCGGCGACGCCGACCTCGCAGTAGCGGCGCGCCTCGTCGATCGCGCGCGTCGACCAATGGCCCGTGTTCACGTAGTCGGCGTGGCGCCGCCCGGCCGTGAGGTTGAGCGGCACGATCGCCGCCTCGCCGATCCCGCCCCCCTGCAGAAACACGATCCGATAGTGGTCCGGCACCGCCAGCAGGCGCCGCAGGTCGCCCATCGCCTTGGTCTGGATGGCCATGAAGTCGTTGCCGCGATGGCTCATCTCCATCACCGACATGCCGCTGCCGCGCCAGTCGGTGAGCTCGGCGCGCACGCGCTCGAGCACCGGCAGCGGCAACGCGGCCGGTCCGGCGCTGAAGTTCCAGACCCGATGCGATGCCGTCACCGCCCGCCCCGCGCCGGCGTCACGCCACTTCGCCGTTGTCGTCGTCTTCCTTCTCCGCCACGCGTTCGAGACCGGCGAGCTTCTCGCCTTCGCCGAGGTTGATGAGCGTCACGCCCTGCGTCGAGCGGCTCATCTCGCGGATCGACTTGACGCGCGTCCGGATCAGCACGCCGCCCGTCGAGATCAGCATCACCTCGTCTTCCGGGCGCACCAGCGCGGCCACCACCACCTTGCCGTTGCGCGCCGTCTGCTGGATCGCGATCATGCCCTTGGTGCCGCGCGCATGCCGCGTGTACTCGACGATCGGCGTGCGCTTGCCGTAGCCGTTCTCGGTGGCGGTCAGCACCGATTGCGTCTCGTCTTCCGCCACCAGCAGCGCGATCACCTTCTGGTCCTTGCCGAGCGACATGCCGCGCACGCCGTGCGCGTTGCGCCCCATCGGCCGCACGTCGTTCTCGTCGAAGCGCACCGCCTTGCCGCCAGAGCTGAACAGCATGACGTCGTGCGTGCCGTCGGTGAGCGCGACGCCGATCAGGCGGTCGCCGTCGGTGAGGTCGACGGCGATGATCCCCGACGGCCGCGGCCGCGAGAAATCGGCAAGCGAGGTCTTCTTCACCGTGCCCATCGCGGTGGCCATGAACACGTAGTGGCCTTCGGCGAACTCCTTGATCGGCAGGATCGCGGTGATCTTCTCGTTGTCGGCGAGCGGCACGAGGTTGACGATCGGCTTGCCGCGCGACGCGCGCGACCCCTGCGGCACCGAGTACACCTTGAGCCAGTAGACGCGCCCGCGATTGGAGAAGCACAGGATGTGATCGTGCGTGTTGGCGATGAACATGCGGTCGACGAAGTCGTCTTCCTTGGTGCCGGTCGCCTGCTTGCCACGGCCGCCGCGGCGCTGCGCCCGGTACTCGGCCAGCGGCTGCGACTTCATGTAGCCGCCGTGCGACATCGTCACCACCATCTCCGCGGGGGTGATGAGGTCCTCCAGCGACAGGTCGACGCCCTGCGCGACGATCTCGGAGCGGCGCTTGTCGCCGAATTGCTCGCGCAGCGCGGTGAGCTCGTCGCGCACGATCTTCGTCACGCGCGTCGGCTTCGCCAGGATGTCGATCAGGTCGGCGATCAGCGTCATCGTCTCGCGGTACTCGGTGGTGATCTTGTCCTGCTCGAGGCCGGTGAGGCGCGACAGGCGCATCTCGAGGATCGCCTGCGCCTGCGTGTCGGACAGCCGGTAGCCGTCGCGCATGAAGCCGAAGTTCGGCGACAATCCCTCGGGGCGCGCGGCATCGGTGAGCGCGCGCTCGAGCATCTCCTCCACCACGCGCGAGCGCCACGTGCGCGCCATCAGCGCTTCCTTGGCATCGGCCGGCGTCGGCGACGCCTTGATCAGCGCGACGATCTCGTCGACGTTCGACAGCGCGACTGCGAGGCCCTCGAGGACATGCGCGCGGTCGCGGGCCTTGGCCAGCTCGAAGCGCGTGCGCCGCACCACCACCTCGCGGCGATGGGTGAGGAAGAACTCGAGGAACTGCTTGAGGTTGAGGACGCGCGGCTGGCCGTCGACCAGCGCCACCATGTTCATGCCGAAGCTGTCCTGCAGCTGCGTCAGCTTGAAGAGGTTGTTGAGCACGATCTCCGCCACTTCGCCGCGCTTCAGCTCGATGACCACGCGCATGCCCGACTTGTCGGACTCGTCGCGCAGGTCGGAGATGCCTTCGAGCTTCTTCTCGCGCACCAGCTCGCCGATGCGCATCAGGAGGTTGGACTTGTTGACCTGGTAGGGGATCTCGTCGACGATAATCGCCTGGCGATTGCCGCGATCGAGGTCCTCGATGTGGTGGCGCGCGCGGATGACGACGCGGCCGCGGCCGGTGCGATAGCCCTCGCGCACGCCTTCCAGCCCGTAGATGATCGCCGCCGTCGGGAAATCGGGTGCGGGGATCACGTCCATCAGCTCGTCGATCGTCACTTCGGGGTTGTCGAGCACCGCGATGCAGCCGTCGATCGTCTCGCCGAGGTTGTGCGGCGGGATGTTCGTGGCCATGCCGACGGCGATGCCCGACGAGCCGTTGACGAGCAGGTTGGGCAGCTTCGCCGGCAGCACCGACGGCTCGGTTTCCTTGCCGTCGTAGTTCGGCACGAAATCGACGGTGTCGCGGTCGATGTCGGCGAGGAGTTCGCCGGCGATGCGCGCGAGTCGGCACTCGGTGTAGCGGTACGCCGCCGGCGGGTCGCCATCGACCGATCCGAAGTTGCCCTGGCCGTCGATCAGCGGATAGCGCAGCGAGAAGTCCTGGACCATCCGCACCAGCGCTTCGTAGGTCGCGGTGTCGCCATGCGGATGGTATTTGCCGAGCACGTCGCCGACCACCCGCGCCGATTTGACGTAGGGACGGTTGAACGCGATGTTGGCCTCGTGCATCGCGAACAGCACGCGCCGGTGCACCGGCTTCAGGCCGTCACGGACATCGGGAAGCGCGCGGCCGACGATCACGCTCATCGCGTAATCGAGGTAGCTGTGGCGCATCTCGGCTTCGAGGCTGACCGGAACGGTCTCCTTCGCAAACGGCTCGGTCGGGGTGGGTGTCATCGGCAATTCGGGTTCGCGGCGAAGTTGCAGGATCGGTCGAGGCAGGCAGAAATCGACCATCCCGCTCGATTTTCAGCGGGAATGGCCGACGCCGGCCGGTTTTCGGCAGCATCCAGCGCCGCGGGGATGCCGGATGCCTTTGAATATTTGTAATTTTAGCACGGCGTTGTATCGCCGCGACAGTTGCCTCGTCGTATCACTTATCCACCGCCCGGCGCTTTTGCTTCCCGCAAAACCTCCGTGCTATAGTCGTTGTGAACGCTAAGATTTCCGCGTGCCGGGGACCGCTTGGACGATCGACGGGCCCGGGTGCGCGAACCTCGGTTCGCATAAAACTTTCCCAAAACCTAAGCCAATAAGGGGTGAAACAATGACTCGTCGACTCGTCACCGGTGTTGTCGCAGGCGCGCTCGCAGCTGCATTCGCCGGCAGCGTTGCCGCGCAGACCACGGGATACGTGCCTGGCGTCGCCGGCGCGAATCCGACCAACAGCGGTTACGTGCTGTCCGGCAGCGGCACGCCGGACAACAACGTCGTGAGGAGTGGCGTCTACAACAGCACCGCCGGCCTGTCGGGCAACCTGTGCTACCGCACCGGGTACTGGACGCCGAGCATGGCCATCGCCGCGTGCGACCCCGATCTCGTGCCGAAGCCGGCACCGCCCGCGCCGGCCGCAGCACCGGCACCGGCCCCGGCGCCGGCTCCGGCCCCGGCACCGGCACCCGCCCCCGGCGTGCAGAAGATCACGCTCGCGTCGAAGGCGCTGTTCGACTTCGACAAGGCCGTGCTCAAGCCCGAAGGCAAGGCGGCGATCGACTCGGAGATCATCTCCAAGCTGTCGCAGGTGCAGAAGCTC
Organism: Casimicrobiaceae bacterium; assembly: GCA_036003195.1. Taxonomy (GTDB): domain Bacteria; phylum Pseudomonadota; class Gammaproteobacteria; order Burkholderiales; family Casimicrobiaceae; genus VBCG01. Next base: position 18,473 of record DASYSP010000059.1, read on the forward strand.
GAGCTCGTGCTGGTCACCGGCCACACCGACCGCATCGGCACGCAGGCCTACAACCAGAAGCTGTCGGAGCGCCGTGCCGACGCCGTGCGCGACTACCTCGTCAGCAAGGGCGTGCCGCGCGACAAGATCGAGACGCTGGGCATGGGCAAGACGCAGCCGATCCCGGGCGTGGTCTGCAACCAGAAGGCGCTGCGCGAGCTGATCGCCTGCCTCGCGCCCAACCGCCGCGTGGAAGTCGAAGTCAAGGGCGAAGGCACGATGATGCATTGATGACCGAGTCGCCCGGTCGCAAAAGGCCCCGCGCATGCGGGGCTTTTTGTTTGCGATGCCAAATTTCGCCGACGGATGCCCACGATGAGCGATGACGCGATGCGCGTCGACACCCGTATCGACGCGCGCTGGTGCGTGCCGATCGACCGCGACGGCGCCGTCGAGGGCCACGCGCTGATCGTCGACCGCGGACGCATCGTCGCGCTGCTGCCGGGCGCCGAGGCGGACGCGCGTTTCGTCGCGCGCGAGCGCATCGACCTCGCGACGCATGTGCTGATGCCGGGCCTCGTCAACGCCCACACGCACGCCGCGATGTCGCTGCTGCGCGGCATCGCCGACGACGTGCCGCTCGATGTGTGGCTGCGCGAGCACATCTGGCCGGCAGAGGCGGCGCACGTCGCGCCCGACTTCGTGTTCGATGGCACGCTGGTCGCCGCGGCCGAGATGCTGGCCGGCGGCACCACCACGGCGGTCGACATGTATTTCCATGCGGAGGCCGCGGCACGCGCCTACCTCGCGGCCGGCATGCGCGCGGTGCTTGGCGTGCCGGTGCTCGACTTCCCGATGGCGGGCGCTGCCGATGCCGATGCGCACCTCGCGCGCGGGCTCGCCGCGCGCGACGCGCTGAAGGGCGTGCCCCAGCTGGGCTTCGCGCTGGCGCCGCACGCGCCGTACACGGTGGGCGACGCGACGTGGCGCAAGCTGGTCACGCTCGCACGCGAGATCGACCTGCCGATCGCCACCCATCTGCAGGAGACGCGCGCCGAGCGCGACGACGCGCTGGCGCGCGACGGCATGACGCCGCTGGCGCGGCTCGACCGTCTGGGCGCGACCGGCCCCGGGTTCGTCGCCGTGCATGCGGTCCATCCGGGCGCGGGCGACCTCGAGATCCTCGCGCGCCAGGGCTGCCATGTCGTGCATTGCCCGGCATCCAACCTCAAGCTCGGCGCCGGCATCGCGCCCGTGGCCGAGTACGTCGGCGCCGGCGTCAACGTCGCCCTCGGCACCGACGGCGCGGCGTCGAACAACCGTCTCGACATGTTCGATGCGATGCGGCTGGCAGCGCTCCTCGCCAAGGGCGCGCACGCCGATCCGACGCGCCTGCCGGCGCAGTCGGTGCTGCGCATGGCCACGCAGAATGGCGCCGACGCGTTCGGGCTCGGCGCCGTCATCGGATCGCTTACGCCGGGCAAGCTCGCCGACGTCATCGCCATCGACCTCGCCGGTGTCGCCACCGAGCCCTGCTACGATCCGATCTCGCAGATCGTCTACGCCGCCGGCCGCGAGCATGTCACCGACGTCTTCGTGGCGGGCGAGCGTGTCGTGGCGGCGCGCGGACTGACCCGCATCGACGTCGCGGCGATTTGCCTGCGCGCGCAGCAATGGGGCGCCCGCCTTGCGTCGCACCGATCATGACCGCCACGCCAATGTCCACGCCCGCCGCCAACGCCGATGCCGCCGAGCTCGAGAAGTTCGGCGCACTCGCCCACCGCTGGTGGGATCCCGAAAGCGAGTTCAAGCCGCTGCACGACATCAATCCGCTGCGGCTTGGCTGGATCGACGAGATGGCCGGCGGCCTGGCCGGCAAGTCGGTGGTCGATATCGGCTGCGGCGGCGGCATCCTGGCGGAGGCGATGGCGCTTCGCGGCGCCCGCGTCACCGGCATCGACCTGTCGCCGAAGCCCATTGGCGTGGCCAAGCTGCATCGGCTCGAATCCGGCGTGGACGTCGATTACCGGCTCGAGAGCGCCGAGGCGCTCGCGGCCGAGCGGCCGGGGGCGTTCGACGTCGTCACCTGCATGGAGCTCCTCGAGCACGTGCCGCAGCCGGCATCGACGATCGCCGCGTGCGCCGCCCTCGCGCGCGCCGGCGGCTGCGTGATCTTCTCGACGCTCGCGCGCAATCCGAAGTCGTATCTCTACGCGATCGTCGGCGCCGAGTACCTGCTGCGCCTGCTGCCGCGGGGCACGCATGACTGGACGCGCTTCATCAAGCCGTCGGAGCTCGCGCTCGACGCGCGGCACGCGGGGCTCGAGCTCGCGAGTCTTCGCGGCATGATCTACAACCCGCTGACGCGCGCCTATGCGCTGAACGACGACGTGTCGGTCAACTATCTCGCGGCCTTCCGCAAGCCCGGGCCGCCGGCGTGACTGCACCGATTCGCGGCGTGCTGTTCGATCTCGACGGCACGCTCGCCGACAGCGCGCCCGACCTGGCCGCGGCGCTCAATCGCGTGCGCGCCGCGGAGGGGCTGCCACCGGTGGCACCGGCGTCGCTGCGCGAATACGCGTCGTCGGGCGCGCGCGGCCTGCTGCTCGCAGGCATGCAGGTGACACCCGATCATCCGCGCTACCTCGCGCTGCGCGAGCAGTTCCTCGCGTGCTATGCGCAAGATCTCGCCACCGACACGCGGCTGTTCGACGGCGTCGAGACGATGCTCGCCGCCCTCGCCGCGCGCGGGCTCGCATGGGGCGTGGTCACCAACAAGGCGGCGCGCTACACCGCTCCGGTCACGGCGCACCTCGGGCTGTCCGCACGGGCGGCGGTGATTGTCAGCGGCGACACCACGCCGCACTCCAAACCGCACCCGGCACCGCTGCTGCATGCCGCGCAGGCATTGAGACTCGCGCCCCGCGACTGCGTCTACGTCGGCGACGACCTGCGCGACATCGATGCCGGGCGCGCCGCCGGCATGGCCACGCTGGTGGCGCGCTGGGGCTACATGGGTGTCGGCGCCGACCCCGACCGATGGCCCGCGGACGGCTGGCTCGACCATCCGCGCGATCTCGCCGGCTGGCTCGACGCGCACGCCGCGGCCACGCGCGCCGCCACGCGCTGACCCGCGACGCCCTAGCCCGGGCAGGCGCCGGCGTTGAGAAGCAGCATCTCCTGCGACGTGCCGTCGCGTGTGCCTGACAACCGCACCGGCTGGTTGGCGATGAGCGGCGTCACGACGGCGGCCATGACATCGTCGGCGTTCGCCAGCGGAATGCCGTTGGCGAGCCGTACGCGATCGCCGGGCTTCATGCCGATCATCTGCGCGAAGCCGCTGCCTTCGCGCACGCTCATGCCGCCGCCGGCGACCGGCGTGACGATCGCGGCGAGTGCGTCGGGCTGCGAAGCGAGACCCTGCAGCAGTTCGGCATTGAGCTTGACCACGGTGCCACGAAACCCCGGCGGCGGCGCGCACGCCGGCGAACTGCGCAGCGTGGCGGCGGTCACCGATTGCGCCAGCGGCGTTTTCGATGGCGCATCGGCGCGCAGCAGGATGCTGCGTTCGCCCGAGGCATCGCGCACGAGGATGGCGAACGGAGTGATGCGCTCGAGCACGCTGCCGCGTGCGATTTCGCCGCCCTCGGCGACGATCTTCGGACCGCCGGGGAGGCGAAACAGCGCGTAACCGCCGCCGCGGGTGTCGGCCATGACGCCCACCAGACGAACGTCGCCGCCCAACGTCGACGCCGCCGCCGGCCCATTTCCCGGGACCGGCGCCGGCGCGGCAAGCCAGCCGGACGCGGCAATCGCCGCGACGGGATCACGCGGCTCGGCGGCGATCACGTGCACCGGCGCGGGTCCCAGCCAGCGCCACAGCCAGAAGATCACCACTGCACCGAGCAGGATCGCCGCGGCGAGCGTGGCGAGCGCGGGCGCGATGCGCGTGGCCCGCGGCAACCTCGGCGTGGCCGCGATCATCGCGTCGATATAATCGAGCGCCGCATCCCTGGTCCCTTGGGCACGTGAACCCCCGCCTATCGCTGCTGCAGCCGTATCCGTTCGAGCGGCTGCGCGAACTGTTCGCCGCCAATGCGCCGCCGGCCACGCTGCGGCCGATCAATTTCGGCATCGGCGAGCCGCGCCATCCCACACCGCGGCTCGTGCTCGACGCGCTGGCCGAGGGCACGCCTGCGCTCGCGAATTATCCCATGACGGCGGGCCCGCCCCCGCTGCGCGAAGCCATCGCGGGCTGGCTCGCGCGCCGTCATCACGTGAACGCGATCGATCCGGCGGCGCAGGTGCTGCCGGTGCTGGGCAGCCGCGAGGCGCTCTTCAGCTTCGCGCAGACGGTCGTCGATGCCAGCCGTCCGGCGCCGGTGGTGGTGGTGCCCAATCCGTTCTATCAGATCTACGAAGGCGCCGCTCTGCTGGCGGGGGCGGAGCCCTACTGCGTCAACGCCGTCGCCGCCGACGCCTTCCGGCACGACTGGGACGCGGTGCCGGACACCGTGTGGCGCCGCACGCAGCTTCTCTATGTCTGCTCGCCGGACAATCCGACAGGGCGCGTCACCGACCTCGCGACCTGGAAGCGGCTCTTCGCGCTCGCCGACCGCCACGGCTTCGCCATCGCCGCCGACGAGTGCTACTCGGAGGTCTACTTCGACGAAGCGCATCCGCCGCTGGGCGCGCTCGCCGCCGCGGCGGCCTGCGGGCGCCACGACTTCGCGCGGCTGGTGGTGTTCGGATCGCTGTCGAAGCGTTCGAACGCACCCGGACTGCGCTCCGGCTATGTCGCGGGCGACGCGGGGCTGCTGCGGGCGTTCCTGCGCTACCGCACCTATCACGGTTCGGCGATGTCGGGCATGGTCGCGCACGCGAGCATCGCCGCCTGGAACGACGAGGCGCACGTGCGCGCCAACCGCGCGCTGTACGCGGCGAAATTCCATGCACTGGTCCCGCGGCTGGCGGCCGTGCTGCCGTGCGCGATGCCGGAGGCTGCGTTCTACCTGTGGGTGGACGTCGGCGGCGACGACACCGTCTTTGCCCGCGATCTGCACGCGGCGCAGAACGTCACCGTGCTGCCGGGCAGCTACCTCGGCCGCGAAGCGGACGGCATTAATCCGGGCCGTGGCCGGGTGCGCATCGCGCTCGTCGCCGATGCCGGCGAGTGCGCCGAGGGGATCGACCGCGTGATCGCCTTTGCGCAGGCCCGAGGCTAGCGCGGGCAATCCCGGCGGGGGACATCCTGTCGGGAGGGCCGGCGCCCTGTCGCAACCCCCCGCGCCGCCCCGCCCTCCTCTCTAGAATCCCGGCCATGGACTCGGCAGCCTCTCCGGCGCAGGACAAGGGATTCGGACAGATCCTGATCGAAGGCTTCCGCGCGTCGGCGCTGTCGATCCTGCTGATCGCCGCGATCAACACCGGCATCGCCGCGGTGCTGTGGATCGACGACACGCGGCCTTTCTGGCACCCGTTCGTCACCTGCCAGCTGTACGGCTTCTCGATCGCGTACTGCGTCAACGTCGCTTCGCCCTGGGGCAAGCCGCACGCCATTGCGCGGCTGGCGCGCGCGGTGGCGATCGGCGCGCTGATCGGCGTCGCGCTGGTGATCATCGTCAAGGGTTACGACGCCGCCTACGTGCGCCTGCACTGGACGACGTTCGCCTGGAATTTCTTCGCCGCGTTCCTCAATGGACTCTTCGTCAGCCTGTTCTTCTACGTGAAGATCCGCGAGACGCTCGCCGAGGCGGCGTTGCAGCGGGCCAATGCCGAGCGGCACCTGTTGTCGCGGCAGGCGACCGAGGCGCAGCTCAAGCTGATGCAGGCACAGGTCGAGCCGCACTTCCTGTTCAACACGCTGGCCTCGGTGCAATACCTGACCGAGACCGACCCGCCGCGCGCCGGCAAGCTGCTGGGCCACCTGATCGCTTACCTGCGGGCTGCACTGCCGCAGCTGCGCGCGGCGTCGTCGACCCTCGGCCAGGAGGCGCAGCTGATCGAGGCGTATCTCAACATCCTCAAGATGCGCATGGGCGAGCGCCTCGCGTTCGAGGTGGCGATACCCGACGATTTGCGCACGGAGCCCTTCCCGCCCAACCTCGTCATCTCGCTGGTGGAGAACGCCGTGCGCCACGGCATCGAGCCCACCGTGCAGGGTGGACGGATCGGCGTCAGCGCGGCGCGCGACGGCGAATCGCTGGTGGTGCGCGTCACCGACACCGGCAGCGGCGTCTCCGGCGGCACGAGCCCGGCCGCGGGCCAGGGCGTCGGCCTTTCCAACATCCGCGAGCGCCTCGCGGCCTTGTATGGCGAGCGCGCGCGGTTTACGCTCGCTTCCGCCGACAACGGCGGCTGCGTCGCCACGATCTCGCTGCCCCTCGCACATCGCTGAGCCGCGCAGCGTTCGCGCACGGCGTCGCATTCCTATCGCGCCCCCGACCCGATGCCCACCGCCCTCATCGCCGAAGACGAGCCGATGCTCGCCGCGCAGCTCAAGGCGCGCCTCGCCGAGGCGTGGCCGGAGCTCGGCATCGTCGGCCCCGCCGCCAACGGCGACGAGGCGTTGTTGCTGGCGCGCTCGCATCAGCCGGACATCGCGTTCCTCGACATCCGCATGCCGGGCCGCGACGGGCTGGACGTGGCGCGCACGCTGGGCGGAAGCGTGCACGTCGTGTTCGTCACCGCCTATGACGAGTACGCGGTCGCCGCGTTCGAGGAAGGCGCCGTCGACTACCTGCTGAAGCCGGTCGCCGCCGATCGCGTGGCCAAGGTCGTGGCACGCCTCAAGATGCGCCTGCGCACGGCGCCGCTTGACCTTGCGGCAGTGCTGTCACGGCTCGCGGCGAAGGATGCGCCGGCGGCGTTGCGGTGGGTGCGCGCATCGCTCGGCAACGCGATGACGATGATCGCGATCGATGACGTCCTGTATTTCCAGTCCGAGGACAAGTACACGAAGGTGGTCACGCGTGATGGCGATGGCCTCATCCGCAAGTCGATCAAGGAGCTCTACGAGGAGCTCGACCCCGAGGCGTTCTGGCAGGTGCATCGCGGCACGATCGTCAATCTCAACGCGATCGCCCGGGTCGAGCGCGACTGGCGCGACCAGCCGGTGATCCACCTCAAGTCGCGGCCGGAGACGCTCATCGTGTCACGCACGTTCGCGCACCGGTTCAAGGCGATGTAGGCCACCGGCGGCGAGTGCCGGCGGCGGCACCGCCGCATCGCGGTAAAATCGCGCTTTTTGCGAAGCCGCCGATGCAATCGCTGATCGCGACACTCGATGCCGCCTGGGACGACCGCGCATCGCTGAGCCCCACCCAGGCGCCTGCCGCCGTGCGCGAAGCGGTGTCGCACGTGATCGCCGAACTCGATACCGGCCGCCTGCGCGTTGCCGAGAAGAAGGACGGCCAGTGGCAGGTACACCAGTGGGCCAAGAAGGCGGTGCTGCTGTCGTTCCGGCTCGCCGACAACGCCGGCATCGGTCTCGAGGGGCCCGCGGTGCCGTTCCGTTTCTACGACAAGGTGCCGACCAAGTTCGCCCGCTTTACCGACAGCGACTTCGCCGCCGCCGGCGTGCGCGTCGTGCCGCCGGCCGTGGCGCGCCGCGGTGCCTACATCGCACGCAACGTCGTGCTGATGCCGTCGTACGTCAATGTCGGCGCCTATGTCGACGAGGGCACCATGGTCGACACGTGGGCCACCGTCGGCTCGTGCGCGCAGATCGGGCGCAACGTCCACCTCTCGGGTGGCGTCGGCATCGGCGGCGTGCTGGAGCCGGTGCAGGCCAATCCGACGATCATCGAGGACAACTGCTTCATCGGCGCGCGCTCGGAGGTGGTCGAAGGCGTGATCGTCGAGGAGAACTCGGTGCTGGGCATGGGCGTGTTTCTCGGCCAGAGCACGAAGATCTACGATCGCGCGACCGGTGAAATCAGTTTCGGCCGCGTGCCTGCGGGCTCGGTGGTGGTCGCCGGCAGCCTGCCCTCCGGCGAGGGCGGCTGCCACCTCTACTGCGCGGTGATCGTCAAGCGCGTCGATGCCCGCACCCGCGCCAAGACCGGCATCAACGAGCTGTTGCGCGCCTGAGTCCCCGCCCCCACCATTGACGCCATGTCCGTTTCGCTCAAGTCCCCCGACGAGGTCGCCCGCATGCGCGAGGCCGGCCGCCTTGCCTCCGAGCTCCTCGACTACCTGACGCCGCACGTCGCCGCCGGCATCACCACCGGCGAGATCGACCGCCTCGCCCACCACTACATGGTCGACGTGCAGCGCACGATTCCCGCCACGCTCAACTACGCGCCGCCCGGCCACACCCCGTATCCGGCGTCGCTGTGCACGTCGGTCAATCACGTCGTCTGCCACGGCATCCCGGGCGACCGCAAGCTCAAGCCGGGTGACATCGTCAACGTCGACGTCACGGTGATCAAGGACGATTTCCACGGCGACTCGAGCCGCATGTTTTTCATCGGCGCGCCATCGATCCAGTCCAGGCGACTCGTCGACGTCACCTACGAGGCCATGTGGAGGGGCATCCGCAAGGTGCGGCCCGGCGCGCATCTCGGCGATGTCGGCCATGTCATCCAGCAGCATGCCGAGGCGAACGGCTTTTCCATCGTCCGCGAGTTCTGCGGTCACGGCATCGGCCGCCAGTTCCACGAGGAGCCGCAGGTCCTGCACTACGGCCGGCCGGGCACGGGACTCAAGCTCCAGCCCGGCATGATCTTCACCGTCGAACCCATGGTGAACGCCGGACGACCGGGCATCCGCTGCCTCGCCGACGGCTGGACCATCGTCACCGCCGACCATTCGCTGTCCGCGCAGTGGGAGCACACGGTGCTCGTCACCGATGACGGGTACGAGGTGCTGACCGTCTCCGGCGGCACCCCGCCTCCGCCGCCGCTCGATTCCTGACGCCCTCCGCCTTGAGCACCGCGCCCGGCACGATCGAGTCGGCCATGAACGCGGTGTCGCGGATCGCCGCGTGGCGCGAGCGGCTGGAACGCGGGCGCGCGCAGCTGCGCGCTGCTTTCCTCGCGCGCCCCGATACGCAGCGTCTGCTGCGCGGGCTCGCGCGCCTCACCGACGACGTGCTCAGGGACGTCTGGCGCGAGTCGCGGATGCCAGCAGCGTTCGCGCTCCTCGCGGTCGGCGGCTACGGCCGCGGCAGGCTCTTCCCGCACTCCGACATCGACGTCGTCATCCTGCTCGATGCCGCCGCGGCGGCGCACGCGGGGTCGATCGAGCGGTTCCTGGCGACGCTGTGGGACATCGGCCTCGAGATCGCGCACGCGACGCGCACGATCGACGAGTGCGAGCGCGAGATGGCCGCCGATATCACGGTGCGCACGAGCCTGCTCGAGCACCGCCTCGTCGCCGGCGCGCCCCGCCTCGCGCGCGCGTTCAAGTCGCGTTTCGCCGCCGCACTCGACGTCCGCGCGTTCTATTCGGCCAAGGCCCTCGAGCAGCAGCAGCGCCACCTCAAGTACGACGACGCCCTGTACAACCTCGAGCCCAACGTCAAGGAGAGCCCGGGCGGGCTGCGCGACCTGCAGACGGTGCTGTGGATCTCCAATGCCGCCGGGCTTGGCCGCACCTGGCGCGAGCTCGCGCACAACGGTCTCATGACGATGGCCGAAGCACGCAGCGCGTCGCGCCAGGAGCGCGCGATCTCGGCGATGCGCGTGCGGCTGCATTACCTCGCCGCGCGGCGCGAGGACCGGCTGGTATTCGACGAGCAGACGGCGCTGGCGCGCGAGCTGGGCCTCGCCGACACGCCGACGCGGCGCGCGAGCGAGCTCCTGATGCAGCGCTACTATCGCGCCGCGCGCGAAGTGCGCCTGCTCAACACGATCCTGATGCAGAACCTCGGCGTGCGCATCCTCGCGCCGCAACGCACGTCGACGCCCATCGACGCCGACTTCGCGGCGCTGGACGAGCTCCTGCACATTCCCGACCCCGGTTTGTTCGAGCGGCGCCCGTCGGCGATTCTCGATGCCTTCCTGACGATGGAGCGCCACCCGGAGCTCAAGGGCATGTCGGCGCGTGCGCTGCGCGCCGTGGTACGCGCACGCCGGCGGATCGACGCCGCGTTTCGCCGCGATCCGGCGAATCGCGCACGCTTCATCGCCCTGTTCCGCGAACCGCGCGGCATCACGCACGAGTTGCGGCGGATGAACCTCACCGGCGTGCTCGGCGCTTACCTGCCGGTGTTCGGCCGCGTCGTGGGCCAGATGCAGCACGACCTCTTCCACGTGTACACGGTGGACGAGCACACGCTCATGGTGATCCGCAACCTGCGCCGCTTCACCGAGGCGCAGCACGCGCACGAATACCCGCTGTGCTCGCGCCTGATCGGCGATTTTGCGCGCAAGGAGGTGCTGTACCTGGCGGGCCTGTTCCACGACCTCGGCAAGGGCCGCGGCGGCGACCACTCGGCGCTCGGCGCGCGCGACGCGGGGCGCTTCTGCCGCCTGCACGCGCTGTTGCCCGAGGATACGGCGCTGGTGGCCTGGCTGGTCGCCAACCACCTGACGATGTCCGCGATCGCGCAGAAGTCGGACCTCGCCGACCACGCGGTGATCGACGGCTTCGCGCGTCACGTCGGCGACGAGCGGCGCCTCACCGCGCTCTACCTGCTCACGGTCGCCGACATCCGCGGCACGAGTCCCAAGGTATGGAATGCCTGGAAGGGCCAGCTCCTCGAGGACCTGTTCCACGCGACGCGGCGTGCGCTGGCCGGCGATCGCGGCGGCGGGCTGCAGGATTCGTTGCGCGCGCGCCAGGACGAGGCGCGCCGGCTGCTGCGGCTCAACGCCATCCCCGACGGCGCCGAAGCCAAACTGTGGAGCCATCTGGACGTCGTGTACTTCCAGCGCCATACCGCCGACGAGATCGCGTGGCATGCGCGCAACCTGCATTGGCGCGTCGATCGCGCCGAGCCGGTGGTGCAGGCACGCCTCACGCGCGCCGGCACCGGACTCGAGGTGATGATCTACCTGCCGGACCAGAAGGAGCTGTTCGCGCGCATCTGCGGCTTCTTCGGCCGCACCGGACTGTCGATTCTGGAAGCGCGCGTGCACACCACGCGCAGCGGTTACGCGCTGGACACCTTCGTCGTGCACGATCCCGCGAATCCCGACGCGACGTTCCGCTCGACCATCCAGTATGTCGAGCACGAACTGCGCGAGCTGCTGCGCGAGCCGCGGCCGGTCGAGCCCCCCGGCGCGGGACGCCTGTCGCGGCGCCTCAAGCACTTCCCGCTGACGCCGGAGATCCAGATCTTCCCGGATGACAAGGGCCTCCACTACATCCTCGAAGTGGTGGCCGGCGACCGGCCGGGGCTGCTCGCGCAGATCGCCTACCTGCTCGCGCGCGCCAACGTCAACGTTGCGAGCGCGAAGATCAACACGCTCGGCGACCGCGCCGAGGACGTGTTCCTGATCGACGGTGCACGACTGCACGACGAGCAGGCGCTGCTGCGCCTCGAGACGACGCTCTACGAGGCGCTGGAGGTGAAGGCGTAGCAGGTCGGCCGGTCGCGGATCCGCGTCGCGTGCGATGTGCGCAGCGGCTGCCGATGCCCGCCGCATCGACGGCACGCGCGCAGGCGCGGTCAGTCGTCCTCGGCCGCGGCGCGATCGGGAAACAGGATGTCGGTGTAGCCGAACTGGCGAAAGTCGCGCATCCGCATCGGGTAGAGCACGCCGTCGAGGTGATCGCATTCATGCTGCACGACGCGCGCGTGGAAGCCGTCGACGTCCCGCCGGATCGGCCTGCCCTGCGGGTCGAAGCCCTCGTAGCGCATCGCCACGTACCGCGGCACGACCCCGCGCAGCCCCGGTACCGACAGGCACCCTTCCCAGCCATCCTCCATCGCGTCGTCGAGGCGCGTCAGCACCGGATTGACGAGCTCGGTGTACGGCACCGCTTCGGCATCCGGATAGCGCGGGTTGCGCTCGACGCCGAAGATGACCACCCGCAGCGGCACGCCGATCTGCGGGGCCGCGAGGCCGGCGCCACTGGCCGCCGCCATCGTCTCGCGCATGTCCGCCAGGAGCGCCTCGAGGGCCGGCGTGCCGAATTCGGCGACCGGGCGCGAAATCTGCAACAGGCGGGGATCCCCCATGCGCAGGATGTCGCGTATCACGCCAGCGCCTCTGCTTCGGACACTACCGTCTCGAGAATCATCCGCACCGCGCGCATGCCGTCGTGCATCACGCGCTCGAGTGCGGGCTGCGACACCGCTTCGGCGCTATCCCCCCGGCCGGCCGCGTGATTGACGCACAGCGCGATCACCGCATACTCGAGTCCCGCCTCGCGCGCGAGGACTGCTTCCGGCATGCCGGTCATGCCCACCATGGTCGCGCCGTCACGCTCCAGGCGGTCGATCTCCGCGGCGGTCTCGAGGCGGGGGCCGTTCACCGCGGCATAGACGCCGCCGTCGGCCAGTGCCACCGCCGCGCGCCGTGCTGCGCGCAGGCACGCGGCACGAAGTCGTGGCGCATACGGGTGCGTGAAGTCGACATGCGTAACCGCGGTGTCACCGCCGTCGAAAAACGTCGCCGCGCGTCCCGACGTGTAGTCGAGGAGCTGGTGCGGCAGCGCGAGCGAGCCCGGGGGGTGCCCGCGGATGCCGCCCACGGCCGCCACGGCCACGATCGCGCGCGCGCCCTCGGCCGCGAGCGCGCGGATGTTGGCGCGGTAGTTGATGCGATGCGGCGGCACGGTATGCGCATCACCGTGCCGGGCGAGGAACAGCACTTCGCGCCCGGCGAGGCGCCCGCGATGCACGACCGGCGCCGGTGCGCCATAGGGCGTGTCGACCGCGCGACGGCGCGCGTCGGCGAGGCCCGATAGCGTGTCGAGACCACTACCGCCAATGATCGCCAGCATCCCTGCACATTCCGATTTTGCGTGGTGGCGACCGGTTTCGTGCCGTCGTCGCCAATCCCCATAGTTTGACATCGCGCGAGCGGGGCACGCTCGACGCGCTCAATTGACGCCGCCTGCGGCGCCGCGGCAAGGATCCACGCCCGATTGCCGGGGCGCCTTGATGCTCTGCGGGCGCCGTGGTTGGCGGTCCAGCACGAAACTTGCTTATCCGTCTTTTTCGCCGGCGCCGGGCGAGACCCGCCCCCAGTGGAAGGGCCGTCCCTCGCGTCTGGCGGGCCTCACGCTTTCATGACATCATCATGGCGTTGGCCTGGCCCGCGCGGGCCACCACGCCCGTGCCCGGCGGCCCGCTGAACCACGACAAGGCGCAAAGACATGTTCCTCGACCGGTTATTCAAGCTGATGGCGGAAAAGCAGGCTTCCGACCTCTTCATCTCCTGTGGCGCGCCGATCAACCTCAAGGTCA
>DASYSP010000060.1:0-7620 GCA_036003195.1 Casimicrobiaceae bacterium
CAGGGTGACCGACTGGCCGGCGACCGCTTCGTCGAGATCGCCGTCGAGGGTGACGATGCGGGCGACGGTGCTGGTCTTGCCCGAAGGCACAACGCGCACCGCATCGCCCGGTTTGACGGTGCCTTCAGCGATCAGTCCCGAAAAGCCGCGGAAGTCGAGGTTCGGCCGGTTGACCCACTGCACCGGCATGCGCAGCGGCCCGGCCTGGTCGGCCTCGTTGGCGATCTCGACCGTTTCGAGGTGGTGGATCAGGCTCGGGCCCGTGTACCACGGCGTATTGGCGGAAGGCGCGCTGGTGATGTTGTCGCCCTTGAAGCCCGAAATCGGGATCGCGGTGACCCCCGCGATGCCGATGCTGGCGGCGAATTCGCGGTAGTCGGCGACGATCTTGTCGAACACCCCGCTGTCGTAATCGACCAGGTCCATCTTGTTCACCGCCAGCACAAGATGGCGGATGCCGAGCAGGTGCGCGAGGTACGAGTGGCGTCGGGTCTGGACCAGCACGCCCTTGCGCGCGTCAACCAGGATCGCCGCGAGGTCGGCGGTGCTGGCGCCCGTGACCATGTTGCGGGTGTACTGCTCGTGCCCGGGGGTGTCGGCGACGATGAACTTGCGTTTCTCGGTCGAGAAGAAGCGGTAGGCGACGTCGATCGTGATGCCCTGCTCGCGCTCGGCGGTGAGGCCATCGAGCAGCAGTGCGTAGTCGATCTCGGCGCCGCGCGTGCCATACCGCCGCGAATCGGCGGCGAGCGCGGCGAGCTGGTCGTCGCGGATGCCCTTCGATTCGTGGATCAGCCGGCCGAGCAGCGTGCTCTTGCCATCGTCGACGCTGCCGCAGGCGATGAAGCGCAGCAGCGTCCGCGCGTCGGCGCCTGCCGCCGCGGACAAACCGGCCGCCGTCACAGTCGTTGCCGGCGGGTGATCGGCGGCCGACATCAGAAGTAGCCTTCCTGCTTCTTCTTTTCCATCGAGCCCGCGGCGTCATGGTCGATCATCCGGCCCTGGCGCTCGGACCGGGTGGACACCTCGAGCTCGCCGATGATCGCATCCAGCGTGTCGGCGGTGGATTCGACGGCGCCGGTCAGCGGGTAGCAGCCCAGCGTGCGGAAGCGCACCATCCGCATCGCCGGCGTCTCCCCGGGCGCCAGCGGCAGGCGCTCGTCGTCGCGCACGATCAGTGCGCCGTCGCGCACGACCACCGGCCGCGGCGCCGCGAAGTAGAGCGGCACCACCGCGATGCCTTCGCGGCGGATGTAGTGCCACACGTCGAGCTCGGTCCAGTTGGACAGCGGGAACACGCGGATGCTTTCCCCCTTGTTCTTGCGCGTGTTGTAGAGTCGCCAGAGCTCGGGGCGCTGCGCCTTCGGGTCCCAGCGATGGGCGGCCGTGCGGAACGAGAAGATGCGTTCCTTGGCGCGCGACTTTTCCTCGTCGCGGCGCGCTCCGCCGAAGGCGACGTCGAAGCCGTGACGGTCGAGCGCCTGCTTCAATCCCTCGGTCTTCCAGATCTCGGTGTGCAGCGCCGAGCCGTGCGTCAGCGGATTGATGCCCTGCGCGATGGCGTCGGGATTGACGTGCACGATGAGCTCCGCATGGCGCGCGACCTCGTCACGCATCGCGTACATGGCGCGGAACTTCCACGTCGTGTCGACATGCAGCAGCGGGAAGGGCAGCGGCGCGGGATGGAACGCCTTGCGCGCGAGATGCAGCATCACCGAGCTGTCCTTGCCGATCGAATAGAGCATCACCGGCTTGTCGGCGTCGGCGACCACTTCACGCAGGATGTGGATGCTCTCGGCTTCGAGCCGGTCGAGGATGGTGAGCGCGGGGCGTGTCGTCATGGAAGGCATCGATCGGATGCGCCGCGTGGCAGGAAGGGCGCGGGTGTCCGGGCGCATTCTGGCATTGCCGCGGGCGCGCTCGTCACGGGAACTGAACGAGATGGCCGCAAAGCCGCAGTCGCGAGGAGCCGCCGTCCGCCGTCGCGCGCGGGCTGGAATGCCAGGCCGCTGACCGACGTCATCCCCGCGGCTCGCAAATTCGCGTCAGGCGGCCGGCGCCACGGTCACTCCATGTCGACCGCCACGGTGTTGTCGCGCGGCGTGCGGTCGATCAGCTCGTTCAGGGGATCGATGCCGGCGCGCGCCGGCTTGGCGGCCACCTCGATCGTGAATTCCGCACTCTCGGCCGCAATCTTCTTCTTTTCGAGATAGAGCGGCTTGCCGTCGGCGTCGAGCACGCCGATGTCGATCCAGTCATCGAGCGCAACATCCTTCTCGTTGCCCAGGCCGTCCGCCTTGCGCTTCTTGGCGGCGACCTTGAGGACGACTGCGTAACGATCGCCTCCAAGTGCCCTGGCGCTCGCGCTGACCGCGCGATTGTCGTAGAGCGTGATCGACTCGAACATGTCGTCGATCAGGTACTGGTAGCGCGCCGGCGTGACGTCGCGCAGGTCGCGCAGGAATTCCGTGGTGTTGGGGTAGGGCGGACCCTTGAACGCATGATCGTCGCGAAAGCGCCGCAGCGCACGGTTGACGTTGTCCTCGCCGATGTAGTCGGCGAGCGCATACATGACGAGGCTGCCCTTGCGGTAGTGGATGTAATCCTGGTTCTCCACCCGCGACAGCGGCAGTTCCTTCTTCTGTTCGGTTGCGCGTCCGATCAGGTAACGGTCCAGCTCGTAGGCGAGGAATTTCTGCATCTTCGCCGCGCCATACTTCTGCTTCATCACCATCAGCGCCGAATATTGCGCAAAGGTCTCGGACAGCATGGTCGCGCCCTGCACGTCGCCGCCGATGACCTGGTGCGCCCACCACTGGTGCGCCGCCTCGTGCGCGGTCACGTAGTACGGATAGTCGATGTCATCCTTGTTGCCCTCGCGCACGCGGGCAATGAAGCCGATGCCTTCGGAGAACGGCACGGTGTTGGGGAACGACTGCGCGAACGCGGCGTAGCGCGGGAATTCGATGATGCGGAACTGCCGGTATTGGTACGCGCCGAAGTTCGCCGAGTAGTACTCGAGCGAAGCCTTCGTCGCCGCGATCATGCGGTCGAGGTTGTACTCATGGCCCGGCTGGTAGTAGACCTCGATCGCGACGTCGCGCCAGCGGTCGCGCTTCACGGCGTAGCGTGCCGATTGCACGGCGAAGAAATCCAGGATCGGCACGTCCATCCGGTAGACGAAATGCCGACGTCCGGCATCGGTCCATTCGCGCTCGAGATAACCGGGCGCGATCGCCCACTGGTCGGCGTCGGTGGCGACGTCGGCCTCGAACGTCACCCAGTCGGCATACGGCGACAGCACGTTTTCCTGGAGACCCGCCGGATCGTCGCGGTCGCGCATGCGCTCCTTCGGCTTGAGTCCGAATTTGGCACGGTCGCGATCGCTGACGAGCTCGCCGCGCGGGTCGTAACCGATGACCGGCAGCACGAAAAGGCCGTTGACGAAACTGCCGTTGAAGACGACGGTGGTGTTGCTGCCGCTGTTGCGGAAGCCGTGCGTGGCCACCTGCGCGTCGATCGCCATCGTCAGCGACGCGCCCGCCGCGAGCGGTGTCGCGAGGCGGTAGCTGCGCAGGCCGATGGCGGGGTCGTCGGTGACGAGCGTCGACGGCACGCCGAAGTCGATCGAGCGGATGTCGATGTCCTCGCCCTGCGCCCAGAAGAGGTGGATCGTGTCGACGGCCACCGCGTTGCGGTTGACGAGACCGAGCGTGCCGTGCAGGCGCACGCGTTGCTCGCGCGGATAGAGGTCGACGGCGACCCTGACCGCGGTCACGCGCGGCTGCGGCACGCCGTCGAGCGCGCGGTACTTCTTCTCGTAATCCGCCTGGCGCGTCTGCAGATCGTGAGTGGTGCGGTAGTGGTTGAGGACGTTGGTGTTGTAGAAGATGAAGCCGCCGAGCGCCACGGTCGCCGCAGCGGCGACTCCCGCAAATGCGCCGACGCGGAAAGTCGCGCGTGCGCGCGCGCCGGCCACCCGGTCGCGCCAGCCGCTCGGCGTGCCGCGGGTCCAGGCGAGGTACCCGGCGACGCCGAGCAGCAGTGCGATCCCCGCGTAGTACGCCTCGAAGGAGAAGAGCCGGGGCAGGAAGTGACCGTAGCCATTCATGTCCGAATAGGTGTATTCGGGCACGTTGCCGTACAGGTAGAGGTTGTGCTCGAACCCAAGCGGCACGGCAAAGGTGAGCGCGAGGAAATACACGATCATCAGGAAGTGGCCGAGGTACTTGTTGGCGACGATCGACTGCACGGCGAGCGCCAGCACGCAGACGAGCCAGTACTGCGGGACGTCGATGCCGAACATCTCCCGCACATAGAGGCCGAGCTCGTAGTGGTGGTAACCCTGGAAGGTTTGAATGGCGATGCCGCACAGCATCAGCGCCGCCTGCAGCACGACCGGCACGAGCATCAGCGCAAGGAGCTCGGCGACGAACGGCGTCCATGTCGGCACCGGCAGCGCATCGTGGATCTGGTCGAGGCGGTTGTCGCGCTCGCGCCAGGCGAGCTCGCCCGCGTAGAACGTGATGATCACCAGCATGAACACGCTGAACGAGCCGGCGACGAGCCCGAGCATCTGGTAGGTGACGGGCCAGGTGCTGGTGCCGAACAGGCTGCCGACCGTCGTGCTCGCGACCGCGACGAATGCGACGCCGGCGAGCGCGAACACGACGAAGTAGACGTTCTTCACCGTCTCGCGCAGGTAGAGCCACGTCAGGTGCGGCAGCAGGCGCAGGCCGCCGACGCCTGCGGGCATGGCCGACGTCACGTGACGCGATGTGGCCACCGGCACTTCGGCGTCGTCGCTCGTGGGCGCGCGGCGCGTGTCGCCCGCGACATGGGCAAAGCGGAATCGCCAGTAGCAGAACGCCATGACCAGCGCGCCCACGCCGAGCCACAATGCCCGATTGGCGGCGAACACGCCGGTGAGCGGGACCAGCGCGGCGTTGCGGTCGGCGATCGTCCAGTAACGCACCACCGTCGCCACCGCGCTCACGCCGAACGGGTCGATCAGCGCCGCCAGCGTCTTGTTGTCGATGTCGCGCAGCAGCTGGCCGGCGAGCAGGTAGCCGACCAACGCCAGCACGCTGCCGATGTACACCGGGAGCATGCGCCGCGACAGCGCGGCGACACAGAAGAACACACCGCCCAGCCACACGAGGTTCGGCAGCAGCATGGTCGCATAGGGCAGCAGGTAAGGCGCGAGGCGTCGCGGACCCAGGCGGTCGGCATCGATGCCGGGAAAGAAGGTGCCGGCAAACGACCCCAGCGCCAGGCTCGCAAATACGACGAGCAGCACCAGCAGCGCCCCGGCGTAGCGTCCGCCCAGGTATTGCCACTTGGCGAGAGGCGCGCTGAAAAAGTAGTTCTCGGTGCGGTACTCGTAGTCCTGCTGGATCGCGCGTCCCATCAGCGCGCCGACGACCGTCAGCCCCGCCATGCCGAGGAAGCCGATCGTCTGCATGATCGCGTACGGCGAGTTGATCCATATCTTGCCGCTGCCGAAGATGATGTTGGCGCCGGCGAAGGCACCGCCGGCGGCGGCGGTCCACAACATCGACAGCGCGAAGAAGACGAGGAAATAAACCCACGTCGACAGGCGCTTCAAGCGCTGCGCGGTCTCGAAGCTTGCGATGGCGAGGAAGTTCGACACGAAGCGCGCGTCAGGCGGCGACGGCCGGAATCGGGGTGGCGTCGACGCGATCGCCGATGGACGCGAAATAGACGTCCTCCAGCGACGCCTCGACCGGCGCGAAGCCCGGCGCCGGCGCCGCGTCCGCGACCACGTTGATCAGCGTACGCCCTGCCACGAGTCGCGTGGAGATCACCGGATACGCCGCTTTCGCCGCCTCGAGCTCGCCGCGCGCCACGGCCTGCTGCCAGACCCGGCCGCGCAGCGCACCCGTCAGCGTGGCGGGCTCGCCGGCCAGACGCACACGGCCGCGATCGATGATCGCCATGTGTGCGCAAAGGTCGGAAACGTCGGAAACGATGTGCGTCGACAGGATCACGATGACGTTCTCGCCGATTTCGGCGAGCAGGTTGTGGAAACGCACGCGCTCTTCCGGGTCGAGTCCGGCGGTGGGCTCGTCGACGATGACGAGGCGGGGATTGCCGATCAGTGCCTGGGCGATGCCGAAGCGCTGACGCATGCCGCCCGAGAAGCCGCCCAGCGCGTTGCGCCGCACGTCCCACAGGTTCACCTGGCGCAGCAGCGACGCCACGACGTCGCGACGCTCGCCCCGACCGGCGATGCCCTTGAGGCGCGCGAGGTGGTCGAGCATGTCCTCGGCCGAGACCTTGGGATACACGCCGAAATCCTGCGGCAGGTAACCGAGCATGCGGCGCACCGTGTCCTTGTCGCGCAGGACGTCGATGTCGCCGATGCGGGCGCTGCCGGCGTCGGCATCCTGCAGCGTGGCGAGCGTGCGCATCAGCGTGGACTTGCCGGCGCCGTTCGGACCGAGGAGCCCGAACATGCCGGTCGGTATGTCGAGCGTCACGCTGTCGAGCGCGCGCACGCCGTTGGGATAGGTCTTGCAGAGGCCAACGATCGACAATGCAAAGGGATTCACGATGCGCCTTCCGCAGCCCGAGAGCGGCGGATTATGACTGCGCACCTCGGCCGGGACAATGCGCGCCGGGGCCAGCGGCGGAAATGTGCGACGAACCGTCGCCAGTCGCGACGAAGGTCCTGCGCAGGGAACGAATGATCCGCCGCGCGATCCCAGCACGGCCAGCCCGTCAAAGCGGCGGACGCCGCGGGCGCCTGGCGCGCAGCGCCAAATGGCGTGGGCATGCCGTACGATTGCAAGGTTTGAGGGTGCGCCGCGACTGAGACAGATGAACCCACGAGGAGCATGCACATGATCACGACCTTCCGCCAACGTGCAACGGCCGTCGTCGGCTGTGCGCTGATGGCGCTTGCCCAGGGATGCGGGGCGTCGAGCGCCGCGGTGTCGCTGCCGCCGCCGGCGCAGGACATCGCCGCCACCGCCGCGTCTTCACCCCAGTCGGCCGTGTTCGCCGGCGGCTGTTTCTGGGGGGTGGAGGCCGTGTTCCGCCACGTCAAGGGCGTCAAGAGCGCGGTGTCCGGGTACGCCGGTGGCACGGTGAAGTCGCCGAGCTACGAGCTCGTGAGCACCGGCTCGACCGGCCACGCCGAGTCGGTGAAAGTGACCTACGACCCGTCGCAGGTCACCTATGGCCAGTTGTTGCGGGTGTTCTTCTCGGTCGCCCACGATCCCACCGAGCTCAACCGCCAGGGGCCCGACCGGGGCACGCAGTACCGCTCGGCGATCTTCACGACGTCCGAGGACCAGGCGCGGGTGGCGCAGGCCTACATCGCCCAGCTGGATGCGGCGAAGGTCTTCGCGAGCCCGATCGTCACGCAGGTGGTGGCGCTGCCGGCGTTCTATCCCGCCGAGGCGTATCACCAGAACTATGCGGCGCTGCACCCGACGCAGCCGTATATCGCGTTCAACGACCTGCCGAAGGTCGATCACCTGCGCGATCAGTTCCCCGCCCTGTACCGCAATCCCTGAGCGGCGCGCTGGTATCGCCCGCGAGCCTCGCACGGGGCCCGCGCGGCGAGGGCGCTGGTTGACGCAGCGCGGGCAG
>DASYSP010000061.1:0-5308 GCA_036003195.1 Casimicrobiaceae bacterium
CGAGAACAAGCAGGCTGCGCTCGATCGCGCGCGGGAGCTGCGCCCGATCTTCGTCGCGTTCGCCGGCCAGTCGGCACGCGCGATCGCCGACGAGCTCAACGCCCGAGAGATCGCCACGCCGACCGGCGCACCGTGGTCGGCAAAGACCGTCATCCGCGTCCAGGAAAGGCTCGCAGCATGATCGAAACCATCCTCCTCGCGCTGATCCTCTTCTATGTGATGAACCCGCCGCGGCCAGCGCCGGCGCCGGAGCCGCCGATGAGCAGGGAGGATCGGGAGTGGAACCAGCGCGAGCTCAAGAGGCAGCAGGAGGCCCAGTGGCAGAAAGAGGAGCAGGGGCGGATCGCGGCCGCAACGCCGGATATCGCGCCGAAAACACTTCTGGCCTGGACTGGCATCATCATCGTCATTGGCATCGCTATCGCACTATTCGGAGGTGCAGCATGAAGCTCAAAAAAAACGCCATCAACCGCAACAGCACCATGGGTGGCAAAGAATACGAGAAGGCGCTCGCGCAGCTCGGGCTCTCGTCCAGGCGCGCTGCGATCCATCTGCTCGGCGTCAACGAGCGCTCGGCGCGCGACTGGGTTGCCGACAAGGTGCGGGTGCCGACGCCGGCGGCGAATTTTCTGCGCTACCTGATCGCGACGAAGAAGACCGGCGACTACGCGATCAAAAAATTGGAGGAGTGAGATGACCGTCGACGACAAGAGCCTCGACCTAGCGCGGCACTTCCTCCAGGACGAGGTGCCGCTCAACACCGATAAGAACGTCCAGTCGCTGGCGTGGACGATCCAGAACGCGGTCGAGGATTGGCTCCTCGAGGCGAAGTGCAATCACGTCGAGCCGCCGGCCGAGCCGCTCCTCGGCATCGATCGGACGCCCAGGCGATGGTGGAGATCCTGAGATGAAGATCTTCACCGTCGCCGAGATCCCCGACGAGCTCGCGCAGGCCTGGATGCAGCACCTGCGCGATTTCGACACCGCACATCCTGGCTGCCATTTTCAGGTCTTCGCCGATGCGCCCAACGTCTCGATGGCCGACATGGTCGCGGTGCTCAAGGTCGAGCCGGAGCTGACGTTTCAGCAGCTCTTCGATCGCGAGCTTGAAAAGATGGAGACGATGCGCAAATCATTGCGCCGGTTCGGGATCAAAATCGGCAAGGACGACTGATGCACGGCACGCGCCAGAGCAGCTCACCGCGAAAACTGCCGTGGTGGAAGCGCTGGAACGAGTTTCCCAACCCAACGCTCGACGCACTGCTGGCGCTGTTCGGTCTTGCGGTGATCATCGCGGTGATAACTTACCTGCTGTCCGATCTGCCTTAATCGATTGGCGTACTGACGTCGGTGGGCCAGCGCAATGTTTGTTTGATTGGCAACGCTGACAGGACCATCGCCATCACCAGCCAGGCGGCGAAAATGATCAGGCACTTGGCCCACGGTTTAATTGTCACCGGGGGTGTCCAGCTTCAGCAGCAACCACCCGATCAGCACCATGACGAAAAGGCAGACCGTGGCGATAAATGCGGCGGTGAATAGCATCACGGCCACACGTCTTTGCTGTCAGGTTTGGGTTTCCCAAACAACAACCGCCCAGCAATCAGCCCGGCGGCGATTGCGATCACCGTCAGCCAGCCCAGTAAATCCACGATGGTACCCCCCAAGATAGGAGGTATTATAATCCCAGGTAATATAATCCCACAATTAAAAAATTCGGTGAGAGCTAGCCGAAAGCACCGAAGTCATAGCCACCCCCGAAGCCCCCGCCACCGCCACCGAAATCGCCGCCGGCAAAATTCCACCATGGCGGCGGCCACTGCTCAAACGGAGAGAGGTTCGGGCCGCTGGCGACCGGCGAAACCGGCGCGGCCTGCGCCGGCGGCTGCGGTTCCGAGCCACCACCAGGAACGGTGAACGGCGACAGACCCAGGAGCTGCTGATCGACGGTTCGCCCCGGCGCGATCGACAGTGGCCGCGTACCACCGAATGAGGGGGACGCTGATTGGTTTTCCAGCGATCGGGGCAGTGTCACGCCCTGGTCTGGCTGCGGACTCACCAGCATCCTCGCCGCCTCTGGCGCGAATGGAAACGGCGCCGGCCGAGATCCAGTATCGAACGGCGACATGGGTCTGCGCTGCGCTTCATCGGCGGTGAACGGCGAGTTCATCGGCCTGTCAGGTGTTCGCGAATAATCCTTGAACAGCGTGGACAGAAAATCAGCCTGCGGTGGCCGAGCTGCACTGATGGCACCCGGCGGCGTCGGCCCCTCGTCGAGGCGCGGCCCCATGTCGATCGGGCGCTGCTGCGTGAGCAACGTCGGATCCATCGCCGACGGGTCGAACGGTGCCAATGACGGTCGCACTCGTGGCAGTGGCACCGGCTCCTCTGCTCGTGCCGCTGACGGTGTTTGGTCGACGCCCTGGCCGGTTGTGGACGCCGGCGGCCCGGCCTCGCGCCGGGTTGGTGGAGGTCGAGCCGCCGCTCGGGACGGTTGTTGGCTGGGAGGCCGTCCGAGATCGCGCGTGATCCCCATCGCCTCCTCGCCCGACCTGGCGGGCGGGTTGAGGATCTCGCGTCCAGTGCCGGGATCGATGTAGCTCGAGCGATCGAGACCGCGCGGACCCATCGCCTTGATGATCTGCGCGCCGAGTGTCGGCCGCGGTGTTGCAGCTCGCGCTGACACCGTTGTCGTCGTCGCTGGTGTCTTGGCCACCGCCGGCGCTGGCGCAGCAGGTGTGACGGGTGTTGCGACGGTCGGCTCGCCGGCGACCAGCGTCTGCTGCTCTTCATTGGTCGGCTCAAACGGACGATCGCCGGTGACCATGCCGGCGGCCACGCTGCCGGTCGATTGCGGTGCAGTGGCAGGTGACTGCGGTGCAGCTGCAGTATCGGGGCTCGGAGGTTTGCCGGCGACGTCGACGGTCGGCTGCGGACCACCCTTGCGCGCGGCCGCGATCCGCTCGGGACGATCGAGGCGTGATTTTTCCTCGACGTACATCTCGCCGCCCTTGGCCGGGTCGCCGTACCATTTCGACTTGGCGTACAAGCCACGCGCGGCGTTGCCGGTCGCGAAGGGCTCGCCGTATCTGTTCTTGCCGCTGTCGGAGGCATTGCCGGTCGGCGCAAACCCTAATTTTTCAGTACCGACGTCGGAGCCGTTGGCCACCGGCTTGAACACCAGCTCCTTGAAGCGCGCCTCGGCGCCGGGGCGCGACATGATCCGCTCGCCGTTGCTGATCGTCGAGGCCGGATAATAGCCGTCGTCGCCGCGGTGATAGGTCTGCTTCGTCGCCTGTTCGAGCGTCTGCCCGCGTGACATCGCGCGGTTGAAGATCGTCTCGGCCTGGATGAGCTGCTTCTCGATCGGGATGTTGCCGCCGCCGACTTCGCCGGCCACGATCACCGCAATGCGATGCACCAGGTCGGGATTGCGCTTGAGCTCCTCGAGGAACTGGCTGCGGTCAATCATCAGTAGTTTGCCCCTCTGCTGGCGGCGGTGAGCGCCGCGCGTAGTTCATCCATGCTGACGGGACGCACGTCCTGCAGCATCGCGCGCTTGCGCCCTTGCCCTTCCAGCATCTTTGCCTGCAGCCAGTTGAGCGGCGTCTTGCCGTAGGAGCCGACCGCTGCGCCGATCGCTTCGCCGCCGGGGATGCCGAGCTTCTTGCCGAGCAGCGTACCGATGCCGGCGCCGACAACGCGAGCAGCTCCCTCGCCGACCTGGCTGCCGACGGCCTGTGTCAGGCCGGTTTGACTGGTCGGGTAATTAAATTCCTTCGACAGGCGCGCAAAGTCGTCGAACCTTTGTTTCTGCGGCCCGGCGATTGCCGTCTGCTCTTGCGGCGTCATGCTGTACCACCATTTCGCAAACCCGCGCGGGCCGGCGGCGTCAGCCATGGTGTTGCCGAGCGTCTTGTCATACTGCTCGGTGATCTCGCCGGCGCGCATCTGGTTGCGCGTGATGCCTTGCGCCAGGTCGAACTCTTGCGGATGCACGCCGGCCTTGACGGCGGTGTCTTTCATCGCATTGGTCGCCGCCTCGTATATCCGAGCATTGAACCGACCCGGTACCGGATCCAGACCCTGCGATCGTCTACCGATCCCGGTGCGCCAATCCTTGAAGCGCTGGTAGTCAGCAGTGGCGGAAATCACATTGCCCTGCGCATCGCGCGGAAACATTTCTTTCAGGTGCTCGATACGCGCGACGATCGGAGCCGCGGTGCCTGGATCCGTCTCCCGGCGGATGGCCTCGAGCTCAGCGAGCACCGGCGTCACGTCGACCTGGGCCGTCGGGGTGACGCGCTCCATCAGCCTCGCCTGCGCGGCCGAGCTGGCATCGCTGCCGCCGGCGCGCGCCTTGCTGGCAACACCGTGGATGTCGGCGGTCTCCGGCGTCACCGCAGGCAGCGCCTGGCGCTCCTCGATCGCGCGCTGCACCGCATCGCGTAAGCCGGCGAGCGTGTCTCCTCGCGCAGCTCTGATCACGTTGGCGGCGCCAGGTTTGCCGGAAAGCGCTTTCTCTTGCGCCTGGACGGCGGGACCGCCGAGCAATCCGGCCGTCGTTGGTATGTTCTCACGCTCCGCGATCGCAGCGATCGCGGCGGCGTCGGGCTTGGCGCCGGCTCGTGTACTCGCCTGGCGCGTTACTCGTGCCGCCGGTCCCAGGCCGCCGGCCAAGGAGCCGATCAGTGCGCCGGTGTCACCACCGACCGCGCCGCCGACCTCGCCGCCGTAGTACGAGCCAACTGTCGGCGCGATCACGCCGCGCGTCAGCGCTGCAGCGGCAGGCCGCAGTGCTTCAAGAGTGGTTGGTGCTGCCTTGAACGCCTGACCGGCCGCATTAGCACCGCCGGAGGCGATCGCAGCGGCACCGCCCTCGAGCAGCTTGCGCGTCGTCGAAGCATCGGCCGGCATCTCGGGCACGCCGGCTGCGGCGCGCACATAAGGTCCGACCTCGGGGACCGATGCGTCTGGCGCCTCGATGCCGAGCGCCTTGTTGGCGATGCGCCCAGGCATGTCGAACGGGTTGAGGCCGGCGTTCTGAATTTTAATCGCGAGATCCGGCAGCCCGGTCAGGACGGTTGAGGCGATGCGGCCGACAGTGGCGTTGACGCCGTTGGGATCCGGCGCCGCATACGGATCCGGCGCACCGAGCGCATTGGCAAGTTTTCCGAAGATGCTGCGCTCGGGCGGAGGAGCCGCCGGCGCCGCCGGCGGAGCTGCCGTCGTTCCCTGCAAATACTTGTCGGGATCAAACGGCGCAGCCAGGTAGGCGTCGGGATCGAAGTCAGCCATCACTGAACTC
>DASYSP010000062.1:0-21442 GCA_036003195.1 Casimicrobiaceae bacterium
AGGTCCGGCTTCTCCCGGTGTCGCGGGACTGGGCGTTCCGCAGACGCCGACTACCGTCGAGATCATTTGGGTGGCCGCGTCGACTTTGCGGATGCAGTGGCTCTCGGAATCGGCGATGAAGAGATTGCCGGCGGCGTCGACCGCGACCGCGCCCGGCCGCGCATTCAGCTGCGCCCGAGTCGCCAACCCACCGTCTCCGCCATATCCACAGGCGGGTGCGCCGTTCGCTTCTGCACCCGCGACAGTGGTCACGCCAGCGCTGGCTCCGTACGGTCTGATCGCGCGTACGCGGCAATAGCGATCGGGAATGTATACGGTCGGTGAAGAGGTCCCCGGGAAGCGCACGGTGATCTGCCCGGGTGCGCACAGGCCGGGCGCCGCGTATCCGGATCCGCAATTCGGCCATGCAAGCGGCAGGATCCAGCCTCCCTGGTGTATCCATCGCAGCTGGCCGTAGGCGTTCGCGATGTACAGGTCGCCGTACTCGAAATCGACGGCGATGCCCTGCGGCCACGTCATCGGAGCCTCTTTTGCAGGGCCGTAATCTCCGCCATCCCAGAACGGCGCACCCCTGCTGCCGTTGCCGGCCACCGTCGAGATCATGCCGTTGGCATCGACGACGCGCACACGATTGTTGTAGGCATCGGCGATGTAGACGAGATTCCCGGCCACCGCGAGCGCTCCCACCAGCGGCGGGAAATGCTGCGGATCCGCCGCCATCTCCGGATAGACCAATGGGAAGTTCAGCAAGGCGTCGAGTGCCGGGCCGCCATCGCCGGAAAACCCGGGCAATCCGTTGCCCGCGAAACGAAAGACGGCGCCATCCGCCAAAACCTTGAAGACGATGTTCGGGCTGCTGAAGTAGACGTTTCCCTGGTCGTCGGCAACGATCGCGCCCGGAGGTCCGATGGCATCCTTCGGCGCCCAATCCTCGCATCCGCTCTTGTTGCTCACGAGGATGTAGTGGTTCTTGTCGCACGGGAGCTGCTGATCCTGCGCACCGCAGACGTCCACCGAAAGCGAAGCGGCCAGCGCGAGCAGTGCCCAGACCCTGTGCCGACCTCTCATTGCTCGTCCCCTGTGCGCTCCATCCGCCAACCCGCCATGTCAGCGCGCCTGCCGCGTCGGCGCCATGCGCGGGCCGCCCGGATCGGCGCGCTCGCCTGCACCTGTCGAACCGCGCCGTTCAGGCGCCACCGCCGCATCGTAGGCACACCCGCCGGGCAATTCAACGTGCGCGGCGCGCGAACTATCGAAATTCGCAATCATTTTGCGCAACGCGGCCGAAACCTCGCCATGTGCACCCTCCGGTGATTGCGCGATCGGCTCTGTCGGCGACGGTCCGAGCACCGCCGCACGCATGCCGGGCCGCTTGGGGCGCGGCCCGGCGTGATGCCCAGAATGTCATGCGTTCACGGCGACGGCAGCCACCAGCCGTTGCCGGCGATCGTGCGGATGGTGCCGCTGGCATCGACCATGCGTACGCGGCTGTTGCCGGTGTCGGCGATATAGACCACGCCGTTGGCGCCGGTCGCGACGCCGTGCGGATGGCTGAGCTGTGCGCTCGTCGCCGGTCCGCCGTCGCCGGCGAATCCCGGACCGGTCGTGCGCGCGTATCCCGCCCATGATCCGCACGATCCGGCGAACGTCGTCAACGTGCCGGCAACGTCGACCTTGCGGATGCAGCTGTTGTCCGTGTCGGCGATGTACAGGTTGCCCGCGGCGTCGTAGGCCATGCCGTAGGGATTGTTCAACGCCGCCTCGGTGGCCGCGACATTGTCGCCGTCGACGCCGCAGTCGGGCAGCTCGAACACGAGGATCGGCGTGCCGGTGTAGTCGGCGGGATCGAAATCGAGAAAGTCGCTGGCGAAGTCCGGATCGTCGACGGCGTCGGCGGGCGCGCGGATGGGATCGATGCCGGCGATCGTCGACAGCGTGCCATCGGGGGCAATGGACCGGATCCGGCAGAAGAAGCTGTCGGTGGTGACGATGCGTCCATTCGGTCCCGCCGCCAGCTGCGACGGCGCGCAAAGCCCGGCAGCATCGGGAATGCCGCTGCCACACGCCAGCGCCTGGGTCAGCGTGGTGATCCTGCCGCTCGCGTCGACCTTGCGCACGCGACCATCGGCATTGCTGATGTACAGATTGCCGCTCGCGTCCAGCGCAATGCCTTGCGGCATGTCGAGCGTGGCGGCGACGGCCGCGCCGCCGTCGCCGGCGCTGCCCCGCTCACCGGTGCCTGCCACCGTGACGATGACGCCGTTCGCGCCGATCCTGCGCACGCGATGATTGAGCGCGTCGGCGATATAGACCGCGCCCGTCGCGTCGACGGCGAGCTGCCCCGTCAGCTCCGGCAGGATGCCGTAGTTGCTGCCGACCGCGAAGTACCACAGCGGAAAGCTCAGTTGCGCTTGCGTCGCGGGTCCGCCGTCGCCGGAATAGCCGCCGACGATATCGGGATTGCCCGGCGTGATCACGCCGGCGATGCGCACCAGCGTGCCGTCCGCCGCCAGCTTGTAAACGACATTCGGGCTGCTGAAGTAAACGTTGCCGAGCGCGTCGGTGGCGACCGCGCCCGGTGAACCAATGGCGACGTCGGTGGCGGCGGCGTTCGCCACGGCGGCAGCCGCGAGCAACGAGGCCGTGCAGAGGAACATTCGCATGCTGCGACTTGCCGATTCGATGTTCATTGCTGCTCCTTTGGGGAATTCGGATGAATTCGCGGACGCCGACGCAGCGACCGGCGCGCTCGCCGGCGGACTTGCCGATGTTCACGGCGCATCCGCTCTTGCGCATGGTCGCGATCGACGCGAGCCCATCTTAGGTATCGCGCATCGCGATTTGCGCGAACGCGCATTGCGCTCTATTCAAATGCGCATCTATTTGAGTGCGTGACGCGAGCACGCCACGCGTTGCGCGCGGCGTTATCCAAATGCGCATCTATTTCGCGACACGAAGCGATCGATGCCGCGCCTTTTGCGCAATCATGCGATCGGTGCGCGAAGCCAGCGCAATCGCGGGGGCTTGCGCCGCATCGATGCGCCGCACGTCATTGCCGGCGCATGCTGCGCGCCGCACGCAGAGGCGGCGCACGCGAAGCGCCGCCGACCGCGCGCGGTGCCGTGAGATCGAGCGCGCGGCAGCCCGGTCATCGCGCCGGCGTGGCGCGGTGCTACGCCTGCGGCTCGACGTGCAACGCCGCGACGCGTTGTACAGGCAACCGCACGGCGAACGTGCTGCCCACTCCCGGCGTGCTCGCGATTTCCAGGCTCGC
Organism: Casimicrobiaceae bacterium; assembly: GCA_036003195.1. GTDB lineage: Bacteria > Pseudomonadota > Gammaproteobacteria > Burkholderiales > Casimicrobiaceae > VBCG01. Next base: position 3,275 of record DASYSP010000062.1, read on the forward strand.
GCGATGGCGGAGCAGAACGTGCTTGACGATGGCGAGCCCCAGACCGGTGCCACCGGTCGCGCGCGAGCGCGAGCGATCGACGCGGTAGAAGCGCTCCGTGAGCCGCGGAATGTGCTCGGGCGCGATGCCGATGCCCGTGTCGGCGACGCTGAACACCGCGCTACCATCGGCGTCGACGCGAAACGCGAGGGCCACGCGGCCGCCATGCGGCGTGTATCTGATCGCATTGCTCACGAGGTTGGCGAACGCGCTCGCGAGCTCCTCGCGGTTGCCGAGGATCTCGGCGGCATCGACGCTGTCGACCACGACCGCGTGCGCAGCGGCCGACAGCACGCGCGCCTCTGCAGCCAACGCGTCGACCATCGGCGCGACCGCGAATCGCGTTTCCCCCGTGACGTGCTCGTCGCTTTCGAGGCTGGACAGCGTCAGCAGGTTGGCGACGAGCTTGCGCATGCTCATCGTCTGCTCGTGCATGAGGCCGAGGTAGCGGTCGCGCTGGCGTTCATCGAGGTCGAGGTCCTGCAGCGTCTCGACGAAGCCGGCGATGACCGTCAGCGGTGTCTTCAGCTCATGCGATACGTTGGCGATGAAGTCGCGATGCCGGCGCGCGACCGCCTCGCGCTCGGTGATGTCGCGCGCAATGAGCAGCTTCTCGTCGACTCCGAACGGCACCAGCTGCATCGACAGCGTCACCCCGGCCTCGCGCGGCGACGCCATCACCACGGCCTCGCCGAAGTCTCCGCCTTCGAGATAGCGGATGAAGGCCGGCTCACGCACGAGGTTCGCCAATGGCGCGCCGATGTCGGTGGGCGTCGACACCGCGAGCTGCTCCTGCGCGCGGCGGTTCGCCCAGCGGATGCGGTTGTGCGCGTCGAGCACCACCATGCCATCGGGAATGGCCTCCGCTGCGCTGCGGAAGCGGGCGATCGTGTGTGCAAGGTCACGCTCGATGGCCGCGCGCGTGCGCACCCGGCGGTGGATGCGCGAAAACAGCTGCCCCCACAGACCGCGCGACTCCGGCACCGGCGCGTCGCGCGGCGCTGCAGCCCATGCGGCGAGGCGGGTCAGCTCCCGCACGTGCCACGCGAGCAGCGCGCAAAGGCCGATCGCGACGAGCGCCGCGGCGACGGCCCAGCTCCACACGAGGCCGGCGACGAGCGCCGTGACGAGCACCGCCAGCGGCAGCAGCGATGCGCGCACCCAGATCAACGCGGGCTCCCGCGCCGCGATGCCGGCGGCGGCGAAGCCGGCCGCGTGCGACGCGGCCGCTTCAGCGCGGAGCGGCGAGACGATATCCCGCGCCGCGCACCGTCTCGATCAGGTCGTCCTGGCCGAACGGCGCCAGCGCCGCCCGCAGCCGGCGGATATGCACGTCGACCGTGCGCTCCTCGATGTAGACCTGGTCGCCCCATACCTGATCGAGCAATTGTGCACGCGAATGCACGCGTTCGGGACGCGCGAGCAGGAAACGCAACAGCCGGTACTCCGTCGGTCCGAGGTGCACCGGCTTGCCGTCGACGGTCACGCGATGCGAGGCCGAATCGAGCGCGAGCGCGCCCGCCACGAGGCGCTCCTGCGCCGCCTCCGGCGCGCGCCGGCGAAGCACCGCCTTGATGCGCGCCTTCAGTTCGCGCGGCGAGAACGGTTTCGTCACGTAGTCGTCGACCCAGGCCTCGAGGCCCGCGACCTTGTCCGCCTCGTCGCCGCGCGCGGTCACCATGATGATCGGCAGCTCGCGCGTGCGCTTGTCGGCGCGCAGCTCCCGCGCAAAGGCAAGCCCCGATTGCCCTGGCAGCATCCAGTCGAGCAGCAGCAGGTCCGGCAGCGCGGCGTCGATCATCCGCCGCGCGGCTTCCGCGTCGGCGGTGCCCTGCACGTCGTACCCGGCGTCGACGAGGTTGATGCGGATCAGCTCGAGAATCGCCGGCTCGTCCTCGACCACCAGGGCGGTCGGCATCATGGCTCCGCGATCTCCGCGCGGATGCGCTCCGCCGACGCATGGCGGACATCCTTGCCTTTGACGACCTGCACGACGGCTTCGGCGATGTTCTTGGCGTGGTCGCCGACGCGCTCGATGGACTTGGCGATGAACACGATCTCGATCGCCGGCGTGATCGTGCGCGCGTCCTCCATCATGTAGCTGACGAGCTGGCGCAGGATCGCCGCGAAGTCGGCGTCGATCTCGTCGTCGAGGCCGACGATCTCGGCCGCCGATCCGGCGTCGAGACGCGCGATGGCGTCGAGCGCCATCCGCAGCATCGTCTGCGCGCGCTTGGCCATGCGCACGACGTCGTAGTAACGCACGCGCCGCAGGGCGTCGCCGCCGCGCGCCTGGCGCGACTTGTAGGCGATCTTCTTGACCTCGTCGCCGATGCGCTCGAGGTCGTTCACCACCTTGCTGACGGTGAGGATCATGCGCAGGTCGACCGCCGCCGGCTGGCGCTTGGCGATGATCTGCGCGCACTGCTGGTCGATGTCGATCTGGAACTGGTTGATCTGCTGCTCGTCCGCGCCGACGGCGTCGAGCAGCGCGTCGTCGTCATCGCTCTCGAGCGCCGAGATCGCGCGCGCGAGCTGGCGTTCGACGAGGCCGCCCATCGACAGCACGCCGGAGCGGATGGCCTCCATCTCGACGTCGAACTGCTTGGAAGTGTGGTCGTTCATCTGTGGATCTCCGCCGCGCCGGCAGGCGCGCGCCCGCTAGCCGAAGCGGCCGGTGATGTAGTCCTCGGTTTCCTTGCGCGTGGGCTTGAAGAACAGCGCGTCCGTCGCGCCAAACTCGATCAGCTCCCCAAGGTACATGTACGCGGTGAAGTCGGACACCCGCGCCGCCTGCTGCATGTTGTGGGTGACGATGGCGATCGTGTAGTCGCGCTTCAGCTCGAAGATGAGCTCCTCGATCTTCGCCGTCGAGATCGGGTCGAGCGCCGAAGTCGGCTCGTCGAGCAGCAGCACCTCGGGCTGCACTGCCACCGCGCGCGCGATGCACAAGCGCTGCTGCTGGCCGCCCGACAGCGCCATGCCGCTCTGCTTCAGCTTGTCCTTGGCTTCGTCCCACAGCGCGGCCTTGGTCAGCGCCCACTCGACGCGCTCGTCCATCGCCCGCGCCGACAGGTTCTCGTAGAGGCGCACGCCGAACGCGATGTTGTCGTAGATCGACATCGGAAACGGCGTCGGCTTCTGGAACACCATGCCGACCTTGGCCCGCAGCAGGTTGAGGTCGGTGCCGGAATCGAGCACGTTGCGGCTGTTGAAGCGGATCTCGCCGGTGGCACGCTGTCCCGGATAGAGCGAATACATGCGGTTCATCGTGCGCAGCAGCGTCGACTTGCCGCAGCCGGACGGCCCGATGAACGCCGTCACCTCGCGTTCGCCGATGTCGAGCGATACGCCCTTCAGCCCCTGGAAACTCCCGTAGAAGAAATCGAGATTGCGGATGGAGATCTTGGGCGCTGCCTTGGCGCGGACGGCGGTTGGCGGCGGTGCCACGCGGGCGGCAAGCGGAGTCTGGAGGTCCATGGTGGCGATTAGCGCGGGACGCCCTGGCGGAACAGCGAACGCGCGAGGATGTTGAGGACGAGCACGGCGAGCGTGATCAGCAGCGCGCCGCCCCAGGCGAGGGTCTTCCAGTCGTCGAACGGGCTCAGCGCGAACTGGAAGATCACCACCGGCAGGTTGGCGATCGGCGCATTCATGTTCATGCTCGAGAACTGGTTGTTGAGCGCGGTGAACAGCAACGGCGCGGTTTCGCCGGAGATCCGTGCCACGGCGAGCAGCACGCCGGTGATCACCCCGCCGCGCACGGCGCGCAGCGTCACCATCAGGATGACCTTCCACATCGGCGCTCCGAGCGCGATGGCCGCCTCGCGAAGGCTCGACGGCACGAGCTGCAGCATGTTCTCGGTCGTGCGCACGACCACCGGCACGGCGATCAGCGACAGCGCCAGCGACCCGGCCCAGCCCGAGAAGTGATGCGCGCGCGCGACGTAGATCGTGTAGACGAAAAGACCCAGCACGATCGAGGGCGCCGACAACAGGATGTCGTTCATGAAGCGCGTGGTGCGCGCGAGCAGGCCCTGCTTGCCGAACTCGGCAAGGTAGATGCCCGCGAGAATGCCGATCGGCGTGCTGATGAGCGTGGCAAAGCCGACGATCATTGCACTTCCGAGGATCGCGTTGGCGAGCCCGCCGGCCGATCCGGGCGGCGGCGTCGGCTCGATGAACAGCGATGGCGACAGCGCGGCGGCGCCGTTCGCGATCAGCACCCAGAGTATCCAGGCCAGGAACGCCATGCCGAAGGCCATGGTTGCCAGCGACGCCGTCAGGTTGAAGCGGTTGACCCAGCGCCGCCGCCGGTAGACGCCGGACCTGGCGGCGTCGTGACCATCGGCCGCAATGAACGGCGAGCTCACGTACGTGCCCCTTCACCCTGTTCGAGTCGCGCGATCAGGTAGCGCGACGCGGCGAGCACGATGAACGTCAGCACGAACAGCACGAGGCCCAGCGCGATCAGCGACGCACGGTGCACGGGATCGGACGCTTCGTTGAATTCGTTGGCCAGCGCGGACGCGATCGAATTGCCGGGATTGAAGAGGCCGGCGCTGAGCCGGTAGGCGTTGCCGATGACGAATGTCACCGCCATCGTCTCGCCGAGCGCGCGGCCGAGTCCCAGCATGATGCCGCCGATGACGCCAATCCGGGTGTAGGGCAGCACCACGTTCCACACGACTTCCCACGTGGTCGAACCGAGGCCGTAGGCCGACTCCTTCAGCACCGTCGGCACGACCTCGAACACGTCGCGCATCACCGAGGCGATGAACGGGATCACCATCACCGCCAGGATGATGCCGGCGGTGAAGAAGCCGATTCCCGACGGCGCGCCCTGGAACAGCGCTCCGACCAGTGGCAACCGGCCAAGCGTAGCCGTCATGGCCGGCTGCACGTGGTCGGCGAACCAGGGCGCGAATACGAAAAGGCCCCACATGCCGTAGATGATCGAGGGGATCGCGGCAAGCAGCTCGACCGCGGTACCGAGCGAGCGCTTGAGCATCGGCGGACACATCTCGGTCAGGAAGATGGCGATGCCGAAACTCACCGGCACGCCGATCAGCAGCGCAATCGCCGACGTGACGAGCGTGCCATAGATCGGCGCGAGACCGCCGAACTGCAGCTTGACCGGATTCCAGACATTCGTCACGAAGAACGCCGGACCGAACTGCGCCAGCGCCGGCCACGCCGAGATCGCCAGCGCGATCAGGATCGCCGCCAGCGAACCCAGCACAACCATCGCGAATAGGCGGGTGATGCCTTCGAACACCGCGTCGCCCCACGCCATGCGCACCGCGCGTCGAGGCGGTGGGCCATCGGCGCGGGCGACGCCTAGCGACATGTCGAGCGGAATGACGGCATCGGCCGGCATGATAACTCCCGGTATTGTTGTCGGGCGACGGCGACCCTCGCGCCAGGGAGCGAAGGTCGCCGCGGCGCAGCGCGCCGGAATGGCCGAGCGCGTCAATTCCAGACGGCCTTGCCGCCCGCGTCCTTCACCGATGTCTTCCACGCGCCCTCGATCTGCGCGACGAGCGCACCTGGAATCGGCACGTAGTCGAGCTCCTCGGCGAGCTTCTGGCCGTTCTTGAATGACCAGTCGAAGAACTTCATCACCTGCATCGCATTGGCGGGCTTGTCCTGCGTGGTGTGCAGCAGGATGAAACTCGACGCGGCGATCGGCCACGAGTCCTTGCCGGGCGAATTGGTGATGATCTGGTAGAACCCAGGCGCGTTCTTCCAGTCGGCGTATGCAGCGGCAGCCTGGAACGTCTCGTTGCTCGGCGCCGGATACTGGCCATCCTTGTTCTGCACCAGCGCGTGCGTCATCTTGTTCTTCAGCGCGTAGGCGTATTCGACGTAACCGACCGAGCCCTTGATCCGCTGCACGTACGCGGCAACGCCTTCGTTGCCCTTGCCGCCGACACCCTCGGGCCATGCCACCGCCGTGCCGGAGCCGACCTTGTCCTTCCACTCCGGACTGACTTTCGACAGGTAATCGGTGAAGTTGAACGTGGTGCCCGAGCCGTCGGAGCGGCGCACCACGGTGATCGGTTCCGCAGTGAGCTTCACGCCGGGGTTCAGGTCGACGATGGCCTTGTCGTTCCACGACTTGATCTTGCCGAGATAGATGTCGGCCAGCACCGGGCCGGTGAAGCGCAGCGTGCCAGCCGCGATGCCATCGAGATTGACCACCGGCACGATGCCGCCGATGATCGCCGGGAATTGCATGAGTCCCGCCTTCGACAGGTCATCGGGATTGAGCGGCATGTCGGACGCGCCGAAATCGACGGTCTTGGCCTTGATCTGGGCGATGCCGCCGCCCGAGCCGATCGACTGGTAGTTCATGCCGATGCCGGTGTTCTTTTTGTAGGCCTCGGCCCATTTGGCGTAGATTGGATAGGGGAACGTCGCGCCTGCGCCGGTGATGTCGGCCATCGCCGGGGCGCACACCCCGCTCGCCAGCATGGCGACGGCGGCGATGCGGCCGATTGCCGTCAGTTTCATGGGATCCTTTCGTATCGTGTCTTTGTCGTACCGGTCGAAGCGTAGTCGGCGTTTGTTACAGGCGAATGACGCGCGGACGACCACGCGTCACAATAGACAGCTGCGTTGCGCCGACGCGCGCCGCGGCCAAACCGATGAACGGCCCTCCGAATCCGTCGTTTGACCCCGTCGCACCGGCTGTCACGAAATCGTCACGCGCGCTGGCGACAATTCACGGTTCCTTCGCCGTGGGTTCCATGCTCGCCCCTCCGATCATCCCCATGCCGGCGCCGGATATCGCGCCGGCGACCCCTGCCGATGCGCGCATCGACCGCGAACTGTCGCTGATCGCCTTCAATCGCCGAGTGCTGGCGATGGCGGTCGATCCCGACGTGCCGCTGCTCGAACGGCTGCGTTACCTCTGCATCGTCGCCAACAACATCGACGAGTTCTTCGAGATCCGCGTCGCCGGGCTGCGCCAGCAGCTGCACCTGACGACCACGCCCGGCGATGCCACGCCGCAGTCGCTGCGCGCGCGCTATGCCGCCATCGCCGCCGAGCTGCACCAGCTGGTCGACGACCAGTACCGCATCCTCGACAACGACATCCTGCCGGCGCTCGCCGCACACGGCGTGCGCCTCATCAACCGCGTCGATCGCTCGCCGGCACTCGCGGCGTGGGCAGCCGATTATTTCGCCCGCGAAGTGCGGCCGGTGCTGACGCCCATCGGCCTCGACCCGTCCCATCCGTGGCCGCAGATCGTCAACAAGAGCCTCAACTTCATCGTCGAGCTCTCCGGCCGCGATGCGTTCGGCCGGCAGACGCGCATCGCGATCGTCAAGGCGCCGCGCGTCCTGCCACGGGTGATCAAGGTACCGATCGAGGTCGCCGACGCGCGCCATGCCTTCGTGCTGCTGTCGTCGATCATGCATGCGCACCTGCATGACCTCTTCCCGGGGCGCGACGTCGTGTCGTACTCGCAGTTCCGGCTGACGCGCGATGCCGACCTCGAGCTCTACGAGGACGACGTCAAGAATCTGCGCGACGCGCTGCAGGGCGAGCTTTCGCACCGGCCTTTCGGCCTGCCGCTGCGGCTCGAAGTCGCCGCCAATTGCCCGAAAGACCTCGCCGATTTCCTGCTCGCGCAATTCGCGCTCGACGCCGACGATCTCTACCGCTGCGCCGGGCCGGTGAATATCGTGCGGCTGTCGTCGATGATCGACGAAGTCGACGACGACACGCTGAAATTCCCGCCGCATGTCCCGGAGCGCAGCGCCGCGCTGCCGCCGGGCAAGGACATCCTGGACTGCCTGCGCGAGCGCGACGTCCTGCTGCACCATCCCTATCAGTCGTTCGATCCGGTCGCCGAATTCATCCGCAAGGCCGCCGACGACCCCGACGTGGTCGCCATCAAGCAGACCGTGTACCGCACCGGCGTCAATTCAACGCTGATGGAGGCGCTGGTGGCCGCGGCGCGGCGCGGCAAGGAAGTGACGGTGATCGTCGAGCTCATGGCGCGCTTCGACGAGGAGACCAACATCAACTGGGCGGAGCGGCTGGAGGACGCCGGCGCGCAGGTGGTCTATGGCGTGTTCGGCCTCAAGACCCACGCCAAGCTCGCGCTCGTGTTCCGCCGCGAGCGCGGCGCCGGCGGCGAGTCCGCGCTCGTGCCCTACGCCCATCTGGGCACCGGCAACTATCATCCGCGCACCACGCGCCTGTATTCCGATTTCGGCCTGCTGACCGCCAACCGCGAGATCTGCAGCGACGTCAACGACATCTTCGCGCACATCACCAGCCTCGCGCGCTCGGCACCGCTCGCCAGGCTGATGCTGGCGCCGTTCACGATGCACACGCGCGTGCTGCAGCTCATTCGCCGCGAAGCGGACATCGCACGCGCCGGCCGGCCCGCACGCGTCCGCGCCAAGATGAACGCGTTGGTCGAGGACGGCGTCATCGCCGCGTTGCAGGAAGCGTCGCAGGCGGGCGTGTCGATCGACCTGATCGTGCGCGGCGCCTGCGCGCTGCGTCCGGGCGTCCCCGGATTGTCGGCGAACATCCGCATCCGCTCGATCCTTGGCCGTTTCCTTGAGCACCACCGGGTGTGGCACTTCGGCAACGATGGCGCAGACGACGTCTGGCTCGCCTCTGCCGACTGGATGGGACGCAATTTCTTCCGCCGCATCGAGGTCGCGTTTCCCGTCGCGGATGCGGAACTGAAGGCACGCGTGCTGGAAGAAGGCATCGACGTCTACCTGCGCGACAACCAGAACGCGTGGATTCTGGATGCCGATGCCCGGTGGTCGAAGGCCACCGCGAACGGCGACGCGGCATTCTGTGCGCAGCAGGCGCTGCTCGCGAAGTTCCGCGGCGCGGCGGCGGTCGCCGTCGCCGCCGAGGTGCCGGGAGAGGATTGACGCGCGGGCAGTCGGCGCGCGACAGTCATCGGCATGGACCTCATCCTGTGGCGCCATTGCGACGCCGAGCCGGGCGAGCCCGATCTCGCGCGCAACCTCACGGCCCACGGTGCCCGCGATGCCAGGCGGATGGCGCGCTGGCTCGGTGAACGCCTGCCCGGGGATTGCCGGATCCTCGTGTCGCCCGCCGTGCGCACGCAGCAGACTGCGGCGGCGCTCGGGCGCGACTACGAGACCTGCGACGAGATCGCGCCGGGCGCCCCCGTCGAAGCGGTGCTGGCGGCCGCACGGTGGCCGGTGGCGTCAAGCGCCGTGCTGGTGGTCGGGCACCAGCCCACGCTGGGCGAGACTGCCGCGTTCCTGCTCGGCAATCTCGAAATGGAATGGTCGATGAAAAAAGGCGCCGTATGGTGGCTGGTCAAGCCACCCCGCGAGCGGCGGCATGCGGTCGTGCTGAAGCTTGCCGTCGCCCCCGGCGACGTGTGATCGCAGCTACGCCGCCGATTGCCGGTGCTGGTCGAGCCTGACGACTGAGCGGGCGGGTGCGGTGGATGCCACGCGCGCGCGCGCTGCCTGCTGCTCGCGACGCACGCGGGCGAAGGTCTTGCGCACGTCGGTGTTGCTGCTGTTCACGTAGCGGAACGTCGGATCGAGAATCGACTTCATTGCCGAACTCCTCGCAGTGCGGGTTTGCACGCACGCACAGTACAGGCGCCTGCGATGACGCCGGCATCGGCGGGCCCCGCAACTCGGCGTCGGACGCGTCCGACAGGCGCCGCACGCACGCACAACACCGGCCGTCGGTGATGCGGTCCAATGACGCCGATGGGCATCGACGCCAGCCGCAGCCCTCACACTCGCGCGAACCCGCGTCAGCGATGGTCCCGGCACTTGCGCGTCGCCTTGGCGCGGCGGCGCGAGCGTCGCGCACACGCTTGATCGGACGCGCGTGCCACGGCCACCGCATGGCGACGATGGCGGCCTGCCCGACAAGGCGGAGCTCGACCGCTGCCGGCGATGCGACCTCGGCGCGCGCGCGACCCAGGCCGTACCTGGCGAGGGCCCTCGGCACGCACCGGTGATGCTGGTCGGCGAGCAGCCTGGCGACGTCGAGGATCAGGAAGGTCGACCGTTCGTCGGCCCGTCGGGGCGGCTGCTGCGGCAGTTGATGGCGGAAGCGGGCATGGGCGAGCGCGACGCGTACATCACCAACGCGGTCAAGCATTTCAGCTTCGAGCTGCGCGGCAAGCGGCGCATTCACAAGACGCCCGCGCAGCGCGAGATCGCCGCCTGCCATGCCTGGCTCGAAGCGGAAATCGCCGCCGTGCGTCCGCACGTCATCGTCGCGCTCGGTGCCACCGCGCTGCGCGCTCTCGTGGGCAGGGCGATGACCATCGTGGCGGCCGCCGCCGCACCTCCGCGCCACGCGTCGGGCGCCGTCATCGTCGCGACGTTTCATCCCTCCGCCGTGCTGCGCGCGCCCGATCCCGCGCGCAGGACGGCGATGCGCGAAAACCTGCGCGCTGCGCTCGAGCGCGCCCTTGCGATGGCGCGGACGTGATGCTCGCGGCGCGCGCGGACCCCGCCCTCCGTCAAAAGTAGCGGCTCGACGGCCGCAGTATGTTCCGGCAGCGCGCGCCGATCGGCCGAGCGCTAGGTGCCGCGAGCGGCGCGGCGCGCCGGTGGCGGCGTGCGCCAGTGATAACCCTCGCTCGTCCACTGTTCGCGTTCCTCGCCAAGCAGATGCGAGGTCAGTGGATGGCTCGCAAGCCATCGCGCCGGCACGCGCCAGCCCACGCTGGTGCCGGCGCGCAACGCGATCGGCGGCAGGTCGATCGGCCGTCGCGCGTGATGAAACCGAACCGCGAGCCGCAAGGCGAGGATCTGGGCGCGCCATTCCGCATCGCCGAGCACCGGCGCGACCTTGGCAAGCGCCCCGCGGCACGCGAGGACGAGCATCGCCACCAGGCGCTGCTCGCGCGCGTCGAAGCCGGGCATGTCGGCGTGCTGCAGGATGTACGCCGAATGCTTGTGAAAGCCCTGGTGCGACACCGAGTAGCCGATCTCGTGCAGCATCGCCGCCCAGCCGAGGCGCTGCAGCGATTCGGCAGAGGGCTTCGGCACGGCCTGCGCGTACAGCTCGCGTGCGGTGGCGGCGACGCGGCCCGCGTGATCGACGTCGACGTGGTAGCGCTCGGCGAAACGCGCCACCGTGGCTGCCCGCGCATCGCGCGCCTCGCGGCGGCCCAGCATGTCCACCATGACGCCGAGACGCAGCGCGCCGCCGACCGGATTGGCCCGTGCGACGTGCAGCTCGGCGAGCGCCGCCTCCATGATGGCGAGGCCGCCCGCCAGCACCGGTGCGCGTTCGGGCTTGAGCCCGGGCAGTCGCAGCCGGTGGATGGTGCCGGCACGAACCATGCGCGCGCGCAACGCGGCGAGCCCGTCCGGCGTGATGCCGCCCGCCGCAAGTCCGTTCTGCTCGAGGATGTCGGCAAGTGCGAGCGCCGTTCCCGACGACGCGAACACGTCGCGCCAGTGGTGGCGCTCGAGGTCGCGCGCGATCGCCTGGATCTGCGCGGATGCATGCGTGCGCGCCGCGGCGAAGGCCTGCGCCGGCAGGCGTCCGCCGCCGAAGAATCGCTGCGAGTACGACACGCATCCCATGTCGAGCGATTCGAGCGCCAGCGGCTCGTAACCGCGGCCGACGATGATCTCGGTCGAGCCGCCACCGATGTCGATCACCAGGCGCGGCTCCTCCGAGTGCGGCAGCACGTGCGCGGCGCCGAGATAGATGAGCCGCGCTTCCTCGTGGCCCGAGATGACGTCGATGCGGAAGCCGAGCACTTTCTCCGCCCGCGCCAGTACGGCCTGCGCGTTGCTCGCGATGCGAAACGTGTTGGTCGCCACTGCGCGCACGCCCGATGGATGCAGCCCGCGCAGGCGCTCGCTGAAGCGCGCGAGGCACGCCAGCGCCGCATGCTCGTACGCGGCGCGAATGCGCCCCCGGTCATCCATCGATGCGCCCATGCGCAACGTCTCGCGCCAGGTATCGAGACGATGGATGTGGCCATCCTCGACGCGCGCGACTTCCAGGCGAAAGCTGTTCGATCCCATGTCGATGACCGCGAGCGTCGACGCCGGCGGCGACCGCCGCGGAACGGCAAGCGGGGTGCGGGTGCGGTGGGTCGGCATGGTCGGCGATTGTACGGCGCGCGCGGTCGCGCGGTTGCGACCCGGACTCAGTTGCGCGACCCGCCGTGGAAGCGGCGCAACGTGTGCTTCGCGTCAGCGAAGCACAACCAATCTCTCATTACCTGGCGCAAGCCGCAGGTCGTGGCCGCCGGCCCCGCTGGCGGCACCGCCGTCCGCGTCGCGCGGCCGGCGCGACCTACGATCGTCAGGCCGCGGTCGGCTTGTATTTCGCGAGGTGCCGCTTCGGCATCGACAGCGCGTCACGGCGGAACGGGTCGCCGAGCTCGCGGGTCACCATCATCTCGAGCACGGTCGTGCGGCCGTCGCGCTGCGCGGCGGCGGCGGCGCGCAGCGCCGGACCGACGTCGCTCACCTTGTCGATGCGATGGCCGTCGGCGCCCATCGCCTTGGCCACCGCCGCCCACGACGGTTGGCCGTCGAGGTTCACGCCGACGAAACGGTTGGCGTAGAAGTCGACGTGGTTCTTCTTCTCGGCGCCCCACTGCCCGTTGTTGAACACTACCGCCGTCACCGGGATCTTCTCGCGCACGCAGGTCTGCAGCTCGCCGAAGCTCATTCCCCATGCGCCGTCGCCGACGTAGGCGATCGCCGGGCGCTCGGGCGCCGCCACCTTGGCGCCGACGATCGTCGGCAATGCATAGCCGCAGTTGCCGAAGCTCATCGCCGCGAACATCGAGCGCGGCCGTTCGAAGCGCAGGTAGGAGTTGGACACCGAGCAGATGTTGCCGATGTCGGTGGACACCATCGCGCCCTCGGGCATCGCCTTCTCGAGCTCGCGCAGCATCTGGCGCGGATGCATGGCGCCGCTGCCCGCGCTGACCTCCACCGACCACGGATCCTTCTCGTGCGTCCATCCGCCGAGCTCGCTCTCCCATGCGGCCTTTTCGGCGGCGATGCGCGCCTTGCGCTCGTCGCGGTTGGTGTCGCAGACCAGCGTGCGTCCGGCGAGGCGCGCGGTGATCGCGGCGGCGGCGGCACGTGCGTCGCCGCAGATGCCGACGGCGATCGGCTTGACGAGTCCCAGCATCCGCGGGTCGGCGTCGATCTGGATGATCTTGGCCTTGCCCGGCCAGTAGTCGATGCCGTGCTGCGGCAGCGTGCCGAACGGGCCAAGGCGCGTGCCGAGGGCCAGCACGACGTCCGCCTGTGCGATCAGCTTCATCGCCGCCTTCGACCCTTGATAGCCCAGCGGGCCGCACCACAGCGGATGCTTCGACGGGAACGAGTCGTTGTGCAGGTACGAATTGCAGACCGGCGCCGACAGCCGCTCGGCGAGCGCGATGGCCTCGCGTCCGCCGTTGGCCATGACCACGCCGCCGCCAGCAAGCACCACCGGGAATTTGGCGGTGGTCAAGAGGTCCACGGCGGCAGTCAGGCTCGCTTCGCCGCCCGCGCCGCGCTCGATCGTCATCGGCTGCGGGATCTCGCACTCGATGTCGCCGTAGAAGAAGTCGCGCGGGATGTTGAGTTGCGTGGGCCCCATCTCGAGCATCGCGCGGTCGAATGCGCGGCTGGTGAGCTCCGCCATCCGCGCACGGTTGTTGACGTGCGCCTGGTACTTGGTGATCTTGGAGAAGATCGGCAGCTGCTCGGTTTCCTGGAATCCGCCGAGGCCGAGCGTCATCGACCCGGTCTCCGGCGTGATGACGACTACCGGCGAATGCGCCCAGAACGCGGCGGCGGTGGACGTCACGAAATTGGTGATGCCGGGCCCGTTCTGCGCGATGCACACGCCCTGTCGGCCCGACACCCGCGCGTAGCCGTCGGCCATGTGGCCGCCCCCCTGCTCGTGCGCCACCGAGATGAAGCGGATGCCGGCGAGCGGAAAAAGGTCGAGCGCGTCCATGTACGCCGAGCCGACGATGCCGAACACGTCCTTGACGCCATGCGCCACCAGCGTTTCGACGAAGGCCTCGGAAGGCGTCATCGTCTGGCGGCCGATCACCGCCTGTGGCAAATCGACGGGCTTGTTCATCTCGACTTTCTCCTGGAATGGGGCTGCGGCGGCGTCGCGTTCGGGGCTCGGGCGGACGCCGCGCCCGGCGCACCGGCGCCGGATTGCCGTGCAGTTTTCCACAAGCGATGCGCTCCCGCAAGTAACTGACTCATTTTATGGCTTGCACCATTTCATTTTCTGCGATAACGTCAAAAAATAATGTCGCGCAAGCTCGACCACGCACCCCCTCTCCTGCGCGCCTTCGCGCTGCTCGAGCACGTGGCGCACGCGCAGGGCGCGGTGTCGCTGCAGGCGCTGACGGCCGCGGCGGCGTTGCCCAAGCCCACGGTGTATCGCATGCTCGGCATGCTCGAGGATGCGGGACTCGTGATGCGCGAGCCCGAGGGGCGTCGCGTGGTCGCGGGCCCGCGCCTCGCACGGCTCGCGCTCGACGTGCTGATGAACGAGTCGGCGCGCGCGCCGCGTCACGCGATCCTGCAACGGCTGGTCGCCGAAGTCGGCGAGACCGTCAACCTGACCGTCCTCGAGAAAGGCTGCGTCGTCTACCTCGACCGCGTCGAGAGCGCGTGGCCGCTGCGCATGACGCTGCAGCCCGGATCGCGCGTGCCGCTGCACTGCACGGCGAGCGGCAAGCTGCTGCTGGCATACCTGCCGACGGCACGGCGCCGGCGCATCGTCGCCGCGCTCGAGCTCACGCGCTATACCGACAATACGATCGTCGATCGCGCCGCGCTCGAGTCGGAGCTCGCGGCGATACGGCGTGCCGGCTTCGCCACCGACAACGAGGAGTACCTGGCGGGCGTAGTCTGCGTGGCGGTGCCGGTGGTCGCCGCGCGCACGCCCGCGGCGGCCGCCGTGGCCGTGCACGCGCCGATGGCGCGCCTGACGCTCGCGCATGCCCTCACGCTGGTGCCCGCATTGCGGCGCACGGCGGATGCACTCGGTGCCGCCTTCGCCGACGATGTCGCCGGAAAGTCGCGCGCATCGGCATCGGCACCGTCCCGCCCGCGCGCTGGCCAAGCCACGCGGCGTGCCGCCGCGCGCGGCTGAACGCTGCCTTTCCCACCCGCCATCACCCGCGGCGGCCCCCGACTCGCGTCACGCCTGCGCGGCGTCGGCGACGATCATGTCGCTCGCCTTCTCCGCGATCATCACCACCGGCGCGTTGGTGTTGCCCGAAACCAGCGTCGGCATGATCGAGCAGTCGACGACGCGCAGCGCGTCCACGCCATGCACGCGCAGCCGCGCGTCGACGACCGCCTGCGGGTCGTCGGCAGCGCCCATCCGGCACGTCCCCGACGGATGGAAGATCGTCGCGCCGTACTCGCGGCAGAACTCCAGAACGGCGTGGTCGTCGGCCGCGTTCATCGTCGGACCGGGTCGGACTTCCTCGGCGATATACGGCCGCAGCGCGGCGGTGGCCGCGAGCCTGCGCGCATAGCGCACGGCGGCGATCGCGCAGCGCTGGTCGGCCTCGGTGGTGAGATAGTTCGGCTGCATCGCCGGTGCGGCGAGCGGGTCGCGTGACTTGAGCCGCACATGCCCGCGCGACGTGGGCCGCAGCTGGCATACGCTGAACGTGAAGCCCGGGAACGGATGCGGTGCCGCTCCGGCGAGGTCGGCCGACAGCGTGGCGAAATGGAATTGCACGTCGGGCGTCGCCGATTCCGGCAGCACGCGGGTGAACAGGCCGCCCTGGTTGATGCCGACGGCGAGCGGGCCACTGCGCCGCAGGATCCATTGCATGCCGATCTTCAGCGAGCGCCACCACGAATTGAGGTCGTCGTTGGTGGTGATCGGCTTGGTGCACCGGAAGAGGAGCCGCAGCTGCAGATGATCCTGCAGGTTTTCGCCGACGCCCGGCAGCGGTCGCACGACCGGAATGTCGAATTCGCGCAGCAGTCCCGGGTCGCCGATGCCGGAGAGCTGCAGCAGCTGCGGGCTCTGCAGCGCGCCGGCCGCGAGCAGCACCTCGCGATTGGCGCGCACCTGCCGCGTTGCACCGCCCTGCACGTACTCGACGCCGACCGCGCGCCGGCCGTCGAACAGCACGCGCGTCCCTTGCGCGCCGGTCTCAACCGCAAGGTTGTGGCGCGCGCGCGCCGGCTTGAGATAGCCGACGGCCGTGCTGCACCGCCAGCCGCGGCGCGTGAAGAGCTGGTAGTAGCCGGCGCCTTCCTGCACGCCGGCGTTGAAATCCTCGGTGCGCGGCACGCCGAGCTCGCCGGCGCCGGCGATGATCGCCTCGATCAGCTCGTGACGCGCGCCGATGTCGGTGCAGGCGAGCGGACCGTCGGCGCCATGCATCGCCGACGCGCCGCGCGAGTTCGCCTCGCTGCGGATGAAATACGGGAGCACGTCGCGCCAGCCCCAACCGCCGTTGCCGGCCGCCGCCCAGCGGTCGTAGTCTTGCGGCTGCCCGCGCACGTAGATGAGGCCGTTGATCGACGACGAGCCGCCGAGCCCGCGGCCGCGCGGCCAGTAGACCTTGCGGCCGTGCATCGACGGCTCCGGCTCCGTGTAGAACCCCCAGTTGTAAACGGGGTGGAACATCGTCTTGCCGTAGCCGATCGGGATGTGGATCCACAGGTAGTCGTCGCGCGGTCCCGCTTCCAGCACCAGCACGCGGTTGCGCCCGCTCGCGGTGAGGCGATTGGCGAGCACGCAACCCGCGGTGCCGCCGCCGACGATGACGTAATCGAATGCGTTCATGTCGCCGGCGATCATCGCACGCCGACGCGCGCCACCTTGGCTTCGGCGCAAACCTGGTCGATCAGCAGTGCCGCCGGTGCGTACCGCTCGAGCGAGCGATGCAGCACCACGCCGGCATCGCCCCGCACGATGCGGCGGGGATACGGCACGAATGCGAGGCCGAGCTCGGGCAGCGCGGCGATGCCTTCGGCAACGCAGCTCAGGTACGGACCCGACTTGAGAAGCCGCACCAGCGACGACAGCGACGTCGCCTCCACCGCGATACGCACGCTGGCGGTGCCCTCGCGGCGCAACGTCGCGGTCAGGCTGGCAACGAGCTCGCGGTCGTGCTGCATGACCGCCCACGGATATTGTGCGAGCTCGCGCGCCTGCACCCGCGACCGCACGAGCAGCGGATGCTGCGGTCCCGCGATCACACGCAGGCCGACCTGGGTGATGACCCGATACGTGAGGTGCTCGGGCAGCGCGTCGACTGGCGGCAATACCCCGAACAGCATGTCGAGCTCGCCGGCGAGGAGCCGAGGATAGTTGACGTCGGTGGCCGCCGAGACGATCTGGAACGTGATGCCGGGATAACGTTCGTGCAGCACGGCGATGGCGTTCGGCACCAGCGTCGCGCCGAACATGAGCCCGGTGCCGAGCTTGAGCTGGCCCGTGTGTCCACCGCCGTACGCGAGCATCTCCAGGTCGGCGAGGCGGACGGCGGCGTCGATCCGTTGCGCGTGGGGCAACAGCGCCTTGCCATACCCCGTGAGCGTCACGCCGCGCGGAAGCCGCTCGAAAAGGCGCACACCGAGATCGTCCTCGAGGCGCTGGATGCTCTTGGTGAGCGCAGGTTGCGTGACGGCGAGCTTCTGCGCGGCGGCGGTCAGGCTACCCGTCTGCGCCACCACCATGAACTGGCGTAGCACCTGCGCGTGACGAAGCAGTGACATTCCGGATGGCTATGGCAAATCAGCAAATGCTCATTTGTCAGTATAAGGCAGGTGCGGCAATCTGCCGGCAGTCGCCGGCCTCGCTCCGGATGCACGGCGCGCCAAGGTGCCGTCACGTGCGCCAGTCGACCCCAGCGGTCGCGGAGGACGTCGGATGAAGCGGCCGAACGTCGTGCTGATGCTGGCCGACGACATGGGGTTCTCGGATCTGGGCTGCTACGGCGGCGAGATCCATACGCCCCACCTCGACCGCCTGGCCGCGCACGGCGTGCGCTTCACCCAGTTCTACAACGGCGCACGCTGCAGCCCCTCGCGCGCGTCGCTGCTCACCGGCCTGCATCCGCACCAGACCGGCATCGGCATCCTCACCAACGACGACCGCCCGCGCGGTTACCCC
>DASYSP010000063.1:0-56305 GCA_036003195.1 Casimicrobiaceae bacterium
CATTCCAGGCTTCGAGACCGCCTGGCGCGAAGGCCGCGAATGGGTCCTCGCGCAGGCGGTCAAGCAGGCATTGGCGCTCTTCGATGCAGCGTCCGGGCGCCAATAGACCAAGTACGATATTTACGGCGCGTTGGCATCGCCGCACATCGCCAGCCTGTAAAACGCCGGCAATGCGTCATCGAGGGGATGGCGCTGCGGCTTTCCCGTAAGGTCAAGCTTGTTCCACCGCATGAGGTTCACCGCGACGGACATCTGTCGCTTGCCGTCGGCGCGGATCATGGACATCGCGCCGGCACCCCATGTCGTGCCGTCATGCCCCCAGAACGTGCCATGGCCGGGAACCACCATCCTGTGCAGGCCGAGACCATAATCGATCGTCTTGCCCTCGAATGAAATGACCGGGACCGTGCGCTGCATCTGTGCCAGCGACGACTCGCCCACAATCTCGCCGGCAAGCAGCAAGCCGAAGAATCGGTTGAGGTCCGCAACGGTGGATATCAGCGAGGCGGCGGGCCCCACCCACGACATGTCGTAGACGCTGTAATCGCGCGGCGGCTCGATCATCCCGAACCATGCCTCATACATCTTCGAGTGCGGCCCGCTGACATGCGATCCGTCCGGCAGCTCGGTGTCGCGGAGCCCGGCGCACTCGATGACGTTGTGCGCGATGCACGTCTCCGCGGCGACGCCGGTCACCCGCTCCAGGATTTGGCAGAGGAGCTGGTAGTTGGTGTTGGAATAGATCCCCGGCGTGCCACCCGGCGTTCCGACAGCAGGTGCCGTGACTCCCATCGCGATCAGCTCGGTCGGATGAAACCGCGTGTACCGGTGGTTGTCGATGCTCTCGGGCGTGGTCTGTGCCAGCAGAGGGAACGCCCTGAGGGACGGGTACGCATGCGGCAGGTAATCCGCGAGGCCGCTGGTGTGATCGAGCAGCATTCGCACGGTGATCGTGTTGCCGCGTTCGCCGGGCACAAGCTGTGGCACGTATCGGCTGATTCGCGCGTCGAGCCCGACCTGGCCGCTCTCCACCATTTGCAGGACCGCAGCGGCGGTAAGGGTCTTGGTGATGCTGCCGACGCGGTGCCGCATGTCGGGGGTCACGGGCCGACCGGTGCCGACATCGGCGACGCCGGCGGCGCCGCGCCAGACCTGGTCGCCGTCGCGCACTTCGGCAAACACGCCCGGCATTCCCGCACGATGGACGTTGTCGAGTGCAGCGCTCAACGCCTCGGGATCGAGTGCGCTCGTCACGGCACGCGTTTTCTCACGGTCGCGTCGACTGATGGTTGTGAGGGTGTTCATGGTTGTCCTTCGAGGTTGTGACTAAACTGGGCTCCCTGCGGTGGAGACCGCGAGCAAAAAGTTGGCTGGCATGCACAGGCATGGTGGGCGGGCACGACCGGCGCGTCTGTCGGCTACCTGACGCAAGCGCAATTTCCACCGGCCCCTCCGCCCCACGCGTCGATGTCCGACCTGTCCCCTCTGCAAGCAGATCTTGGCGTCCGGTCGCTGGTTCGCCGGTCTGCCGTCCGCGATGCAGCAGGCGCTTGGCGACAGCGCCCGCCTCGTCACGCTGCGGGCCGGCGAACTGTTGTTTCAGCGTGGCGACGACAACAACGGCCTCTATGCGATGCTCGACGGCGCCATTCGCTTCAGCGCGGTCAATCTGGCGGGCCGGGAATCGGTGGTGGGACTGGCCGAGCCACCGCAGTGGTTCGGCGAAGTGGCGCTGCTGGATGGAGGCCCGCGCACCCACCATGCGTGGGCCGATTCGGATGCCACCCTGGCCCACGTGCCGCTTCCCGCGATCACTCGCCTGCTCGCGGCGCACCCTGCCCATTGGCAGCACATCGGGCAATTGGCCGTGCACAAGCTGCGGGTGATGTTCGCAGCGTTCGAGGGCGCCAGCCTGCATCCGTCACGCCAGCGGTTGATAAGGTGCCTGCTGTCGCTGGCGAGCGCGTATGGCGAGCGTGATGCCGCTCCGGCGCAGACGCTGCAAGTGTCGCAGGAGCGCCTCGGCTCGATGCTGTCGCTCAGCCGTCAGACGGTGAACGCACTGCTGCAGGGACTGGAACGCGAGGAACTGTTGGTTTGCGTGAGAGGCGGCGTGCGCATCCTGGATTTCGATCGCCTCCTGCAACTGGAGGCTTCGATCCAGTAACGATCGCGCTAGCCGGTGGCCGCCCCGCCCCCGCTCACGGCGTAGAGCCGCCACTCGCCGGGCACACCTTTGAGCACGGTGGCGCCGCGGTCGGCGAATGCGAGGTCCGCGCCAACCACCAGATCCTTGACCGTGTTCGATACCAACGTCTCGCCGGCGGTGGCGGACTGCGCGACTCGCGCGCCAATGTGCACGGCCAATCCGCTGACATCGTCGTCCGACATCGTGACTTCCCCGGTATGCAACCCGGCGCGAATCGCGATGCCGAGGCGCGAGAGCCGATCATGCAATGCAAGCGCGCAGCGAATCGCGCGCGCCGGGCCATCGAACAGCGCGAAGAACCCGTCGCCTGCCGTGTTGATCTCACGGCCGCGCCAGCGCGCGATCTCCTGGCGCGCCAACGCGTGATGTTCGGCGAGGCGCTCGCGCCACGCGCGGTCGCCCAATCGTGCAACGTGTTGCGTGGAGCCCACGATGTCGGTGAACAGCACGGTCGCGAGCACACGGTCGACGTCCCGCGGCAGGCGCGCACCGGTGACGAACTCGGCGATCTCGTCGGCCACGGTGTCGCTGTCGCCGATCCATGGCAGGTGATCCTCGCCGGGCAACTCGACGAGCCGGGCGCCGGGAATGCGGGCCGCGATGTAGCGCGCCTCCTCGATGCTGGCGTCGCGGTCGCCGACCCGATGCATGACGAGGGTCGGCGCCTTGATGACCGGCAGCAGGTGGCGGACGTCGATCTGCGTGTTCATTCTCAGCAGGCTGACGGCCGCCCCCGGGCTCGCCGATCGCCGCAGGTACGTGGCGACGCGCCTGGCAAATTCGAGGTCGTCGACCATCGACGGCATGATGCGTGACAGATCCATCATGCGGCCCCACTCGCGCTCGACGGACTCGTACTCCTGCGCGCGTGCTTCGGGCGTGGGCGCCCACGGGTAATCCGGGCTCCAGATTCGCTTGGCGAAAACGCCGAACGTCACCAACGCGCTGACCCGCGCCGGATGCGCGGCCGCGAACGTCATCGCCAGGTTGCCGCCCTCCGAGAAGCCGAACAGGGCAGCGCTCTTCGAGCCCGCGGCGTCCATCACCGCGCGCAGGTCCTCCATGCGCTCGTCCAGTCCGGGAAGATCGGCGTCCGACACGCGGTCCGAAAGACCGGTGCCGCGCTTGTCGAATAGGATGAGCCGCGCGAACGAAGCAAGGTGGTCGAGGAATCGCGCGAGAGGCGGCAACTCCCACCCGAACTCGACGTGGGACACCCACCCGGGGACGACTACCAGGTCGCGAGGGCCATCGCCGACGACCTGATACGCGACGTTGAGGCTGCCGCTGCGAACGTATCGGGTTTCCGGTGCAACTGTAGGCATCGCCGTCGCGGGTGTCGTCTTGAGCCGCTTGCCTCGGATCGTCCTGGCTCACTGCGGTTCGCGACCTGTCGGACCGTGGCACGCCATGATAAACCTCAGGCCGCGCGCAACCGGTTCCGGTTTCGCCTCGAGGTGGGCATTGCGCTAACCCGCCGTGCCGTGCGGGCACAAACCGATAAGATAGACGTTTATCCCCAGCGAGCCGACCCCATGTACCTACCGGCCCACTTCGAGGAAGCGCGAGATGAAGAGCTCCTGCGGACGATCGCTGCATTTCCGCTCGGTGCCTTGGTGGTCCGCGGTCCCGATGGATTCGACGCCAACCACATACCGTTTCTGATCGGCGAAGGCGACGCAAAGCCGGGGACACTCCTGGCCCACGTCGCGCGGGCCAATCCGTTATGGAAGGACGCCAAGGACGGCGACGAGGCGCTGGTGATCTTCCGCGCGGGTGACGCCTACATCTCGCCCAACTGGTATCCGAGCAAGCACGAGCTCCACCGGCAAGTCCCGACCTGGAACTACCGTGTCGTGCACGTCCACGGGAAACTGCACATCCGCGACGACGAGCGCTTCGTCCGCGGCGTCGTGGCGAGACTTACCCGTACCCACGAAGCCCAAGCAGGCTCGCCCAGGCCCTGGAAGATGACCGACGCATCACCCGAGTACATCGAACAAATGCTGGCCAACATCGTCGGCATCGAAATCGGGATCACGAGGATGGTCGGGAAGTGGAAGCTGAGCCAGAACAAGGACGAGCGGGACCGGGGCAACGCCGCCGACGAACTGCGCAAGCGCGGCGAGCAGGAGATTTCGCAAGCCATGCTGGGGACCATCGCCAACGAAGCTGGCGCCTGATGTCTTGCACCTTGGGACTGCCAGGACAACGCGGCGGGTGAACACCAGCGCCGGGGCCGGGGCAATAGCGATGTTGCGTGCCCCCCTTGCAACGGGTCGGCAGGGACACTGACCGAGGGGGAAGACTATCGTCGGCGCTCAGGTGCCCGGCGCAAGCGCATGCAGCGCGAGGACTGACGTTCCCGTTGTCCGCGGAGCCAATACTTCGGGCGCCACCGCTGTAATGTTTCGGCTTTGACGTGGGGAGCGTTCACCATGCCTGCATGTGAACTGTGGTCCCGGCCGTCCCATCTGGCCGCGACGATTGCCTGCGCAATGCTGTTCGGTTGCGCACAGGTACAGCCCACGCCCGAGACTGCACCGCCCACGCCGCCGCCCGCGCCGGCGGCACCGCCGACACCTGCGACATCTCCGGCGCCGCAGCCACCGACCGCTCCGTCACCCCCGCCACCGTCCGTCGACAACGCGATCAGCACGCAACAACGTGGACGCATTTCGATGTACGGCGACGAGTTCGCGGGCAAGAAGACCGCCAGCGGCGCGGTGTTCGATCCGTCGGCACTCACCATGGCGCACCGGACGCTGCCGTTCGGCACGCGCGTGCGTGTCACCAATCTCGAAAACCAGCGCAGTGTGGAAGTCGTCGTGAACGATCGCGGTCCGTTCGTGGCCGGACGCATCGCCGACCTGTCCGAGGCGGCGGCCCGTCGCATCGGAATGCTGGCCCACGGCGTGGTGGAAGCGTTGCTGGAAATTATCAAACCCGCGCAGTGATGATCGAACGGCCCGGGCCATGCAGGAGCGCCTTGCGAAGCTCGAGCGCCTCGGCGCCGAAACGTTCGAGGACTGAGCAAATCCGCTGGCAAGTCCTGCCTCAATAGGCCGCCTGCGCGCTTGCTATCCTGCTCGCCCATGGAGGACGAGCAGCATCTGGTAGCGGGTATCGCGGCGCTGCAAGAGCAACGTGCCACGCTGGGTGATGCAGTGGTCGATGCCGCCATTGCCGGCTTGCGGGCGCGGTTGGCCGAGGTGCATGCCAGCGCGGGTGCTGTCGAACCCGCGCAGATCCTCAAGCAGGTGACGATCCTGTTCCTCGACGTGGTCGGCTCGACTGCGCTCGGCCAGCGCCTCGACCCCGAGGAGATCGGCGCCGTGATGGACGGAGTCCTGTCGAGGGCCACGTCGATCGTCGAAGCCCACGGCGGCAAGGTATTGAAATACGCCGGCGACAACCTGCTGGCGGTGTTCGGCGCCGACGGCGCACGCGAAGACGACGCCGGGCGCGCCGTGCGCGGTGGCCTGGCCCTGCTCGCCCTCGGCAAGTCGCTCGGCGCCGAGATCCACGCAATGCACGATCACGCCGGCGTCGACGTGCGCGTCGGCATCCACACCGGCGGCGTGTTGCTCGGTGGAGGCGTCGACCAGGGCGAAAGCATCCGCGGCCAGGCAGTGAACATCGCCGCCCGCATGGAGCAGACCGCGCCGGCGGGGGGGCTGCGAATCAGCCACGATACCTACAGCGTGGTGCGCGGTGCGTTCGACGTGGCGCCGCAGGAGCCGCTTCGCGTCAAGGGGATGGACGCGCCTGTGCGGACGTACCTGGTGCTGAGCGCCAAGCCGCACATGTTCAAGGTCGCGCGTGTCGTCGAAGGTGTCGCGACCCGGATGATCGGCCGCGATCGCGAACTGACGGCATTGCAGGATGCGCTCGCTCGCCTGTGGCAGTCCGGTGCCGGAATGCAGCGCGTCGTGGTGGTCGGTGAAGCCGGTGTCGGCAAGAGCCGGCTGCTGCACGAGTTCGGCAACTGGGCCGAGGCGCGCGCCGAGCGCCACTGCCTCTTCCAGGCTCGTGCAACACCGCAGACGCAAGGCCAGCCGTACGGCCTGCTGCACGATCTCATTGCCTGGCGCTGGGACATCCGCGACGGCGACAGCATGGACGTTGCGAGGCGCAAGCTCGAAGCGGGCGTGATGCCATTGTTCACGGTCGACGACAGCGATGCGCAGGCCGAGGCGCACTTGCTGGGTCAGCTGATCGGGCTGGACTACAGCGGCAGCCCGCATGTCGCCGGCATCCGCGACGACGCGCGCGAAATCCGCAGCCGCGGATTCCACGCGGCTGCGCAGGTGCTTCGTCGCATCGGTGCGCGAAGCGCAGCGCCGATCCTGGTCCAGCTCGACGATCTGCACTGGGCGGACGACGGGTCGCTCGACTTCATCGATCATCTGGTGCAGGTCGGCGACATCCCGATGCTGCTGATGGCGTTCACCCGGCCGACGCTGTTCGAACGCAGGGCCCCGTGGTCGGCGACGCCAGCGACCGGGTGGTCGCGCATCGACCTTCGGCCGCTCGATGCGATTGGCAGCCGGATGCTGGCCGACGAGCTGTTGAAGAAACTGCCCGAGATCCCCGACGCACTGAGCGAACTCGTCGCGGGCCGCGCCGATGGCAATCCTTTCTACATGGAAGAGCTGGTCAAGATGCTCGTCGAGCGCGGCGCCATCGACACGACGGCCGGGCAATGGACGCACCATGCCGAACGGATGCTGGCCGCGCGCATTCCGCCGACGCTGACCGGAGTCCTGCAGGCGCGTCTGGATGGCCTGCCACCCCCCGATCGCAAGGCGCTGCAGTTGGCGAGCGTGGTCGGTCTCCGGTTCTGGGACCACGCGCTGTCGCACGTCGAAGCCCCTGCCGCCGCCCGCCTGCCGACGCTGCAGGCACGCGACCTCGTCCACTGCAAGGACGCGATGGAACCGGTGGCCGAGGATGTCCGCGAGTACACCTTCGATCACCAGATCCTGCACCAGGTCACCTACGACACCGTGCTCAAGCGCGTCAAGCTGCGCGCCCACGCGCGGGTTGCCGACTGGCTGGCGCACCACTCGGGCGCGCTCGGCAAGCATCTGTTGGGCGCGGCGGCCGAACACTACGAGAAGGCCGGCGACGCGGCCAATGCGGCCGCGTTCTACGCCGCGGCGGCCGAGCACATGGCCGGCAACTTCATGCACGACGTGGCGCTGGAATATGCGGCCCGCGGGCTGAGCCTGTCGCGAGACGACCTCGATGTGCGGTGGCGACTGCTCGCGAACCGCGAGCGGGTGCTGGACCTGCTGGGCCGACGCGACGCGCAGCTGGCGGATATCGCCGCACTCGACGCGCTCGCCGAGGGCATGCCGACGGATGCCGACGGCGACGCGCGTCGCGCCGACGCCGCGTGGCGCCGCGCCGACTACGCGCACCGCACGGGCGACTGGCCCACCCAGGCGCGCGAGGCGCGACGTGCGCAGACGCTTGCCGAGCGCGCGAGCAACGAGCCGCTGGCCCTGCGCGCGATCCAGCGTCTGGCACAGGCGCTTGCGTATCAGGGCGACCCATCGACGGGCCAGGCGTTGGCCGATGCCGGGCTGGCGCGGGCCAGGGCCGCGGGGCTGCGCGCGGAGGAGTCGCGGCTGCTCAACGCGCTGACCGTGTGCACCGACCTTCTCGGCGATCGTGTTGCGGGGCTGCGTTACAGCCTGCAGGACCTGTCGCTGAATCGCGCGGTGGGGCATCGACGCAACGAGGCCGTGGCGCTGAGCAACGTCGGCATGTCCTATCTCGGGTTCGGCGCCTTCGACGAGGCCGGCAAGTATCTCCAGGAGGCGTTGCGCACGAACCGCGCGCTGGGCAACCGGCAGGTCGAGGGAAACTCGCAGTCGATCCTGTCCGAGCTCGCGTGGCGCGAAGGCAAGCCTGCGCTGGCGTTGAGCCACGCGCAGGCGGCCTACGACATCAGCAACGAGATCGACTCGCGGTTGCACCAGACCGACTCTCTGTGGTCGCTCGGCAATGCCGAGTTGGCGCTCGGACACCCGGCCGAAGCCGCCTCCGCGTTCGAGCGCAGTGAAACGCTGGCGCGCGAGATCGGGCTCGCGCCGCAGGTGCTGAATGCGATCGACGGACAGATGCGTGTCGCCCTGGCACGCGGTGATGCGCCGCGCGCGCAGTCGTTGACGGAGCGATTGCTGGCCGAGGCGCGCGCCGCAGCGCTGTCGCCAGGCCAGTTCTCAGGCGCATACGAGCACCTGATCCGGCTTACCCTGTACCGCGTCCGCGCCGGTCACGACTCGCGCGAGGCTGCGCGGCTGCTGGCGGAGGCTCATGCGTTGCTGATGGTCGAGGCGGATCGCATCCACGACCCCGACCTGCGCAAGCGATTCCTGAGCTCCATCGCCGAGCACCGGGAAATCGTCGAACGCTCGACGCCGCTGCAGCGGTCACGGCAGTAGCGCCAGGCGACAGGCGGCACGGCTTTGCGCCGGCTTCACGGCGTCGGGTTCCCGCGTGTCACAATGGTTCGCTGCACGACGGTTCACGTAGGCGTCAATGTCCAGTCTCTCCTCCCCGCTGCGCGCCCGATTTTTCACGATCTGTGCGGCCAACTACCTCGCCAATGCCATCGTCCTGAGCCGCTCCCTCGCGGCGGCACACCCTGGCACGCGACTGGCCGTCTTCCTGCTGGACGAACTGCCTGCGGGCTGTACCGGACTCGACGACATCGACCTGATCCCTGCCGGATCGACGATGCCGGTTGCCGACTGGCATCACTACCAGTGCTTCTATACCGTCCTCGAGCTGGCAACGGGCGTCAAGCCGCTTTGCTTCGAGCACCTGCTGCAGGACGATTGCGACGTCGCCATCTACCTCGATGCGGACATCGCCGTGTTCGGGCCATTCGATCGCGTGCTCTCGGCGATCCGTCAGGGGCATGAAGTCGTCCTGACCCCGCACATCCTCACGCCGCTGCCGGCGGACGGCAAGATGCCCGACGACCTCGCGATCATGCGCGCGGGCATCTACAACCTGGGCTTCGCCGCGTTCGCGAACACGCCGCGGAGCCGGGCGGTGCTCGCCTGGTGGGGCGGACACCTGCGCACCCTGGGGCTGGTCGACGTCGGCGCCGGCTTGTTCACCGATCAGAAGTGGATGGATTTCGCACCGGCGTTCGCCGCGGCGACATTCGTCCTTCGCGATCCCGGCTACAACGTCGCCTATTGGAACCTGCACGAGCGAACGCTGCACCTTCGCGAGCACGGCTGGCAAGTCGATTGCGTCGACGGCACGCGCAGCGAGCTGGCGTTCTTTCATTTCAGCGGCTTTTCGCCTGCGTCGCGGGCGCTGTCGAAGCATGAAACTCGCTTCGGGACCCAGCCGCCGGCGGACGCGCCCCGCCTCCTCGACAAGTACGCCGACCTGCTGGCGGCGGCCGGCCATGCCTCGCATTCGAAGCGGACGGTGGCGGAGCCGCGTTTCAGCAACGGCATTGCCTGGGATCCCATTTGCCGGATCCTGTATCGCACGATCCTCAAAGCCGATCCGGAATTCGGCGATCCGCTGCAAGGCGAGGATTTCTTCGAATTCGCCGCCGGACCCGAGCTTGGCGATCAGGTGCCTCGCTATGTGCGCGCGGTCCTGACGCTGCGACCGGACGTAGCCCGTGCGTATGACGACGGCAGGAACAGGGTCGGCGTTTTTCGATGGCTTGCGAAGCAGGGTCCGGGCGAGCTCGGCATCGACCCCGCGATGCTCGATCGGCTGGGAATCGAGGCTGGCACGCTCGACGACGTCGCCGCCGATGGCGCCGGGCTCGAGGGCGTCAACTACATCGGCTACTTCAAGTCGCATCTCGGCATCGGCGAAGGCGCACGCAACGCGGTCACGGCGCTGCACGCCGCCGGGCTCGAAGTCAACATGCATGACATCTCGCATCTGGCCGCAAGCCCGACGGGAACCTACGGCGTCCAGGTCCGCGGCGCCCGCGCGCACCACGACATCACGATCCTGGGCGTGAACGCCGACGCCACGCCGCCCGTTCTCGACCACATCCCGCAGGATCTTCGGTCCACGCTGTTGATCGGCTCCTGGGCGTGGGAGACGCCCGACTTTCCGGAAGCGTGGTGCGATCGCTTCGCACTTGTCGACGAGGTCTGGGTCGGCTCGCGATTCGTCGCGGAGGCGGTTCGAGCGAAGGCAACCGTTCCGGTGTTCGTCGCGCCCTATGCGGTATGCGTGCCGCGCGTCGAGCCGGACAAGGCATGGCTCGCCCGCATGTGTCCGGACGCCGCACGCGGGGAATTCACGTTCGCCTGTTTCTTCGACGTCGCGTCGGTGCCGTTTCGCAAAAACCCGCAGGGCGCGATCACGGCCTTCACGAAAGCCTTCGCGAGGCACGAGCCCGTGCGGCTGATCGTGAAGGTGCTGAACGGCAGGCGCGATCCCGATCTCCTGCAGGCGCTGGCTGGGCAGGCCGGCGATCATCGCGTGACGATCCTGGATGCGGCGCTCGACACGATGGAGCGCTTTCGGCTGCTGGCGTCCGTCGATGCGTTCGTGTCGTTGCACCGTGCCGAAGGCTTCGGCCTCGTCATCGCCGAAGCCATGGCGATGGCGCGGCCCGTCGTGGTGACCCACTGGAGCGGCAACGTCGACTTCACCAACGCCGGCAACGCTGCGCTCGTCGGGTATCGGCTGGTTCGCAGCGCCGAGGCTCACGGCCCCTATCCGGCCGGAAGCGAGTGGGCCGAGCCCGACCTCGATGACGCCGCGCGCCAGATGCGACGGATCTGGGAAGACGCCGATTGGCGTGGCCGGATCGGTGCTGCAGCCGCGCAGACGATTTCGGCGGGCTATTCGCCGGAAGTCGTCGGTGCCCTGCTCAAATCGCGGCTCGACAGACTGTCCGCCCGGGCGCAGCAGCGCCGAAGAATGCGACCAGGAATGCCCCGCACATTGCCCGCTCCGCCCATTCGAAGAGGTGCCGCTTTGCTGACGGTGTCGCGGGACATGCTTCGCCGGCCGCTGTACTACGTCGAGCGCGCGCCGCGATTGCCCCAG
This sequence comes from Casimicrobiaceae bacterium, assembly GCA_036003195.1. Classification (GTDB taxonomy): domain Bacteria; phylum Pseudomonadota; class Gammaproteobacteria; order Burkholderiales; family Casimicrobiaceae; genus VBCG01. Next base: position 11,270 of record DASYSP010000063.1, read on the forward strand.
CTCCTGGCGAGTGAGGGTCTGGAGAGCTTGCTCGGCAGGGTCGCGTTCAAGGCGAAGGAGCGCAACGACAGCAGCCGCCGGAAATCCGCGCTTCGCGCCATGGTGCTCAGGCTCTTTGCACTCTTCAAGCGTCCCAAACGGCTTTCGCGATGACCGCGATGCGGGCCGCGATCTTCGTCCTCGGCATGCACCGCAGCGGCACCTCGGCGCTCACTCGCATGTTCAATCTGCTTGGCGCGTCGTTGCCCCGCAACGTGCTTGCGCCGGCGATCGGCAACGCGAGCGGTCATTGGGAGCCGACGGCATCGGTGCGGCTGCACGATCGCCTTCTCGAGGCGGCCGGAACGTCGGTCAACGACCTCTGCGGGCCGTCGGACGTCTGGTTCCAGACCGCGGCCGCCCGCGAATTCGGCCGCGAGATGAAAGACCTGATCTGGTCTGAATTCGACGGCGAGCCGCTGTTCGTTTTCAAGGACCCTCGCAGCACATTGGTGTTTCCGCTATGGCGCAGCGTCCTCGCCGAACTCGGCATCCGTTGCCTGCCCGTGACCATTTCGCGCAATCCGCTCGAAGTCGCGCAGTCCCTCGAGAAACGCCAGGTCGCGGCGATGCCGGAGCAGTCGTGGCCGCTGGACCGTGGCGCGCTGCTGTGGCTGCGATACATGCTGGCTGCGGAGCGCCACACGCGGGACGATGCCCGGGCGTTTTGCACATACGACGACGTACTGAACGACTGGCGCGCGGTCGCGGATCGAGTGGCGCGGGATCTCGACCTCGTCTGGCCCCGTGCATCGACGGCAGCCGCACCGGACATCGACGGCTTCCTGTCCGGGCAGCTGCGTCATCATCACGCGTCGGACCGCGTCGGCGAGCGTTCAGGCATCTGGTCGTCGTGGGTGGCACCCGTCTTCGACGCATTGCGGCAGGCGGGTTCGGGCGGCGTGCCGGATCAGCGGGTCTTCGACGCGGTAAGGCGGTCCTTCGAAGCCGCCTGCGCGAAGGTGCGGCCGCAAGCCGCGTCGGCGGCATGGGTCGCGTGTGTGCCATCGGTCACCGTCACCGACACTTCGAGCACACAGCCTGCCGGTCCGCGGGCCGCGACAACACGTGCGCTGTCCGCCAGTCGAACGCCGTCCCTCGCATCGCGCGAGCGCGCCATCGGGCGGACACGGATTGCCGTCGTCGCCTCCGCCACGCTTCTGGCCGGCGAGCTTGCGCCGCATTTTCGCTCGCTCATCGAGTCGGCGGCGCGCGCGGGATTCGGCGTCACCCTCGTGACACCCGATGTACTTGGCGAAACGACGCTCGATGCGCTCGACACCGTCCATGACGTGGAAGTCCGAATCTGCGACGCTCCCGGGATCGGCGTCGAGCCGGCTTTCCTGCGGCCGACCATTGCGCTCTTCCGGTTTCTTCGCGAGCGGACGTTCGACGCGATCCTGTTTCCCGACCGTGAAGGGCTTGGCTATGCCAGCATCATCGCCAGCCACGCGGGTATGGCGTTCACGCAAACGACACTGGGCGTGATGGCGTTCGGGAGCTCGCGGTGGCTGCGGGAAACGCAGGCCCGGTTTCCGGCGAGCCTCGTCACCGTCGCCACCGAGCATATCGAGCAACAGGCGATCCGCCACAGCGATGTCGTCTATCTCCCATCGCCGGAAATCGCGCGCTGGATGGATCGAGCGGGATGGACGTTCGGATCGGCGGTTGCGCTGCCCGATGCATCCGAAGGCACGCAATCGGAAAACGGCATCTGGGCTGAGCTGCTCGCGAGCATCGCGCTGCCTGCGCGCGCACCGAGGGCGACGCACAGCGACGAGCCTGGCGCACAGACCGATGCCGGCGTCGACGGCGTGACCGTCGTCATCCCGCATTTCGAGCAGCCGGCGTTGCTGGAGCAGAACCTCGAATCGCTGATGCAGCAAACCGACCGGCGCTTTTCGGTCGTGGTCGTCGACGACGGCAGCCGCAGCGACGAGGCCGCCGGGTTTCTGGCGACGATCGAGGCGCGTTACCGTCCGCTCGGTCTTCGCCTGATCCGGCAGGACAACCGCTATCTGGGCGCCGCCCGCAATGCCGGGATCAGGGCCACCCACACCGAATTCGTCATCCTGCTGGACGATGACAACGTCGCCTTTCCCGACATGGTGAAGACGCTGCGACAAGCGATCCGCCGGGCAAAGGCCGATGTCGTCACTTGCGGAATTCGTCTTTTCCATGACCCGACCGGCCGCCCGCACGCCGGCATGGAGCGCATCGGACCGGATCAATTCTTCGCGGGAGGGCCGCTCCTGCTGGGCGCGGTGCACAACTGCTTCGGCGATGCCACGGGAATCTATCGCCGGGCGATCTTCGAGCGCATCGGCTATTTCCACGAGCTGCATGGCGTGAGCTTCGAGGACTGGCAATTGCATCTGCGCGCGGCGGCTGCGGGGCTTCATCTCGTGAGCCTGCCGGAGCCGCTGGTCTGGTACCGCGTGCGTGCGGACAGCATGTTGCGCACCACGCGCCGCTATGACAATGCGCGTGTGATCGCCTCCACGGTGAACGCGCTGCCAACCTCGATGCTGGCGCCGCTTGCCGACTATCTGATGGGCTCCGAGGCGGAGCAGGTTCGCCTGAGCCGCGAGCTCGCGCGCCTGACCGGCGCCGCCGATTGCGATGCATCGGACGCCGCAACGGTGGCCGCGACGAATGCGATCGCGCTGCTCGAAGCGAAAGAGGCCGCGACGCGTCATGCACGCAACCTCGAGGCCATCCTCGAGGAACGCACGAAGAGCCAGCAAAGCGCCGAGGAATACGCGCAATCGCTGCAGAAGGCGTTGGCCGAGTTGCACGTGTCGCACGCGCAGGCGACCGCGTATGCGGCCGCGCTGGAGCAGTCGCGCGCAGAGATCGAAGCCTACGCGAAGCATCTCGAGAGGGAGTACCGCAAGCTTTGCCCGTAGAACGCGAGCCTTCGGCAACGCCGACCGCGGACGCGGCGTCATCGGATTCCCGGCCCCCCGCCGAGCCCGAGGCAGCGCCACGGCACCGTCCGGGGTCGCGATGGGACGTTGCGGTCTGCATTCTGCTCGGCATTGCATCGTTGCTGATCTTCAACGCCAACCTGCGCTCGATTCCCGCGGTTGACACCTACGGCGCGCGGTACCTTCCGCTCTCGCTGTGGCACAACCACACACTCGCTTTGGACCCGATTGCGTCGGCGGTGGCGCAAGGCCGCAGCATTCCGGATCCCAAAGTGAGGCCCGACGGCGCATTCTGGATCCGCACGGGGTGGAACGGCGATCTGGTCTCGTTCTATCCGGTCACGGTGGCGGTCGTCGTCGCGCCACTCTATTGGCCTGCCGTCAGGTATCTCCAGGCGCGCCATTGGGATCCGCCGTCGCTCGATCATGTTGCGAGGATCATGGAGAAGTTGTGTGCGTCGCTGCTGGCGGCGGCGTCGGTCGCGATCCTGTATTGCCTGCTGCGGCGCCGATGCGCACCGGCGATCGCAGCTTCCCTCACCCTCGTATACGCGCTGGGGACGACGACGTGGGTCGTCAGCAGCCAGGCGTTGTGGATGCACGGACTCGCCGAGCTATCGATCGCTGCGGCGCTGCTCGTGCTCAGCGGCCCGTGCACCGCGCGCCGCGCCGCGGTGGCCGGGTTCCTCTGCGCGCTGATCCCTTGCGTCCGGCAGCCGGACGTGGTCCTGGCGGCCGGTCTCGGGCTCTACGGATTGTGGTGGGCGCGTCGGCGCATGATCCCGCTGTTCGTCGCGGGAGGACTGCTGCCCGTCGTGCTGGTGATGGCCTACAACCTGACGCTGCCCGGTCCGTTGCTGGGTGCGTTGGGTCTGGAAACGCCGAGGCGCATCGCCGCTTTCCTCAGCGACGATGTCGTCGCCGGAGTAGCCGGGTTGCTGTTCAGTCCGACGCGCGGCCTGTTCATCTTCTCGCCATTCCTGCTTTTCATTCTGATCGGCCTGCCGTGGATAGCACGTGAGCGTGAATTTCGCGGACTGACCGTGATCACCGGCTGCGCGGCGTTGCTGCAACTGGTGCTCTATGGATTCGGCGACTGGCGGCAAGGCGTCTCGTGGGGGCCGCGTTGGCTCACCGACATGTTGCCGATCCTGTTCTGGATGCTGCCGCCGGTGCTCGTCGCGCTGCCGAAGGCCGGACGCGCGGCATTCGCCGTCGCTTGCGGACTTGCCGTCGCGATCGAGGTGGTAGGCGCCTTCTGGTACACGGGCACGTCCGCTGCGCCGCTCTTCGCCACGCGAGGGCCGGAAGCGATGCGCGCCGCGTGGCACGTGGGCAACGCGCCGTTCATTGCCGAGCTGCGGCATCCGCGCGCACCCTCCGATCTGCTCGTCGACTTGCGGGGCAATGTCGACCTCGTGGCGGTACACGCGGACCCCGATGGGAACGCGAGGCGGCACATCACCGCCCATGGCTGGGCGCTGGCAAGCCACCACACGCCAGCGGATGTCGCCGTGCGGGTCGACGGCCGACAGCTGGCCGGAACCAGCAGCTTTTTCGCGCGCCCCGATGTCGTGCGAACCCTGGGAGAGCAAGCGGCGAGCGGCTGGAGGATCACGTTTCCGACGGATGGGTTGGCGCCGGGGCCGCACACGCTGGCAGTGCTCGTGCGGCCCATGCAGGGAGGCGAGACGCGCCTCCTGAAACAACAGATCTTCACGCTCACCGCTGCGGACGTCGCTGATGTCCACGGCCCCGACCTTGCGATTGCCGCACGATGGGCCGCGCGGCGTCTCATCGGACGCCAGCAGGCACCCGGATATTGGCTGACCGCGTTTACGCCGGCGCCGCGGTTCGACGACGTCCATCAGGAAATGAACACGTTCCTGAACGCCGTCCTGGTCGATGTCCTCGATCCCGTTGCGGAGGCCGCCGGCCTTGTCGAGCCGATCGCGCACGCGCGGTCGTTCCTGGCGCGGCAGATCGAGGACGACGGGCTCGTTCGTTATCACGGCCGCCCGGATGCGCCGACGATCGGCACGCTGGGTTGCGCCATCACGCCGGATACCGACGACACGGCGCTCGTCTGGCGCGTCGCGCCTGGCGCTCGCAAGGATCTCTTGCGTCCTGCGCTGGCGACCATCGGCCGTTTCCGCACACCCGATGGCCTCTATCGCACCTGGCTCGCGCCGCGAGACCGCTATCAGTGCCTCGATCCGGGCACGGACCCGAACCCGGCAGACATCGCGATCCAGATCCACCTGCTGATGCTGCTGGCAGAAGCGGATCCGCCGGCAGCGCATGCATTGTGCGACGCGCTCCGCAGACGGGTGGACGACGACGCCGTCTGGGTCTATTACAAGGCAGTGCCGACGATCGTCGTCCTGCGACTCGCCGACGCGCGCAAGGCCGGGTGCCCGCTCGAACTGCCATCGTCACGGCTGCAAACGACGGTCCCCGGCCAGGCCGTCTGGATCGACGCCGTCGAACGCCTGCAGCATCCGGCCGCCGGCGACCGCGCCGCCGCCCGGCCCGGCACGACCGACCTGCTGCGCAGGCTCGCCGCCAACGACTTTGCATTGCTCGCGCGCGATCCGCCGCTCCTCTACCACAACGATCGCACGGCGACGGTGAGCCGGTATTACTGGTCCGAAGATTTCGGCTACGCGCTCTGGCTTCGCCTGTACTTCGAGAGCGAACGCGCGCAGGCCGCCCCGCCTTGCCGCCGCAGCGACGCGTCGCCGGCGTGCGCCGGCAAGTGACGATGCCGATGCTCGATCACGCACCGAGGCATCGGCGTCCACCGCCGGCGCGGCGCGTGTCGCGGCTCCTGTCGAGCATCCGCATCGACGAGGTGATCGTCCTGCAGGGCGCGCCACTGCTGGGCGTGTGCTTCGCAATCGGGCCGTTGACACCGCACAAGCTCGCCGAGGCCGCGATCTTCACGGTGGCCAGCCTGTGCCTGGTCGCACACGTCTTCGCATTCAACGATTGGTCCGGCATCCACGGCGACCTCCGGGATCCCAACCGCGCCGCGCGGACGTTTCAATCCAAGGGCATCACTCGGGCCGAGGCCGGTCTCGTCGCGGCGATCCTCCTACTCATCGGTTTGCTGCTGTTCGGTCTCCTCGGCACGAGGACCCTGGTGCTCGCGCTGGCGATCGCGGCGTTGAGCGCGCTCTATTCCGCGCCCGCCATCCACCTGAAGGGGATGCCGTTGCTCGCCTCGGTACTTCACCTCGCGGGCGGCACGCTGCATTTCCTGCTGGGTTACGCGCTTTTCGCCGCCATCGACACGCATGGCGTGGTCATCGGGTGCTTCTTCGGACTTGTATTCGCGGCAGGACACCTGATGCACGAAGTGCGCGATTTCGACGGCGACCGTCTCAATGGCATCCGCACGAATGCCGTGGCGTTCGGCAAGGCGCGCGTCTTCGGCGCGGGCGTGGCGCTGTTCACCGCGGCTTATGCGCTGCTGATCGCGCTCGCGGCGTCGAATGTCGTGCCACGCGTGCTGCTGGTCGCGGCCGCGCTCGGTCCGGTGCACCTGTGGGCGTCGCTGCGCGCCTGGCGCTCGGGCCTCGACTTGCGGAGCCTGCGCCGGCTTCAGCGATGCTATCGGCTGATCTACGCCGTCATCGGGATCGTGATGGCGGCGGGAACGCTGGCTGGCTAAGGCAGCACCGGCCCCGTGAAGCGGAACTTGAAGACGTACCACAGCGCCTTGAGGCCGTCCTTCCAGTTGACCTTCTTGCCGTCTTCGTAGGTGCGGCCGAAATAGCTGATGCCGAGCTCGTAGATGCGAAGCCGGCGCTGCCTGGCGATCTGCGCGCTCATCTCGATCTCGATGCCGAAGTCGTTCGCCGTCAGCTGAAGCGAACGCAGCACGTCCCGCGTCATCATCTTGTAGCACGCCTCGATGTCGGTGAGGGTTTGGTTGAACAGGATGTTGAACAATCCCGAGATCAGGCGGTTGGCGAGATAGTGATGGTAATAGAGCGAGCGATGCGGCCGGCCGTAGAACCGCGAACCATAGACCACGTCCGCCACCTTGCGCACGGCGATCAAGTCATACATCGGCTCCCAGTCGTGCGGATCGTATTCGAGGTCGGCGTCCTGGATGACGACGACATCGCCGGTCGCGGCGGCGAATGCCGTCCGCAGCGCAGCCCCTTTGCCCTTGTTCGCCTCATGGAAGATGACATGCACCGTCAATGCCGCACCGCCCGCCGAGGTGAATTCGAGGTTGGCGTCGCGATCGAGCGCAATGGCACTTCCCTGCCGCATGCCCTCGGCGAAGTTCCTTTGCAGCCATTCACGCGTGCCGTCCTGCGAGCCGTCGTCGACGACGATCACCTGCTTCGGCACATGCGGCAGAACCGAGCTCAGCGCTTCCAGCACGCGCCCGAGCGTGCCGACTTCGTCATAGGCAGGAACCACGATTGACAGCACGGTGACGGAACTCCGTTCAACCTTTGAATTCATTTGGCGGCGGATCGGGTGGCACGTCCCGCAGTACTCCGTGTCCGCCGGGCCGGATGCGCACAACCCCCGTTGCGCCGCGATGTGCGGCCAGGCGTCCCGGCCGCGCATGGCCGCGACGTAGCATGTCACAAACGGCCACGCTGTCTCGTCCTGAAAGGGCGGACCCGCTGCCGTGCCCACTATCGAGTGCCGAGCCATCATGACGACCCCCGCCGAACGCGCCCAACGCTACGACCGTGAGTACGCGCGCAACCTGCGTGCGTTGGCCTACCGGATGCTGGGCTCGCGCGCCGAGGCCGAGGACATCGTGCAGGAGGCGTGGCTGCGATGGGCAGACGTCGACGAGAGCACCATCCAGAACGTCGGCGCTTACCTGTCGCGCCTGGTGACCAACTTGTGCCTGGACAAACTGGGTTCCGCCGCGGCGAAGCGCGAGCGGTACGTCGGCGTCTGGCTCCCCGAACCCGTGCTGAACGAGGATGCCGGCTGGACGCCGGGTCCGGAAGTGCAAGCCGAGTTCGCGCAGGATGTATCGATTGCCTTCATGCTTGCGCTCGAACGACTGTCGCCGCTGGAGCGCGCGGCGTTCCTGCTGCACGACGTGTTCGACCTCGACTTCGACGAAATCGGAAGGCGGCTCGAGCGCAGTCCCGCCGCCTGTCGCCAGCTCGCCAGCCGCGCGCGCCAGCACGTCAAGGCCGACTACGCCCGCCAGGAGGTCGAGGACGAGGAGCGCGACCGGCTGTTCGGCGCATTCAACGCGGCCGTGCGCAACTTCGACGTCGACGCGCTGGCCGCGGTGCTGGCCGGGGACGCGGTGATGCTGGCCGACGGCGGCGGCAAGGTCAGCGCGCTGTCGCGGCCGTTGCACGGCGGCGCGCAGATCGCCAAGGCGTTCGTCGGCTTCGCCAGACTCCCGACCAGCCATGCGTGGCGCCTGGAGCCGGCGCGCATCAACGGCATGGCCGGCCTGCTGATCTTCGACGACGCGACGGGAGAACTGGTGCAGACCATCGCGCTGGCGCCCTCGGCGACGGAGCCCGGCCGCATCGGCGCGCTCTACGTCCAGCGCAACCCCGACAAGCTGCAAGGCGTGCTCGATGATCTGGCTAGGGGCGCCGACGTCGCCGGACGGTGACAGCGGCAGCACTGTGAAATCGCAGAACACGCTTTCCAGTGACGATGTCACACCGTGCAGGGCCGGATCGTCTTGTGGGTGTGATCACCACGATCCATGCGTCGACCCGACGCCCGAACCGTCACCGAAAGGAAAGCGAACATGCGAGATTCCGTCCCCCAACCCGAACCCCGTCTCAACTACGGCGAGCAGTCCCCCGAGCTGGTGAAGAAGGTCGTCGAGCTCGGCACGGCGATCGAGAAGAGCGGCCAGCTCGATCCGTTGCTCGGTTACCTCGTGGATATCCGCGCCTCGCAGATGAACGGCTGTGCGCTTTGCCTCGACATGCACGTCAAGCAGGCCAAGCTGCAAGGCGAGCGCGAGCTGCGCCTGTACCACGTGGCGATCTGGCGCGATTCGCCGCTGTTCACCGCCAAGGAACGCGCGGCGCTGGCATTGACCGAGGCGCTGACGCACCTCGAGCCCACCGGCGTCTGCGACGATCTCTATGCTGAAGTGCGCGAGCAGTTCGACGCCAGGCAACTGGTGACGCTGGTCTTCCGCATCATGGCCATCAATGCCTGGAATCGCGCCAACATCACGTTCCGCACGACGCCTGGCGTGCTCGACAAGGCCTATGGCCTGGACAAGGCCGGGCTCGCCTGAGCGTGCGCGCGCAAGCGTGCGGCGGCGACGCGATGTGATCCGCGTCTGCAGCCGGGAATCCCGGCATGGAAAGGGTCGGCGGCGGCGGTCGACTGCGGCGTGGCGGCCGCGTATGCACCGCCACGTCACGCTCTCGCCGCACTTGACCGCACCCTTCGCCGCGACTTGGGGCCTGGCTAGGCCGACGCGTTGCGCGCGCCTTGGACGGCATCGGCGCGGCCGCCGTTGGGAGTTCCGGCCGGATACGGCTCCTGCAGCGCGATCGCGCCGGTCTCCAGCAGCGACTTGAGATTGGAAATCACCTTCGGCCAGCCGCCTGACACCGCGACGATGAGCTTCGACGGATCTCGATCGATGGAGTGCGTGATGGAAAGCTTGACCGCCGTTCCGTCGGGCTCCAGCTCCATCGTGCACAGCGATTCGCCTTCGGCCTTGAGCTCCGCCTTGTTCTGGTGTTGCCAGCGGATCACCAGGCGCCGCGGTGGCTCGGCCTCGACGATCTCGCCGGCGTCGTAGAGCGTGCCGTCGCGGGACACCAGCTTCCACGGCGAACCCGCGGTGAACTGGCATTCGCAGTGCATGCCGAACCAGTATTGCTCGATGAACCTGTCGTCGGTCAGGGCTGCCCACAGCTTGTCGGGCGTGGTGCGGATATAGGACACGTAGACATACGTCGATTTAGCCATTGCTCTTCTCCAGTCGTCGTTTGAGATCCGAAAGCGCCTTGAGCCGCGGCCTTTCGAACTTGGCAATCCAGCGCTCGTAGATCTCCTGCAGGGGCACCGGATTGAGGAAGTGCAGTTTTTCGCGGCCGCGCCGCACGGTGGCGACGAGATTCGCCGCCTCGAGCACGGCCAGGTGTTGCGTCACGCCCTGCCGCGACATGTCCAGGTGGTCGCACAGCTCGCTGAGGGTGCGCCCGTCGTGCGCATGCAGGAGGTCCAGCAGCTTGCGCCGGCTGGGATCCGCCAGGGCCTTGAACAGCGCGTCGGTGTTGCGTCGCTCGGTCATGCGTTATAGGCAAGTGATTACTTGCCTTATAATAGGCAAGGCGTGGCTTGCCTGTCAAGTCCCCCCTGACCCGTTCCAGGACATCGCTTGACGCCCGTCGATCGCGCGCGTAGCGTCGCCCGCGCTGGCGGTATGGCCGCAAATCCCGGCGACCGCTTCGTCCGACTTGCAGCGCTGCGCCCTCGCCACACCATGCCGCCGACGCCGCCAACCGTCCCCGAAGATCCCGTGTCGGATGGCCTGCGGACGCGCGCGCTCATGGTGCTGGCCGCCATCGGCGTCAGCCGCCTTCGCGCGTTCTACGGTGCGATCGCGCTGGGCATCGGCGGCGTCGCGCTCGTCGTCGCCTGGCATGCGGGACCCCAGAAATATCTCGATCAGCGCGCGTTCGCGTCGCTGACGGCGCGTGCGCCGGCGCACATCGTCGAGAGCTGGCTCGCGGTGGAGTTCGACCCGGCGCGCATCGGCAACGACCCGGACTGGCACCCGTTCGCGAAGGCGACGCCCTGCATCGTGGTCGAGTTCGAGTCGGCGTGGTCGGGCAAGCCGCGCCGCGCGTACTGCGGCACGCGGCGCACGTTCTACGACCACATCACGCTCCACGATTTGCGGGAAACCGCGCCGGGTGTGCCGTTCGAGTGGGCGCGCGACGAGCGGGGATTCGCGGCACTGCAGATCCGGGTGTCGACGCCGGCCAAGCATTACCTCGATACGCATGTCGCCGACGTCATCGCCCGCCCGCAGGACATTCCCGCCGGCGCCGAGCTCGCGGCGCTCAAGGCGATGTACGACCGCCCCACCGACGACGCGATCGCAGGCTGGCGCGACCATCCAGCCAATTTCGCGATCGCGTTCGACCCTGCGCAACCCGTGCGGGCATGGCCGGTCGGTTTCATCGCCGACATCGCGCGCCGCACGCCGGATTGGTTCACCACCGCGGCCGGCCTCCTGATCGGCGCCTGCTTCTGGTTCTACGGCTGGACGCTGGTGATGGGTAGCGGCGTGCGCGCGCAGGTGGTGATCATCGGCACCGTCACGCTGCTCGCGGTGCCGTGGTGGGGATCGGCCTTCCCGCGCATGCTGCGCGGGATGAACGCGCCCTTTGGCGAAGTGATCGCGGACATGCTGGGCGACGTCGACGCGCTCGATCGCCTCGTGTTGTCCTCGCCCGACGACGCGACGCTGGCCGATGGTCAGCGCATCGTCTGGCGTACGGGAGACACGCTCTATGCCGACACGTTCGGCCAGCTGCCCCTGCAGCGGCCCGCACCGGCGCCGGCCGACGACGACGCCGCGCTGGACGCGCTGGCCGATGCGGTCGTGGCGCACGTCCGCACGCTCGATCCGCAGGCGCGCACAGCGCTCTTCGCGCGGCTTGCGCGCGACAAGACCGAGGGCCGCGCCCGCGCCGGCTATGTCTTCGTGCGCGCCGCGCGCGACGCGCTGGTCGACGTCGCGCGCGACCCGGACGAGCGACGTTCAGCGACGCGCTTTCTCGAAGCCTGGGTCACGCAGCCCGTCGAGGAGCCGTGGCCGCGCGACCTCGCGTTCGCCACGCGGATCCGCCTGTTGCGCGAACTGATGGCGCTGCCGCGTCCCAACGCCATCTCCATCCCGGCGGGATGGATCGTCGAGCGCGCCGAGGCACGCGCGCCCGCACCGCGCTGAGGCGATCGCGCTACGCCGGCGCGTACATGACTTGCGGCTTGATCTCGACCAGGCGTGCTTCGGCAAACGTCCCGTTGTCGACGATCCTGAAGGCCTCGCCGAGCAACGCTTCGACGTCCTGTCGCACCATCAGCACCGGGAAGCTGAGCGCGCTCGCGAACGGATCCCAGTCGTAGCATCCGACGGTGCAAGCCGCCACCTCCCTGTGAGGCAGCGTCTTCAGGAAGCGCACCACGCCTTCCAGCGCGATCGTCGAGTTGATGAACAGGCCGCGCGGCAATCCACCGAGCCTGGCGTGCAACGCGCGCACCGATGCTTCGGCCCGCTCGCCTGCGTAACCGCATGCATCGATCTGGTCCGGCCGCACGGCGCCGATCTTCGCGGCGACGGTGTCCGCGAAGCCCGCCACGCGCCGCTGCGTCGCATAGTCGCTCGCCAGCCCGCCGACGAAATGGATCCGGTTGCGCGGCCCCTGCCTCATCGGCCGCGACCGCTCGATCAGCGCGCGCGTCAGCTGCTGCGCGCCCCAGTAGTTGTCGCTGACCACCGACGTCGCCGTGGTGCCCGGCAGGTCGACGTTGACGTGCGCCACGCCGTGCGCACGGCAGGCGCGGCCGACCGAGTCGGGATCGGTGGCGCCGGTGACGATCAGCTGCTCGATGCGGTACGACAGCAGCGTGTTGACGGTCTCGAGCTCGAGGGCGGGATCGCGCAGCGTGCTCACCACGATCGGGTACCAGTGCCGTTCGCGCGCAAGGCGCTCGAACGCGCGGGACATCTCGCTGAAGAAGCGGTTGTCGTGCATCGGGATGATCATCCCGATCAATCCGGACCGGCTGCGGCGCAGGCCGCTCGCCTGGCGATTGAGCGTGAACCGGTGCGCCTCGGCCAGCTGCTGCACGCTGGCGACGGTGGCCTCGGCGATGCGCCGCGCCTTCGCCTTGCCGCTCAGCACCGCGCTGACAGTCGACGCCGAAACGCCGGCCAGTTCGGCGAGGTCGTAGATGGTGGAGACGCGCTTGGACATGGCATCGGGCCTCGCTTCGCGGGACTTGGTCGGCCGCCGCGCGCACAGGTTGCACGTGCCGACGGCAAGTGGCACAATCGCAACCATTGTTGCACAATCGATTGTGCAAAACCATCGAAATCGACCGCCGGCTTGAGCCTCGCCCACTGCGACGCCACGCTGGCATGGCAAGGCGCGCGGAGGAGCGAATGGCGAGCAAGGACCCGGCACGGCCCAACGTGCTGTTCATCGTCAGCGACGACCAGGGCCCGTGGGCGCTCGGTTGCGCGGGCAATCCGGAGATGAAGACGCCGGTTCTCGACGGCCTCGCCGGTCGCGGCATTCGCTTCGCCAATTTCTTCTGCGTGTCGCCGGTGTGCTCGCCGGCGCGCGCATCGATGTTCACCGGCGACATCCCGTCGCGTCACGGCGTGCACGACTGGATCCGCGTGGGCAGCATGGGCGACACGCGCATCGACTACCTCGCGGGACAGACGTTGATCCAGGATGTGCTCGCGGCCAACGGCTATCGCTGCGCGCTGGTGGGCAAGTGGCACCTGGGTGCCAGCGACGTGCCCCGCCCCGCCTTCGTCAGATGGTTCGCGCACCAGTCGGGGATGGGCCCCTACGACGCGGCGCCGATGGTCGACGAGACGCGTCCGTTCGTCGCCGACGGCTACATCACCGACGTGCTGGCCGACACCGCCAGCGCCTTCATCCGCGGCGAGGCGTCGCACGACGCCCCCTTCTCGCTCAACCTGCATTTCACCGCGCCGCACTATCCGTGGATCGACTGCCATCCCAAGGCCTTTACCGATCTCTACGCTGACTGCGCGTTCGAAAGCTGTCCCGACGAGCCGCCGCATCCGTGGTTCATCGGCGGCAAGGCCGAAGTCGAGCGTGGCCACCGCGAGCGGCACGCCAGCCTCGTCGGCTATTTCGCCGCGGTGAGCGCGATGGATGCCGCCATCGGCCGCGTGCTCGACACGATCGAACGCTCCGGACTCACGCCAAGCACGCTGGTGGTGTTCGTCAGCGACAATGGCATGAACTGCGGGCATCACGGCATCTGGGGCAAGGGCAACGGCACGTTCCCGCAGAACATGTACGACACCTCCGTGAAGGTGCCCTGCATCGTCGCGCAGCCGGGGCGCATTCCCGCCGGCGTGATCGACGACCACCTGCTGTCGGGGTACGACTTCTTCCCCACACTGCTCGACTACCTCGCGCTCGACCACTCGCCCGGGCACGCGAAGCCGGGCCGCAGCTTCAACGCCATCCTCGAAGGCGATGCCGACGCCGGCCGCGACGCGGTGGTGGTGTTCGACGAATACGGCCCGGTGCGCATGCTGCGCACGCGCGACTGGAAATACGTGCATCGCCATCCGGACGGTCCGCACGAGCTGTTCGACCTCGTCAACGATCCCGATGAGCGCGACAATCGGGTCGACGATCCCGGCCTTGCCGCGCACGTGGCGGATTTGCGCGGCCGCCTCGAAAGCTGGTTCGACGATTTTGTCGACCCGCGTCGCGACGGCGTCGACAAGGGCGTCACCGGCTGCGGGCAGATCGACCGCGCCGAGCGCGCGCCCGATCACGTTGCGTTCGCCGCCGACCACACGCAAAGCACGGACTGGGATCTGTGGCTTGCGAAGAGGACGGCCTGATGACCGAGGCAATGCCGACACGCACACGCGCGAGACCCGCATGACCACCACCCACAGCACGATGACCGCGGTCGTCTGCCACGGCCCCAAGGACTATCGCGTCGAGCGGATCGCGCGTCCCGCCGCGCACGATCGCGAGATGGTGATCCGCATCGCCGCCTGCGGCATCTGCGCCAGCGACTGCAAGTGCTGGTCGGGAGCCAAGATGTTCTGGGGCGGCAACGGCGCGCCGGCGTGGGTGAAGGCACCGGTGGTGCCCGGCCACGAGTTCTTCGGCGTCGTCGAGGTGCTGGGCGCAGGCGCGGCCGGGCACTTCGGCGTGGCCCTCGGCGACAAGGTGATCGCCGAGCAGATCGTGCCCTGCGACCAGTGCCGCTACTGCCGTGCAGGTCAGTACTGGATGTGCGAGGTGCACAACATCTTTGGCTTCCAGCGCGAGGTGGCCGATGGCGGGATGGCGCAATTCATGCGCATCCCCTCCACGGCGCGCGTGCACAGGATTCCGGCGGAAATGTCGCTGGAGAACGCGGCGATCATCGAGCCGCTGGCGTGCGCCATCCACGCCGTGCAGCGCGGCGACATCCAGCTCGACGACGTGGCGGTGATCGCCGGCGCCGGCCCCATCGGCCTGATGATGGTGCAGGTGGCGCACCTCAGGACGCCGCGCAAGCTGGTGGTGATCGACATGGTCCCCGAGCGTCTCGCGCTCGCGAAGCGCTACGGTGCCGACGTGGTGATCGATCCCGCGAAGGAAGACGCGCTGGCGATCGTGCGCGGCCTCACCGATGGCTACGGTTGCGACGTGTACATCGAGGCCACGGGCTCGCCCAGTGGCGTGACGCAGGGGCTGGAGCTCATCCGCAAGCTCGGTCGCTTCGTCGAGTTCTCGGTGTTCGGCAAGGACACGTCGGTGGACTGGTCCGTCATCGGCGACCGCAAGGAGCTGGACGTGCGCGGCGCACACCTCGGCCCGTACTGCTATCCCATCGCCATCGACCTGCTGTCGCGCGGCCTCGTCACGTCCGACGGCATCGTCACCCACGGTTTCACGCTGGAGGACTGGGACGAAGCCATCCTGGTCGCCGATTCGCTCGATTCGATCAAGGTCCTGATGAAGCCCGCGCCATGACCGCGGACCGCAAGGCCATTACAACTGGAGGAGACGCAATGCAACGCACGCGACGTTCGTGGATCACCGCAGTCATCGCTTCGGCGCTCGCCGTCGGTCTTTCGGGTGGCGCGCTCGCCGCCGACCCGCCCGGCAAGGGCATCACCATCAATATCGGCTATTTCCCGGTGGTGTCGCCGGTGCCGATCATGCGCGCGCAGCACCTGCTCGAGGACAAGGGCTACACGGTCAACTGGGTGCCGATCAACCAGGGCCTGCCCGGCGCCGCCAGCGCGGTCGCCGCCGGCAAGCTCGACATCGCCTGGGGCAACAGCATCTCGGCAGTGGTGATCTTCTCGCAGTCGCCGGACGCCGCGCAGTTCGTCGGCCAGTCGTTCGTCAACGCCAACGTCACGGTGGTCGCCGAGAAGAGCCCGATCAAGAGCGCCAAGGACATCCAGGGCAAGAAGGTGGTGGTGAGCGGTCCGAAGACGGCATCCACCCTCTTCTTCCAGATCATGCTGAAGAAGGCCGGCGTCGACCCGATGAACAACGAGTACTTCGTGTCGGGCACCGGCCCGGGCATGGTGGGCGTGCTCGACTCGGGCGGCGCCGAAGTCGTGGCGGGCTACGTACCGTACGTCGCCGACATGGTGCTGAAGAAGATCGGGCGCGTGCTGTTCACCGGCTCCGACGCGATCGGTCGCGCCGCGCCCGGCGACGGCTTCATCGCCAGCACGCAGTTCATTAAGGACCATCGCGAGGCCGTGAAGGACCTCCTGCGCGCCCAGTTCGCGGCGACCGACTACATCAAGTCGCATTCGAAGGACGCGTACAAGCAGATGGCCGACTTCGCCAAGGTCGACGAGGCCGCGGTCGCCTATTCGTTCGAGCACAAGCTGATCGGTGTCGCGCCCACGTACGTGCCGGACGTCGACGGCATCGTCGCCACCGAGGCCGTGGCGCAGGAGCTGGGCTTCGCGCCGGCCGGCGTCGACCTCACCACCTACGCGCGCAAGTTCAACAACACCGAGCTCGCGAAGGAAGTGCTGGCCAAGCGCTGACGGCAGCGGGTGTCGACTCCGGGCAACGCGACAGCGAGCGCGGCGGACACGCCGCCCGCCGCCGCACGCGAGCGCCGCGCGCCTGGCGTGCTGCTGGGCCTGTGCGGCGTGATCGTCGCGCTGGGCGCGTGGACGCTGCTGTCGCGCTGGCTCGCCACCGGCGGCGGCGTGATCAACCGGTTGCCGCCGCCGTGGCGCGTGGCGAGCGAGATCGTTGCCTATGCGCGAGGCGACCTCGCGCAGGACCTGTTGTTCAGCCTGCGCGTGTTCCTCACCGGCTGGATCGCCGGTGCGCTGTGCGCGACGGTGTTCGGCTTGCTGCTGGGACGCGTCAAGGCGCTGGGCCAGGTGTTCATCCCGGTGATCGAGGCCATCCGGCCGGTGTCGAGCATCGCCTGGGTGCCGCTGTCGATCGTGTGGTTCGGCTTCGGCCTGACCAGCAAGGCGTTCCTGGTGGGACTGGCGGTGTTCCTCGTCGTGATCGTCTACGCGGTCGACGGCGCGCGGCGCATTCCACCCGAGCTCGACCGCATCGCCACGATGCTCGGCATGCGCGGCGCACGTCGTTTCTTCCAGGTGGTACTGCCCGGCACGCTCACCGAAGTCCTGATCGGCTCGCGCGTGTCGCTGATGGCCGGCTGGGGTACGGTGATCGTCGCCGAGCTGGTGGCCGCCGACTCGGGGCTCGGCGCGCACCTGATCGGCGTGCAGCAGAGCTACAACGTACCCGCGGTGATGGCGACGATGGCGTACTTTGGCGTCACCGGCTTCGCGATGAATGCGTTGTTCACGCTGGCCGAGCGCAAGCTGACACCGTGGGTGCCGCGCACGGAGGATGCGCGATGAGCACGCGCACCCGCGCCGTCGTGCTGCCGCTCATCGGCTTCGCGCTCGTGCTGGCAATCTGGCAAGGCACGGTGTCGCTGTATCACCTGCAGCTGGTCGTGCTGCCCCCGCCGTGGACGGTGGCGAAGACGCTCGTCGCACTCCTGGGCACCGCGGCGTTCTGGCACGACGTCGGCGTCAGCCTCTACGAGTTCGTCGTCGGCTACGCGATCGGGCTGGTGCTGGGCATCCTGCTCGGCACGCTGATGGGCGAATGGCGCGCATTCCGCCAGGCGTCGACGCCGGTGGTGGAATCGCTGCGCTTCGTCGTGCCGTTCGCGTGGATTCCGCTGACCATCCTGTGGTTCGGCACCAGCTACGTCGGCAAGATCGCGCTGGTGGCCTATGCCGTGTTCTTCGTGATGGTGGTGTCCACGGCGCGCGCCGTCGTGCGCGTCGACCCCGTGCTGTCGCGCGTGGGCCGCGTGATCGGCATGGGCACATGGCAGCTCGCATGGCGCGTGCACCTGCGCGCCGCCGCGCCGACGATCGCCAGCGCCGCGCGCGCGGCGGCGGCCGTCGGTTGGATCGCCGTGGTCGCCGCCGAATACATCGGTGCCAGCGCGGGCCTCGGCTTGATGATCACCAATGCCGCCTCGTCGCTGGCGACGCCGACGGTGATCGCGGGCATGGTGGTGATCGGCCTCATCGGCGCCGCCGTCAGCGCGCTCGTCGGCTGGCTGTCGCGCGCGCGCCTGGACTACTGATGAGCGAGCCGACTGCCCACGGCGGCGAGCTCGCGTTTCACGCGATCAGCCACCAGTACGTCGCGGCCGCACGCACGACGCCGGTGCTGGACGGCGTGTCGTTCGCGATTCCCGCGGCCGGCGTCGCATGCGTCGTCGGTCCGTCCGGCTGCGGCAAGAGCACGCTGCTGAGCCTCGCCGCCGGGCTGATGGGCCCGACGCGGGGACGCGTGACGTGGGAAGGCAACGCGGTGCGCATCGGCCCCAACCACCACATCGGCATGGCGTTCCAGCAGCCGGGCCTCTTCCCGTGGATGACGGCGCGCCAGAACCTGGCCGTGGGACTGCGCACGCGCGGCGCCACGCGGGCCGATGCCTTCGCCACTGCCGACGAGTTTCTCGATCTCGTGGGCCTGGGCGAATTCAAGGATGCGTACCCGAACCAGCTTTCCGGCGGCATGGCACAACGCGTGGGCATCGCCCGCGCCCTCGCCCTGCGTCCGCGGCTGTTGCTGCTCGACGAGCCGTTCGCCGCAGTGGACGCCTTCACGCGGCTCAAGCTGCAGCAGGATCTCAAGGGGCTGCTCAGGCGCTACCGGCCGACGGTGATGTTCGTCACGCACGACGTGCCCGAGGCGATCGCGCTGGGTGATGTGATCGTCGTGATGAGCCAGCGTCCGGCCACGGTGGTGCGCATCATTCCGGTCGCCCCCGACGAACGCAACCGCGCGAGCGTGCGGTACGCGCACAAGCTCGCCGAGACGCTCGCCTGCCTCGGCGTGGTCGGCGACGGGGAGCACGCTTGATGCCGCACGTGATCGGCGTCGATATCGGCACGCAAAGCACCAAGGCGGTGCTGATGGACGAGCGCGGCCAGCTCGTCGCGCAGGCGTCGACGGCCTACCTGGTCGACTCGCCGCATCCGCTGTGGGCCGAGCAGTGGCCGCAGGTGTGGATGCAGGCGGTCGAGAATTGCATCCGCGGCGTCGTCGCCGGCCGCGCCGACGTCGCCCGCACGGTGAAGGCGCTGTGCATCAGCTCGCTGTATGGCGGTTCGGGCATTCCGGTGGACGTTGCGGGCGCGCCGCTGGCACCCTGCCTGATCTGGATGGACCGGCGCGCGCAGGACGAGGCGGCGTGGGTGCGCGCCAACGTCGATCTCGACCGCCTGCACGACATCACGGGCAACGGCGTCGACAGCTACTACGGCTACACCAAGATGCTGTGGCTGCGCGAGAAGAGGCCCGAGGTGTGGAAGCAGACGCACCGGTTCGTGCCGCCCAATGCGTACGTGATCGCGCAGCTCACCGGCGAATGGGCGGTGGACCACAGCTCTGCCGGCAACATCGGCGGCGTGTACGACATCCGCCGCCGCCAGTGGTCGGAGGCGATGCTCGAGGCGCTGGGCATCCCGCCGTCGATGATGCCGCCGCGCCTGGTCGAGTCGAGCGCGGTGGTGGGCACGTTGGCGCGCGCGCGTGCCGCGGACCTCGGCCTGCCGGCCGATCTGCCGGTGGTGGCCGGCGGCGTCGATGCGGCGGTGGCGACGCTGGCCGCCGGCGCACGCCGCGAAGGCAACCACGTGGCAATGATCGGCACCAGCATGTGCTGGGGCACGATCCGCAAGTCGCCGGATGCGCGCCACGGGCTGATTGCCATGCCGCACGTGCTCAACGGGTTGCACGACCTGTACGTTTTCGGCGGTGCGAGCACTGCCGGCGCGTCGGTGACGTGGTTCCGCGAGAATTTCTGCGAGGCCGAAGTCACCGCGGGCAAGGCGCGCGGCATCGACCCGCATGTCCTGCTCGAAGCGGGTGCGGCGGCGTTGCCGGCCGGTGGCGAAGGCCTGTTGTTCCTGCCCTACCTGATGGGGGAGCGCAGCCCGATCTGGGATGCGCAGGCGAGCGGCGCGTTCGTCGGCCTCGGCCTGCATCACGGCCGCGCGCATCTCTACCGTGCCGTGCTCGAGGGCGTGACGTACGCGCTGCAGCACAACATCGAGACCGGCTCGAGCGGCAGCGGCGTACTGGACGAGGCGATCACGGTGGTCGGCGGGGCGAGCCGCTCGGACCTGTGGATGCAGATGGTCGCCGACGTCACGCGCCGGCCGGTGTACACGATTCCCGGCGACGTCGAGGCGTCGCTCGGTGCGGCGATGCTCGCCGCCCTTGCCGTCGGCCTCGCCGACACCGATGCGCTGTTCGCAACTTGGGTGAAGCTCGAGCGCCGCGCCGAGCCGCGCGAGGGCGACGCGGCGCGCTATGCGCCGCTATACCGTCAATACGTGGCGCTCTACCCGGCGCTCAAAGGTGTCATGCATGCGCTCAAGGCGGCGGGATGAGCCGAAAGCAAGGCCAGCCGGCAACGTCCGACAGCGCGGCGGTCAGCGTCGGGGACTGAACACTCGTCATCGCCAAAGCGATGCGGCGGCCACGTTGACACGCCGCCGCCGCAAAAGGCACGTCGAAACCGGCGCGGGTGCGCGTCGCGCCCGCGCCGGTCAGGTTTCGATCGTCGCTGCGATCAGCTCTTCACGCCCAGCGCGTTGAGCGTCGCGTCGTCGAGCGTGCCCGAGGCCACCAACCCGTTCTTCTCCTGGAAGCTGCGGACCGCGCCTTCGGTGTTCGGACCCATGCGGCCGTCGACGGCCACGTTGAACCCCTTGTCATTCAACGCCGCCTGCGCCTTGCGCACCTGCTCGTCGCCGCCCTTGCTCCAGTGGTTGTGACTATCGGTGACGTTGCCGTTGGCGTCCGTTCCTTGATGGCCGACCACGGCGCCAACCCCCGCACCGACGACCGCGCCCACCGGCCCGCCGACGACCGCGCCGACCGCCGCGCCGCTACCGGCGCCGATGGCCGTGGCCTTCTGCTTGCCAGTCATGTGCGACGAGCTGGTATCCGTGCTCGTCGTCGCCGTCGGGGTGTTCGGCGTCGTCTTGCTGTTGGTGGTGTCGTCGGCGAGACACGCACCGGCCGAACCCATAGCCAGCGCCACGGCACCGGCGATCATTGCATGCTTGAACGTCGCGTTCATACGAACCTCCTAGTTGTACGGTGAGCGAACCGTAGTGTCATCGTACGGATCGCGGGTCGCCGCCGGCATCGGACGAACGACGAGATCGAGGCCGTCGGGGGGAGGCCGCGAGTGTCGGCGTTTCGCCGACTTGCGATGGAGGGAAGGCGCGGCCGCGATGCGCACGGCGCCCGCGGGGCGCGCGCTTCAGCTGCCCGGCAGGTCGTAGATCTCCGGGAAGAACATGTCCTTCCACGAGTCCGGCTTGACCTTGATCGATCCCACCTGCTGCATGAAATCGGCGTATTGCTTGACCTTCTGCGGCGTCAGCGTGTACTCGATGTCCGGATCCGCGAGGATCGCCACCAGGCTGTCAACGCTCTGCTTGGCCCCCGTCATCCGCAGATAGAGCTCCGCCGCCGCGTGCTTGTCCGCGTTGATGATGCCGGTGGCTTCCTTGATCGCGGCGAGAATGGCCGCAAACGCCTTCGGATTGTCGTGACGGAACTTCGACGTGCACCAGGCCATCGTCGAGGTGGTCTTGCCGCCCAGCACGTCGTACGAGGTCAGGACCGTGTGGATGCCGGGCTTCTGCGCCTCGAGCTCGCTGAACGGCGGCCCGGTGAAATGCGCGTCCACCTCGCTCTGGCCGCCGACGAGCGCGATCATGCCGTCGGGGTGCGACATGGACACCGTCAGCGGATCGAGCCTGGCGTAATTCGCGGGTCCGAAAGCCTGCGCCGCGGCCATTTGCAACGTCACCGCCTGGATCGAGACCTTGACCGCGGGCAACGCGATCTTGTCCGCCGGCGTGAAATCCTTGAGCGACTTGATGGCGGGATTGCGCGTGTTGAGCACCACCGGCATCGAATTGAGCGAGGAAATCGCGCGCACGCCCAGGTTGTCGCGCGACTTGTCCCACAGCACGATGATCGGCCCGACCCCGCCCGACGCCACTTCCAGGTTCCCCGACAGCAGCGCGTCGTTCATCGCCGCACCGCTCGACATCTTCGGCCAGCTCACTTTCACCTCGCCGAGTCCCACGCGCCGTGCCTGGGCCTCGACGAGCTTGCGATCCTCCATCACCATCAGCGTCAGGTAGTTGATGCCGTACTGCTGCGCGATGCGGATTTCGCTGACTTCCGCGCGCGCCACAGGTAGCGTGGCGATCACGGTCGCAGCCACGAGCGCGGCGCAGGCTGCCGGAATTCTTGCGGTCATGAGGTCCTCGGGGTCGTGGGGTGTTGCGGTTACAGCGTCGTCGCGGAGGCTTCGCGTTCGCGCATGTAGCCGATGATCGCCCTGCCGCCGTTGTCGATGTTGGTGACGATCGCGGCGCGCGCGCCCGCCGCGGTGCCGACGCGCAACGCCTCGATCACCCTCGCGTGCTCGCGGATCGCCTCCTGCATCCGCTGCTGCGGAAAGCCTTCCAGCGGCCGGTTGAAGATGAGGCGGTCGAAGATGGTGGTCAGCAGGCCAATCAGGAATTCGTTGCGGGTCTGGCGTGCGATGCGCAGGTGAAACGCCTTGTCCGCCAGCATGCCGAGGCGACGGCGGTTGGGCGCACCGCCGAGGATTGCCGCGTATACCGTCTGCAGCGCGTCGACTTCCGCCAGCATTTGCGCGTCGCGCTCGCGGAACGCATCGGGCATCAGGAAGCCTTCGATGCACACCCGCGCTTCATATAGCTGCGCGGTTTCGTCGGCATCCATCTCGCGCACGACGAAGCCGCGATTGGGAACGGCACGCACGAGGCCCTCGGTCTCGAGCCGGCGCATGGCTTCGCGCACGGGCGTGCGGCTCAGCGCGAGATTGGCGGCGATCGTGTCCAGCGGAACCTTGTGGCCCGGATGGATCCTCTGCGCCAGCAGCAGGCGCTTGAATTCGCCCTGCGCGCGCGCGATCGCATCGGCGCCGGCGGGCAATGCCAGTCCGAACGGCAGGTAAGGTTCCAGCAAGCGCGACTGCTGGATCGAAATCGAAGGGATCATCGGATCTGCACCAAAAGACGGGCGCCTGAAACTGTATATACTTTTGTATTCGAAACGTATACGCTATCGGCAGTCGCGTCAAGCAACGCCTGCGCCGCGGCAGGCAGCCTGCTCCCTTGTCGGCATTGCGCGCTGGCGCAGCCTGCGGCCATTGCGTCCGAACATGTCCACATCCTCGCCGTCACCCGTCCCGAATCGCAACGCGTGGGTCGCCGCGTATCGCGAAAATGGCTACTACGCGCCGATGCGGGCGCTGTCCGCCACGGAGGCCGCCGCCTGCCGCGCGCATCTGCAACGTCACGAGGCCGTGACCGGTGGCCCGTTGCAGGCGGCGTACCGCCAGAAGGCACACCTGCTGTTCACCTGGCTCGCCGACCTCGTTCGCGATCCGCGCATCCTCGACGTCGTCGAGGCGATCGTCGGACCGGACATCCTCGTCTGGCAGACCGCCTTCTTCATCAAGGAAGCCCGCGATCCGTCGTTCGTGACCTGGCATCAGGATTCAACGTACTGGGGGCTGAGCGAGCCGGAGGTCGTCACCGCGTGGGTGGCGTTCTCCGCCAGCACGCCGCAAAGCGGATGCGTGCGCGTCATTCCGGGCACCCACCGTCTCGACCAGGTGCCACACGTGGAGACGCGCGCCGCGGGCAATCTCCTCACGCGCGGCCAGGAGATCG
Source organism: Casimicrobiaceae bacterium (assembly GCA_036003195.1). GTDB lineage: Bacteria > Pseudomonadota > Gammaproteobacteria > Burkholderiales > Casimicrobiaceae > VBCG01. Next base: position 35,285 of record DASYSP010000063.1, read on the forward strand.
CCGTCGACATCGACGAATCGCAGGCGGTGTCGATGCCGCTGGCGCCGGGCGAGATGTCGCTGCATCACATCCGCACCTTTCATAATTCCGAGCCCAACCGCTCCGATGACAGGCGGATCGGATTCGCCATCCGCTACATCCCCACGCGCGTTCGCCAGACGGAAGTGGACGGCGACACCGCCACGCTGGTGCGCGGGCGCGACCGGTTCGGACACTTCGAGCTGGAGCGCCGTCCGGACGCCGATCTTGCCGCGGCCGCCGTCGCCTACCACGCCGAGGTCATCCGGCGCCGCACCAAGATCTACGGCAGGCAACCCTAGCCTCGCCGCCGGCGCCAGCGGCCAGGCCGGCGCCCTGCGCGCCCCGAAGGAACCGACGACGATGGAATTTCGCGCCGCCGTGCTGCACGCGATCGGCCAGCCGCTCGCCATCGAGCGCGTGCGCGCACGCCCCCTCCAGCCCACCGATGTTCTCGTGCGCGTGCGCGCGAGCGGACTGTGCCACACCGACCTCGAAGTCATCGAAGGCCAGCTTGCGCGTCCGTTGCCGATCGTGCTCGGCCATGAAGGCGCGGGAGTCGTCGAAGCCGTCGGCGCAGACGTGCGCGGCGTGAAGCCGGGCGCCCACGTGATCTGCTCGTGGAATCCCAGCTGCGGGCACTGCTTCTACTGCCACCGGGGCATGCCGATCCTGTGCGAGCCGGTCACGGCCAATCACCCGCGCGGGTTCCTGCTCGACGGCCGGTCGCGGCTATCGCGGGCTGGCGATGCTCCGCTGCACCATTATTCGATGGTGTCGTCGCACGCCGAATACTGCGTCGTGCCCGAGGCTGGCGCGATCGCCGTGCCCGCCGAGATTCCATTCGACCGCGCATGCGTGATCGGCTGCGCGGTCATGACGGGCTACGGCGCGGCGACGCGGGTGGCAGCGGTCGGCGCGGGCGCGAGCGTGGCAGTCGTCGGATGTGGCGCCGTCGGGCTCAACGTGATCCAGGGCGCGCGGGCGCGCAACGCGTCACGCATCATCGGCGTCGATCCCGAGCCCGCACGGCGCGCGCAGGCCCTGGCCTTCGGCGCCACTGACGTGATCGACATCGCGCACGGCGATGCGCTCGCCGCGGTGCGCGCGATGACGCAAGGCCGGGGCGTCGATTTCGCGTTCGAGGCCGCCGGCCACGAGGACGCGATGCGGCTCGCGCTGGAAGCGGCGCGGCCGGGCGGCGACGTGGTGATCCTCGGCAAGATCGGCGTCGATCGCGATCTGCGCCTGCGCTTCGGCGCGCTGATGGGCGAGAAGCGCATCGTGCGCTCGAGCTACGGCGGCGCGCGGCCGCACGCCGATTTTCCGGCGCTGGCGCGACTCTATCTCGACGGCAAGCTCATGCTGGACGCGCTGATCTCGCAGCGCATCGGCCTCGACGCCATCAACGCCGGGTTCGCGTCGATGCGCGATCGGGGCACGCTGCGCACTGTCGTGGTGTTCGACTAGCGGCGTGCCCTCGATCGGGGTGCGATCGCCGCACGGTGGCGATTCGGCGCATCCGCACGTATGATCGGCAACGGGAGGAACGCCATGAATCTCGGCATGTGGATCGCCATCGGTGTCGGCATCGGCACCGCCGTCGGCGTGGCGACCGATCACCTCGCGCTGGGCGTCGCGTTCGGCGCCGCATTCGGCGTCGCCCTCGGCACGGCCCTCGGTGGCCGCCGCCAATAGGGATATCGCGTAGGCCTGCGCATGAAGGGACTGTCGCGCTTCTTTCGTACCGTGCATGGCCTGATGGCGCTGCTGTTCGCCTGCGGCGCGCTGATGCTCATCGTCATCGCGGCGCGCGAGGGTTGGGGTGCCTTTACCGGCGGCCTCGACCAGGCCGCCGCGCAGGCGATCATCGAGGCCGTCGGCCTGCTGGCGGCCGCGGTGGTCGCGCTGCAGATCGCCGAGACGGTCTTCGAGGAGGAGGTCGTCCGCGACGCCAACATCAGTGCTCCCACCCGCGTGCGGCGCTTCCTGTCGCGCTTCTTCGTCGTCGTGGTCGTCGCGCTGGCGGTCGAAGGCCTGGTGGCGACGTTCAAGTCGCTGCACGAAGATCCGACGCAGCTCGTGTACGCGGCGAGCATCGTGATCGCCACGGGCGTGTTGCTGGCGGCCTGGGGGCTGTTCGTGCACCTCAATCGCTCGGCCGAGGAGCTCGAGCCCGAGGCGATGGCGGAAGCCAAGCGCGAGGACCGCAAGCTCAAGTAGGACCCGTCGGCGTGACGGGCGAGATGGCCGCGGCGCGTCGGTTCGTGTTGCACACCAGTTCCACGCCGCCACGTGCGGGCGGTCGCGCCGCCGTGTCCGACGTCCACCGCTGACACCGCGGTGCGTCTTGCGCTGGCGGCGAAATATCGCCGCAGGGTGCCTAATCGAAGTTCGCCGGGCGGCAACGACCGGCCCTTCGATCTCGCCAGGGATCACAACCCATTTCGATGGAGGCAATCACCGTGAATCAAAGCGTCATTTCTTCGGAAAAGGTGGAAGGCACCACGGTCTACAACAATGCCGGCGACAAGCTGGGCTCGATCGACGACCTGATGATCGACAAGGTCTCGGGCAGAGTGCAATACGCGGTCATGGAATTCGGCGGCTTCCTCGGCATGGGAACCGATCGCTATCCCATTCCATGGAACCTGCTGAAGTACGACACGAGCCTCGACGGCTATCGCGTGCCGCTCGACAAGAACAAGCTCGAGGCGGCACCGAAGTATCCCGAGGACCGCATCCCGGACTACGATCCGACGTACACCGGGCGCATCAACGATTACTACGGGATGCAGTGATCACGCGTAACCTGCGGTAACCATGTAGCTCGGACGCGGCGCGGAACCCGGTGTTTCGCGCCGCGTTGCATTGCATTTCACGGCCGCCAGCCTGCGGGCGTCCCCCGCGTCGCCACCCTCCTGCGTAAAAAAATGCTTGACAGGGCGTCGTGTCTGGGCATAATACGTAACCATAGCGTTACGTATTTGCCCTGAAGCCCAGGGCAACTGCCACCGATGCCCGATCCCCGTAACTCGTCGGCTACCGCCCCCAGCGATCGCGACGTGTTCCAGGCGCTCGCCGACCCCACGCGGCGAGCCATCCTGGAAGTGCTGCGCGCGGGCAGCCAGCCGGTCAACGGCATCGCCGCCGGATTCGACATCAGCCGCCCCGCCATCTCCCGCCATCTGCGCATCCTGCGCGAGGCCGACCTCGTGAGGGAGGTCAAGGCCGGGCGCAACCGTGTCTACGCGCTTCACCCCGAGCCGTTGCGCGACATCGACCAATGGCTCGCGCACTACCGCCACATGTGGCAGCACCAGCTTCGCAACCTCAAGCGCTACGTCGAGCAGAAAGGAAAGGAACACTGAGCATGGAAACCGCGACCCTGATCAACGACACGATCGTCTGCGAAATCGACATCGACGCCCCGCCCGAGCGCGTGTTCCAGGCGTGGATCGATCCGCAGCAGCGCCTCGCATGGTGGGGCGACGACAAGACCTATCGCTGCACGGCCGTGGACAGTGATCTTCGCGTCGGCGGCAGATGGCACACGCAAGGCAAAGGGATGGAAGGCAAGGACTTCACCGTGCAGGGGCACTACACACGCATCGAGCCGCCGCGCGTGCTCGGCTTCACCTGGAATCCGAGCTTTTACGGCACACCGATACCCGAGACGCATGTGCTGATCGAACTCACGCCGACGTCGTCGGGCACGCACGTCACCGTCACGCATTCGGGATTCGTCGACGCCGCCACGCGCGAGGGCCACGACCAGGGCTGGACGCGCGTGCTCGGATGGCTGCAGGGATACCTGCGGGCGGAGTGACCACGGAATCATCTGCAACCCAACGCATCAACTCACCGACAAGGAATCCCGCACATGGCAACGCCACAGGAAACCCACGGCGCATTCAGCTGGTTCGAACTGACCACGAGCGACCCGAAGGCCGCGCGCGGTTTCTACGGCAAGCTGCTCGACTGGCAATTCCAGGACATGGACATGGGCCCGGCGGGCACGTACACGGTCGTCAACGTCGCCGGCAAGGGCATCGGCGGCGTCACGGGCACGCCGCCGAACGCGAAAGGCATGCCGCCCGCATGGGGCGGCTACGTGACCGTTGCCGACGTCGACAAGGTGGTGGCGAAGGTGCCGGACCTCGGCGGCAAGGTGCTGATGCCGCCTACCGACATCCCCACGGTCGGGCGCTTCGCGACCATCCGCGATCCGCAGGGCGCGACGCTGTCGCTGATCACGTATGCGATGAAGAACTGACGCGTCGTGTGGCCGCCTGCACGGTGCGATGCGGCTGCGCATCGCACCGTGCAGGGCTTGCCGGCATTGGTGGCACAATCGGGCCGGCGGTCGATCCGACCGCTTGCCGATGGGTCCATGCGTATGCACCGACATTGCCCTCGCGGCAACTTCGACCTCGCGGATTGAGCGCGCGATGGTCAAATTCCGGCCGTCGAATGCAATCGCGCAAGCGCCGGCTCCTGCTGCGGCGGCGGACGCCCGCGGCGGCGGCGTGCCCAACGGCTACCGGCAGGGGCTGATCACCGCCATCACGGTGCTGCTCGGCTTCTCGCTGGCGTTCGTCCGCTTCTGGGGCTTCGAGTCGCCCGGCCACTGGACGTGGCGCTCGCTGTTCATCGCCGTCATCGCCGTCTGCGCCATCGTGCTCCAGCTCGTCGCGCTGATCCGCGCGCTGCGGCCCGAGGACGACGACGTGCGCCAATACCGGACGACCGTGCGCTGGTTCGTCGCCTCGGCGGTGACGCTCGTGATGGGTCTCGTCGTCGCGCTCATCGAATCCGCCGTGGCGTGACCGGCGTGCGCCTGCTGGGGCTCACCGTGCTGGCGATGCTGGCGTTCGCCGGCAACTCCCTGCTATGCCGCCTCGCCCTCAAGGCCACCACGATCGACCCGGCGACCTTCACTTCCATCCGCATCGTCACGGGAGCGGCGATGCTGTGGCTGATCGTGCGCGTGCGCTCCGGTGCGTCTCCTCGCGCGGGAAGCTGGTGCGGCGCGCTGATGCTGGTGGCGTACGCGATCGCGTTCTCGTTCGCGTATGTGCATCTCGGCGCCGCCACCGGTGCGCTGCTGCTGTTCGCAGCAGTACAGGCGACGATGATCGGCTACGGCTGGTGGCGCGGCGAGCGATTGCAGGGACGGCGGCTCGGCGGTTTCGCGCTGGCGCTGGCCGGATTGGGAAGTCTCGTGCTGCCGGGATTGTCCGCGCCGCCGATCGCGGGTGCGGCGCTGATGATCGGTGCGGGCATCGCCTGGGGCGTGTATTCGCTGCTCGGCAGGAATGGCGGCGACCCGTCGAGCGTCACCGCCGGCAATTTCGCGCGCGCCATCGTGCCTGCGCTCGTCGTCAGTGCGCTGTTCGCATCGTCGATCACGCTCGACGGCCGCGGCATGCTCTACGCCGGCCTGTCGGGCGCGATCACCTCGGGGCTCGGCTACGCGATCTGGTACGCCGTGCTGCCCAGCCTCAGCGTCAGCGCGGCGGCAGTTGCGCAACTGAGCGTGCCGATCATCGCGGCGGCCGGCGGCGTGGCGCTGCTCGACGAGCCGTTGACGCTGCGCCTGGTCGCGGCGTCGATCCTGACGCTCGGGGGCATCGCCCTCGTCGTCCTGCCGCAAGGCAGCCGCTGAATTTCACCTGCGCCGACGCCACGAGGTGACTCTGCGATGAAACCCTCCGCTCGCATCCGCTCGCTGGTCGTGTTCGCCTTCACCCTGCTGCTGGGCGGTCCGTGCATGGCCAGCCTCGACGACGGGCTCGACGCGTTGCGTCGCGGCGACTTCGCCGCGGCGGCGAAGATCCTGCGCCCGCTCGCCGAGCACGGCAACGCCGAAGCGCAATACCGCATCGGCCTGATGTACGAGTTCGGCAAGGGCTATCCGCAGGACAAGGCGCAGGGGGTCGCCTGGTTTCGCAAGTCCGCCGCCAATGGCAGCGCGTCGGCGCAGCAGGAGCTCGGCGTGATCTACGCCACCGGCGACGGCGTGCCGCAAGACGATGCGCAGGCGGTGGCATGGTTTCGCAGCGCGGCCGGCCAGGGCAATGCCTCGGCGCAGTACAACTACGGCCTGATGCTGGCCAAGGGCGCCGGCATCCGCCACGACGACAAGCAGGCGATCGAGTGGTTTCGCAAGGCCGCCGCACAAGGCTTCGCGCTCGCCCAATTCAAGCTCGGCGTGGCCTACGAGAACGGCCAGGGCGTGGCGCAGGATCCCCTGCTCGCCTGCGCCAGCTACGCGATCGCCGCGCGCAGCGGCAACCCCGAGTACGTCGAGCATCGCGACGCCATGGCCGCACGCTTGACGCCGGCGCAGGCGCAGCAGGCGCTGGCGGTGGCGAACGCGTGGAAGGTGGGACAGCCGATGCCGGCGGGCGTGGAGGGTGTCCGCGGTACCAGCGCGGCCTGGGGCGCCACCGCGGCGGCGCACGCCGACAAGTGCTCGGCCAGCGGCGCGATGGAAGGCGAACGCTTCACCGCGTCGCATTGCGCGATTGCGCTGTACGGCGACCAGCATAGCGTCGCCATCTGGTTCAACGCGGATCCGATCACGCCCGACGAGGTCGCGGCGTTCGAGGTGTCGTCGTATGCCGCCGACAACAAGGGCGGCAAGCCGCGCACGATGCTGCAGGTCATGTTCTGCCCGGGCGGCGGCCGCGAACACGCGAGCGCCGGCGCGGTGAAGTCGATCGACCTCAACACCAACAACGCGAAGCCGATGGTGCCGGGGGTGCAATGGGTGCTCGCAGCGCCCGCCGAGTTGAAAATCGAAAAGCTGAGCGGAGAAGTCAAGCCCGGCGGCGTGCTCGCCGGACACCTGACCGGCGCACGCGGCAAGACGACATTCACGCTCGACTTCGACCTCGCACTGCCCGCCAGGGACGCCTCCGCCGGCATGAACTGCGGGGTCTAGCGGACACGCCTGCAAGCCTGTGCGCCGACGGGGTGCGCCCGCCCCGCGCGGCCACAGGATTCCCGCGCCAGCACGTACAATCGCCGGATACGCAGGGGAGTGAGCGTGCACGACGCGATCCAATACCGCAACGGCATCCACTATTTCCGGCCCACGGGCGAGTACACGCTGGTGGCGGCCGTCGACGCCATCAACGGCGCGATCCACGATTGCCGGGCGCAGGCGGGCGACCGCCTCCTCATCAACGCCACCGCCGTGACCGGCGTGCCCATTCCGAACCTGATCGACCGCTTCCTCATGGTCGAGGAGTGGGCCGAGACGGCCGACGGCGAGGTGGTCGTGGTCCTCGTCGTCTCGCCGCAGTACATCCATCCGCAGAAATTCGGCATGGTGGTCGCGCGCCACCTCGGCATGACGGCCGACGTCTATGACGACGAGGCGGCTGCCCTCGCGTGGCTGGAGTCACCGGATGCGTCGCGCCGCTGAGGCGGCTACCGGACCCGCCGCCGTGCGCCAGGCCACGACCACGCTGAAGATCGATACCCGGCGGCAGGGCCTGCTCGAGATCACCCCTCGCGTGCGCGAATGGGTCGCGGCGCAGACGATGCGCCACGGCGTGCTGACGGTCTACTGCCGCCACACGTCGGCGTCGCTGCTGATCCAGGAGAACGCGGCGCGCGAGGTCGCGCAGGATCTCGAGCAGTACTTCGCGCGCATCGCGCCGGAGAGCGCGACCGACTACGCGCACCAGGACGAAGGTCCCGACGACATGCCGGCGCACCTGCGCACGGCGCTCACCGCCGTCAGCGTGGCGATTCCGCTGGTCGCGGGCGACCTGGCGCTCGGCACGTGGCAGGGCATCTTCCTGTTCGAGCACCGCCGCCGCGCGCACCGCCGCGAGATCGTGCTGCACCTGATCGGCGAGTGATCGTCAAAGGCATTTGCCTCCGCACCAGTCGTCCACCGACTTCACCTGAGGGTGACTGGGATCGAGGTTGGAGTGCCAGTCCACCACCACCGAATCGCCGTCGGTCAACGTGACGACGACGGACGTGTGGTCAGTGCCCCACCGCCGGCGACTCAGCACGTCCACCCCCGACACGCCCGGCAGATCGCCGCTGGCGATGCCCTGCTCGATCACTTCCTTGGCGCGCTCGGCAATGCCAGTGCAGACTTCGCCCGCGGTTTCCGCATCGTTCGGATTGCACGCGTGATTGGCGGAAACCACGTTGCAGATGAAGAACCCGAGGTTGCGCAGTTCGCCCGAGATGCCCCCGGGGAGGTACTTGAGCACGCTATCCGTCTGCTGCACGAACTGCGGATCCTGGGCCACGAGATTCACCACGTCCTGCACGGCGAGGCCTGCATCGACGCTGACGTCGTCGCGGCCCGTGGAGTCGACACGGTTGACCGGATCGTTGTGCGCATAGCGATAGAGGTTGGCGTCGCCGCCGTAGAAACCGGATGGATCCTTGGCGGTCCAGCGTGCCGTGGCGGCGTCGTAGTCGCGGGCGCCGAGACGCACGAGACCGGTGTCCGGGTCATAGAGGCCACCGCCGAAGCCGAACGGCTGGAAGCCCGGATGGGTGTCGAGCACGACGTTGCCGAACGTGTCGTAGTCGATGCGCTGCGCGATCGTGCCGGTCGCGGCGTCGACCACCAGGCGCACGCTGCCGACCGCGTCCTTCAGCATGCGGAACGTCGCGCCGCCCCGGATCATCGCCACCGGCACGTTGCCGCCCGCGTAGATGAAGCGGGCGACGACGCCATTCGCGCCATCGAGCTCGGCGATCACACGCAGCCGGTCGGCATAGAGGAAGCCCTTCACCAGCGTGCCGTTCACGCGCTTGCCCACGCGCCGGTCGTAGCCGTCGACGACGTAGGCGATGTCGGTGCCGTCGGCCAGCGTGACGCCGGCGAGGTTGCCGAAGGGATCGTAGCGATACTGCGTCACCTGCGCGCCATCCGTCCGCGTCTGCAGGTCGCCGGCGCCGTCGTACGCGAACTCTACGTTGCCGTATTGCACCAGGCGGTCCTGGTCGTCGTAGCTCGCCGTTTGCGCCACGCCCGCCACGGTCGCCGTCGTGCGGTTGCCGTTCGCATCGTAGCCATATGCCTCGACCGCAGCGCCATCCCTCGCGACGCCAGTAATCTGGCCCGTCAGGTCGTAGGTGTAGTCGAACGTGCTCGTCGCGCCGCCGATCGTCTCCACCCGGCGCATGATGCGGCCGAGTTTGTCGCGCGTGATGACCGCGCTCAGCAGTGCACTCCCGCCGGCGCTCGCGCTGGTGGCCGTCGGCTCGGCGAAGCCGTTGAACGCGACCGTCGTCGACACCACGCCGAGGCGGGTCCCGGTCGGCAGTCCGTTCTGCGCGTCGCGGTCGATCGCGAAAGGGCCGGCGCCGATGACGAGGTCGTCGGCGTCGTAGGCGAGCGCGATCGGATTGGCGCCGTTCACGGTCTCGCTGGCGACGCGGAAACTCGTGTCGTAGTCGCGCGCCACGCTGCCGGCGATCGCACCGGACCACGTGGTGCCGGTGAACAGTGCGCCGTCGTAGGCGTACGCCAGCGTGACGCCGCCCGCTCCGGTCACGCCGGCGACGCGGCCGGAGGCATCGTAGGCGAATCCGTCGCTGGCGATCGTGATGCCCCCTGCTTCCACGTTGCGCGTCGCGATGCGTCCTGCCGCGTCGTAACCGAGCCGGATCGTCGTGCCGTCACCGCGCGACACCGTCGTCAGCTGGCGGTCGACGTCGAACGACTGTGTCTTCGCCGCGCCCCCGGGCACCGCCGGCGGGGTGGCCGTGATCATCTCGTTGCGGTCGGAGAATGCGAACGCGTACGCGGGCCGCCCCGGCGGCGTGACGCTGACGACGTTGCCCGCCGTGTCATAGGCGAAGGCGACGGACTGGCCATCGGGGAAACGCTTGGCCAGCACGCGGCCTGCCGCGTCGCGGGTGAACTGCGCGCTGCGACCGAGCGGATCGGTGACCGACTGCAGGAAGCCCTGCGCGTCGTACGCCATCGTCAGCGTGCGCGCTTCGGCGCCGCTGCCGCGCGTCAGCGTCGCCAGACGGCCACGCGTGTCGTACGCCAGCACGGCGGGGTTCAGTCCCGGCACGTGATTCGCCACCATCCGGCCGAGATCGTCGATGGTCGTCGTCGCCGTGCGGCCGGCGGGCGTGGTGGTGACGAACGTGTGGGTCGACGCCGTGTACTGGCTGACGGTGGTATGGCCATCGAGTGTCTGCGTCGACGTCGCCGTGGCGAGGCTCAGCGGATCACCCGGGCTCGCCAGCGTCACCGCGAGTGCGCTCGACGCCGCCAGCGTGCGCCCCGCCGGCGTCTGCACCGTTGTCGACGCGGTGATCGGCGCGCTCATGCCGAAGCGCGGGTCGGGCTGCAACACGCGATCGGTCGTCATGCCGGCCGCGGTGACGGCGTGCATCGTGCCCGCATCGACCGTGTCGACGCTCTGCGACCGCGTTGCGTCCGGCGCTATCGTCGTGCGCTTGCGCGAATTGCCCGGCAGGTTCTGCGACACGTAGGTGGTGACTCGGCCCAGCGTGGTGGTGCGCGTGACCGTGAACTGGTCGTCGCCGGTGGTGCGCACCAGACTCTGCGCACCGCCGATCGGGTCGGTGTCCTGCGCCAGGCGACCGTCGGCGTCGAATGCGAAATGGCTGGTCTTGCCGCGGGCGTCGGCGAACGACGCCATCAGCCCGCCGGCGTCGGACGTGATATTCACCGTGTCGCCGGCGGGATTGGCGACGCTTGCAAGAAAACCGTTTGCATCCACCGCGAGCGTCGTCACCTGGCCGAACGGGCTGACGATCGCCGTCGGGTTGCCCTGTGCATCGTGCTGGATCGTCGTCACGTTGTCGGTGCCGCCCGTCTTCTCGGTGACCCGCGTCAACCGCCCCGCCGCGTCATAGGCGAACTGATAGAGCACGGCGCCGGTGAGCGCATTGCGCGTCTCGAGGTGCTTGCCCTCCTCGTCGAACACCAGCAGTTGCGCACCGTTGCTGCTGGGAATGAAATAGCCGTTGCCCTCGAAGCCGGGCAGCGCGGGGCTGATGCGCAGCAAATGACTGGAGGCGTCGCCCGGCGCGATGATCAGGCTGCCATCCGGCGCGAGCGCCGATGCGCGTATCGCGGGCAGCGTCGCCTGCGTCGCCGGGATGTTCTCCTGGATGCCGCCGGGTCCGCCGCCGGCGATCGTGATCACGTGCCCGTTCGCCTGCAGCAGGTCGACCCGCGGCGTGGCGGCACCCGCAAACTGCAGCGCGATGAGCAGGCTGCCGTCGGGCGTGGGCCGGATCGACACCGGCTGCCCCTGCTCGGACGAATAGTCGACGACCGTGTTGATGATGCCTTTGGCGTCGACGCGCCGCACGCGGTGATTGCCGAAGTCGGCGATGTAGAAGCCGCCGTCCGGCGCCACGACCACCGACGACGCGTTGAGCGACGCGCCCGTGGCCGGCCCGCCGTCGCCCGTTGCGCCGACGCTGCCGTTGCCCGCCACCGTGGTGATGATGCCGTCGTTGTTGATGCGGCGCACGCGCTGGCCGTCGAGCAGGTAGATCGTCGAATCGGCGCCGACGGCGATGCGCTCGGCGAACGACAGCTGTGCCGCCGTCGCCGCACCGCCATCGCCACTGAAGCCGGCGACGCCGGTGCCGGCGATCGTCGAGATCGTGCCGTCGGGCGCCACCTTGCGCACGCGGAAATTCGATTCCTCGGCGATGTACAGGCTGCCGTCGGGTCCGATGGCGATGCCGGTCGGATCGCCGAGCATGGCTTGCGTCGCCGGTCCGCCGTCGCCGCCGAAGCCCTCGGTGCCGTTGCCGGCGACGATGCTCTCGGCGCCGTCGGGCGCGATGCGCACGATCAGGTCGCCGTGCGGCAGCGCGACGTACTTGGAACCGTCGGGGCCGACCTCGACATCGAACAACACGCTCTGGCCCGGTACGTCGATCGTCGTCAGCATCCGCGCCAGCGAGCCTGCGCGTCGCCGCAGGCCGCTGCCGAAGTGGGCGACGCGCGCGTTCGGATCGTAGACGTTGTGGACGTTCAGCGTCCAGCCGCCGAGGCCGATCATCCGCGCGTCGGTCAGCCCTTCGCCGATGGTCGTGGTGAACGACTGCGAGATGTTCACCTGCTGACGTCCCGGATTGGCGCCGAGCGATACGCCGCCGATGCCGTTGAACGCCGCCGGCGTCGGGCCGGGGTCGGTGTACGTCGTCGGATAGTTGTAGTCGATCCGCACGCTCAGCGTCTGGCCGCCGAGCAGCGTGCGGCCGTACGCGTCCTGCCGATCCCAGACGAACGTGGTCTGCTGGTTGGGTGCGGCTGGAACCGTCTGCTCGAAGTCGCGACCGGCGACCGCCATGTGCACGCCGATCGACTCGAGGCTCGCCGGCACCGACGCGCCGGCCAGACGTATCGTGCGGCTCGCCACCAGGCCCGGCACGCGATCGCTGCGATAGTTGAGCGTGAATGGCGTGCCGACGATCGGCAGCGTTTCGCCGAGCACCTGGTTCTCGCATTCGACGACGCTGCCGTTGTGGCAAATCGGATCCTGCAGGGGCTCGTTCGGGTCGGGGCCCGCGCCGCTGTCGCCCGGCGACGTCGCGTCGGCGGGAATGCTGAAGCGCCAGTTGCTGTCCGCCGGCGAGAAGTGCGCCACCGCGACGCGCCACAGTGATTGCCCGGGCGCGTACGACGACGCCAGGATCCTGCGCTCGTCGAGCGTGAGGCCGAGTCCCGAATCCGCGGCGCCGTCACCGTCGGTATCGACGTTGGCGGCACCCCCTGCGATGTCGACGATGCGCACCGTGCGCCCGTTCGCCGACGGCACCCACGTGCCCTTGACGCGGTCGTAGATCCCGACCGGTACGCTGGTGCCGACCGGAAACGCGAGGAAATTCTCGACATACGTCACCACGGGCTGGCTGAAGACGACGCCGGTCGCACCGGCGCCGAGCGCCTCGTCGACGGAAAGCTCGACGCAATACGTGTAGCCGCTCAATGGCGGCAGCGCCGCCGGCATCGCCGCCGGCCCGTTGCGACCCACCGTGTATTCGCTGGCGCGCACGTGCATCGTCGCCAGCGCCTGCGTCGAGCCGTCGGGCATCGTCATCGTCGCCGTCGTGCCCGGCGCCACCACGACGATGACGCGCCGGCTGCCGTCGGCATCGCTGACGAGACTCGAGCGGTGCACCTGTGTCGTCGCGGCGTTGGTGGTCATCGTCGTCACGGCGGCGTCAAGCGGTATCAGCGCCACCGTCGGCACCACGACGTAGTCCTGCCAGGGCACTTTCACCTGCTTCTGCGCGGGCAGGAAACCGGGGGCGGCGAAATTGAGCGTCAGCAACCCTCCGCCATTCACGGCCATGTCGAAATAGCCATTGCTGCGCGTGGTCGTGTCGCCGAATTCCGGATGACCGACGACGGTGACCTTGACGCCGGGCAGCAGGCTGTTGCCGCGCGTGGTCACCTTGCCGCGCAGCACCGCGGCACGCGCGGCGTCGATCGTGCCCGGCACCACGCCGTGCTGCAGCGGATTGGCCCCGGTATATAGGAACGCGGTGGACGGGCCGACGACGCTTGTCACGCCCTGCTTCACCGGCGGCGCGTTCGCCGTGCTGTCGGCGGCGGCGACCACGACGGTCACGGTCGCGCTCGCCGTGCCACCGTGGCCGTCGTCCGCCGTGTAGCCGAACGTGTCCTGCCCGCTGAAACCGGCGTTGGGCGTGTAGGTGCAACTGCCCGCCGCGATGCACGCCACCTGGCCATGCGTACCCTGGGTGAACGAAGTGACCGTCAATGCGTCGCCATCGGCGTCGACGTCGTTGTCGAGTACCTCGAGCGTCACCGCGACGCCGGGCGACGTGCCGGCGAAATCGTCGGCGAGCGCGGGCACGTGATCACCGGAAGTATTCACCGTGACGTTGACGTCGTCGCTGCTCGCCAGCGCGCCATCGCTGGCGCTCAGGCGCAGCACGTAGGTGCCGCTTTGCGAAAACGTCGCACTCGTCGCGGGTGCGGCGGCGTTACCGAACGTCACGCTGCCGGGGCCGCTCTGCTTGCTCCACGCCGTCGTCACCGTCGCCGGCGGGTTCGGCAGTCCATCGTCGCTGACGCTGCCGTTCAGCGCCGCGGGCGCCGGCAGCGTGATCGTGATGTCAGCGCCCGCCGCCACGACGGGAGGCTGGTTGCCCGCCGCATCCGGACGCACGTCGGCGTCGATGCGCAGATAGAGATTGGTCGCATCGGACTGGTGGAACACCGCGACGATGTTGGCGTCGATCGGCGCCGAGCCCTGCGCATTGCCCGTGTCGGCGACGATGCCTTGCCAATCGTCGACGTTGCCGTCGAGCACGACGCTGGCAGCCCACACCAGTCCGGACGCCGTGACGACCACGGCGAACACGACGAGCAGGCGCGCATCGGGATGGCGCTGCAGCAGGCGTCGCGCCATGACCAGCATCAGCAGCGCCGGCACCAGCAACAGCCAGCGCGACAGCGGCACCGGCTGCACGACGGCGCCGGGCGGCGGAGGCGGCGGCGCCGCGGCGAGCGTCACGAGGAATGCCGCCGTGGCGTCCTGACCGCCGGTGGCATTGACGCTCGCCACCGATGCCTTCAGCGTCGCCGGCGTCGGCAGGAATGCACGCGGCACCGCCATTTCGATCGCGGCCGTGCCCGAGGTGCCATGGCCTAGGCCCACGGCCCCGCCGCCGCTCTGGGTGACGGCCACGCCGAGGACGCCGCCCGCGCAAGTCTGGCGCTCCACGCGTGTCACCGTGGCGCCGGCGGTCGACGTCGTCACCACCGCCGTCCACACCTGGTCGATGCCCGCTACGCTTCCTTTCGACGTGGCGAGCGTGCAGCCGGTGGCCACCGTGTTGTCGACGTCGAGCAGCAATGCGAAGCGATGGTCACCGGCGCGCGCGACCGAGGCGAGCGCGCCGAGCGCCAGGCAGGCGAAGATCCGTGCGAATCGCGAGGACGAAGCTGCGCGCGAATGGCGGGTCGCATGAAGCGTCGACGCGTGGCGCCGCCGGGCGGATGCGCGCAATGCGTGCGGGCGATGCTGGATCGCCGCAGCCATCACTGCGTGAAGCGCTTGTGCGATCGGCGCCACGAAGTCCCTCCCAGACTGTGTGGCTTGGTCGGGCCGCGCGCGCTCGGCGGCCGACGGTCGTGCCTCGACGGATTCGAAAGCTGCGCTGCGAGCCATCATGACAGACCTCCGGCGCAGCATTCAAGCGAATAGTCGCTACCGGGAGTGTCCCTCGTTGTTCATATTTGGCGTGAACAAAATCACGTTCATGTCGGAAAAGGTTGGATTTTTGCCGAGATCCTCCCATGCGTCGACGGACGGTGCCAGCCCGGACAGGTCGCGCCAATGGTGCGTGGCGTATTCTCGCCCCCTGCTCGGCCACTA
Organism: Casimicrobiaceae bacterium; assembly: GCA_036003195.1. Taxonomy (GTDB): domain Bacteria; phylum Pseudomonadota; class Gammaproteobacteria; order Burkholderiales; family Casimicrobiaceae; genus VBCG01. The sequence continues at coordinate 50,704 of DASYSP010000063.1, forward strand.
CGGATCGTCACTCATGCTTTTCCATGGCGCCTGCCACTGCGGCAACATCGCATACGATCTCGATTGGGAGGTGGACGCCGAGACGATTCCCGCGCGCGCTTGCGATTGCAGCTTTTGCACGAAGCATGGGGGCGTGTGGACCTCGCATCCGCGTGCCCGCTTGCGCATCGCCGTGCGCGACCCGGCGCGCGTGTCCCCCTATGCGTTCGGCACGCGCACCGCGACGTTCCATGTCTGTGCCACCTGCGGCGCGGTGCCCTTCGTCACCAGCGACATCGAAGGCCGGACGTACGCCGTCGTCAACGTCAATACGCTGGACGGCGTGCAGCCCTCGCAATTGCGGCGATCCCCGGCAACCTTCGAGGGCGAGAGCGTTGACGCGCGGCTCGCGCGCCGCCAGCGCAACTGGATTGCCGACGTGCGCATCGTGTCGCCCGCGGGCGACGGCGCCGAAACAGGCTGATTGCAGACGCATGCTCGCGCGTGCGGGTGGGCACAGCAGGCGCGCGACCGACTAGCGACCAACCGCGAGTTTCCCGGCGCGTGTCGTCCTGCCGCCGACGGCGAACGCGCGCGCCCTGTCGCCGAACGCCTACCGAGGGTTCGGCACTCGTCCGGCATCCGCGCCCGCGCGCCCCGCGGAACATCGATCCAACGTCATCACGCCGTGAAGGGTCGACGATGAATGCTCCGCACCGTACCGGCCGGGCGCTGAAGCTCGCCCTCCCCGCCGCCTTCGCGCTCGGGCTCGGGGGATGCGCAACCGCGCCGCCGCCGACCGCACACATGGCGGTCTCGCAGAAGGCCCTCGACGACACCGACGCGGCGGATGCGCCGCAATACCCGCGGGTCGCGCTCATGCGCGCACGGGAGGGGCTCGACGCCGCACGCGTGGCGCTCAACGAATCGCACTACGAGGATTCGATCGGCCCCAACGCCGACGCCACCGGTCGGCAGATGAACCGCCGCGTCGAAACGATAGGCTCCGACGAAACCGGCCGCATTTCCGCGCAGCCGGATTGACGTATCGGGGCCGGCGGCGACCCCGGGGCCGCTCAGGGCCGAGTGCCGGCCCACTTGCGCAGCGCCGCCAACGTATTGGCGACGTGCTTGTCCGGGTCGAGCGACGTGTACTCGTAGACGATCCGCCCGTCGGGGGCGATCACATAGGACGTACGGTCGGCGTACTTCGGCGCCATTTTCAGCACTGCGTCGTAGGCCTTCATGATGTGCTGGTCGGTATCGGCGGCCACTGCGAACTTGCTGCGGCACTCGCTCACCGAGAAGCGGTTGAGCTTGTCGATGTCGTCGTGGGACACGCCGATCACGGTGGCGCCGAGCTTGCGATATTCGTCGGTGGCATCGGCGAAATCGTGCGCCTCGAGCGTACACCCCTCGGTGAACGCGGCGGGATAGAAGTACAGCACCACCGGACCCTTCTTCAGCGCCTCGGCCAGCGAAAAGTCGAACACCTTGCCGGCCATCGACGCCTGCGCAGTGAACGGCGGCGCTGGGTCGCCGGCCTTCAGCGCCGCCGCCGCCGGCACCGTGACGAGCGCCGTCAGCGCGCCCGCGAAGGCGAGCGCGCGGCGGCGGCCGGAGGGTCGGAGGCGGATGTGCATGGCGTACTCCTGGATTGAAACCGTTGCGAACAGCCGCGGGGTGCCGTTCCTTCCGCGGACGTCGTCGACGTTGCGGCGAACGCGCGCCGGCCCGCGACGACGATCGCGGCGCCGGCGCGATGGTGGATCCTAGACGGTGCCGATGAAGTCGCGCTTGCCGACGTCGACGCCGTTGTGACGCAGGATGTCGTACGCCGTCGCCACGTGGAAATAGAAGTTCGGGATCGAGCGGCCGAGCAGGAACACCATTGCCTTGTAATGCGTGTCGTTGCCGCCGACCTTGATCACGAGGTCCTTGTCCTCGGTGCCGTCGATCTGCTCCGCCTTCATCGTCTTGAGGAACGCCACGGTCTTGTCGATGCGCGCCTTGAGGTCGGCAATGGTCTTCTCGTTGTCGTCGAACGCGGGAATGTCCACGCCAGCGAGCCGCGCCGCGGCGCCCTTGGCCGCGTCGCAGGCGATCTGCACCTGCGCCGTCAGCGGCAGCATGTCGGGATACAGACGCGCGTTCGGCAGCACCGACGGGTCGAGCTTCTTCGCCTCGGCATACGCTTCCGCCTTGTCGAAGATCTTGGAAAGATTGCCCAGCATTTGGATGAAGCGCGGAACGCTCACCTGATACATCGATATGGCCATGGGTTTCCCGGGATGGAGTTTGAAGGGCGCACGTCAGCAACCTGCGGGACGCAGGACGGCGCAAAGTGCCACCCGCATTTTACGCGCTATCGCCGCGGCCGGCGCGCGTTCGGTGACGACGGCGACGAATCCGCGGCGATCTCGCCGCCCGGCATCGCGCGCAGGAAGCGGTCGGGAGCGATCTCCTCGACGATCGACGCCGCCACGTACACCAGCACGAACATGAACGGCGCGTGGTGGCCGAACAGCTGGCCGACGCCGAAGTAGACGACGATCAGCACGACGATCCAGCGCAGGAAGACCAGCGCGAAGCGGCGCTTGAGGCCCAACGAATCGGGTGTGGCGCCGGCGGCCATCGCGCGCCGGATGCCGATATACAGCCACAGCACCATCGCCGCCTGCACGGCGGCGCCGATGTAGAAGCCGCGATCGGTGAACGTCGTCCTCATCATCGCCGCGTCGCCGTTGGTCATGAAAATCAGCGGCACGCCGAGCGGAATCCCCATGATCGCGGCGATGAAGATGCCGGCGGCGACCAGGCCGGCTTCCATCTTCACGCGCCCGGCGACGCCCTTGACGTCCGCCGTGGAGAACGAGCGCGCGACACCGGCGCCGATGGCCGCGATCGTCATCAGCGTATCGAGCAGGTAGAGCGCGAGCACGTTGAACGCGTTCCAGCCGAAGAACAGGATGCCGACCACCGGCACGGCATTGCGGACCACCACCTGCGCGATCGCCAGCGCCGACGGCGCCTTGACGATGGCCGCGCGGCTGTCGCCACCCATGGCCACGTCGTCGTGATGAGCCTGTTGCGACACGGTGCACCTCCGCTGCCGAGCGCCACTAGCACCGGCCGCGCCACGGCGCGCCGGCGGCGGCCATGCTACCGCGGTGCGGCGTTCGTTGCGAGCGGTGCCCGCGGCGTGGCCGCAGACGTATCCGCCGGCGATGCGGCGGCCGAAGAGGCCGGCGCCGCGGGCGCTCCCTGCGCGTCTGCGCCGAGCAATGCCGAAAGCGTCTGCAGCGTATCCGCCTCCTCCACCGGCTTGTCGATGCGCCAGCGCAGCATGCGCGGAAAGCGCACGGCGATGCCCGACTTGTGCCGCGGCGAGCGCTGGATCGCCTCGAAGCCGAGCTCGAATACCTGTGTCGGGGTCACGCTGCGCACCGGACCGAACTTCTCGACCGTGGTGCGCCGCACGATCGCGTCGACCTTGGCGATCTCCTCGTCGCTGAGCCCTGAATACGCCTTGGCGAACGGCACCAGGCGCCGCCCTTCGGCGTCGTCGGCCCACACGGCGAACGTGTAGTCGCTGTAGAGGCTGGCGCGCCGCCCGTGGCCGCGCTGCGCGTAGACCAGCACCGCGTCGACGGTCATGGGGTCGACCTTCCACTTCCACCAGGCGCCGTCGCTCTTGGTGCGGCCGACGCCGTAGCGGGCGTCGCGGCGTTTCAGCATGAAGCCCTCGACGCCGCGCTGGCGCGACTCCTCGCGCAGCGTCGCGTAGTCCGCCCACGCGTCGCGCTCGACCAGCGGCGACAGCGTCAGCGCAGGATGGTTGACTTTGTCAACCAATTGCGCGAGCAGTGCGCGGCGCGCGTGCTGCGGCCGCGCGCGCAGGTCGATGCCTTCGGACTCGAGCAGATCGTAGGCGACCAGCGCCGCCGGCCGCTGCGCGAGGAATTTCGCCGACAGCGTCTTGCGGCCGATCCGGGTCTGCAGCTCGGCGAACGGCTGCACGCGGCCGTCGCGCCACACCACCACCTCGCCATCGATCACCGTGCCTTGCGGCAGCGCGAGGCCGAGCGCGTGGAGCTCCGGAAAGCGCTCGGTGATGAGATCCTCGCCGCGTGACCACAGCCACGCCTCGCCGTCACGCGCCACGAGCTGCGCGCGGATGCCGTCCCACTTCCATTCGACCATCCAGTCGCGCGGATCGCCCAGCGTCGCCACCGGCGCATTGAGCTGCTGCGCCAGGAAGAACGGATAGGGATGGCCGGGATTGGCGAGGCCGGCGTCCTCGGTCGTGACCAGCGCGCGATAGGCGGCGGCATCCGGCGCCGCGCCGATGTGCGTGTATCCGATCAGGCGCTGCGCGACCGTCTTCGCCTCGACGCCCGCGTGCGCGGCGAGCGCGCGCGTGACGAGCAGGCGCGACACGCCGACGCGGAAGCCCCCGCCGATGAGCTTCAGCATCAGGAACCGGCCGTTCCAGTCGAGCGTGTCCCAGTACGCGAACAGGCGCTCGCGCACCAGGGCCGGCTCGGCGCCGCGCAGCGCGGAGAGGCGCTGCACCCATTCGGCGAGACCCACGTCCGACACCTGCGCCGGCGGCGGCAGCACGTGCGCCACCGTTTCCGCGAAATCGCCCACCGCCTGGTAGCACTCCTCGAAGAGCCAAGGCGGCAGCTGCGCGTGCTCGATCGCGCATTCGCGCAAAACCTTCGAGGGGACCGCCTGGCGCGGACGTCCGCCGGCGAGGAAATAGGTCGCCCATGCCGCATCGGCGGCATCGGCATGCGCGTAGTAGCGCGCGAGCGCCTCCAGCTTGCCGGTGGTCGAGGTCGTGGCGTCGAGCTCGACGTAGAGCTGCGCGAACGCCCTCACGCGCCCGCCTCGGCGGCGTCCTCGTCGTACTCGGTGGCGAACGACGAGGCCGCGAGTCCCTGCTCGGAAAGCCAGCGCACCATCGCCGGTACCTGGCCATGGGTGACGACCACGCGCGACGCGCCCGACGCGCGGATCGCCGCCTGCAGGCCCGGCCAGTCGGCGTGATCCGAAAGCACGAAGCCGCGGTCGAGCGCACGCCGCCGACGCGCGCCGCGCAGCCGCATCCATCCCGACGCGAAGGCGTCGCTGATGTCGCCGAAGCGCCGCAGCCAGGGCGTGCCCGCCGCCGACGGCGGCGCCAGCACCAGTGCGCGGCGCAACGCCGCCGTCTCGATGTCGTCGACGCGCTCGGTTGCCGGCAGCGCAATGCCGGTGCGCCGGTAGGCATCGTTGAGATTCTCCACCGCGCCGTGGCACACCACCGGACCGATGTCCGTGGCGCCGATCGCCGCGAGGCCGCCGAGGATGCGCTGCGCCTTGCCGAACGCGTAGCAGTAGACGATGCTGGTGCGCGCCGCTTCGGCATTGGCGCGCCACCATTGCGCGATGTCGGCGAACGTGGCCGGGGGTGCCTGCCAGCGATAGATCGGCTGGCCGAACGTCGATTCGGTGATGAAGGTGTCGCAGCGCACCGGCTCGAATGGCACGCACGTGGGATCGGCGTCCGTCTTGTAGTCGCCCGAGGCCACCCACACCTCGCCCGCGCATTCGATGCGTACCTGCGCCGAGCCCA
>DASYSP010000064.1:0-2331 GCA_036003195.1 Casimicrobiaceae bacterium
ACAGGCCGGCGACACCCGTTTCCACCGCCAGCCGCACGCTCTCGGCGACGCCGGCGGCGTCGTTCGCGAAGCCGCTTTCGAAGTCGGCGTTCACCGGCAGGTCGGTGGCGGCCACCATCGCGCTCAGGTGCGCGAGCGCCACGTCGCGCGTGATGCCGTTGTCCGGGCGCGCCTGCGACCACGCGAAGCCCGAGCTGGTCGTCGCCAGCGCCTTGAACCCCAGCGTTTGCAGGTACCGGGCGCTGCCCGCGTCCCACGGATTGGGAATGACGAAGCAGCCCGCTGCGTGCAGCGTGCGGAACGTGCGGCGCTTGTCGGCGATGCTGGGACGGGGATCGGTCATCGTGGGCTCCGGTGGGGTCGCGGACGCTGAGGCGGCACCGGGAGACGAACTCCCGACGCCTGCGCGCCCACCGGGATTGTGCCAGCCGCGGGGTGCGGCGATTGCCCGGTCGAACACGACCCAAGTCGATTTGACGCGATGCGCAGCCAACGCTATGTTGGCTCGAAGATCGGCCTCACCGCATGTCCAGACACCCCAGCGACGCGTTGGCCATGCGCCATAGCGTCACCGCCGACGATTCACGCCGAATACGCCGCGCGCATGCCTGCTGGTCAACGCCCGGGCGCCGCGCATGAAGCCGGCCGGTGTCGACCGGATGACGCTGCACGTGGTGGAAGTGTCGCCGGCGACGCACTGGATTTTCGTCGTTCTGCAGCAGCGCGACGGTCGCATCGGCAGCGGCGAGGCTTCCCTCAACGGCCGGGAACACGCCGTGCGCGATGCGATGTCGCGGCTCGCGGCCAGCGCGCTGTCGGCATCGACCGACCGGCCCGGCAACTTCGCCGCGGGCATCGTCACGGCGGATCTCGCCGATGCGGCGGCGATCTCGGCAATCGACCAGGCGCTCTGGGACCTGCATTCGCAGAATGCCGGCATGCGCGTCGCCGACGCCATCGGTGGCGCGCAGCGCGAATCGATCCCGGTCTACGCCAACATCAACCGCCGCACCCGCACGCGCACGCCGCAAGGATTCGCGGCAAGCGCTCGCGACGCGCTCGCTGCGGGCTTCACGGCGCTGAAGATCGCGCCATTCGACGAGGTGGACCGGACGACCTGCGCTGCGGGCCGCGGACTTGCCGCGATGCAGGCCGGCCTTTCGCGCGTCGCCGCCGTGCGTGCCGAAGCCGGCCCGCGCGTCCGGTTGATGGTCGACTGCCACTGGCGTTTCGACGAGCCGACGGCGCGCGCGCTGGTCGATGCCGCCGCGGCGCTCGGGTTGTACTGGATCGAATGCCCGCTGCCGGAGACCACGGAAAACGTCGACGCGCTGGTACGCCTGCGGCGCGCGGCCAATGACCGGGGCGTGCGTCTTGCGGGCCTCGAGCTCGGCATCGGCGTCGGCGCGTTCCGCCCTTTGTGCGAAGCGGGCGCCTATGACGTGGTGATGCCGGACGTCAAATACATCGGCGGTCTGATGGAAATGCGGCGCTGCGCAGAGGAGCTCGCGCGCTTCGGTGTGGCCGTGTCGCCGCACAATCCCACCGGTCCGATCTGCCATGCGGCGAGCCTGCATGCGTCAGCGGCGCTCCTTGCCTTCGACATGCTGGAGATGCAGTTCGACGAGTCACCGCTGTTCGAGAGCCTGGTCGCCGGCCGGCTGCCGGCGCGCATCGATGGCCATTCGGCGCTGCCTGTGGGCGCCGGCTTCGGCGTGGCGCTGGCCGAAGACGTGCTGGCCGCCCACGCCGGCGCCGCAGCCGCGACGTGGGACGCTCGCGCGTGAACGTCCTGCGAGCTTCGACGTGGGAGACGGAATGCTGCGTGACCCGGGCCTGTTGTCGGGGTGGGTGGCGCCGCGGCAAATCACGCAGCCCAGGCGTCACGCCGGCGCCCGGCACGAACCGTCGGGCGCGCGATGTGCACTCGGCAACCCAGTCGCGCGGCGGCGTGCGATATTGTGAACGTGGGCAACGGGGCGGCTCGCGCCCGAACTGCCTTCCATCCACGCAACACGGAGATACCCGATGGCCAATTCAAGCGCGTTGCAGCAGTGGGCACCCCGCACGCTGAGCGTGTTGCGCATCGTCACCGCATTCCTGTTCATGATGCACGGCAGCGCGAAGCTGCTTCATGTGCCGCATCAGGCCCAGTTCGACAACCTGCAGCTGATGTCGCTGATCGGGGTGCAGGGCGTGCTGGAGCTCGTGGGTGGCCTGCTGCTGCTGATCGGCCTTTTCAGCCGGCCTGTCGCGTTCCTGCTGTGCGGCGACATGGCCGTTGCCTACTTCATGCAGCACTTTCCCAAGAACTGGCTGCCGCTGCTCAAC
>DASYSP010000065.1:0-2314 GCA_036003195.1 Casimicrobiaceae bacterium
CGGCATTAGTTGGATCCGCCTTCGCGGGAATGACGAGGGTGGTGTTGCCTAGTTCGTGGGTCCCTGCTTTCGCGCGGATACGGCTTCGCCGTCACTTTCGCGGGAATGACGCGCTCAAGTGAATACCAATGTTCGCGGGAATGACGGGGACAGGTGTCCCCAACATCGAACGTCTACCTACTTCCGCCTTTGCGGCCGCCTGCGTAAACTGCGGGCTTTGCCGGCATTCCACATCGCTCAATGACGCAACGCGCTGAACTCGAGTCGGCGAGCCTGTCGCATCCCGGCATGGTCCGCTCGCACAACGAGGATTCGATCTACGTCGACAACGCCGCCGGCATCGCCGTGCTGGCCGACGGCATGGGTGGCTACAGCGCCGGCGAGGTGGCCAGCGGCATCGCCGTCACCGTCGTCAGCAACGGCATGCTCGAGCCGCTGCGCTCCGGGCGCGAGCTGTCCAAGATCGACATCAACAGCGGCCTCACGCACATCGCGCTGCTGCTCCAGGAGCAGATCGCCGCCGCCAACAAGGGCATCTACGAGGCGGCGCAGGCGCGGCCCGAGTGCGCGGGCATGGGCACCACGATCGTCACCGCGGTGTTCTTCGGCAACCGCGTGTCGATCGGCCACATCGGCGACTCGCGGTGCTACCGGCTGCGCGCCGAGAAATTCGAGCAGCTCACCCACGACCACTCGTTGCTGCAGGAGCAGATCGACTCCGGCCAGATCTCCGCCGAGCAGGCGCGCTACTCGCTCAACAAGAACCTCGTCACGCGCGCGCTCGGCATCGAGGCGATCGTGCCGGTGGACATCAGCGAGTACCGCGTCGAGGCCAACGACATCTATCTGCTGTGCTCGGACGGCCTCACCGACATGGTCGAGCCCGACATCGTGCACCGGGTGGTCGAGGAGCATAAGCCCGACCTGGCCGAAGCCGCCGCCGAGCTGGTGGACCTCGCCAACAGGAACGGAGGGCGCGACAATATCTCCGTGATCATCGTCCAGGTACCCCCCGCATTCCTGCCGGACGACGGCTGGGCCAAGCGCTTCCTCGCCAAGAAGAAGGCGAAGTAGCCGTGGCCAAGCTCGTCCTGTTCCTGCCCGACGGCTCGACCAAGGCCATCGCACTCGGCAAGGAGCGCATCGTCATCGGCCGCCGGGTGGACAATGACGTCTGCCTGCCGTTTCCGGCGGTGTCGGGCGAGCACGCCGCCGTGGTGACGATCCTCTCCGACTCGTTCCTGGAGGACCTCAACAGCACCAACGGCACGCTGGTCAACGGCGCCACCGTGCAGAAGCACTTCCTGCGCGACCGTGACCAGATCGACATCGGCCGCCAGAAGCTCATCTACCTCGCCGACGAGGCCGCCGACCTGCTGCCGCAGAACATCCGCACCGAGCGCACCGACCTGCGCACCTTCGGCGAGCAGGTGCCGAAGGCCGTGCCCACGCCGCGCAACCCGCTGGTGCGCGCCGGATCGGACATCCCGGTGCGCACGCCCTCCAACTCTCCGCTGTCGCCCGCGCCGGACAACCCGCGGTGGCCGCAGCAGGAGCCCTCGGGACCGCTGGTGCGCATGCCCGAGCTCGACGCGCTGGCGGCGCTCAACGAGCCGTATCCGACGCTCGACGAGCCGCGGCCGAGCGACTTCGCCGACGTGCGCACCTCCACCGACCGCGCGCTCGAACGCATGGCGCGGCTGCGCAATGGAGATTCCATTCCCGGAAGTGGCTTTGGCAACGGCCATCGCAGCGGGGAGCCGGACACCGGCCGCGGGGCGCGCGATGCCGATTCCGCGCGCAACCCGCGCAGCGTTCCCGGCCACGACGCCGCAAGGACGTCCGCACACGACGCCGGACGGGCTCATGGGCCAGACTCTGGACGCAATCCGCGCAGCGTGCCCGGCCAGGACACGGGACGGTCGTCCACACCTGACACCGGGCGCAATCCACGCAGCGTGCCCGGCCAGGACCAGGGCCGGGCCATGCCGCACGAAACCGGCCGCACTTCGCCGAACGTCCCCCGCGCCGACAGCTTCGCGCGCGCACCCGACACACAGGCGCACGGCCCGGACACCTTTGCGCAGGGGCCGGACACGTTCGCGCAAGGTCCGGACACCGGCATCGACCCTTGGACCGAGGCGAATCGCGACGCCATGCGTGCCCAGCATCCCGATGCCGGCCGCAATCCGCGCAGCATTTCGCGCGTCGATCCCGGTAGCACGCGCAGCTCCGACATGAACCGCGATCCGCGCGGCGTTGCCGGGATGGATGCCGGCCGCGGGCGGGGCCACGATGACGACCGCGCTCCCCA
>DASYSP010000066.1:0-22011 GCA_036003195.1 Casimicrobiaceae bacterium
GGCTAGCGCCGCGCCGCCCACTCGTCCGGTGTGAGGGTGGTCATCGACAGCGCGTGCACCTCTTCGCGCATGCGCTCGCCAAGCGCCGCGTAGACGAGCTGGTGGCGCGCCACGCGGCTCTTGCCGGCGAACGCGGACGCCACCACCAGCGCCTCGAAATGCGCGCCGTCGCCCTTGACTTCGAGCGTGTCGCAATCGATCGCGGCGGCGATCGATGCCTGGATGGATTCGGGAGTGACCATGGGATCGTCAGTGTCGCAGCTTCCAGCCGCGTGCGAACAGGTTGAGGGTGATCGCGACCAGCACCACCGCGAACGTGACCACCACGGCCAGGCTCGCCAGCGGCGTGATGTCGGACAGGCCGAAGAAACCGTAACGGAAGCCGTCGATCATGTAGAAGAACGGGTTGACATGCGACGCCGCGAGCCAGAAGGGCGGCAGCGAATGGATGGAGTAGAACACGCCCGACAGGAAGGTCAGCGGCACGATGATGAAATTCTGGAACGCGGCGAGCTGGTCGAATTTGTCGGCCCAGATGCCGGCGATGACGCCCAGCGTGGCGAGGATCAGGCTGCCGAGCAGCACGAAGGCGAGCGCCCACGCCGGGTGCGCGAGGTGCGCGACGTCGGGAGCGAACCACAATGTGACGACGAACACGCCGAGGCCCACGACGAGTCCGCGCACCATCGCGGCGAGCACGTAGGCGGCATACAGCTCCTGCGGCGTCAGCGGTGGCAGCAGCACGAAGATCAGGTTGCCGGTGATCTTGGACTGGATCAGCGACGACGACGTGTTGGCGAAGCTGTTCTGCAGCACCGACATCATCACCAGCCCCGGAATCAGGAACGCCGCGTACGACACGCGGCCGTCGAACACCGACACGCGCGACGAGAGCACGTGCGCGAAGATCAGCAGGTAGAGCACGGCGGTCAGAATCGGCGCGGCGATGGTCTGGAAGCTGACCTTCCAGAATCGCAACAGCTCCTTGTACAGGAGCGTCGTCCAGCCGCGCCCCGTGGAGGACGCCCCCCGCAACGAGCTTCGCTCGCCTCCCCCCACTGGGGGGCGAGCGGCTCGGGGCGGCTCTTCGCCAGTTGAACGTTCCCCCCGAAGCGAGCTTCGCTCGCCTCCCCCCGCCGGGGGGCGAGCGGCTCGGGGCGGCCGTTCGCCGCTCATCGCGCGTCTCCGCTCATGATCTGGATGAACGCGTGCTCGAGGTCGGTCTCGGTGAGCGCGAGATCGGCGATGGCGATGCCGTCGCGGCGCAGCGCGGCCAGCAGCGACTCGAGTTCGGCGTAGTCGGCGAGGCCCAGCCAGCGCAGCGACCCCGACTCGCGCACGACGCGCTCACGCCAGTCGTCCGGCACCCGCGCCACGTCGAGGCGCACCGTCAGCGCGGCGGCGAACCGCGCCAGCAGGTTGCGCGTGGTGTCCAGCGCGACCACGCGCCCGGCCTTCAGCATCGCGATGCGTCCGCACAGCGCCTCCGCTTCCTCGAGGTAGTGCGTGGTGAGGATGATCGTGTGGCCGTCGGTGTTGAGCTTGCGGATGAACGCCCACAGGCTCTGCCGCAGCTCGACGTCGACGCCGGCGGTGGGCTCGTCGAGCACGATCAGCGGCGGCTTGTGCACCAGCGCCTGCCCGACCAGCACCCGCCGCTTCATGCCGCCGGACAGCGAGCGCATGTTGGCGTCGGCCTTGCCCGTGAGGTCGAGGTTGTGCAGGATCTCGTCGATCCAGTCGTCGTTGTCGCGGATGCCGAAGTAGCCGCTCTGGATGCGCAGCGTCTCGCGCACCGAGAAGAACGGATCGAACACGAGCTCCTGCGGCACCACGCCGAGCAGCCGGCGCGCCACCCGATAGTCGGCGACGACGTCATGACCGAGAATCCGCACGCGGCCGCGATCGGCACGCGTGAGCCCGGCGAGGATCGAGATCAGCGTCGTCTTGCCGGCGCCGTTGGGGCCGAGCAGGCCGAAGAACTCGCCCGGCTGCACGGCGAGATCGACGCCGGCGAGCGCATCGACGTCACCGAAGCGGCGTGCGAGCCCGTCGATCTCGACCGCCAGCGTCACGTCGATGCCGTGTGCCGTTCGTCGCGGGCGCGCAACGGCCGCCGCTAGCTGGCGGCGTGCGCGTCCGCGGCCGGCGCGAGGAGCTCGTCGATGCCGTACACGCGCGCCAGCGCGGCGAGCGACTCGGGCACGGCGACGAGCGCGATGGGCGCATGCTCGCGCGCGCCGCGCCGGATGAGCGCGAGCAGCAGCGCCAGCGCCGACGAGTCGGCATGCGAGAGGCCGGCGAGGTCGACCGTGGCGCGCGACGGCAGCGGCTGCGCCTGCGACGCGGCGTACACGGCGCTGACGTTGTCGAACGTGAGGTGACCGCGAAAATGCCACGCCGTGCCGTCCGCGGACGGCACGAATCCCGATTCGGCGGTGTGGCCCGCCGGGCAGTGTGGGGTCAGCATGTTTCCTTCGCGCCGCGCGCATGCGGTCGCGCGTGGCTGCGCGTCATCCGCCGTTCTTCGCCTTCAGCGTCTTGATGAGGCCGTCGACGCCGCCGGCCTTGATCTGGTCGTTGAACTCGTCGCGGTAATTGGTGACGAGCGACACGCCGCCGACGATGATGTCGTAGGCCTTCCAGCCTTCCGGCGTCCTGGCGAGGCTGTAGTCGATCGGCACGGGCGCGCCGCCGCCGCTCCTGACAACCAGCGTCTTCACCGTGACGTCGGTGGCGGCCGCGTCGGCGGCGAGCGGCTTGTATTCGAGCTTTTCGTCGCGATAGCGCGACAGCGCGCCCGAATAGGTGCGCACCAGCAGCTGCTTGAACTGCGCGGTGAGCTCCTGCTGCTGCGCCGGCGTCGCCGTGCGCCAGTTGCGGCCCATTGCCAGCGCCGTCATGTGCGTGAAGTCGAAGTGCGGCGCCAGCTTGGCGTCGACCACCTCGTGGATGCGCGCCTGGTCACCCGCCTGCACCTTGGGGTCGCTGCGCGCGATGTCCAGCACTTCCTGCGACACCCGCTTCACCAGCGCGTCGGGAGACTCCTGGGCGAACGCGAGCGCGGCCGCGAACATCGCCGTCAGCGGCAGCGCGCGCAACAGGGTTTTCGTCACCGGCATCATGGTTCCTCTTTCTGCGGCGGCACCTTGCCGTCGTACAGCAGGTAGAGCCGCCGCTGCAGATACGCGCGGCGGATGAAGGCGTAGTGGTCGAGCGCCGCCTCGTTGACGAGGTCGACCGCGCCCTGCGCCTGGTAGCGGAAATCGAGTGCGCCGAGTCCATAGAGCACGTTGCGCACCGGCACGTCCGGAATGTAGCCCGTCGGCCCGATGTAGAGCCGCACCAGCCAGCCGCTGCCGTCGCGCACCGTGGTCGGTCCGAACAGCGGGATGAAGAGGTACGGACCCTGCCCGAATCCCCAGACCCCGAAGGTCTGACCGAAATCCTCGTTGCCGCGTTCCACGCCGACCTGGCTGGCGATGTCGATCATGCCGCCGAGCCCCAGGCCGGAGTTGATGAGCACGCGTCCAAGATCGGCGCCCATCTTGTCCGGCTTGGCCTGCAGGCCGTCGTTGATTGCCGAGATCAGGTCGTCGATGTTGTTGTAGAAATTGGAGATCGCCGTGCGCACCGGGCTCGGCACCACTTTCGTGTACGCGTCGATGACCGGTTGCACCACGTTCTTGTCAATGGGCTCGTGCACCGCGTACATCGCGCGGTTCCACGGCTCGAACGGATCGTCGCGCGCGGGGCCCGTCGCGCAGCCGGCGACGAGGCTGGCGAGACAGCCAGCGGCGATTCCTCGCAGCACGCCGTTCATTTCGCCGCTCCCGCCGGCGCTGCAGCCGCCGGGCCTTGCGGCGATGCCGGCGCCGGCGCCGCGGATGCCTTGTCGAACATGAACTGCGAGATGAGCTTTTCGAGCACCACGGCCGATTGCGTCTTCTTGATCTCGCCGCCGTCCGCCAGCATCTCCGGGTCGCCGCCCACTCCGAGGCCGACGTACACCTCGCCGAGCAGGCCCGAGGTGAGGATCGAGGCGATCGTGTCCTTGCTGAACTGGTAGCCCTTGTCGATGCGCATGGTCACCACCGCTTCGTAGTTCTTGGGGTCGAGCTGGATGCGGTCGACGCGGCCGACTGCCACGCCTGCCGCCTTCACCGGCGCCCGCAGTTTCAGGCCGCCGATGTTGTCGAAATGCGCTTCGAGCCGATAGCTCGGCGTCGTCGTCAGCGAGGTCAGGTTGCCGACGCGCAGCGCGAGGAACACGATCGCGCCGATGCCGATCAGGACGAAGATGCCCACCCAGAAGTCAAGCGTCGTTCGATTCATACGGATCCCGTGCCGCGGAACATGAAGACGGTGAGGATGAAGTCAAGCGCGAGGATCGCCAGCGAGCCGATGACGACGGTGCGCGTGGTGGCCGTCGCCACGCCCTCGGCCGTCGGCTTCGCGGTGTAGCCCTCGAACACCGCGATCAGGCTGACCGCGAGGCCGAACACGAAGCTCTTGATGATGCCATTGGTGATGTCCGGCCAGAAGCCGACGCCGGCGCGCATGTTGCCCCAGAACGTGCCGCTGTCGGCGCCGATCAGGCGCACACCGACGACGTAGGCGCCGAACACGCCCATCACCGAGAACAGCGCGGCGAGCAGCGGCATCGAGATCACGCCGCCCCAGAATCGCGGCGCGACGATGCGCGACAGCGGGTCGACCGCCATCATCTCCATCGCTGCCAGCTGGTCGGTGGTCTTCATGAGCCCGATCTCGGCGGTGATCGCGCTCCCCGCCCGGCTGGCGAACAGCAGGCCGGCGACCACCGGCCCGAGCTCGCGCACCAGCGACAGCGCGACGAACACGCCGAGCGAGTCGCCAGCGCCGTATTTCTCCAGCACGTCGAAGCCCTGCAGCGCGAGCACCATGCCGACGAACAGTCCCGACACCATGATGATCACCAGCGACAGCACGCCGGAGAAGTAGATCTCGCGGGTGGTGAGGCCGACGCGCATGATCGACTGCGGCGAATGCGTGATCACCGCCGCCAGGAAACGCGTGATGTAGCCGATGCGCACCACCGCGCCGATCGTGCCGGCGCCCAGCCGGCGCACGCCGCGGGCAAGCGCGTCAGCTGGCATTGGCGGCGAACTCCGCGGCGAGCGGCCGCGCGCGCACGTGGAACGGCACCGGGCCGTCGGGCTGGCCATCGACGAACTGGCGCACGAACGGATCGTGCGAGGCGCGCACCTCGGCCGGCGTGCCGTGCGCGATGACACGCCCTTCGGCGATGAAATAGATGTAGTCGACGATCTTCAGCGACTCGTAGATGTCGTGCGTGACGACCACCGACGTGATGCCGAGCGCGTCGTTCATCTTGCGGATCAGCTGGCCGACGACGCCCAGCGAGATCGGGTCGAGGCCGGCGAACGGCTCGTCGTACATGACGAGCATCGGGTCGAGCGCTATGGCGCGCGCCAGCGCCACGCGCCGCGCCATGCCGCCCGAGAGCTCGGACGGCTTGAGCGGAGCGCTGCCGCGCAGGCCGACGGCATTGAGCTTCATCAGCACGAGGTCGCGGATGAGCTCGTCGGGCAGGTCGGTCAGCTCGCGCATCGGGAACGCGACGTTCTCGAACACGGTGAGGTCGGTGAACAGCGCGCCGAACTGGAACAGCATGCCGACACGCCGGCGCAGCGCGAAAAGGCCCTCGCGATCGAGCTCCGGCACCGACTGACCGGCGACGATCACCTTGCCCTTGTTCGGCCGCAGCTGGCCGCCGATGAGGCGCAGGATCGTCGTCTTGCCACTGCCGGACGCACCCATGATCGCCACCACCTTGCCGCGCGGAATCGTCATGTCGATGCCCGACAGCACCGGACGGCGGCGATCGTAGCCGTAGGCCACGTCCGCGAGCTCGACGGCATTGGCGCGTTGCGGATCGAAGGCGACGGTGCTCGCGCGGTGCTTGGGGTGGGTCAAGGCGTGCGGGTGCGAAAAAGGGGCAAGAGGCGGATTGTAGCTTTGCGCCCGAGCGCGCCGCAATGACCGCGGGTCATTAAGCGCCGCGGCGAGCTAGCGGCCGCGCAGCAGGCGACTCTCGGCGCGATCGATGTCGCCGGGGCGGCCAAGCAGTATCGCCACGTCGCCGACCTCGAAGCGCCAGTCTTCACCCGGGCGCTCGGAACGCGTGCCGCGACGCCGCACGCCGGTGACTTCGACCTTGCCGCGCAGGGCCACGTCCGCCAGCGTCTTGCCGACGGCCGCGGCACCTTCGGTCAACAGCACCGAATGCAACCGCGGCTGCACCGTCTCGGCAACGTCGGAGGTATCGGTGACGCCATGGAAGAAGCCGCGGAACAGGCTGTAGCGTTCCTCGCGGATCGCGCGGATGCGCGCCAGCACCCGCGTCAGCGGCACGCCGAGCAGCAACAGCGAATGCGAGGCGAGCATCAGGCTCCCTTCCAGCACTTCGGGCACGACCTCGGCCGCGCCGGCCTTGAGCAGCTGGTCGATGTCGGAATCGTCGAACGTGCGCACGATCACCGGCAGCTCGGGCCGCGAATAGGCCACCTGGTGCAGGATCTTGAGGGCGAGCGGCGTGTCGGCGAAGGTCACGCAGACCGCGCGCGCCTTCATCAGGCCGGCGGCGAGCAGCGCCTCGCGGCGCGAGGCGTCGCCGAACACGACGTTGCCGCCGCCGGCGGCGGCCTCCTTCACGCGCTGCGCGTCGTTGTCGAGCGCGATGAACAGGATGTGCTCGGCCTCGAGCAGGCGCGCGAGATTCTGCCCGCTGCGGCCGTAGCCGCAGATGATCACGTGGTCCTGGCGCGCCATCGTCCTCGCGGCGATCTGCGTGATCTGCGCCGCGCGCGCGAGCCAGTCGTTGGCGGTGAAGCGCTTGACCAGCGGATCGCCGAGCTGGATCAGCAGCGGACCCGACAGCATCGACAGCACAAGCGCGGCGAGCACGACCTGCGTCGTCGTGGCGTCGAGCACCTCGTTGACGTAGGCGAGCGTCAGCATCACCAGCGCCAGCTCGCCCGCCTGCGCCACGTACAGGCCGGTGCGGATGGCGTTGGCGCGCCCGGCGCCGAAGATCCGCGCGAGGCCCGTCACCAGCAGCAGCTTGCCGAGCGTCGGCAGCAGCAGGAGCAGCAGCACGAGGCCGAAATGCGCCCACACCACGTGCAGGTCGAGCGACATGCCGACGGTGACGAAGAAGAGGCCGAGCAGAACGTCGCGGAACGGCGCCACGTGCTCCTCGACCTCGTAGCGGAACTCGGTCTCGGCGATCATCATGCCGGCGATGAACGCGCCGAGCTCGAGCGACAGGCCGGCGAACGACGTCAGCGCCGCGAGCCCCAGCGTGACGAGCAGGAGATTCAGCATCGACAGCTCCGCCGAATGCTGGTTGGCGATGAGCTGGAACCACGCGCGCAGCGGCTTCTGGCCGAAGTACAGGATGATCGACAGCACCGCCGCCGCCTTCAGCGCCGCCCAGCCCAGGCGCTCCATCATCTCCTTGCCCGGGTGCGCGAGCGACGGGATGATGATCAGGAACGCCACCACCGCCAGGTCCTGGAACAGCAGGATCGCCATCACGTCGCGGCCGTACGGCGTGGCGAGCTCGTTGCGCTCGGCGAGCATCTTCGACGCGATCGCCGTCGAGCTCATCGCCAGCGCCGCGCCGAGCACCAGCCCGATCTGCCAGCCGCCGTAGAACCACCAGAACGCGAGCATCGCGACCACGGTGGTGCCGACGACCTGCAGCAGGCCCAGGCCCAGCACCGCGCGGCGCATCGCCTTCAACTGCGGCAGGCTGAACTCGAGGCCGATCGAGAACAGCAGGAACACGATGCCGAACTCGGCGAAGAAGCGCGTCGTCTCGTTGTCGGGGATCCAGCGCAGGCCGAACGGCCCGACGACGACGCCGATCACAAGGTAGCCCAGGATCGCCGGCAGGCGCGAGACGCGGCACAGCACGACGACCACCACCGCCGAGGCGAGGAGCACCAGGATGGACTGCAACGTATGCGACATGGCGGCGTGTGCGAGTGGCAAGCGGCCGCGCCGGCGCCATGGGTCCTGGCGTCGGCGGCGCTTAAGCGTCGCGTCGGCGCGCATTGACCGCACCGACGCGCTCCCTTTCGCCAAACTTACCATGCAAACCTGCCGGGTATACTCGCCGGCGTGACCCAGGAGGGACGAAAAGTCGACGCCGCGCGCACGCTGCGCCTCGCGCGCGACGTGCTCGCCATCGAGGCGCGCGCCATCGACGCCCTGGCGCACCGTCTGTCCGATGCGTTCGTCGATGCCGTGGCCCTGCTGCTCGCCTGCCGCGGCCGCGTGGTGGTGTCCGGCATCGGCAAGTCCGGCCACGTCGCGCGCAAGCTCGCGGCGACGCTCGCCTCCACCGGCACGCCGGCGTTCTTCGTGCACCCTGCCGAAGCGAGCCACGGCGACCTCGGCATGATCACCGCCGACGACGTCGTGGTGATGCTGTCGAACTCGGGAGAGACCGACGAGCTCGTGCTGCTGGTGCCGCACATCAAGCGACAGGGCGCGCGCATCGTCGCGATCACCGGCAACGAGCAGTCGTCGCTCGCGCAGAACGCGCACGTGCACCTGGATGCCGCGGTCGACACCGAGGCCTGCCCGCTGGGCCTCGCGCCCACCGCCAGCACGTCGGCGGCGCTGGCGCTGGGCGATGCGCTGGCGCTCGCGGTGCTCGACGCGCGCGGCTTCTCCGCCGACGATTTCGCGCGCTCGCATCCCGGCGGCTCGCTGGGGCGGCGCCTGCTGGTGACGGTTGCCGACGTCATGCGCGTCGGCGCCGACCTGCCCTGCGTGCGCGACGATGCGACGTTCGCCGCCGCGGTGGTGGAGATGACCGGCAAGGGCATGGGCATGACGGCGATCGTCGATGCGAAGCGCCGCGCGATCGGCGTGTTCACCGACGGCGACCTGCGCCGTGCGATCGACCACATCGAGCACGCGCGCACGCTGCCGATCAGCGCCCTGATGACGCGCAATCCGCGCAGCATCGGCGCCGCGCGCCTCGCCATCGACTGCGTCGAGCTGATGGAGACGCCGCCGCGCGTCACCAACCTGCTGGTCGTCGACGCCGAGGGCGTGCTGCTCGGCGCCGTGCACATGCACGACCTGTTCCGCGCCCGCGTCGTATGAACGCGGCGCTCGCCGACCGCCTCGCGGCGATCCGCCTGCTGACGCTCGACGTCGATGGCGTGCTCACCGACGGGCGCGTCTACGTCGACGACGACGGCCGCGAGTCGAAGGCGTTCTGCGCGGCCGACGGCATCGGCATCAACCTGCTGCATCACGCGGGCATTGCCGTGGCGCTGATCACCGGCAGCCCGGCGCCCGCGGTCATGCATCGCGCGCGCCGCCTGCGCATCGCGCACGTGCTGCAGGGCAGCGAGGACAAGCTGCCGGGCTGGCGCGCGCTGCTGGCGACGCTCGGCCTGGCGCCGCAGGCGTGCGCGCACATGGGCGACGACCTTCCCGACCTGCCTCTGCTGCGCCAGTCCGGCGTCGCGTTCAGCGTCGCGCACGCGCCGCCGATCGTGCGCGATGCCGCCGATTACGTCGCGCGCCAGCCTGCGGGCCTGGGTGCGGTGCGCGAAGTGTGCGAGATGATCCTCGCGGCGCGCGGCACGCTCGCCGCCGCGCTCGAGCAATACTCCGGCGGGCGCGGCGACCCGGCGTAGGCGATAATGCGGCGCATGCAAGGCCTGCGTCCGCTGCGCACCACCGGTCCTGCGCGCAACCGTGCGCGTGGCGCCCAGCGCTGCGCGCCGGCGCGTGCCACCGCGCAACCCGGGCGGCGATGAGCGCGATACGGCGTCTCGATCGGCTGGTGTCGTGGTCGCCGGTGCTGCTTCTGGGCGGCCTCGCCGCGCTGACCTACTGGCTCGACGCGCAGATCCAGCCGCCGCTGCCGCGTCTCGACGGCAACAAGCGCCACGATGTCGACATCTACGTCGACGCCGTACGCGCGATCAATTTCGGCGCGGAAGGCAAGCCGCTGCAGCTCCTGTCGGCGGCGCGCGGCGAGCACTATCCGGACGACGACAGCACGGTGTTCACCAAGCCCGATCTCAAGGTCCAGGATCCGAAGCAGCCGCGATTCGAGATCACCGCCGACACGGCCAAGCTGTCCGGCGACCGCGACAACGTCTGGTTCACGGGCAGCGTGCGCGCCTGGCGCGACGCCGAGCCGGCGAAGCCCGGCGAGGCGTCCTCCGGCGCCGCGACGCTGACCACGGACTACCTGCACGTGCTGCCGCGCGTCAAGCTCGCCGACACCGACAAGGCAGTGACCATCGAGGACGCGCGCGGCAAGGTCAGCGCCGTCGGCATGAAGCTCGATGGCGACAAGGGCACCGTCAACTTTCTCTCGCATGTGCGCGGCACGGTCGCGCCTCCCGCCGCCAAATGACCGCCATCCGCCTCGCCGCCGCCGCGCTCGCGCTCTTCGCGTCCACCGCCGTCCTCGCCGACGACGCCGACAAGGACAAGCCGATCAACTTCTCGAGCGACACCGGCGGCTACAGCAAGAGCACGAACGGCGGCGACCTCACCGGCAACGCGATCATCACCCAGGGCACGCTCACGCTGCATGCCGATCGCATCACGTTCAAGGTCAACGAAGACAATTCGGTGTCGGCGATCGCCTATGGCAATCCGGTCGTGTTCCGCCAGCGCCGCCAGGGCACCGACGAGTACGACGAGGCGTACGCGCAACGCATCGCCTACGACGGCCAGAAGCAGCTCGTCGAGCTGTTCGACCGCGCGCTCTTGAAGCGCGGCCCCACCAACGAGATGCGCAGCGATTACATTTCCTATAACCGCGCGACGGACTACGCGAGCGTCGGCACCGCCCCCGGCGCGGCCACCGCCGGCCGGCCGGTGAGTCGCGTGACCGGCGTCATCCTGCCGAAGGACGTCAACGCCGCCGAACCGGGCAAGGGCGCCAAGCCGGAGGCCGCCCCGGGCAAGGACGCGACGCCCGCCGGCGGCGGCGCCAAGGACGCCAAGGGCAACAATTCGGGCGCGAGCAATGGCGGCGAGGTGAAGCCCGCGGCGCCCGCGGCCAGTCCCGCGCCCCCGGCAGGCTCGTCGCCGAAACCCGCCGAAGCGGCACCGCCCCCGCCTGCCGTGCCGCCCGCGCCCCTGACGATCGATCCCGATCTCAAGTCGAAGTGAGTCAGCTCACCGCCACGCACCTGCGCAAGCGCTACAAGGCACGCACGGTCGTCCACGACGTGTCGCTCGATGTCGCCAGCGGCGAGGTGGTCGGCCTGCTCGGTCCCAACGGCGCGGGCAAGACGACGTGTTTCTACATGATCGTGGGCCTCGTCGCCACCGACGGCGGCCAGATCGCGCTCGACCAGGAGAACCTGTCGGGGATGCCGATCCACCAGCGGGCGCGACGCGGCCTGTCCTACCTGCCGCAGGAGGCGTCGATCTTCCGCAAGCTCACGGTGGCGGAGAATGTGCGCGCCATCCTCGAGCTCGTGGAGACCGACGCCGACGTGATCGCCAACCGCCTCGACGCCCTGCTCGAGGACCTGTCGATCTCCCACCTCGCCGACGCGCCCGCGATCTCGCTGTCGGGCGGCGAGCGCCGGCGCTGCGAGATCGCGCGCGCGCTTGCCACGCGGCCGCGCTTCATCCTGCTCGACGAGCCGTTCGCCGGCGTCGACCCCATCGCCGTACTCGACATCCAGCGCATCATCGGTTTCCTCAAGGAGCGCGGCATCGGCGTCCTGATCACCGACCACAACGTCCGCGAGACCCTTGGCATCTGCGACCGCGCCTACATCATCAACGAGGGCAGCGTCCTCGCCTACGGCACGCCGGACGAGATTGTCTATAATGAAGCCGTCAGGAAGGTGTATCTCGGAGAACACTTCCGGCTGTAGCATCGGCCGTGCCGGGCAGGTCGCGGCGCGGGAATGCTATGACGCGCGACCATCGCTCGACGATCGGACCGACGGACAGGGATCGCGCGGCACCACGCCGCGCCGGCGCATGTGAAGCAGACACTGCAACTCAAGCTCTCGCAGCACCTGACGCTGACACCGCAGTTGCAGCAGTCGATCCGTCTTCTGCAGCTGTCGACGATCGAGCTCAATGCCGAAGTCGAGCGCATGCTGCAGGAAAACCCGCTGCTGGAGAAGGTCGACGGCGAGGACGAGCCGCCGGCCGGCGCGTTCGAAGTCGTCGGCACGGCGCCTGCATCGGGCCCCGCCGCCGAGGAACGCTCGGCCGCCGAGGACGAGGCTCCGCCGCAGTCCTCCGCGGTCGACGCCACCGACTTCGGCGACTACGGCGGCGGCGAAGGCGACTGGGGCGGCGGCTCGTCGTCCGACGATGACGAGTTCTTCCCGCAGCAGGTGGCGTCGTCGACGCTGCGCGACCATCTCAACGCCCAGCTGGCGCTGCTCAACCTGCCGCTGCGCGACCGCCAGCTCACCGCCGCGCTGATCGACGCGCTGGACGAGGACGGCTACCTGTCGTCGTCGCTCGAGGAGATCGCCGAGTACCTGCCCGACGAGCTCGAGATCGACGCCGACGAGCTCAAGATCGCGCTCAACTACGTGCAGAGCTTCGAGCCGCCCGGCGTCGGCGCGCGCGACTGCGCCGAGTGCCTGGCGCTGCAGCTGCGCGTGCTGCCGCGCGACACGCCTCACCTCGCGATGGCGCAGAAAGTCGTCGTCGATCACCTGCCGCTGCTCGCCAACCGCGACTTCGCCAAGCTGAAGCGACTGCTGCACACCGACGACGACGGCGTGCGCGGGGTGCGCGACCTGATCCGCAGCCTGGCACCGCGGCCCGGTGCGGCGTTCGCCAAGACCGAGTCGAACTACGTGGTGCCCGACGTCATCGTGCGCAAGATGCGCGGGCGCTGGGTGGCCGCGCTCAACGAAGCGGCGATGCCCAAGCTGCGGCTCAACCGCATCTACGCCGACATCCTCACGCGCAACCGCGACGCCTCCAACCAGCAGTTGTCGGCGCAGCTGCAGGAGGCGAAATGGCTGATCCGCAACGTGCAGCAGCGCTTCGACACGATCCTGCGCGTGGCGCAGGCGATCGTCGAGCGCCAGCGCCGCTTCTTCGACCACGGCGAGGTGGCGATGCGGCCGATGGTGCTGCGCGAGATCGCCGACATGCTGTCGCTGCACGAGTCGACGATCTCGCGGGTCACCACGCAGAAGTACATGCTGACGCCGCGCGGCACTTTCGAGCTCAAGTACTTTTTCGGCAGCCACGTCGCCACCGACACCGGCGGCGCGGCATCGGCCACAGCGATCCGCGCGCTGATCAAGCAGCTGATAGGCGCCGAGAACGTCAAGGCGCCGCTGACCGACAGTCGCATCGCCGACCTCCTCGGCGAGCAGGGCATCCTGGTGGCGCGCCGCACGATCGCCAAGTACCGCGAAGCGCTCGCCATCCCGCCGGTCAACCTGCGCAAGACGCCGTGAGCGCGCAGGGCGAAGGGCATCCAGCAAGTCCGCTGGCCCGGCTCTTGCGTGTCGGAGCAGTGTCGTTCATCCGCATCACCTGGAGGAATCCTCGATGAATCTTCACCTCACCGGACAACACCTCGTCATCACCCCGGCCATCCGTGACTACGTGCTTGCCAAGCTCGAGCGAGTGACACGCCACTTCGATCACGTGATCGACGTCAGCATGGTGCTTTCGGTGGACAAGCTGCGACAGAAGATCGAGGCGACCTTGCACCTGCGCGGCAAGGACATCCACTGCGAATGCATCGACGCCGACATGTACGCGGCGATCGACGGCCTCGCCGACAAGCTCGATCGCGCCGTGGTGCGGCACAAGGAGATGCTCATCGACGGGCGCAACGCCGGCGGCCACAAGGAGGCGTCGGCGGCGCTCGCGCGCGAGGCCGCCGAATGAGCGATGGCCGCGTATAATCGCGGCCGCGGCAACACGGCCGCACCCTGCGGGCGAGCGAAGGGCGCGCCGGCGGGATCGACCACCCGGCGGGCCTTCGATGCGCCCGCCGTTTTGTTTTTACGCTTCCGATGAACCAGATCGCCGAACTCCTGCCGGCCGCCAACGTGGTCCTCGACGTCGACGTCGCGGACAAGCCGGCGCTGTTCGCGCGCCTCGGCACGCTGTTCGCGGCGAGCGCGGGACTGCAGGCGGCGACCGTCGCCCACAGCCTCACCGTGCGCGAGAAGCTCGGCTCCACCGGTCTCGGACAGGGCATCGCGATCCCGCATGGCCGGCTGCGCGGGCTCAAGGCCGCGCAGGGCGCGTTCCTGCGCCTAGCGCATCCGATCGCGTTCGATGCGCCGGACGGCAAGCCGGTGGCGCAGCTGTTCGTGCTGCTGGTGCCCGAGCACGCCACCGACCAGCACCTGCAGCTGCTGTCCGAGCTCGCGCAGATGTTCAGCGAACGCACGTTCCGCGACCGCCTCGCCGCCGCCACCGATGCCGGCGAGATCCTGGCGCTGATCGGCGCATGGCAACCCGAATAAGCGGCGACGCGCACCTGCGCCAGGTCAGCGTCGAGCGCCTGTTCGACGACATCCGCGAGCGCACCGGCCTGCTGTGGGTCGCCGGCCGCCAGGGCGGCAGCCGCGTGCTGACGAGCGAGGCGTCGCAGCAGCCGACGATCGGCCTCGTCGGGCACATGAACTTCATCCATCCGTTCCGCATCCAGATCATGGGCGCGGCGGAGCTCGCTTACCTGCGCGCATTGCCGGGCGCCGAGCTCGATCGCGCGATCGACCGGCTGTTCACCCAGGAGCTGGTGGCGATCGTCGTCGCCAACGCCGAGGCGGTGCCCGACCTCCTGCTCGCGCAATGCAATGCGCACCACGTGGCGCTGTTCACGTCGTCGCAGCCGTCGCCGCACCTGGCCGACGTGATCCGCCTCTATCTGTCGCGCGTGCTGGCCGAGAACACGGCGCTGCACGGCGTGTTCCTCGACGTGCTCGAGATGGGCGTGCTGATCACCGGTGCCTCGGCGATCGGCAAGAGCGAGCTGGCGCTCGAGCTCATCTCGCGCGGCAACGGCCTCGTCGCCGACGACATCGTCGAGCTCTACCGGATCTCGCCGGACACGATCGAGGCGCGCTGCCCCGAAGTTCTGCGCGACTTCCTCGAGGTGCGCGGCATCGGCGTGCTCAACATCCGCACGATCTTCGGCGAGACCGCCGTGCGTCCGCGCAAGCTGCTGAAGCTGATCGTGCACCTCGAGGATCACAGCAACGAGGCGTTCTCCGACCTCGACCGCCTGAAGGTCGACGCCACCTACCAGGAGGTGCTCGGCGTGCCGATCCGCAAGGTGACGATTCCCGTCGCCGCCGGCCGCAACCTGGCCGTGCTGGTCGAGGCCGCGGTGCGCAACTTCGTGCTCAACCAGCGCGGCATCGACAGCACCAAGGAATTCATCGAGCGCCAGCAGAAGCTGATGGAGGACGGCGCCTGACGCCGGGCGCGACGCGACCATGGACCTCGTCCTGATCGGCGGCGTGTCGGGCTCGGGCAAGAGCGTGGCACTCGTCGCGCTCGAGGATTCCGGGTACTACACGCTCAACAACCTGCCGGTGCCGATGCTCGTCGACACGCTCGCCTATCTCGCGGGCCGCGGCGAGGCGCGCGTCGGCGTGTCGCTCGACGTGCGCACCGGTCCCGGGCTGCCGGGGCTCGCGGCGGCGATCGCCACGCTCAAGGCGCGCGGCTGGACGGTGCGCTTCATCTATCTCGACGCCACGGTGGAGACGCTCGTCAAGCGCTTCTCCGAGACGCGCCGGCGACACCCGTTCTCGACCGACGAGCGCACGCTGTCCGAGGCGATCGACTACGAGCGCACGCTGGTCGCCGACGTGCGCATGCTGGGCACGGTGTTCGACACGAGCGAGTTGCCGGCCGCGGCGCTGCGCGGCTGGGTCAAGGACTTCGTCAGCGTCGACCCGTCGCGGATGACGCTGCTGTTCGAGTCGTTCGGCTTCAAGCACGGCATCCCGCTCGACTCCGACCTCGTGTTCGACGTGCGCTGCCTGCCCAACCCGCATTACGAGCCGGCGCTGCAGCCGCTCACCGGGCGCGACGCGCCGGTGGTGGAATTCCTCGAGCGCATTCCCGAGGTCGAGCGCATGTACGCCGACATCTACCACTTCGTCGCCGGCTGGCTGCCCGACTATGCGCGCGACAACCGCAACTACCTGACCGTGGCGATCGGCTGCACTGGCGGCCAGCACCGATCGGTGTACCTGGTGGAGCGTCTCGCGCAGGCCTTCTCGCCGCGCTACCAGGTGCTGGTGCGTCACCGCGAGCTCGCTTGAGCGGGCGCGTGGCGCGCGCGTGCTACGCTCGATCGATGGCCCGCGCACGCCTCGCGATCGCGACGGTGCGCGCGTCGACCGCAGCGAGCGCGCGATGACGTTCCCGTTCCGCCAGGACGCGGCGCGCGAGCCTTCCACGCTGCCGCTGTTCCCGCTGCGCACCGTGCTGTTCCCCGGCGGCGTGCTGCCGATCAAGATCTTCGAGCAGCGCTACATCGACATGGCCACCGCCTGCATCAAGCACGAGCAGCCATTCGGCGTGTGCCTGCTGACGCAGGGCGAGGAGGTCGCGCCGCCCGGCGCGCGCCAGGAGTTCGCCATGATCGGCACGTTCGCGCGGATCGTGCGCTTCGACATGCCGCAGCTCGGCATCCTGCACGTGGTGACCGAAGGCGGCGCGCGCTTTCGCGTGCAGCGGCATCGCGTCGCGACCGACAACCTGGCGGTCGGCGACGTGACGCCGCTCGCCACCGAGCCGCCGTCGACGCTCGCCGAGCAGTACCAGCCGCTGGCACAGCTGCTGGAGCTCATCGCCGCGCGCGTCGGTGCCGACAATTTCCCCGCGGAACGGCGCTACGACGACGGTTCCTGGGTCAGCTACCGGCTCGCCGAGCTGTTGCCGCTGCCGCTGCACATCAAGCAGTCGATGCTCGAGGTCAACGACGCCGCGGTGCGCCTCGCCGTGCTGCGCGACTTCCTCGTGCAGCAGGAGCTCCTGTGATCGCGGGCGGTATAATTCGCGCTCTTCCGTAACGCGAGCGCAAGACCCATGGCCGGCCACAGCAAATGGGCGAACATCAAGCACAAGAAGGCCGCGACCGACGCCAAGCGCGGCAAGATCTTCACGCGCCTCATCAAGGAAATCACCGTCGCCGCACGCCTCGGCGGCGCCGATGCGTCGATGAATCCGCGGCTGCGCCTGGCGATCGACAAGGCCACCGGCCAGAACATGCCGAAGGACACCATCGAGCGTGCCATCAAGCGCGGCAGCGGCGGCCTCGAGGGCGTCGCCTACGAGGACATCCGCTACGAGGGCTACGGCATCAGCGGCGCGGCGGTGATCGTCGACTGCATGACCGACAACCGCACGCGCACCGTCGCCGACGTGCGTCACGCGTTCGCCAAGTACGGCGGCAATCTCGGCACCGACGGCTCGGTGGCGTTCCTGTTCAAGCATTGCGGGCAGATCGTGTTCGGACCCGGCACCGACGAGGCGAAGGTGATGGACGCGGCGATCGACGCCGGCGCCGAGGACGTGCTGACGAACGACGATGCCAGCATCGAGGTGATCACCGGGCCCTACGATTTCGTGGCGGTGAAGGATGCGCTTGCCGCCAAGGGCCTCAAGCCGGACTTCGCCGACGTGACGATGAAGCCGCTGGCCGACGTCGAGCTGGCCGGCGAGGACGCGCAGAAGATGCAGAAGCTGCTGGACGCGCTCGAATCCCTCGACGACGTGCAGGAGGTGTACACGTCCGCCGCGCTCGACGCCTGAACGCGTGGCGAGCGAGCGCCCGCGCAGGATCCTCGGCATCGACCCGGGGCTGCGCATCACCGGCTTCGGCCTCATCGAGACCTCGCGCGGACGCATCGTGTACGTCGCTTCCGGCTGCATCCGCGCCACCGGCACGAGCCTGCCCACGCGCCTCGGGGTCATCGCCCGCGACCTGGCGCACCTGATTGCCGAGCTCGCGCCCGACGAAGTCGCCGTGGAGAAGGTGTTCGTCAACGTCAATCCCAACTCGACGCTGCTGCTCGGGCAGGCGCGTGGCGCGGCGATCGCCGCCGCGGTGCTGGCGGGACTGCCGGTGACCGAGTACACGGCGGGACAGGTGAAGCAGGCGGTGGTCGGACGCGGCCGCGCGCAGAAGCCGCAGGTGCAGGCGATGGTGCAGCGGCTGCTGCTGCTGCCCGGCGTGCCGGCCACCGATGCCGCCGACGCGCTCGCCTGCGCGATCTGCCACGCCCACGGCAGCGCCGGTCTCGGCGCCGCTCTCGGCGCCACGTTTTCCGGCCGCCATCGGCTGCGCGCGGGTCGCCTGCGATGAGCGCACGGGTCGCGCCGCCCGCCGCCGTGGCGCTGCACACGCGGCCGCGTGCCGTGGTGTTCGACATGGATGGCACGCTGCTCGACACCGAGGGTCTCGCCGCCCGCGCATGGCCGCTCGCGGCAACGGCGATCGGCGTCGAGTTCGACGCCGCGCTCGTGCCGACGATGATCGGGCGCAACACGCGCGATTGCATGACGCTGATCGTCGAGCGCCACGGCGCCGCGTTTCCGGTCGATGCGTTTATCGAGGCGATGCGTGCGGCGTTCGACGACCTGATCCTGCGCGAAGGCATCGGCGTCATGCCGGGCGCGCAGGCACTGCTCGAGTGGCTCGCCGGCTGCGGCATACCGGCGGCGGTGGCGACGTCGACCCGCCGCGTGCGCGCCGAGGCGAAGCTCGCCGATGCCGGGCTGCTGCCGCACTTTCGCGGCGTGACGGGCGGCGACGAAGTGCATCGCGGCAAGCCGGCGCCGGACATCTACCTGCTCGCCGCCGAGCGACTCGGCGTCGACGCGCCGCACTGCCTCGCCATCGAGGATTCCGAGCCCGGCTTCCTTGCCGCGCATCACGCCGGGATGCCGGTGGTGTTCGTCCCCGACCAGGCGCCGCCGTCGCCGGCGCTGCTGGCGTATGCGCCGCGCATCGCCGCGACGCTCGACGACGTGCGCGAATGGCTGGCGAGCCTGCCGCCGGCGGCGCAAGTCCCTCCGCGCGCACGCGACGCGTGACGCCTGCCGGGCGCCTCGCGCACGCGTGCCATAATCGGCGCCCATGATCGGACGCCTTTCGGGCACGCTCGTCGAGAAGAACCCGCCGCAGATCCTGCTCGACGTGCAGGGCGTCGCCTATGAGGTCGACGTGCCGATGAGCACGTTCTACAACCTCCCGGCCACGGGCGGCGCGGTGACGCTCTTCACCCACATGGTGGTGCGCGAGGACGCGCATCTGCTGTTCGGCTTCGCCACCGAGTCCGAGCGCCGCGCGTTCCGCCAGCTGAACAAGGTGAACGGCATCGGCGCGCGCACCGCGCTGGCGGTGCTGTCGGGACTGTCGGTCGCCGAGCTTGCGCAAGCGGTGACGCTGCAGGAATCGGGGCGCCTGACGCGCATTCCCGGCATCGGCAAGAAGACCGCCGAACGCATCCTGCTCGAGCTCAAGGACAAGCTCGGCGTCGATCTCACCGCAGCCGTCGGCGTGCATCGTGCGCCGCCGCCTTCCGCGGACGTGCTGCACGCGCTGCTGGCGCTCGGCTACAGCGACAAGGAAGCGACGGCCGCGGTGCGCGCGCTGCCGGACGACGTCGCGCTCGCCGACGGCATCCGCCAGGCGCTGAAAGCGCTGTCGAAGGCGTGATGCAACGCGTGGCGTAGAGTGCGGCGATGGCCATCGAAAGCGATCCGCTCAATCGCGTCGTCACGGGGCGCGCGGTCGGCGTGCAGGAGGAGCAGTTCGAGCGCTCGCTGCGGCCGCGCGCGCTCGAGGAATACGTCGGCCAGGAGAAGATCCGCCATCAGCTCGGCATCTTCATCGCCGCGGCGAAGAAGCGCGCCGAGGCGCTCGACCACGTGCTCCTGTTCGGTCCGCCCGGCCTCGGCAAGACGACGCTGTCGCACATCCTCGCGCACGAGCTCGGCGTCAACCTGCGGCAGACGTCGGGTCCGGTGCTCGAGCGCCCCGGCGACCTCGCCGCGCTGCTGACCAACCTCGAGCCGCGCGACGTGCTGTTCATCGACGAGATCCACCGGCTGTCGCCGGTGGTGGAGGAGATCCTCTACCCCGCGCTCGAGGATTTCCAGCTCGACATCATGATCGGCGAAGGGCCGGCGGCGCGCAGCGTCAAGCTCGAGCTGCCGCCGTTCACGCTGGTCGGCGCCACGACGCGCGCCGGCATGCTGACCAACCCGCTGCGCGACCGCTTCGGCATCGTCGCCCGCCTCGAGTTCTACAACGCCGACGAGCTGACGCGCATCGTCACGCGCTCGGCGGCGCTGCTCGGCATCGCCATCGACCCCGCGGGCGCGCACGAGATCGCGCGCCGCTCGCGCGGCACGCCGCGCATCGCCAACCGCCTGCTGCGGCGCGTGCGCGACTTCGCCGAAGTCAAGGCTGACGGCGCCATCACCAGCGCGGTCGCCGACGCCGCGCTGTCGATGCTCGACGTCGACGTCGTGGGGCTCGACGTCATGGACCGCAAGCTGTTGCAGACGGTGCTGTCGAAGTTCGACGGCGGGCCAGTCGGCGTCGACAACCTCGCCGCGGCGATCGGCGAGGAGCGCGACACGATCGAGGACGTGCTCGAGCCGTTCCTCATCCAGCAGGGCTACCTGCAGCGCACCTCGCGCGGGCGCATCGCCACCGCGCTGTCGTACCGCCATTTCGGCCTCGCGCCGCCGCAGCCGTCGGCCGAGCTCTTCGCGCCGGAATGACGCGCGCGCCCTTCACGCATCCGGTGCGCGTGTACTACGAGGACACCGATGCCGCCGGCGTCGTGTATTACGCCAACTACCTCAAGTTCATGGAGCGCGCGCGCACCGAGTGGCTGGCCGCGCGCGGCCCCTCGCTCGTGGAACTCGAGGGTGACCACGCGATCGTATTCGTGGTGACCCGCGCGGAAGTCGAGTTCCGCGCGCCCGCACGCCTCGGCGACCTGCTGGCAGTCGGCGTCGACGTCGTGCCGCAAGGGCGCGCGCGCTGTGTCGCGCGCCAGGACATCCGTCGCGGCGACGAGGTCGTCGTCGCCGCGACGATCACGCTCGCCTGCGTCGACAGGACCACCTTCAAGCCGCGCCGGATGCCGGCAAACCTGCTGGAGCCGCACACGTGAACGTTCACCCCGATCTGTCGTTCCTGTCGTTGATCGTCACGGCGTCGGTCGTCGTGCAGGGCATCCTGGCGCTGCTCGTCCTCGCCTCGCTGTGGAGCTGGTGGCACATCTTCCTCAAGATGTTCCAGCTCAAGCGCTCGGCGCGCGAGGCGGACCTGTTCGAGGAGAACTTCTGGAAAGGCGGCGACCTCAACGAGATCTACCAGCGCGCGAGCCAGGCGAGGATCGGCAGCGGGCTCGAGCACATCTTCACCGCCGGCTTCCGCGAGTTCTCGAAGCACCGGCGGCAGGGCAGCTCCTCGCTGATCACGCTCGACTCGGCGCGCCGCGCGATGCGCGCCGCGTACCAGCGCGAGGTCGATACGCTCGACGCGCATCTCGCGGGCCTCGCCACCGTGGGCTCGGTGTCGCCGTACGTCGGCCTGTTCGGCACGGTGTGGGGCATCATGAACGCGTTTCGCGGCCTCGCCAACGTCAGCCAGGCGACGCTGGCGCAGGTCGCGCCCGGCATCGCCGAGGCGCTGATCGCCACGGCGATCGGCCTCTTCGCCGCGATCCCGGCCGTGGTCGCGTACAACCGCTTCACGCACGACGTCGACCGCCTCGCCACGCGCTACGAGACGTTCATCGAGGAATTCTCCAACATCCTGCAACGCCAGGGCTGAACCGCGATGCGCCGCGCCCGCAAGTCGATCAACCAGATCAACGTCGTGCCGTACATCGACGTGATGCTGGTGCTGCTGGTGATCTTCATGATCACGGCGCCGCTGGTGAACCCGGGCCAGATCGA
>DASYSP010000067.1:0-1956 GCA_036003195.1 Casimicrobiaceae bacterium
CCGTCGAGCTGCTGGTGGATTTCGACATCCAGAATCGCATCATGAATCGCCCCGTTTGGCCTGGTTTCCAAGTTCAAATACGCCTGCGTTCCGCCTTCTTGCTGCGCGTGGTTATCGAGAATGCCGCCCTTTCTTGCGGCGCGTTTCAACGCACGTCTCCCCTTCACGGCTCGCCTTTCTGCTTGAAGTGCCGGCTTGACGAAGTCGAAGTAGCACCGCGCGCACTGATCGTGGCCGGCGTGCGCGGTGCCCAGACACCCCGGCCCCTGGTACTGACACCTCCGATGTGACGTTGAGGGCATCTGCCAATCCTTCCGCGGGGCAATCACCAGCGGATCACCACGCATTCACCAGATCAACGCGAGAACGAGTAGGTCGAGCGCCTCGGCGCGACGTCCACCGCGGCGCCGAGATTCGCCAGGCACAACGCGATGACGGTGTCGTCGTGCATGCCGGAGGGTGCTGCGTAGCGGATCATGCCCGTCGCCGTCTTTGTGCTTTCGAACGCGAGCAGCTCCGCCTGTTGCACCTGGTCGTCGAGCAGCGTGAGCTCGCCGCGCTCGATGTTCAACGCCAGCCTTTCGATCGCGGCGGCTTTGCTGGCGTTGTCGTTGTGCCAGCCGTACACCGGCAGCGCCGCGCGCGGCTTGCCGATCAGGCGCGCGTAGCCGCGCTGCAGGCGCTCGACCAGCGGGCCGCCCATGCTGTTGCGCTCGGCGACGATCTGCGTCGGGTGGTACACGCCGACCCACTCGTGCAGGCGTTCCGTCTGCACTTCGAAGTCCAGGTCGGTGAAGCGATCCATCGCCACCTGCTCCATCGTCGTCGCGTCGACGACGCTGATGACGGTGAAGTCGTTCGATCTGCCCCAATCGCAACCAAACGTGTACACGTGCCCACGCTCCGGTGGCCGCGGCTTCAGCCTGGACACCGCGCGCACACCGCGGAACACCCCCGCGCCCTCGAGGCTCAGGAACTGCGCCAGGTACTCCTGCGCAAACGTCCGCTCGGGCAGCTCGTGGCGGGCCGACTCGATCTCTGCGGCTGAGATGAAGGGATTCACCGACGTCGGCATCTGCCAGGCGCGCCAGTCCGTCTCGAGCGGATCCTGCCCACGCGTGAACAGCGTGTAGAAATCGTTCAGTCCGCGCGGCGTGGACATGAACCAGCCGTCACCGCGGAAGTCGGTCAGCGTCGGACGGATCGCCTGACCCCAGACGTCAGCCAGGTGCGCAATCATCGCGGCCTCGTCGACGACCGCGAGCGCGTAGCGTCGGCCGCGTGCAGGATCGCCCGTGTCGGTGCTCCAGCACTCCAGCACACCGCCGCCGTACAGCTCCAGGCGGTGCTCCTGCTCACTCTTATCGACGATGACCTCGGCGACCACCGCCTTCAGCTCACGCCAGAACTCCTCGAGCAGCTTGTACGTCGGCGCGAAATACGCGCCTGGTCGCTGCGCCAATGCGCAGCGAATAAGCAACCGCTGCGCGAGCTTGCTCTTGCCAGCGCGGCGCCCGAGCGCGACCACGTTGAAGCGCGCGGCCTCGGCGATGATCTGCGCCTGGGCCGGATGTGGCGCGGCGAGCCTAACTGTGCGCTCGACCGTTGAGCTCATACGCCTGTTCGATGACGAGCGGCTGCGGCTCGTCGATCACGCGGATGACGACCTCGTGGTCGCCCTTGACCTCCACCGTCGCCTTGAAGCCGGCCAGCTCAAGCACGTACTTGCTGGCATTCAGGCGCACCGAGTCCTGGTCGGCGTGCGCAATCAAATCGACCAGCGCCGAGATGGCCGGATGCACGAGCTCGCGCAGCCGCACCTCCGCCGCGGCCAGGTTCTGCGGCGCTTTGCCGCCGTGCATGCGACACACCGCCTGGCCGCGCATCGCGAAGTTGCTGCACTGCGAGCCGCTCCGATTGCGCGCATGACACGTCTGGCCATGCATGGGGTGTTGT
>DASYSP010000068.1:0-4529 GCA_036003195.1 Casimicrobiaceae bacterium
GAGCGTCGCCACCGGGCGTCCGTCGAGATAGTCGATGCGTCCTCCGACCAGCGCGAAGCCTTGCGCACGCATATCGGGCACGGGCGGCGAATAATCGAGCCGCGCCGACAGCCAGGGCTTCACGGTGTGCTGGTCGGACGACGCCACCTGGATCACGTGGTTGCCGAGCGTCGCCCGCACATGCGACGTCACCGCCTCCACCGCGATGTCGTCGCGAATGCGCATGTCCACGAGCGTCGTGCCGACGACCCAGGCCAGCGCGGTCATCGCGCAGCCGGCGAGTGCGCCGGTGCCGAGCCACCGCCAGCGCGCGGCGGTGACGGTGCGCGATGAATCCGCGGCCTGCATCGTGTCGAGCATCGCCTGCACGCGCGAGCGCAGCTCCGGCGGCGCGACATGACGCGGCAGCTCGGCGCGCAAACGGGTGCGCAGCGCGATCACCTCGTCACGTCGCGCGCTGCAGTCCGCACACACCACGAGGTGGCGCTTGAGCGAGCGGCCCTGCCAGCGGCCGATCTCGCCGTCGGCGCTCGCGCCGATCAGCCCCGCACATTCGTTGCAGTTCATCGTGCGCCTCCGGCGCGCTGCGTGCCGATCACCTGCAGCGAGCGCGAGCGTTGCAGCAGCGCGCGCCCCCGCGCCAGCCGCGACATCACGGTTCCCACCGGAATGCCGGCGACACGCGCAATCTCCCGGTACGACATGTCCTCGAGCTCGCGCAGCACCAGCACCTCGCGGAATTGCAGCGGCAACGCGGCGAGCGCGTCGGCGAGGCTGCGCAATTCGGCCATGGCCTGCGCGCTCTGCTCGGGATTGGCCGCCGCCGGATCGACGGCCTCGGCTACCGCATCGTCGTCGTAGACGAGTTCCGCCGGGCGGTTGCGCCCCAGCCAATCGTAGAACGCGTTGCGCACGATCGCCAGGAACCACGCACGGCCATCGCCGTGCTGCAGCGTGTCGGCGTAGCGGATTGCCCGCACGCACGCGTCCTGCACCACGTCCTCGGCATCATGGGCATCGCGGGTGAGCCAGCGCGCCAGGTTGTAGGCGGCGTCGAGGTGGGGCATCACCCGCGCCTCGAAGCGTGTCGTGTCGGGCAAAAAAAGCCGATCGTCGTGGGGATGCCGTGAAGACACCCGCAGCGGCCGTTTTATTCCCGCCACGACGAACGCCATGCGGCGCCGCGATCGGCGATCGACCGCGGCGCCCGATGGCGCCTCAGGCAGGACGCGCCGGGCGCCTGCGTCGCGTCAGGACGAGCGCGCCGAGCGCGACGCCGAGCAGCGTCAGCGTCGCCGGCTCGGGAACGACGTCGAGCACGCCGAACAGGCCGTGCGCCTCGCCGCCGGGCCCCGCCGAAAAATAGATCTGGTTGGCGTTGCCGCCGCTCCCGCCGTTGCCGGCGATCAGCCCCCACAGCCCGTCGATGGCCAGCGGATTACCGGCAGTGTCCAGCAGCTGGCCGTCGAACGCGTGGTTGGCGAGGTCGAACGCGTTGATCATGCCGTCGCCGAAATTGCCGACGAGGAGGTCGCCGGCGAGCGCACCGAACGACGCGGGGGCGATCACCAGCCCCCACGGCGAGTTGAGCGTGCCCTGGGTTCCGATGCGCTGGATGAGATTGCCTTGCGCATCGAACTCGTCGACGAATCCGTGCCCCACGCCGGGAACATCGTCGTCGTGCGCGGCGTCCTGCTGCGCATAGGTCACGAAGAGATTGCCGCCGATGTTCTGGATGTTGAACGGTGCGTAGCCGCTCGGTATGTTCGGGTCGTCGAACGTTCCCGAGAGGTCGGGATTGGCCGCATTGCCCTTGAAGACGTCGATGGCGCCCGTGTCGAAATTCGCGGCATACAGGTACGTGGCCGTGCCGATGGTGGCGAGTGCCGTGCCCTTGTAGTTGTTGTCCGTCGACCCCAGGACCAGCGTTTCGGCCGCGGTGCCCAGCGCACCGCGCCAGCCGGACACCGTGCCGTCCTCGCTGACGAACAGGAACAGGTCGCCGTTGAAGCTCGCGGCGTCGGTATTGAAGACCTGGCCGGTCGGATTGCCGTCGCCCGGAATGGTCACCACCAGCGAAAGTCTCGTCGGCGCATTGGTGAGCGGATTCACCGAGTAGAGCGTCGATACCCCGGTACCGTTGTCCGACACCCAGAAGGGCGACCCGGACGAATGCGAAATCCCCCAGGCATTGACGAGATTGGGATCGGTGATCCGCGCAGCGTTCACGCTCTGGTCGTCGGTGACGAGATTGGTGCTGCCGAACACCGCGGCCCGTACCGGCACCGCAACCATCATGGCAATCGCCAGAGGCAGCAGCGACCCGCAGACGCTTGCCGCGCGCCGAGTGTGCGACCGCGCCGGACTTGTCGACGATGACAAATTGCTCATGGGAACCTCCGCATCATGCACATACCGTACGGTACAACTCGCAAGAATCGTGCAATGCGGATGATTCAGCGACTTAGCGAAGCACGCACGCGTCGGATGTAAACGCGTGCGACATGTCAGGCGTACAACGAGGCGTCGCAAAATTCGCGACACAAAGTAATGGTGTACAGCACAGGCGAGCTGCGTATTCCAGCTCGCCGCTGCCGGCGTGCTCAGCCTGCCTTGCGCATCGTGAGATTGAAGCGCGCCGAACCCAACGCCGCGTGCCAACCGTCCCGCAATGGCGCGACACCGTGGAAACGCAGCCGGTCCGGACCGCCCCAGACGACGACGTCGCCGTGCCGCAGGGGAATGCGCACCGGACGTTCCGCGCGCGAGTCGCCGCCGAACAGGAACGTGGCGGGGATGCCGAGCGACACCGAGACGATGGGCGCGTCGAAGTCGCGCTCGTTGCGGTCCTGATGCAGCGACAAGCGCGTGCCGGCCTCATAGCGATTGACGAGGCACGCGTCGGGTATGAATCCGCTGAAGCCTGCATGCGCCGCGGCGCGCGCGGCCAGCCGCGCGAACGACGGCGGCATCGGCGGCCATGGCTTGCCGGTTTGCGGATCGAGCGGATCGTACCGATAGCCACGGCGGTCGCTGACCCAGCCCAGGCTTCCGCAGTTCGTCATCGCCACCGACATGCGCAGTCCGCCCGGCGTCACCATGTGGCGAAGCGGCGCGGCGGCCAGCACCGCGTGCAGCGCGGCGAGGAGAAGCGGGTCGTCGCCGAGTGCGAAGCCGCGCAGCACGCAGGAGCCCGGGCCGATGACCTCGACGCCAACGACTGGTGCAACGTCGTCGCCGGCCGCGAACAGGTCCGTCGTCGTCGGCAGCATCACGTGGCGTCGTGGAAAATGATGCCGAGCGTGTGCCGATGCCCCGTGCGCACGCACGCCACGCCGTGCCGCAGGTTGACCCGGTAATGGCCGCGCGTGCCGCGCACCGGGCGCGTGTGCGTGGCGATGACCGCGGCGTCGCCCTGCTGCAACGGCACCACGATCGCCCGCGACTGCATCCGCGGCCGCTGCTCGGTCATCACCAGCTCGCCGCCGGTGAAATCGCGCCCCGCTGCCGACAGCAGTACGACGACTTGCAGCGGGAACACGTGCTCGCCGTAGAGATCCTGGTGCAGGCAGTTGTAGTCGCCGGCGCCGTATCGCAGCAGCAGCGGCGTCGGCCGCCGCTGGCCCGCGGCATGGCAGCGCGCGACGTAGCCCGCGTGCGCGGGCGGAAAACGCGCCGCGTTGCCGAGCGCCGCATGCCAGCGATCGGCGATCGGCGCGAGTCGCGCGTACAGCGCGGTGCGCAGCCGCGCCACGAGATCCGGCAGCGGATAGGCGAAGTACTTGTATTCGCCGCGACCGAAACCATGCCGCGCCATCACGACGCGGCTGCGAAACCACGCTTCATCCGGATACATTGCCGCCAGCGCGGCGCATTCCGCAGGCGTGACGAGTCCCGCCAGCAGCGCGTTGCCCTCGGCGTCGACGTCGGCCGCGATTCGCGCCCAGTCGAACGCGCGTACGCGCGCCTCGACGTCGTCGGTCGCCGCGACGACCATCGCCGTGCGCGCGGCGACGCAAGTCACGCAGCCGCCTGGCCGCCGCGCGCGCGGGCAGTGCGCGGCGCGGGAACATTCGAACCCGCGCATCGTGGGGTGCGCATGGGGCTTGCCTCGGGACGGGATCGGGACACGCCGGCATTCTGCGTCGGGCCGGCCAGGGGCGCACTCCGGGTCTTGCGCTCGAATGTCGCGCGGGGTAACCCCCGCGTCAGGACGCGTCGTGACTCGGCGAGCGCGCCATCGCGGCGAAGAATCCGCCGAGGTCCGGACCGATCCGCTGCAACTCGCGCTGATGCATCGCGGCAAGCCTCGCCAGCACCCGCCGGCCGCGGCCGGTGAGGCGAAGGTCCACCTTGCGCCGGTCGCTGCGCGAGGGCATCCGCGCGACCAGCTGTTCCCGCACCAGCCGGTCGACGAGGCCGACCGCGCTGTTGTGCTTGATGTAGAGGTCGCGCGCCAGGTCGCCGATCGAGACGTTCTGGCCGCGCGGGCAGGCGCGCAGGATCAGCATCGCCTGATAATGGTGCGA
>DASYSP010000069.1:0-38530 GCA_036003195.1 Casimicrobiaceae bacterium
ATGCTGCACACCGACCCGCCGCCGTTCTTCCACCGCGGCCCGAGCCCGCTCGCGCGGCTCGCGTTCTTCGCGCT
This sequence comes from Casimicrobiaceae bacterium, assembly GCA_036003195.1. Taxonomy (GTDB): domain Bacteria; phylum Pseudomonadota; class Gammaproteobacteria; order Burkholderiales; family Casimicrobiaceae; genus VBCG01. The sequence goes on from DASYSP010000069.1 coordinate 75, forward strand.
GCTGTCGATCGCGCTCTTGTTCGCCGACACGCGCTTCCGCTACCTGGAAGGCATTCGCCATGGCGTCAACACCGTGATCGCGCCGCTGCAGCGCGCCGTGCTGTGGCCAGGGGCGGCGTGGCAGGCGGTCGGCGTCTATTTCGCGTCGAAGGAGGCGCTCGCCACCGAAAACAGCGAGCTGCATTCGCGGCTGCTCGCGCAAGGTCCGGCGATGCAGGGCGCATCGCGGCTGCAGACCGAGAATGCGCACCTGAAGTCACTGCTCGACATCCGCCAGCAGTACGCCGGTGCCGCGATCAGCGTCGGCGTGATGTTCAGCGGCCGCGATCCATTCGCGCAGAAGGTCTTCGTCGACAAGGGCAGCGATGCCGGTGTCGAAGCCGGCTCGGCGGTGATCGACGAGTCGGGCGTGGTGGGCCAGGTGACGCGCGTGTTCGCGTCGATGGCTGAAGTGACGCTGCTCACCGACAAGGATCACGCGGTACCGGTGGCGAGCGAGCGCACCGGCGTGCGCAGCGTCCTCTACGGCGCGGGCGCCGGCCGCGCGCTCGAATTGCGCTTCATCCCGCCTTCCGCCGACGTCGTGGTGGGTGACCGGCTCGTGACCTCCGGCCTCGACGGCACGTATCCGCCCGGGCTTGCGGTGGCGAAGATCGACGCGATCGAGCGCGACAGCGGACAGATCTTCGCGCGCATCGCGTGCTCGCCGTTGGCCGGCGTCGCCCGCAGCGGCGAGCTGCTGGTGCTCGGACGGCTGGCCGCCATGCCGCCGCGCCCGGACGAGCCGCCGAGCACCGAGGGGGCGCGCAAGCCCGCCCGCGGCAAGGCGCGCCGGGGCGGCTGATCGGAAATCGACGATGCCCTCGCTCGCCGCACGTCCCGAGGAGATCCTCAAGCCCGCGCGGCCATGGTTTGTCGCGCTGACGATGCTCGCCGCGTTCGTCGCCAACCTGGTGCCGGTGAGCGGGTACGTGGCGCTGCTCAAGCCCGACTTCCTGGCGCTGGTGATCCTCTACTGGTGCATCCAGGAACCGAGGATCGCCGGCGTCGGCGTGGCGTGGTTCGCCGGCCTCTTCATGGACGTTGCCGACGCCACGCTGTTCGGCCAGCACGCGCTCGCCTACGCGCTGCTCGCGTACGCGGCCGAGTATTTCCGCCGCCGCGTGCTGCGGTTCACGCTCTGGCACCAGGCAGCGCAGGTAGCGGTGCTGCTCGTGGCGTGCGCGGGGCTGGTGCTGCTGGTGCGCGTCGTCGGTGGTGCGCCGGCGCCGCGCTGGGTGTACTTCGTGCCGTCGCTGGTCGGCGCGCTCGTCTGGCCGCCGCTGTCGATCCTGCTGCAATTCCCGCAGCGTCCGGCGCGAACGTCGTCGAAGCGTTAGTGTCCGAGTCCCCGTGATGCCCGGCCGCTTCCTCTTCATGTCGCGACGCCGCCGCTTCGGCGGCGACCGCAGCTTCAACTCGCCCGAACTGCGCAACCGCGAGCGCGAAATCTTCCACTTCAAGCGCCGCCTTGGCCTCGCCGCCGTGTTCATCGTGCTCGCGTTCGGCGGCCTGGTGGCGCGCTTCGTCGACCTGCAGGTGCTGCAGCACAGTCATTACCAGACGCTCGCCGAGACCAACCGCATCGCCATCGTGCCGGTCACGCCCAACAGGGGGGTGATCACCGACCGCAACGGCGTCGTACTGGCGCAAAGCTACTCGGCCTATACGCTCGAGATCACGCCGTCGCGGGTGGCGAGCCTCGATGCCACGATCGATGCGCTGGCCGACATCGTCGAAGTGCGCGACCGCGACCGCCGCCGGCTGCGCAAGCTGATGGAGGAGTCGAAGAATTTCGAGAGCCTGCCGCTGCGCACCAAGCTTACCGACGACGAGGTCGCGCGCTTCGCGGTCAATCGCTACCGCTTCCCCGGCGTCGAGATCAATGCGCGTCTGTTCCGCCAGTATCCGTTCGGCGAGCTCGCGTCGCACGTCGTCGGCTATATCGGCCGCATCAACGACCGGGATGTCGAGCGCATCGCCGACTGGGACGAGACCACCAATTACAAGGGCACCGACTACATCGGCAAGACAGGGGTCGAGCTCGCGTACGAGCGCCAGCTGCACGGCATCACGGGCAACGAGGAGGTGGAGGTCGATGCGTCGGGACGCGCCGTGCGCACGCTGTCGCGGCGGCCGCCGACGTCGGGACAGAACGTGACGCTGACGATCGACATCGCGCTGCAACAGGCGGCCGAGGAGGCGTTCGGCGACCGTCGCGGCGCGCTGGTCGCGCTCGACCCGGCGAACGGCGACGTGCTGGCGATGGTGTCGAAGCCCGGCTACGATCCCAACCTCTTCGTCGACGGCATCGATTCGGCGAGCTGGCAGGAGCTCAACGAGTCGATCGACAAGCCGTTGCTCAACCGCCCGCTGCGCGGCGCCTATCCGCCAGGCTCGACGATCAAGCCATTCCTCGCGCTGGCCGCGCTCGAATCGGGCAAGCGCACGCCGACGCAGACGATCTTCGACCCCGGCTACTACCAGATTGCGGGACAGGCGCACCGCTTCCGCGACGACAAGCCGGGCGGCCACGGCATGGTCGACATGCCGAAGTCGATCATCCAGTCGTGCGACACGTATTACTACATGCTCGGCGCCGAGACCGACATCGACGACACCGCGCGCTTCCTCGCGCAGTTCGGGTTCGGCGCGAAGACCGGCATCGACATCGACGGCGAGCTGACCGGCATCCTGCCATCGCGGACGTGGAAGCGCGAGCGCTTCGGTGCCGCCAATGGCAAGTGGTACCTCGGCGACTCGGTCTCGGCCGGGATTGGGCAGGGCTACAACGCATTCACGCCGCTGCAGCTCGCGCACGCCATCGCGGCGATCGCCAACGACGGCGTCGCGTACCGGCCGCACCTGCTGCGCGCGATCGGCGGCAGCGCGGATGCCGCGCGCGCGCTCGTCGACGTGCGGCCGACACAGATCGCGCTCAAGCCGCAGAACGTCGCGACGATCAAGTCGGCGCTGGTCGGCGTCAACCGCGAGGGCACGAGCCGGGCGGCGTTCGTCGGCGCCGCGTACACGAGCGCCGGCAAGACCGGGACCGCGCAGGTGTTCTCGCTGAAGGGCGAGAAGTACACGGAGAAGAACGTCAACGAGCGGCTGCGCGATCACGCGTGGTTCATCGCCTACGCGCCGGCCGACAAGCCGCGCATCGCGCTCGCCGTCCTGGTCGAGAACGGCGGCTTCGGCGCGTCCGCCGCGGCGCCGATCGCGCGCCGCGTGCTCGACTTCTACCTGACCGGCGCCAAGCCCGCACCGGCCACCGACGTCGAGCCGAACACCGGCGACGACGAGAGCGACTGACCATGAGCGCGCCGGGCCGCCCCAAGCGCGAATCAGCCTCGGAGCGCGCAGCGCGGAGGGAAGGCGTCATTCGCGCGCCGGGCCGCCCCAAGCGCGAATCAGCCCCGGAGCGCATGGCACGGAGGCTAGTGCAGTGACGGTCACCGATCTCCTGTCGCGCGGCTGGGAGGCGCTGACCCGGCGCATCGACACGTTCCTGTTCGTCGCCGCGGCGGCGGTCGTGCTGGTGGGGCTGGTCACGCTGTACTCCGCCACCGACCAGAGCCTCGCGCGCGTGCAAAGCCAGGCGATGAGCCTTGGCTTTGCGCTGGTGCTGATGTGGGTGGTCGCCAACATCGCGCCGGAGAAGCTCGCCCGCATCGCGGTGCCGCTGTACGCCACCGCCGTGGCATTGCTGGTCGCCGTGGCCCTCGTCGGCACCGTGGTCAACGGCTCGCGGCGCTGGCTCGACATCGGCGTCGCGCGCTTCCAGCCCTCCGAGCTGATGAAGATCGCGTTGCCGCTGATGCTTGCGTGGTATTTCCAGCGCTTCGAAGGCCGCATCGGCTGGCGCGACTTCCTGCTGGCAACGGTGATGATCGTGATACCCGTGTACCTGATCAAGCGCCAGCCCGACCTCGGCACCGCGATGCTGATTGCGGCGTCCGGCTTCTACGTGCTGTTCCTCGCCGGCCTGTCGTGGAAGGTCATCGTCGGCCTCGTCGGCCTCGCCGGCGTCGTCGCGCCTATGCTGTGGCCGCTCCTCCACGACTACCAGCGCGAGCGCGTGCTGACGTTCCTCGACCCGTCGCGCGATCCGCTCGGCGCCGGCTATCACTCGATGCAGGCGTCGATCGCGCTCGGCTCCGGCGGCCTCGTCGGCAAGGGATGGCTCAATGGCACGCAGGCGCACCTCGACTTCCTGCCGGAGCGCCATACCGATTTCATCTTCGCCGTGTTCGGCGAGGAGTTCGGCCTCGTCGGCAACGTGATCCTGGTCGTGCTCTACGTGCTGCTCATCGGCCGCGCGATGGTGATCACCGCCAACGCGTCGACGCTGTTCGCGCGCCTGATGGCCGGCACGACGACGCTGATGTTCTTCACCTACGCGTTCGTCAACATGGCGATGGTGAGCGGGCTGATGCCCGTGGTGGGCGTGCCATTGCCCCTGGTGTCGTACGGCGGCACGGCGCTGATCTCGCTCTTCCTCGGCCTCGGCATCCTGATGAGCGTGCAGGCGCACCGCAAGCTCGTCGCCGGCTGACGCGCCGGCCGCGAAGCCGCGCCGGCGCAAGGCTTCGACAGCGGCAGATGCCGTGCCGCAGCCTAGCCTGCGTCGCGCAGCGGTCGCGGCGCGAGCCCGGCCGCCGATCGTCGCGGTGCCGCGGCCTTCTGCTTGCGATAGCCGTCGACGATCTCCAGCGCGGAACGCGGGCACGGCGGCAGCTCGACGTCGCTTGCACCGACGGGGGTCGTGCGCTCGCCCCAGCGCAGCACCTGTGCGCACCACGTGAGACCACCGCCGAAGGCCGGCGTGAGCACCAGGGAACGCGGCGCGATGCGGCCCTGGGCCAGCGCATCGGTGAGCGCAACCGGCACCGTGGCCGCCGACATGTTGCCGTAGCGCTCGATCGTCAGGTGCACGCGGGACATCGGCAGGCCGGCCTTCTTCGCCACGGCCTCGATGATCCGCAGGTTGGCCTGGTGGGGCACGACGACGTCGATGTCGGCTGCCGTGACGCCGCCGCGGGCGAGTGCCTCCGCCGAAGCCAGGCTCATGCCGTTGACCGCCTGGCGGAATATCTCCGGCCCGTCGAAGTCCCATTCGGTATCGCCATAGATGACGCCGCGATTGGCGTACGCGGTGCCCACGCCGCGCACGCGCAGGATGTCGCGCGCATCGGCATAGCAGCCGAGCTTGTCGGCGATCACGCCGCCCTCGACGTCCGCCGCCTGCAGCACGACCGCGGCGCAGCCGTCGCCGAACAGCACGGCGACGTTGCGGTTGGTCCAGTCCATGAACGGCGTCACGACCTCGACGCCGATGACCAGCGCGCTGTCGACGGTGCCGTTGCGGATCAGCGCGCTCGCCGACGACAGGCCGTACAGGAAGCTCGTACACGCGCTGTTGACATCCATCGCCGCGGCGTGGCCGGCGCCGAGCAGGCGCTGCACGCCCGAAGCCGAATTCGGCACCTGCTCGTCATGGCTGCAGCTGCCGTAGACGATGAGGTCGAGCGCGTCCGCGGCGAGGCCGGCGCAGGCCAGCGCGCGGCTCGCGGCGACATGCGCGAGCGTCATCCCGGGGACGTGCGACACGCGGCGCTCGCGGATGCCGGTACGCGACGCGATCCACGCATCGTCGGTGTCGAGGAACGTCGCCAGGTCGGCATTGGCGAGCACGGCGGGCGGCATGCACTGGCCCCAGCCGGTGATGGCGGCATATCGCATCGTCCGGTCGCTCCCTGTTCGTCAGTTGCGCGTGCGCAGATAGAAATTGGTGTCGATGTCGCCAGGCTTCATCGCGATCGTGCGCTGGAACACGAAGCCGAGCGACTCGAGGAGGCGGATCGAGCGCACGTTGTCGGGCGAGGTGATCGCGGCGACGCGCCGGAGCGCGAATTCGCGCTCGCCGTGCTCGAGCGTGGCTTGCGCCGCCTCGCGCGCGTAGCCCTCGCCGCGGTAGGCCGCCAGGAAGGCGAAGCCGAGGTCGACGTCATCGAGACTGTCGCGCTTGATGAGACCGCACAGGCCCATCGTTGCGCCATCCGCCTTGCGCACGACGGCATCGAGTGCGAAACCGTGGCGCGCGCGCATCGCCTGCGGGCCGTCGGCGATATAGCGTGCGGCGTCCTCGTGCGAGCGTATCTTGCGATCGCCGATGAAGCGCAGCCAATCCGGGTCGTTGAGAAGCGCGAGGATGAACGCGGCGTCATCCGTGGTCAGCGGGCGCAACACCAGGCGGGCGGTCTGGCAGACGGACAAGCGGGCCACTCCGGGTTCGCGCCGAGGGTGCGGCCGGCGCGGTTGCCGCGCGCGAGAGTGTGAGCGCCGGCGCGGCGCGGATCAATAGCCGCGGCCGAGAAAGTCGACGAGGCTCAATGCGACGAGGAAGCCGAGCCAGAGCACGCCGGCGGCGGCGGCGATGCGCACTGCGGCGTCGCCGCGCCCGAGATGCATGAAGAACACCACGACCAGCGCCGCCTTGACCGCGGCGATCGCGAAGTTGCTCACCGCGTTGAAGGCGCCGAGCGGCAGCAGGGCGCTGCCCGCCGTCAGCGCGAGCAGCACGAAGAGCGCGAGCCCGACGAGGAGATGCCGGCGCAGCGTCAGCGGCTTCACGATCGCGACACGAGATAGAGCGCCGGATACATGAAGATCCAGACGATGTCGACGAAATGCCAGTAGAGGCCGGCATTGTCGATCGCCGCCGCGGAGGGGGCGGTGGCGGCGTTGCGGGCAAGGCGCCATGCCATGAATGCGACCAGCGCCACGCCGATCGCGAGGTGCAGCGCGTGGAATCCCGTCATCACGAAATAGAGCCAGAAGAACGTCTGCGCGCCTGCGGCGTGATCGCCTTCGAAGCGGAAGCCGGTTCCCGGCCACAGGTGCTCGAGGTACTCGCGGCGATATTCGCCGCCCTTGACCGCGAGAAACAGGAGCCCGAGCACGAGCGTCGCCGCGAGCAGGCGCGACGCGAGGCGCGCGCGGCCGAGCGTCGCGGCTTCGACGGCGAGCGCCATCGTTACGCTGCTGGCCAGGAGCACCGCCGTGTTGAGGGTGCCCATCAGCATGTCGGTATGGCGGCTTGCCGCGGCGAAGCCGGCAGGATGCGCCATGCGCATCACGAGGTAGGCGAAGAACAGCACGCCGAAGAACAGCGTTTCCGTCGTCAGGAACAACCACATGCCGAATGCCATCGACTGCGCGCGATGGGGGCCGGCGCCCGACAATGTCGTTGCGGGCGCGGTCATGGCGATGGCGCCACCGCCGCGGGAGCGGGCGGCGTTTCCTGTGGATAGGCGTACGCCTCCTCGGTGACGACGGGTGGCGTCGCGAAGTTGTGCGTCGGCGGCGGCGAAGGCGTCGTCCACTCGAGCCCCGTGGCGTGCCACGGATTCGCCGGCGCGCGCGCGCCGCGCCTGAGCGACCAGCCGAGGTAGGCGAGCGGCAGCAGGTAGCCGAGCGCCAGCACCACGGCGCCCGCCGACGACAGAACGTTGAGCGTGGTGAACTGCGGCGCGTACTCGTGATAGCGACGCGGCATGCCGGCGATGCCGAGCAGGTACTGCGGAAAGAACGTGAAGTTGAAGCCGAGGAACAGCAGCACGGCAGCGAACTGCGCCCACCGCGCGGGGTAGAGGCGGCCGGTGATCTTGGGCCACCAGAAGTGCAGCCCGGCGAGGTAAGCGGTCACCGAGCCGCCCACCATGATGTAGTGGAAGTGGGCGACGACGAAATACGTGTCGGTGAGCTGCACGTCGAGCGCGAGCGCGGCGAGCAGGAGTCCCGACATGCCGCCGAACATGAAGAGGCCGACGAAGCCAAGGGCGTAGAGCATGGGCGCGTCGAACGCGATCCGTCCCTTGTAGAGCGTAGCCGTCCAGTTGAACACCTTGATCGCCGACGGGATCGCGACGAGGTAGGACAGGATCGAGAACACCATGCCGGCGTAGACCGACTGCCCGGAAACGAACATGTGGTGGCCCCACACCAGGAAGCCGACCACGGCGATGGCGATGATCGCGTAGGCCATCGTGCGGTAGCCGAACACCGGGTTGCGCGCGAAGCACGGAATCACCTCGCTGGCGATGCCCATCGCCGGCAGCACCATGATGTACACCGCCGGATGCGAATAGAACCAGAACAGGTGCTGGAACAGCAGCGGATCGCCGCCGAGCGACGGGTCGAAGATGCCGATATGCCAGATGCGCTCGATGCCGAGCAACGCCAGCGTCATGCCCAGCACCGGCGTCGCCAGCACGAGGATGACGCTGGTCGCGTAGATCGCCCACACGAAGAGCGGCAGGCGAAACCACGTCATGCCCGGCGCGCGCAGGCGGTGCACCGTGACGATGAAATTGAGACCGGTGAGGATCGACGAGAAGCCGACGATGAAGACGCCGGCGATCGCCGCGACCACGTTGGTGTTGGAGAACATCGTCGACAGTGGCGTGTAGAACGTCCAGCCGGTATCGACGCCGCCGGCGAAGAGCGCGGCGAGCGTGAACAGCGCGCCACCGACGTACAAGTACCAGCTCGCGAGGTTGAGGCGCGGAAACGCGAGGTCCCTGGCGCCGATCATCAACGGCACCAGGAAGTTGCCGAGTGTCGCCGGGATGGACGGGATCAGGAAGAACCACACCATGATGACGCCGTGCATCGTGAAAAGCTTGTTGTACGTCTCGGCAGAGACGAGGTCGCCGGCCGGCGTCGCGAGCTCGATCCGCATCAGCGTCGCCGCAGCGCCGCCGATGAAGAAGAAGAACGTGATCGACAGCGCGTAGAGGATCGCGATCCGCTTGTGGTCGCGCGTCGCGAGCCAGGAGCGGATCGTCATGCCGTCGTCGAGGTAGCTCGGCATGGAATCGGGGGCCTGCGTCGCCGCGCTCACCGCGGGGCCTCGGCGCCGCCGAGCCGGCGAATGTACGCGATGAGGTCGAGGATGCCGGCCTCGTCCACCTGCCCCACGAACGACGGCATGATGGGCGCGTAGCCGGCGGTGACTTCGCGTGCCGGCAGCAGGATCGAATCACGCAGGTAGCGGTCGTCGGCGATCACCGTGCTGCCGTCGGCGAGTGCCACCGCGCGCCCGTACAGCCCCTCGAGCGGCGGTGCGCGCACGGCGGCATTGGCGCCATGGCAGCCGCTGCAGCCGAGATCGCGAAACAGCGCCTCGCCATGCGCCGCCATCGGCGACGTGGCGCCCTGGGCGTCGAGCCAGCGCTGGTACTGCGGCGGATCGAGGGCGATGACGTGGCCGAACATCCGCGCATGGTCGACGCCGCAGTATTCGGCGCAGAAGATCTGGTAGTCGCCGGCACGCGTGGCGGTGAACCACAGCACGGTGTAACGTCCCGGCAGCACGTCCTGCTTGACGCGGAAAGCGGGCACGAAGAAGCTGTGGATCGCGTCCTGCGAGGTCATCACGAGCTTGACCGGCACGTTCACCGGCACGTGCAGCGCATCGATCTCGCGCTGGCCCCCCGCGTGCTCGAGCTTCCACATCCACTGCTTGGCGACGACGGCAATCTCGATGGCTCCGGCGGGCGGCGTCGAGCGGTCGAAGTAGATCGATGCCGCCCAGGCGAAGGCGCCGACGAAGCAGAGGAGCGGCACGCCGATCCATGCGACCTCGAGACGCCGGCGCGTCCGTTGCCGCCGGTCCCACGGCGCGCGCAGGCGGCTGGCGGACGAGCCACGGCGGTAGCGATACGCGAATACGAGCAGCACGGCCACGACCAGCGTCGACACTGCGGTGGTCAGCATCACCATCGCCAGGAACAGCGTGTCGTAGCGTGCGGCCAGCGCCGATGCCGGAGGCGGCAGGAACGGCAGGTTCATGGCATCGTCCCGGCGTCGGCGGAGCGCTCGCGGTGGCGCAGGCGCATGAACAGCGCGACGAGCAGGGCGAGGCACACCAGCCCCAGGGCGCGCGTCGCGGCGACGACCGCGGTCGTGTGGAGGCCGATCGCGGGGTCGTAGTGCAGGCACCGCAGCAGCAGCGCGCGCACTGGCGACCCGATACCGTCGTCCGCGGCGGCGACGAGACTTGCGCGCAGCGCCTGTGGCGGATAGTCGACGCCGAAGAAATAGCGCGAGACGCGGCCGCCTGGCGTGATGACGACCGCGCCCGAGGGATGCGCATATTGATGCAGTCGGGCGTCGTAGACGTAGTGGAAGCCGAGGGTGTCGGCGAGCGCATGCGTCGCGGCGCGAGTTCCGGTGAGGAAGTGCCAGCCGCGCGGCGCCGCGCCGACGTCGATTGCGCCGTCGCTGGCATCGAGTGCAGCGCGCGCGTGCACGGCGTCGGCCGCCGTTTCATCAGGGTCGATGCTGACGGCGACCACCCGGTAGCGCGCGTCCGCCGCGAGGTCGACTCGCGCGAGGCTCGCGCGCAGCGATTCGCGCACGGCGCTGCAGAGGTTCGGGCACTCGTAGTAGCCGGGCACGAGGATCGCCGGACGCCCGTCGAGCAGCGCCGCCAGCGTCGTCGCGCGACCGTCGGCGTCGACGAACGGCACATCGAGCGGCACCCGCGCGCCGAGGTGCTGGTCGAACGCGATGCCTGCCGGCGGCGCCGGTTGCGCGACAGCCAGGTGCGTGAGCGCCGCGAAGCAAAGCGCAGGCAGCGCCGCACGCGCGGCGGCAAGCGTCCGGCATCCGGCTCTCATTGCGGCGGCTTTCGCGCAGGCATCGCAGACGTCGCGGCGCTCTGCGTGGCGAGGAGGCGCATCGCCACGTCGATGGGGACGCGCGCGACGCCGTGCGTGCGATCGACCCAGCCGTACCCGTTCAGCAGCGCCGCTTTCTCGGCGCGAAACTGCGCGAGCGTGGCGGCGGGGTCGGGCTCGAGTGCGGGTCCGGCGGTGGACGGCAGCGCCGTCGGCGGTACCGTCGGCGGTCTTGCGTAGTGCCGCGCCAGATGGTGAGCGAGCCAGAAGCTCACGCCGATGAATGCGGCCAGCAGCACGCAGAGCGCGAGCGCGACTTGCGCGACACGGCGACCGTCGGTGGTGTCGCGCTCGCGCAGCGCGGGATCGGGCGCGAGGAGCGCGGGCTCAGCCATGCTCGACGCCGAACTCGCGGCCGCGCGGCGCAGGCACCGCGCGCGCATGCGCGAGCATGAAGGGATGCAGCCACAGCGCGCCCACCGCGATCAGCGCGAGCGCCGCCAGCCATGGCGGCGTGGCGGAGGATGCGGGCAGCACTTCCCAGGCAATCTCCAGCACGTATGCCACCAGCACGACGCCGCACAGCACGCCGAGCCGTGCCGGGTTGCGCTTGAAGCCGCGAAACAGCATGGCCACGAACGGCACCGCGAATTGCAGCCCGAATACCACGATGGCAAGCGCCTTCCACGGCGGCGTGGCGCGGACGACGTACCAGCCGATCTCCGCGGGAAGGTCTTCCGCCCAGATGACCAGGAACTGCATGAACGCGAGATAGGCCCACAGCATGGCGTAGGTGAGCAGGATGTTGCCGAGGTCCTGGGCGTCGCGCGCGGGATTGGGGCGCTCGACCATCGCCGCATTGCGGTCGTCGTCGACCGCACGCGCGCCGCGCATCGCGCCGCTCGCCGCGCTCACCGCGACGGCGAACACGAATGCGCCGAACGCCTGGCTCGTCAGCACCAGCAGCCCGAAGCCTGTCGAATACCAGTCGGCGGACAGTGCCATGATCCAGTCGACGGCGGCGAGCGTCATCGTCACCGCGTACAGGACGAGCCCGGCGATCGACAGCACGCGTACCGCAGGTTGCGCGCCGGCGGCCGCGTTGGTGCGATGGCGGGACCACTGCCGGCGCAAGGCCGTGGCCAGCGCGATCCAGATCGCGAAGTCGAGCGCCGCGCGCACGACGAAGAACGGCGCGTTGAGGTACCAGCGCTTGCCGGCGAATGCCGGATCGCCGGCGTGGGCCGCCCATGGGTAGAGATGGGCGAGGCCGAAGACGAGCGGCACGCCGAGGAGCGCGACGACCGGCAGCGTCGCCAGCGCCGCCTCGAGGGGAGCTCGCACGACGAAGCCCCACTCGCCGCCCGTGAGCTCGTGGATCATCACGTTGGCCATCGCACCCAGCGCGATGCCGAGCACGCAGAGCCATGCGAAGAGCCACGCCGCGAAGAAGTGCGCGGGCTCGGCGGTCCCGGCGAGCGCAGCGAGCACGGCGGCGCCGATGCCGACGCCGAGGCATGCGCGCCGCGCACGCGGATCGGCGAATGCGCGCGGGGTCATCGCAACGCCTCGAGCCGCGCGCGGTCCTGCGCCGGCAGCGAGTCGAGCGGCGCCTGTTGCGCAAGCTGCAGCGCGCGGATGTAGCCGACGATCGACCGCCGGTCGGCCGGCGGGATGCGATTGGCGTACGGATACATGGCGCCGTAGCCGTCGCGGATGACCGCGTAGAGATGATCGTCGGAGGCGTCGCGCAGGCGCTCGATGTGGAACGACGGCGGATGCGGGAAGCCGCGGCGCGCGATCATGCCGTCGCCATCGCCGGCGACGCTGTGGCAGGGCGCGCAGAAGATGTCGTATCGCTCGCGGCCGCGCGCGAGCACGGGCAGCGTCCATTCGCTGCGCGACACGGGTGCTTCGGCCGCGACGTCGCCGAGCCGCCCGCTGGAAGTGCCGGCGCGCGTGCCGGCGCTGCGCGCTTGCGTTCCGACGACGGGATCGCGCGCCGAGCGCGTGTCGTTCCACAAGGGGCTCGCCGCAAGCGGTTTGTCGCGCGGCTGGTCGTACATGTTGCGCGCGGTCTTTTCGCAGCCGGCGCAAATGGCGAGCGTCGCGACCAGCACCACGCGGGCGATCATGGCGCCTCCCGTGGCGCCGGCAGCACGCGCACGGCGTCGAGGCTGGCGAGCAGGCGCTCGGCGCGCGCGGCGTCGTACGCCGGATCCGTCGCGCGAACGCACAGGAAGAAGCGGTTCTTCGATGCGAGATCGAAGTCGGGGACGTCGAACAGCGGATGATTGAGGCGTGGCAAACGGCAGAGTGCAAGGAAGCCGAAGAACGCGGCGAGCGCGGCACCGAGCACGGCGAGCTCGAACGTCGCCGGGATGAACGACGGCCAGCTGTGCAGCGGCCGACCGCCGGCGTTGATCGGGTAGTCCACCACCGCGCTGTACCACTGCAGGAAATAGGCGCCGACCGCGCCGACGATGCCGCCGGCGAGCGCCAGCGCTGCAACGCCGTTGCGCGCGAAACCGAGGGCGTCGGCAAGGCCGTCGACGGCGAACGGGGTGAACGCCTCGACGTCGCGGAATTCCTGGCGGCAGCGGGTCGCCGCGGACAGCAGCGCTTCGGGCGTCGCGAATTCCGCGACCACGCCGTAGGCGCCCGGGTCAGGCTTCGCCATGCGCCTTCTCCCGCGCGAGCTTGCGCATCTCCGCGATCGAGATCGCCGGCAGCGCGCGCAGGAACGCGAGGAACAGCAGCGCGAACAGGCCGATCGAGCCTGCCAGCGTGGCGAAATCCCAGAACGTCGGCACGTACACGTGCCAGGACGACGGCAGGAAATCGCGGTTGAGGCTCGACACGATGATCATGAAGCGCTCGAGCCACATGCCGGTGTTGACGACGATGGCGATGGCGAACAGCGCGGCCGGGCGCGCGCGCACGCCTGCCCACCACAGCGCCTGCGGAATCGCGACGTTGCACAGGATCACCGCCCAGTACACCGGCGCGTACGGTCCGTGCATCCGGTTTTGGGTCATGGCGATCGCAAAGGGATCGCCGCTGTAGTACGCCATGAAGATCTCGGTGAGGTAGCTGTACGTGACGACGAGGCAGCACACCAGCATCAGCTTCGCCATGTTGTCGAGGTGGCGCTCGGTGATGAACGCCTGCAGGCGGAACACGCGACGCATCGGCACGGCGATCGTCAGCGCCATCGCGAAACCGGAGAACAGCGCGCCCGCGACGAAATAGGGCGGGAAGATCGTCGAGTGCCAGCCCGGCGTGTTGCCGATCGCGAAATCCAGCGAGACGACGCTGTGCACCGAGATCACCAGCGGCGTCGCGAGGCCGGCCATCAGCAGATAGGCGCTGTCGAAGCGCGCCCAGTGCCGCGCATCGCCGCGCCAGCCGAGCGCCAGCAGGCCGTAGGCGATTTGCTGCCAGCGCTTCTTCGCCGCGTCGCGCAGCGTCGCCAGATCGGCGATGAGTCCCATGTACCAGAACAGTATCGACACGATCACGTACGTGCCGATCGCGAAGATGTCCCAGATCAGCGGGCTGCGCCATTGCGGCCACAGGTCCATGATGTTGGGATAGGGAATCAGCCAGTAGAAGAACCAGGGCCGCCCGAGGTGCAGGATCGGCATCAGGCCCGCCATCGCCACGGCGAAGATCGTCATCGCCTCGGCGAAGCGGTTGATCGACGTGCGCCATTTCTGGCGCAGCAGCAGCAGGAACGCCGAGATGAACGTGCCAGCGTGGCCGATGCCGACCCACCACACGAAGTTGGTGATCGCGAACGCCCAGGCCACCGGCTGGTCGACGCCCCAGATGCCGACGCCCTCGACGAACAGCCAGCTGACCGCGACGAGGAACAGGATGGCGAGCGCGCCGCTCACCAGCGCGCCGGCGATCCACGCCCAGTGCGCCGGGCGCACCAGCACGATGTCGGCGATCTTGTCGGTGATCGACGCATCGGTGTGGCGTCCGATCAGCACCGGCGTTGCCGCGAGCGTGGCTTCGTCGGTCATGATCGCTTCTGCGCGTCCGGCGCAGCCGCCGCCGGGTTGCTCACGCGCGGCAGGTAGGTGGTCCGCGGGCGGGTGTTGAGCTCCGCCAGCAGCGCGTAGTCGAGCGGCGACGCCTTGCGCGCATTGACGGCGCTGGCGGGATCGTTGAGGTCGCCGAACACGATCGCCTGGGTCGGACACGCGGCCTGGCACGCGGTGACCACTTCGCCATCGGCGATGCGGCGACTGTCGTGATCGGCGTCGATGCGCGCGCGCTCGACGCGCTGGATGCAGTACGAGCACTTCTCCATCACGCCGCGCATGCGCACGGTGACCTCGGGATTGCGCTGCGCGTCGAGCGCGGGCGCCTCTCGCGCATAGCCGAACCAGTTGAAGCGACGCACCTTGTAGGGGCAGTTGTTCGAGCAGAAGCGCGTGCCGACGCAGCGGTTGTAGACCTGCACGTTGAGTCCCTCGGCGTCGTGCACCGAGGCTTCCACCGGGCATACTTCCTCGCAGGGCGCGCGCTCGCACTGCATGCAGGGCACCGGCTGGAACAGCGTGCGCGGCGCGTCGCGGCCGCCTTCGTAGTAGCGGTCGACACGGATCCAGTGCATCTCGCGCCCGCGCAGCACCTCGTCGCGGCCGACCACCGGGATGTTGTTCTCCGCCTGGCAGGCGATCGTGCAGGCCGCGCAGCCGATGCACGCGTTGAGGTCGATGCTCATCCCCCAGCGGTAGCCCGGGTAGGCAAAGTCCGGGTAGAGCGATTGCGCGGGATCGTGCGCGTGCGCAGGCTCGCAGGCGCCCTCTTCGCAGCGCGCGGCCGCATCGCGCGCGACGAGGCGCACGAGGTCGCGCCCTTCCATCCGGTTGTGCGTCTGCGCGGCGGCGAGACGGGTGCGGCCGTCGACCTTGGACACCTCCACGCTGCCGACGATGCCGCGCGTCGTCGAATCCAGCAGCGCGTAGGCGTCGACGCCGACACGGTCGCCGACGCGGCCGGCGCGGGTACGGCCATGACCGAGGTGCAGCGTGACCGACGCGTCGGCATGTCCGGGCACGATCCACACCGGCACGCGCACGCGCGCCGCGCCAGCACGAATCTCGACCATGTCCTCATTGGCGAGTCCGCGCGCCGCGGCGAAGCGGGGCGCGACCCAGGCGGCGTTGCCCCAGGTGAGCGTGGTGATCGGCTTCGGCAGTTCCTGCAGCCACGCATTGTTGGCGTGGCGGCCGTCACCGAGCGTCGGATCCGCCGCCAGCACGAGCTCGACGCCCGAGGCGGCAACGTCCGCGGCGAGCGGCACGGCGGGCGCTTTTGCGGCGGCGCGCCGCGCGCGCGCCGGCGGCGCTGCAACAGCGACCCCCGACTGTAGTGCATCGCGCCAGAACGCGTCGAAGTCGTGTGCGCGATCACGCCGCCAGAATTCGCGCACGATGTCGTGACCGCCGCGCGGATCGCCGTCGACCAGCACCGACAGCACCTCGTGCGCCGATTTGCCGTCGTAGAGCGGCGCGATGGCCGGCTGGCGGATCGTGACGCTGCCGTCGTAGGCTCGCACATCGCCCCAGCTTTCGAGCGGGTGCGCCGCGGCGACGTGCCACGTGCAGGTGGCGGACGTCTCGTCCCGATACGGCGCGAGATGCGCGGTCCACGCCACGCGCGCCAGGGCGTCGCCAAAGCCGAGGTCGCGCGGCGCCGCGTAAACGGGATTGCCCCCCAGCATCAGCAGTGTCGTCACACGGCCGGCGCGCATCGACGCGACCAGCGCGCGCAAGGCATCGATCTGGTCGTGCGTGGCGTAGGCCACCGGCGCACGCAGCTCCAGCAGCGCATCGTTGCCGAGCGCCTGGTTGAGCGCGTGCACGGCGGCATGCACCGCTGCCGGCTGACGGTCACCCGGGACGACGATCGCATGCCCGCGGTTGCGCTCGAGATCGGCGGCGACCGCATCGAGCCACAGACGCGCTTCGGGCGTCGCATCACCGTCGCCCGACGCCGATGCCGCGCCGCCGAAACGTGCCGCAAGACGCGCGGTCAGGGCGGCGATGTCGCGTGTGCGCACGACGAGGCGGTCATCGGCCAGTGCGCCGGTCAGGCTCGGCGTGCCCTCGGCGACGTACAGGCGGCTCATTCGCGAGGCACGCTCGATGCGACGTGCGCCGGCGATGTCGCGTGCATAACGCACCGCACCCGGCATCGAGGTCACGACGTCGGCGTCGAGCGCGACGATCACGCGGGCCTCGCCGAAGCGGTACGTTGGCTCGAGCGCCTCGCCGAACGCGAGGCGCGCGCCGGCGTAGACGGCATCGCGGTTGACCGGCTGGTACTGATGCCACGCCGCGCGCGGGTACCGCGCGAGCAACGCGGCGAGCTGGTCGTGCAGCGTCGGCGACGTCACCGTTTCGGTGAGCACGACGACGCCGTCGCCATCGGCAGACGCGCGCAGGCGCTCCTGCAGTTCGCCGGCGAAACGGGGCCAGGTGTCGATCGCGCCGCGGCGCCAATGCGCGGTGGAGCGATCGGGATCCCACAGCTCGAGCACCGCCGCCTGCGCGAAGATGTCCGTGGCGCCAAGGCTCGCGGGGTGCGATGGATTGCCTTCGATCTTGGTCGGGCGCCCCATGTTGGTCTCGACCAGCACGCCACAGCCGTATCCGTCCCGCTCCAGCGCCGAGGCGTAGAACACCGGCTTGCCGTAGCCGTCCTGCGCAGGGCCGTCGCGATAGGGCACGATCTTTTCGAGCGGCACGCGACCGCAGCCGCCAGTGGCGAGCGCGAGCGAGGCGGCCATCACCTTGAGCACGTCGCGCCGCGCCAGCGTCACCGGCGATCCGGCGGCGTCCGCGGTCGGCATCGGCGCCGTGGCATCGAGCTCCTCCAGGCTGCGCCAGAAGTGCAGGTGCGCGGCGTCGTTCAGCGCGGAGGCAATCGCGTCGGCCATGGTCGTCAGCGGTGACAGGTCGAGCAGCTGGTGAGGACGTCGGCGCCTCGGATGTGATTGGCGCTCGCCAGCGCGCGGCCGAGCGCGTCCTGGTCGGCCGGGGGCGTCCAGTGCATGTCGTAGATGCGGTCGGCCGGCCGCAGGTACGCCTCGGGCTTGCGATGGCAGGCGATGCACCACTGCATGTCCAGCGAGGCCGCACGCCACGTCAGGGGCATCGAATCGACGGCGCCGTGGCACGTCGAGCAGCCGACGCCCTTGGTGACGTGGATCCCATGGTCGAAATAGACGAAGTCCGGCAGGTCGTGCACGCGATTCCAGGCCAGCGGGCGGCCGGTGCGATAGGCGTCGACCAGCGGCGCCAGCACCGCCTGGTCGGTGAAGAGCTGCGAGTGACAGGTCATGCAGGTCGACAGCGGCGGAATGCCCGCGAACGCCGACGTCTCGACGGCGACATGGCAATAGCGGCAATCGATGCCGTCGTCGCCGACGTGGTGCTTGTGGCTGAAGGGCACCGGCTGGTCGATCGGGGCGCCGACGGCGGCGTCACTGCGCGCGTTCACGCGATACGTCAACAGGGCGAGCGCGACGAGCGCCAGCAACGCGATCGCGGCGACGCGCAGGGCAAGCGTGAATCGCATGGAGAACACTTGCGCCACACCGGCAACTCCCTCGAGCGGGTCGTGCGCGACCCGCGGCCTTGCTATTGCTCGACGATGTGCTCGACCTTGCCGCGGATGCCGGCCACCGTGGAGGCGGACACCGGCGCCGCCGCGTTGCCCCAGGCGCTGCGTACGTAGGTCGCGAGATCGGCGATCTCGGCGTCGGACAGCTTCCAGTCGAACGCCGGCATCGCGAAGCGGTTCGGCCGCGCGCGCGTCACCGCCGCGCTCTCGCCGGTGAGCACGAGATGCACCAGCGTCTCCGCGTCGCGCGCTTGCACGACACCGTTGCCCTTGAGCGGCGGAAACGCGCCGGCGAGGCCTTCACCATGCGCCATATGACAGCCCGCGCACTGGTCGAGGTAGAGACCGGCGCCGCGCGTGGCGGCATCGCTGGCGGTTGGCGCGGCCGGGCTCGCGCTGCCCGTTTGCGGCGCGTCCTTGAGATAGACCGCGATCGCATGCAGCTGCGCGTCGTCGAGGTGCGACGTCGACTCGCGCACCACCTCGGCCATCGGCCCGAACGCCGTGGCCTGCTTGCTCGCGCCGCGCTTGAGGAAATCGACGACGTCCTGCTCCGACCAGCTGCCAAGACCATCGTGTACGTCATTGGCGAGGCTCGTCGCGTACCAGTTCTCGCCATAGCCGCCGGCCAGCGCGTCGCCGCGCTTGGGGGCGCCTGCGAAATTCTTCGGCGTGTGGCACGCCCCGCAGTGGCCGAGGCCTTCGACGAGGTACGCGCCCTGGTTCCAGGCGTCGCTCTTTTGCGCGTTCCAGGCATAGGTGCCCGGATGAAAGAAGGCCGCGTTCCATACGGCGAGTCCCTGGCGCAGCGTCAGCGGCCACGGCAGCTTGTTCGGCAGCGGCGGCTGGTGCACCGGTGGCAGCGTGTCGAGGTAGGCCTTGATCGCGTCGCTGTCCTCGCGCGTGACCTTCGTGTACCACGGGTACGGAAATGCCGGATAGAGATGCTGCCCTTCACGGTCGATGCCGTCGTGCATCGCGCGCCACAGGTCGTCGGCCGACCACGTGCCGATGCCGGTGGCCGGGTCGGGCGTGATATTGGTCGAGTAGATCGTGCCGAACGGCGTCGGCACGGCGCGACCGCCGGCGAACGGCTGCCCCCCGTCCGCCGTGTGGCAGGCCTTGCAATCGCCGGCGAGCGCGAGGTTGCGGCCGCGCTCGATCGCCGCATGCGAGCCGTCGCCGGGGATCGGCGTGGGCACGGCGGCGCCGGCGGCGGCGGCCAGCGCCGACGCGGCGACGATGCCGAGCATGTGGGCGCGCGTCATCTTCAAGCCGCCGACATCAGCGGCCCGGGCTTTTTGAGGTACTGGTTGCGGATCGCATCCGCAGCCCAGTACGTCAGCGCGCCCACGGTGCCGGTCGGGTTGTAGCCGGCGTTCTGCGGAAACGCCGACGCGCCCATCACGAACACGTTCGGCACGTCCCATGCCTGGAGGTAGCGATTGACCACACTCGTGCGCGGATCGGTGCCCATGATCGCGCCGCCCGTGTTGTGCGTAGTCTGGTAGGGCACGATCGAGTACGGCGGCTTGCGCTCCTTGACGTGCATCGACCGCGGCTTCATCGCCTTGGCGATCATCGCCGCCTTGTCGGTGAGGAACTTCGACATCCGGATCTCGTTGTCGTGGAAGTCGAAGGTCAGGCGCAGCAGCGGGTTGCCGTAGACGTCGCGGTAAGTGGGATCGAGGTCGAGGCAGGCGTCGCGATAGCTCATCACGCTTCCATGCGTGGCGATGCTCACCGACTTGAGGTAGTTCTCGGCCATCGCCTTTTTCCAGCCGCTGCCCCATTTGGGCGTGCCGTCCGGCACCAGGCTCTGCAGGATCGGCCGGCCGCCGGTCGTCCACAGCGCGAGGTAACCGCCGCCGATGAAGTTGTGCGGGCCATGGTCGAAGTTGTCGGCGTTGAAGTCGTCGACCGCCTGGCCCAATGCACCGGCGCCCATGAACGGGTTGATCAGTTCGTCGACGAACACGTCGACCCCGGACGTGATCTGATAGGCGTAGTTGCGGCCGGTGACGCCGGTGCCGGACTTCGCGTCGTACGGCTTGCCGATGCCGGACACCAGCAGCAGGTGCGTGTTGTGCGTGGGAAACGCGCACAGGATGACGAGGTCGGCCGGCTGCTCGAACTCCCGGCCCTGCGCGTCGACGTAAGTCACGCCGGTGGCGCGGGTCTTCGACGCGTCGAGGTTGACGCGCGTGACTTCGCAGCGCACGCGGTACTCGAAGTTGTCCTTGGCGAGCAGCACCGGGAAGATCGTCGTCTGCGGGCTGGATTTCGAGTAGTTGCCGCAGCCGAACCATTCGCAGTAGCCGCAATACGTGCACGCGCCCATCTCGACGCCCAGCGGATTGGTGTACGCGCGCGAGGTGTTGGAAGCGGGGCAGGGGAACGGATGGAAACCGACCTCCTTCGCCGCGGCGTCGAACTTCATCTGCCCGAGCCCGCGCTTCAGCGGCGGGTTGGGATACTCGCGGCGCCGCGGCGCCTCGAACGGATTGCCCCCGTCCTGCGGCTTGCCGCCGAGATTGCCGGCGCGGCCCGACGTGCCGCACAGATACTCGAAGCGGTCGAAGTGCGGCTCGAGTTCTTCGTAGGTGACGCCCCAGTCCTGGATCGTCATGCCTTCGGGTATGAACTTGCGCCCGTAGCGCTGCTCGATGTGCGAGCGCTGCAGGAAATCGGCGGCCTGGAACCGCCAGTGCTGGCCGTTCCAGTGCACGCCGGCGCCGCCGGCGCCGGCCGCCGGCCGGAACGATCCCAGCTGGCGCATCGGCAGCGCCGTCTGGTCGAGGGAATTGCGAAACGTCAGCGTCTCGCGCTCGGGTTCCTCGAACAGACCGTTGCGCACCGCGTAGCGCAACTCGTCCTGGATCAGCGTGGTCGCGAAGTCGGGTACGGTGTCGCGAAATCCGCCGCGCTCGAGCGCCAGCACCTGCAATCCGGCGTCGGTAAGCTCCTGGCCGAGGATGCTCGCCGTCCAGCCGAATCCGACGAGCACGACATCGACTTTCGGCATGCGCGTCGCCATGTCAGGCGTCCTTCACGCGCGTGCCGTCGCGGCCGAGGAGGCCTACCGTCGGCTGGCCATAGCGCCGGCCGTGCTGCTCGATCTCGTCGACGTAGTTGTAGCGCGGGCCCGGAAAGCCGATGAGCTTCCAGCCGATGAAATTGCGATTGCCGTGGTACATCGGGTCGGCGAGGAAGCCTTCGATCGTGTTCTGCAGCAGCATGTCGAAGAACTCCTTGGCCGGCACGTGTGCCAACTCGACCTTGCCGTCCTCGAGCGCGTGCAGCAGCGCATCCTGCGTCCCGGCATCGAGTGCCACGAACGCCTTGCCCTGGTAAGCGCTGCGGCAATGCGCGTCGACGTCGCCGATCGCGGCGCGGTACAGCGCCGCCGGGGTCAGCTTCGACTGGTAGCCCTGCTGCTCCGTGCCCTGCTTCCACGGGCCCTGCATGTACCACGTCTCGGCGCGGCCGTAGGCACCCGCGAGCTGACGATCGATGAACACCGCGACGCCGGCTTCCCGGGCACCCGGGCCAAGTGCGTCCTGCGGAATCAGCCGATCGACGGCGGCTTCGATCCAGGCGAATTCCGCGGCGGTGAAATACTCACGCGACACCGGCAGCGGCGAAGTGTCGGCCGCGGCGTCGCGCACGAACGCGATCGGCGCCACCCCGGCGGCGGGAACGATCGCCGCCTTCAGCAACTGGCGGCGGCCGGCGACGAATTTCATCGGAATTCCCCGGTATGTCGCGGCGCGCCCGCACTTGTAAAAAATACAAACAAGGGACGAGTTCGCACCGCGCGATCGCGAGATTCGGGGAAGCAGTCGTACATCCTTGAATCCTCCAGCCTGTTGCACGGGTGGCGCAGCCGGCGGCGCTATACTCGAAACGCCGCGACACGAAAAAGGCTCGTCGCTGTCGCGGCATTCCGATTGCCGCGCCGCACGCCTTGTCATGTTTCGACGACAGCTTGCATCAACGGTTCGACTGCCGCGCGTTGCGCGCGGAACAACTGTGTTTTCCACGCTGCGACAATTCCGATGAATCTGGTGGCCATGGAAATGTTCGTGCGTGCCGCCGAGGCACGCAGCCTGTCCGCCGCCGCGCGTCGCCTCGGCGTGTCGAAGTCGGCCGTGAGCAAGCACATCACGCAGATGGAGCACGAGCTCGGCGTTTGCCTGCTGCATCGCACGACGCGATCGGTGACGCTGACCGAGATCGGCGACGCCTTCTTCGAGCGCTGCACGCAGATGATCACCGCCGCCGAGGAGGCCGAGAACGTCGCGTCGCATTTCCAGGCGGCGCCGCGCGGACTTCTCAAGGTGCATGCGCCGGTGGATTTCGGCGTGCATCACCTGACGCCGGCGTTGTCGCAGCTGCTGGCGGCGTACCCCGAGCTGCGCGTCGACCTCGTGTTCGACGATCACCCGGCCAACCTCGCCGAGGATGGCTTCGACGTTGCGATCGTGGTCGACAAGGAGCCCAACGGCGGCCTGGCTGCGCGCCGGCTGGCGCCCATCGGCCGCAGCGTCTGCGCGAGCCCGGCTTACCTCCGCCGTCGCGGCGCGCCTTGCACGCCGCAGGACCTCGCGCGCCACGACTGTCTCGTGTTCGCCCCGCACGGCGTCGAGCGCCAGTGGTGCTTCGGCACCGGCGAGGGCGAGATCCGCGTCACCGTCGACGGGTCGGTGCGGCTCAACAACCAGAATGCGATTCGCCAGGCGGCGTTATCGGGCCTCGGCATCGCGCTGCTGCCGACGTACCTGATCGGGGCCGACCTGCAGCGCGGAACCCTGCAGCAGTTGCTGGACGGCTTTGCGCCGCCCGGGCTCGCGATCTGGGCGGTCTACCTGCGCAATCGACACCTGTCGCCGAAGGTGCGCGCGTTCATCGACTTCCTGTTCGACCGCTTCCAGCTGCAGCCGCCCTGCGACGTGTCGTAGCGGCCGTTGCGTGGGCGACGCCGGGCGCGTCAGCGTCGCGCGAAGCGCTTGCCGATGCGCGCCAGTAGCGAGCGTGGCCGCAGCAGGGCGTCGGGCAGCGCGTCGTAATAGCGGTGATGGACGTAGCACCAGCTCCAGTTGCCGTTGCGCTCGAGCGGCACGATCAGCGGATGCGCGGTTTCCCTGAAATGGGCGAGCGCATGTGCGTGGCGCGAGTCCTCGCAACAGCCGACATGGCCACAGGTGAGGCACACGCGCAGCGCGGTCCACGGCTCGCCCAGCGCCATGCACTCCTCGCATCCGCGCGTGCGTGGGGCGACCGGCACGATGCCGGCAAAATGCTCGCAGCGCTCGCTCATGACATCGCGCTGTCGCGAGCCTCGCTCGGCAGCCGGCCCGGCATCGCAGGCTGCGCGAGCGTGGCGAACCGGGCATGCATCGCCCGCTCTCCGGGCGGCGTGAACGCGACGACGCGCGAATGGCGCACGCGGCGTGCCCAGCCCTGTTCCATGACGCGGCGCAGCAGCGCTGCGCCGAGCGCGCCGGCCAGGTGATGGCGACGCACGCTCCAGTCGAGACACGCGCGGCACAGGGGCCGGCGCTCGCGCGCCAAGGCGTCGACGTCGATGCCGAATTCGGCGAAATACGCGCGGCCCTTGGGCGTCAGCGCCGGGCCATCGCCATCGTCGCGCAGCACACGCGTGGCGAGCAGCGCGTCGTAGACCCCCACCCCCATCGCGCCGGCGAGGTGGTCGTAGCAGACGCGCGCTTTGCGCAAGGCCGGTTCGCGCGGTCCGGGACGCACGCGGGTGGCGCCGGTGCGCGTGGCGACATTCATCAGGCTCTCGAGCGCATGGGCGACGTCGTGGCCGGCGAGGCGGAAGTAGCGGTGCCGACCCTGGCGCTCGACGCTGAGCAGTCGCGCGTCGACGAGCTTGGCGAGGTGCGTGCTGACGGTCTGCGGCGTGACACCCGCTTCCTGCGCCAGCTCGGTGGCGGTGAGCGCCTCGCCCGACAGCAGCGAGGTCAGCATGTGGGCGCGCGCGTGATCGCCGATCAGCGCGGCGATGCGGGCGATGCTCGGGCCGTCGTGCATGCTTCGATCTTAGTCCGGAGTATATACGTGACAAAGACAACGGATGAGTCGATACTGCCGGCTGACAGGCCGGTACCCGCGAGGCGCGGCTATTTCTTGGCGCGCTTGGCGGACTTCTGTACGTGGGGGTCTGGCGGCGTGTTCAGCATCGTGCGCAGCAGGCCGTTGGTGCGCTTGCTGGCTTCGCTCGGCGAGCGCAGGTCGAGCTTGGCAAGCTCTGCCGCCCGCTCCGTTTCTGTCATCGCCTTGTGCTTGTCCATCGTTGGAGTCTAGGCCATGGATACGCGCAAATCAATCAAAGTGACGCCAGAAGTTGTGGTCACCCAGAAGATGATCGATGCCGGAAGAAAGCAATTACATGAGTCTGGAATGCTCCCGTTTGGGACCGAAGGTCAATCATATGAAACAGAAGTTCTCACCGCGATTTTTTTGGCAATGCTGTCAGAACTTGACCGCGAAACTCCCTAACCTCTTGCGCCTGCTTGTCGAACTCTTCGCCATGCCGCCTCAAGTCGTCAGCGCTCATCATGCCACTTGAGGGCTTCATGTAATCGGGACGGTTATAGATACGGAAATCGCTTATGGGCGGAGTTAGAAAGACACCCTCAAAGACTTTATTCGGCACGAGACTAACGATGCTCCAATGCACAAATTTATCGCGTATTTGCTTGCGGCGCTTAATGGCGCGTTGCAACGTCGCCCAGCGCGACGAGATCGCCGCGTTGAGTGGTCTAGTCCTAATCAATGCGTCGATCATAGCCAGCTTGACCTCAAAACTATGCACCGCGTGGTAAATAGCGTTTGGAATATCACGGTCATCGCCACCGTGAAGCGCGTGAAAGAGGCCGCAAAGGTGAAGCTCGACTTGTTGCCATCTGGCGATGGACTCTCCTAGCAAGCGCGCGAACTCGTCCTCAGCAAGTTTTACCGTGTTGCTCTCAACCGGGTTCGTCATTCGTTGTCTACCTCAAAACAGCTTCTTCTGCTTCGGCTCGTTTTCTTCCCGCTTGGCCTTCTCGAACGTTAACCCGCCCGCGTCCTGGTGAAGATACCTGGCGTGCTCGGTGCTGTTCAGCAATCCTTCGATGGTTAGCACTTGCAGCTTGGGAAACTTCGCGCCGTCAATGGCGAGCTTTAGCAGCCAGCGCCAACGCCTTCGGTACCCATATCCTTGATCGGATCCGCCAGAGTGATGTTCTTTTTTGGCACTTGCAATTTCAACAACTAGACCATACAGTTGACAGTGCATCTCTGGCCCAGTAAGTGCATGATATGCTCCGTCGCATTGGCGACACCGCACCCGAGTGCACTGTCGACGGTGATACGGTAACGTTACCACCGCCGCCAATCCTTTCACTTAAAATGATTAGCGCTCGCCCTTCGGCGGTATTTAGCGTGCCGTGGCTCTGACCATCAAGCGGTACAAATCCGCCCCCATCACGGAGGCGGTAATCGAATTACGTGTTCAACCCCCCGGATCTCCGGGTACGACTGCACTGGAACGCCTTGCGGATTCATTGGCCTCAGAATTCCCCAAGCGCGCGCCGATGCAGTTTGTACAAATGGGTATTGAACATAAGGCGGGTGAGCCTATCACCCAATCCGTTCAACATTCCAATGTCGGGTTCCGCCTCAACAAAGCAGACGATTCCCGTGTTCTTCAGATTCGTCACGACGGCTTTGCGATTAGCCACATGCGCCCCTATTCGGATTGGGACACCTTTAAGGCAGAAGCGCGCCCACTATGGGATCTATATCGCGCAACGTGCTCAGAAGCGAAACTAAGCCGATGCGCGCTTCGCTACATCAACAGAATAGACATCCCCGGCGAGCGAATAGAGTTAAGGGAATATTTTGCGCTGTATCCCGAAGTTCCCGATTCCCTCCCTCAGCACGATATAAACGGTCTGGCACTAAATTTGCAGATTCCGCAGCCCGATTTGGAGTGTGTCGCCAATATTGGCCAAGTTATGGTGGGACCAGTCATTGCCAACCACTTATCAATTGTTTTGGACATCGATGTCTTTCGCCTAGGTATTGAATCCTGGACTGACAGTACTGCATGGGAATTTTTGGATAGATTGAGACACCGCAAGAATGAAATTTTTGAAGGATGTATTACGGAGCAAACAAAAAGGTTAATCGACCAATGAGCACAATTGCGGTTGTAGACAAGCGGTATGACTTTTGGGCTGGTCCAAGAACCGGTGGATTTAAGTTAGCGTTTCCCCAAGCTGCCCCCGCACTGCCGAGCAGCTCTGCCAAAGACCCCCGATTGACAACTTCTCACCTGCAAATCGACAACTTGTCGTCATTGGACGAGAACTGGGACGGGCATGGCAGCGCGCGGCCGAATCCGCTTGCGATTGAGCGGGCGCGACAGTTTCTGGAGGATGTATTCCGCAATACTGACGAGGCACTTGGTTGGCGCCGTCCATTCATAAGCGCTAGTGAAGACGGTGAGGTTTCCCTTGAATGGTGGCATGGCACTCGAAAATTGACTGTTTATATCGGTGACGCGCAAAGCACCTTCATAAAAAGCTGGGGTCCTCATATCATCGACGATATGGAGGATGGACAGATCACTGAGGTGTGGGATTCGACCCCATGGGCCTGGCTTATTAAATGACATCACCGGTTGACGATGGCGAGACGTTGTATCGCCGCGTTTCGGAGAAATCAGGAAGCCAACCGTGCTACGAGGTCATTGGGGACCGCACGGTTTTTTCGATCGCGGCGTTCAACGACCCTGCAAAACAGCCTTCTGTGGACCGCGCCGTAATCAAGTGCGATCCACAAATGACTCGCCTGTCCATCGAAGACGGAATCATCGCGCTACGCGCACACGCGATACGTCAAATTGGTCCAATAGAACAGCGTAGTGACAAGGGAAAATTGACCGGCAACAAATACGGCGTTAACGTTTTCCCAGATCCGCTATTTGGCAATTGTTCACACGCACAAATAGCGTTAGTGCCGCTGGCTAACGCCAATTCGACATTCAAACGCCTCAAAGAAAGCCTAGCGCGGCTGGCGAGCGATGCAGGATGGACCATACCGCCTCACACAGAACACGTGCCCAAACAATTTAAATACTACGTTCGCGACGCAATAATGTGTTTGGCCCATCGGTTTCGCGGAAATTTGTAACGACGAAGGGCCGCGAGCAAGTATTGGATAAGACGTCGTACGTCGCGTTGCTGTTGAACGGATGATCGAGTTAGAACAATTCTACTGATTCGTCCTTGATCGACTCGCGCAGCACGTCGAGGTTATCGCCGAAGTAGAGCGAGTTCGTCATCGCGGCTTCCGTCTTGGCGAACGCCCTTTGGCCAGCATGATCTGACGCAGGATATCCAGCACGATAAGGCGCAATTTACGCCTATGCGCCGTTACCAATCCGCCGATAGGTCAAGCGCTTTCCGCTAACCCCTTTGAGCAGTTCCGTGGTGCGCGTCGCATCATCGTAGCCAAGCTTGATGCGATGGTTGTAACGGAAGTCGAATTCGCGGATATAGCGATGCAGGTGGCGCTCGCCGACGTGTTGATACGTGCCGATCAGGCCGCGCTTCAGGATCGAGAAGTAGCCTTCTACGGTGTTTGTGCTGACCTCGCCGCGCGCATATTCCTTCTGGCCATGGTTTACGCTGGAATGCTTCGCGAATTCCTTGCCGAGATTCCAGTAGCGCGTGGCCTCGTCCGTCATAAGGTGCGTGTTCAAGTCGATCTGCTTGAACATGACTTCCTTGAGGTTGGCGTGCGTAACGCCCGGCACATGGTAAGAGCGGACCTTGCCGCCGCGCTCGACGAGGGCAACGATGGCGCGCTTGTCTTTCATCGCCGCGCCGCCAACCTTGCCGCTACGCTTCTTCGCGCCTTCTTTGTTGCCAAAATAGGTTTCGTCGACTTCTACGATCTTGCCGCCACCGCCAAGCTTGCCAGACGGCGTTTCGCCCATGGCTTCGCGGAGGCGATGCGTGATGAACCATGCGGTTTTGTAGGTAACGCCGAGCATGCGCTCGATCTGCTTGCTGCTGATGCCCTTCTTGCTGGACGCCATCAGGGCGGCGGCGAACAGCCATTTATCAAGGGAAATCTTGGAACGCTCGAACACGGTGCCGACCGTCACGGTAAACTGGTCGCGGCAATGCCCGCAGTCGTAAAGGCCGGAGCGATGGCTCTTGCCTTGCAGCTTGGTGATGCGATCCACGGCGCCGCAGTGCGGGCACACCGGACCCTTCGGCCAGCGGATCGACTCTAGATGCTCGCGGGCGGCGTCCGGATCGCGGTATTGAGGTGCATCGAAAAGGGCTTTGGCCATGGTGTTTCCCCGGTGTATGGCCAGATATTAGGCGCCCGTTCTGCCTTTGTCAAGTATATATTTCGGATCTTAGTCGAATCATTCGCGCGTGGCAACCGGTAGTCTCGACGGATCGCGCCGCGCGGCCCGCTTGTGGCCGTCGGCGCTCGCGCCTTGCGCAAATTCCGGAGGGCCACCGATGATCACCTGCGTCATTCGCTACCAGATCGACCCGTTCCAGCGCGCGGCATTCGCCGAGTATGCCGCCAACTGGGCCCGCGTCATCCCGCGCTGCGGCGGCGACCTCGTCGGCTATTTCCTGCCGCACGAAGGCACCAGCGACGTGGCCTGGGGATTGATCGCGTTCGCCGACCTCGCCGGCTACGAGGCGTACCGCGCGCGCCTTCGCGCCGATGCCGAGGGGCGTGCCAACTTCGAGTTCGCGCAGCAAAGGCGACTGATCCTGCGCGAAGAGCGCACGTTCACCGAAGCGGTGGCGGCGACGTTCCGTCGTCCGGCCTCCTAGTGGCGGCGCGGCCGGATCGCAGCGAGGCGCTCAGCCGCCGATCACCCCGACGCCGCGCGCCATCAGCGATGCGCACAGGATCATCAGCACGACCAGCGTCGCTTCGACGTGAATCACGAGGCGGACGCGCCTCTGATGCGCCGGGTGCAGCGCGGGCGTGCCGCCCTGGCGCAGCACCGGACGCATCCGCAGGAACTGCAGCGTCGGGTAGATCGACAGCAGCCCGATGGCCGCGAACAGCGCCATCTTGGCGATGAAGTAGATGTCGTGCAGGTAGTAAGCCGGTCCTTTCGCGAACCACAGCACGCGCGCAATTCCGGCCAGCAGCACCACGGTGGCGCTGATGCCGAACACGCCGTCGACGACGAGCAGGCGCCGCGCCGTGACGGCGTCGAGCGTGCCACGCGTCAGCATCAGCTCGACGGCGAGCGCCGCGAACAGCGCGAAGGCTGCCAGGAAGTGGAGGAAGGCGACGCAAGCGGACATGGGATTGGGCGAACAGCCAGGCGCGGGTGCGGCCGCCGATTATGCTACGGCCGCGTGCGCGCCGTTCGCTGCAACCGCAAGCGCACGACCGGGCGATGCGGCTTGCGTCGCGCGACCTCCGCGAAGCCCGCGTCGTCGAACATCGACTTGGCGCCGAACCACATCGCGTCGTCGTGCGCACGCTCGTCGCGGTCGACCGGATAGGCTTCGAGCAGCGTCACTCCGCGCTTGCGTGCCCAGTCGATGGCGGCGGCGAGGAGCGCGCGTGCCACGCCTTGCCCGCGATACGCCGACGGCACGACGAAGCAGATGATCGACCACACCGGGGCAGCGTCGACGGGCTTCATGACCGGCGAGCGCGCGAGCTTCGCAAAATCCTGCCGCGGGCCGAGCGACAGCCACCCGATCGGCGTGCGGCCGCGATAGCCGACGAGACCCGGCGGCGTCTGCGCGCGCGAGAGCGCCGCGAGGTCCGCGCGATTGCGCGCGGCGTGGGTCATGCCGGCAGGCGGCTTGGACGTGGCGCCACTGCGCCGGTAGTACATGCACCAGCAGCCGCGTGCGACGGAGCAGCCCCGGGCATTGAACACTTTCTCGAGATCGGACCAGTTCTCGGGCGTCAACGGCCTGACGGTGAGCTTCATCGGCGAAAGCCGTCATACCCGCGAATGCGGGAATCCAGTCGTGGGGCGGCGTTTGTGGCAGTCGATGTCGGGATCATCGGCCCTCCTGCCGCCGCCGCGCCCGCAATGCCTCGCGGCGCTCGAGGCTCGCGGCCGACCATACGACCTTGGCATCGTAATACTCGGGGACGGCACGTGCGCCCGGCGGCAGCACCACCCACGGCTGCTTGGTCGTCGTGAAGATATGGATGTCGGGAGGCAGCGCATCGGGGTTGGCCAGCGTGCCCACGCGCACGAAGCGCACCGCGTCGCCGCCGCCGGCGTAGTGGCTCCAGACGGCGATCCGGCACGACGGGCAGCGGGCGATGCGCTGGCCCTTGCCGCTCGCCGACGGCGTGAGCACGATTTCCGGCTCGCCACGGGTCAGCACGACGTATTCCGACTCGACCATCGCATTGAGCGCGAACGCGGTCCCCGTTTCGCGCTGGCACCAGCGGCAATGGCAGCAATGCACGATCAGCGGCGCGCGTATCAGCTGATACTGGACGGCGCCACAATCGCAACCGCCAGCGAGCGCAAACGCGTCGTCGGCGCTCATCGCCGCGCCCGCGAGTCGGCGAGCCACACCCCGTCGTCGCCCGCGCGCAGCACGCTGGCGCGAGCATCCTGCCTCACCTTGACGCCAATGATCTTCATGCGGACGAACATCGGGGCGACGCTACCGCGAAGCGCACGACGTCAGCGTGCCGCCTTCGCCGTCTGCACCGCGCGTGCGAAGAAGTCGTGGACGCCGGAAGCACTCATCGTGCGCGCGTCGGCCAGCTCGCCGGCATGCGTGGCGTACAGGATTTTGGCGTCCGGCGAAACCACGACGGCGGAAGGAATGCCTTTGGAGACCGCGTCGCCGTAGGCCGCCGCGATGTCGAGATTGCGGTCGAAATGGCCGACGTCGATCTTCACCACCTTGAATTCGCGCGCCATCAACGCGGCATTGGCCGGCTTGCGCAGCGCCGCGTCGAGCGCCCGGCAGTCCTCGCACCAGTTGGCGCCGAAGACCAGCAGGACGTTCTTGCGGCTGCGCGCGGCGTCGGCGAGTGCGTGGCGAATGCCGGCGTGCGCGTCGGCGGAGGCGTCATAGGGCAGCGTCGCGGCAGGCACGCCACCGAAGGCCACCGTCACCAGCAACAGCGACGCGCACGCCAACGCGCGTGGCAGCGGATGGCGGGAAAGGATCGACATGCGCATCACGCGGTGTCCATGAACGTCGACTGCCGCGCGGCCATCACCGCACGTAGCGCCAGATCACCAGCAGGATGATGGCGCCGAGCAGCGACATGAAGAACCCGGCGGGATGGAACTTGGCGCCTTCCGGCGGCTTCGAAACCATGTTGCCGATCACCCCGCCGATCAGCGACCCGACGATACCGACGACGGTGGTGGCGATAAACCCCATGGCATCGATGCCCGGCACCAGCGCGCGCGCGATGAGCCCGACGACGAAGCCCACGATGATCGACCACACGATGTGGATGAGTCCCATGACCTCTCCTCGACGTTGCAAGCCGGCGCTATTCTGCGCCGCGCGGCGCGCGCCATGCAAGGCGCCCCCTCCGTGCGCGTCACCGGTCGGGCGGACGATCGGCAGGCTCGCCGCGGTCACACTTGCGGCAGGCGAGATGCGCGCCGAGGTGGCGCCTGCGGCCGGCCTCGGTGGTCACCCAGGGCCGCGACACCCACGGCGGGTCGTGGCGCACGTGCTGGTGGTGGCCGCAGTCGAGCTCGGCGACCCAATGCGAGAGGTCGTCGAGGTGAAAACCGACGATCGCGCGCTGCATGCGGCGACGCGGGGCGTCCTAGAACCCGCGCGA
Source organism: Casimicrobiaceae bacterium (assembly GCA_036003195.1). GTDB lineage: Bacteria > Pseudomonadota > Gammaproteobacteria > Burkholderiales > Casimicrobiaceae > VBCG01. Next base: position 32,306 of record DASYSP010000069.1, read on the forward strand.
CCACTTGCGCAGCCAGATGCAGGCGAATCCCGCCACCACCCAGCCCAACCCGACCATCGGCATGTCCGACACGAATGTCCACACCACCGCGTTGACGAAGCACAGCATCATCGCGAAGATGACAATGAAGATATCGGTCATGCCGGCCGCCGCGGCTCAGGGCTCAGACGAGCTTTATCTCGCCGTCGAAGGTGACCTCGAGCGCCAGGCCGGCGATCGACAGGGTCATGGTCGCCGGCAGCGTCTCCGTGCCGGCGATGCTGCGGTCGGCGGTGGCCTTCGCCACGGCCTGCTCGATCTCGCGCTGCGAATTGACGCCGACCATCTTCAGGAACTTGCGGATGCTCAGGTTGAATGTCTCTTCGTTCAAGGGGCTCTCCAGTTGAACCGGCGTTGCCGCGCGAACGCGCCGCGGCACAAGTGACGCCAATCTACCTTTACGCGGTGGAATTGGGAATCGACGCGTGCAACAACCGCCTCGGCGGCGATGCGTGCCGCATCCCGCCACACGGCCGCCACAGCCGCCACGAGTCCGGCGCCGCTAAGTGCCCGGCGCCGGCGACTCGATCGCGGCGAGATCGGCAGCGGCGAGCGGCCGTTCGTCGTCGGCGAGGCTCTCGTAGAGCGCCAGCGCGCGGGTGCGCGCGTCTTCGAACGCGGCATTCTCGGCGGCGGCGCGGCGTGCAAGCGCCAGCGCTGCGTATCCGAAGAAAAATTCGAACGGCGGCGCGTGGTTCGTGTCGCACAACGCAATGCAGTGGACGGCGCTGTCGATCGCGCCCTGCGCATCGCCCGCGCACAGCCGGCTCCGCGCGAGACGGTAATGCGCCCACATCTCCTGCACCCATGTTCCGGCGATCCGCCAGTGCACGAGCGCGCTTTGCGCAGCGTCGAGCATGGCCTGCGTTTCCCGTGGCGTGCGGTCGCGTTTTTCCTCGAGCGCCGTGGCGAGATTGTTGCCGCCCACGGCCAGCGCGCGGTTCGCCGGCGAGTCCTTGGGAATGCCCGCGGCGGCAAGCGCGCACGCGGCGGCGTAAGCGTCGATCGCGCGCTCGAAGGCTTGCCGGCCGGCGAGCGCGGAGGCGGCAGCGGCGAGCGCCGCCGCCCGGTCGTCGCGCGCGAGCGCGTCGAGCGCGTCCGCATCGCCGGCGGCATGACGCAGCGTCGCGACGTGACGATCCAGCGCCCGCATGGCGTCGCCGCCGCCGTCGAACGCGGGCGTCGTGCGCAGCCTGTCGAGCAGCACCACGCCATCGCGCCAGCGTGCGAGATGCTCGCCGTACACGTGCGTCGCCAGTGACGCGAATCGCTGCAGTTGCGCGGCGTCCTGCGGCAGCGTGAGCGCGTCGGCCAGTTGCGCGGCGACGTCATCGGGGCGCTCGCCATGCGCGGTCCACGCCGATTCCATGAACGCGTCGAAGCTCGAGTTCTCCAGGTTCGCGGCCATCAGCGCACCGCCGGTCCGTTGGAGCCCGATCGCCGCCACCGCGCGGCAAGGCCGACCAGCAGCCAGAGCAGGTACGGCGTGAAGAGGATGCCGCGTGCGATCAGGCGGTCGGCGTCGTCCCAGAACTCGTTCTCGAGGAATCCGGCGGCGATGAGGCCGGCCGCGCACAGCACGATCGCCGTCAGCCGCACGCCGCCGCCGAACGTGGCGAATCGCGGCGCGGCCATCGTCGCCGCGGCGACCACGCCGAACGCGTAGAACGTGTACAGCACGAGCAGCTTCATGCCGTAGTCGCCGAACATGTCGCGATACCAGTCGTCGACCACCAGCGAATACGCGATGTACGCGCCTGCGGCGAGCGGAAACGCGACGAACGGCGCCGACAGCAGTCCGGCGACGATGACCGGCAGACGCGGCAGCATGCGTCTCACGTCAACCGCGACTCCATGCGCGCTCGCCTCGTCCGGTCGACATCGCCGGCGCTATCCCGGCGCGTGGCACACGGCCTCGACATTGTGGCCATCGGGGCCGATGACGAACGCGCCGTAATAGTCGGGGTGATACTGCGCGCGGATGCCGGGAGCGCCGTTGTCCCTGCCGCCGGCGGCAAGGGCGTGCCGGTAGAACGCGTCGACGTCGGCGCGGGTCGCGGCGGCTAAAGCGATATGGATCGGGGCCGATGGCTTATCGCCGGCGCCGAGCCAGAATGCGGGCTTGCCCGGCCGGCCGAGGCCCACGCCTTGCGGAATTTCCATCACGACGCCGATGCCAAGCGGCGCGAGCGCGCGCACGAAGAATGCCTTGCTCCGCGCAAGGTCGCTGACGCCGATGCCGATGTGGTCGAACACGCGATCCTCCGTTCAGCGCGGCATCGCGACGCCGCGCGCTACACCACCTGCTTGAAGTTGCGCAGGATGTTGGCGGCGAATACGTAGAGACCCAGCAGCACCGTCAGCGAGCTCACCACCACCACCGGCAGCACGGCTTCGTTGCCCGACAGCATCACGCCGAGGCCGATCATGAACACCGGCAGCCCGAGGTTGTGCAGCCAGAAATGAATGCGCGCCAGGCGAGTCCGCGCGGCCTGCGGATAGAGGTGATAGGCGATGCCGGCGATCGCCAGCGTCGCCCAGCCGAGAAGGCCGATGTGCGCATGCACCGGCACCAGCGCGAAATTCTGGCGGATGCCCATGATGATGCCGAGCGTCGCGCCGACGATGAGATAGACCACTGCGATGCGAATGAAATTGAGCGCCACTCCTGTCTCCCCTTTTATGATTGTAATGACCCCAAGCGCGCAATGTACTCCTCGACGGCGTGGTCGACGAGTCCGTCGCCGCGCGCCGCCCCGCCGGCAGCGCGTGGCGGCCACATCGTGGACGGGACGGGTTGCGCGCCGCGACGCGGCGTCAGGCGAGCGGCTTGCGTACCCGCTGCGCGGGGTCGTAGAAGAACTGTTCCTCGGCGATGCGCTCGCCCTGCCAGCGCTGGTGCGCGAGCTCTTCCATCTCGGTGAACGTGCCGTCGGGCCACTCGAAGCGGAACCACCAGTGCACGACGACGAAGTCGCCACGGACCAACGGCGGTCGCAGGCATCGTGAAGCAACGCTGGCCGCGCGCGCCAGCACCGCACGCTCGTGGGCCACGAGCAGGTCGCGTCCGGTGCGCGGCGGCGCCTGGTTCTCGCGCATCGACGCATCCTCGGTGTAGAACTCCTCGATCGCCTCGGCGTGCGCGTTGGATTCGACGCGGGCGATGAAGCGCTCGAGCGTGGCGGGCAGGGGCATCGCGGGCGATCCGTCGGGCTGGTGAAGGGCTATTTCACCACGAGCTCGTCGACGACCGCCTCGACGTCGTCCACCCTGCGCACCAGCTTCTCGAGTGCGGCGGCATCCGACTTGCGTCGTACGCAGCCCTTGAGCCATACCCATCGGCGCTGCCCCTCGACCCACACGCTGGTGCCGGCGAAGCGGCCGTCGGCGAGGATCGCCTTTCGCACGCGCGGAATGATCTCGCGGTCGTAGAGGTAGGAGTTGGGCAGGCGGCAGAATCCCGAGTCGAAGCAGCGCGTGCCGCGCTCGGCGCGCTCGTGCGCCTCGATCTGCATTTCCTCGCGGGTGACGAGCGGACCCTCCGGCACCGGGCAGTCCTTGATCGCGCCGGTGACTTGCAGGAACGGATCGTTGAAGTAGTTGGCACGCGCGGGTGCTGCGGCGGACGCGGCGCCGCCGGTCTGCGCGAGCGCAGCGCCGGCTGCCAGGGACACGGCCGCCAGCAGCACCCGCGCCACCGCGCGGTGGCGGCGCGCACGGTGCGGCGAGCCTGCCGTGGACATTGGCGTCGCGGTGGTTGCGCGCACCCCCACGCTAGACGATGTGGCGCAGCACCCGCAGCGGCAGCGCGATCACGAGATAGGCGAGATAGGCGAGCACCGCGAGTACCGCCGCCACGGCCGACAGCGGCAGCAGCACCAGCCAGAAGATCGGCGCGAACGCCAGCGCGAGCAGCGCCAGCGGCAGCGCGGCGACGGCCAGCACGACGATGGCGAGGAACAGGAAAAGGAGCTTGAGCATGCCCTAAATCCTCCGGGATATCGGCTGCGATCGTACGCCGGCGGTGCGCGCACAGCCTGGGATTGCGCCGGCACGCATGGGGACGCGATCAACGGCGGCCGACGCCGACGAACGCCGCGTGCCGTGGACGGCGAGCGGACGCGCGACGCCGGCGCTCATCGCAGCGCCTTGCGCACGACGAGCTTGAGACCCGACCAGACGTCGCTCACCGCGCAGACCTTGACGTCGACGAAGCCGAGCGGCAGCGCGACTTCGCGCACCGTATCCTCCGTCACCTCCGATGCCACGCCCGAGGCCTGCTTCGGCCACGACACCCATACGGTCGCGTCGGCACGCAATTGCGCGCGCAGCCTCGCCAGGTGCTTTTGCAGCTCCGCCTTGCGCACGACGAAGACATGCGCGATGTCGACGGCCTCGCTGGCGCGCGACTTGATTTCCACGCGCTCGGGCAACGGGGCGAGCAGCGCGGCGTAGTCGGCCGGTGCGGCGACGGCGAACATGCGGCTGCCGGCGACGACACCGAGCTTCTTCGCCAGCGGCGTGCCGGAATAGCCGGCGGGCTTGCGAGCGGCGCGAGGCATCACCCGAGCGCGATCCGGTAGCGCAAGCCCGGCAAATGGTCGAACTGCGCCGGCTTGGTGAATGTCTCGACCAGTACGCCACCGTTGGCGAGGATGACGCGTTGCGAGGCAACGTTGCCGGGATCGGTGGTGATCTCGACGCAGGAAAGTCCCTCGCCCTTCGCCGCCACCAGCGTCAGCTGCAACGCGCGCGTCGCGTAACCGCGATTCTGCTTCCACGGCACCACGGCGTAGCCGATGTGGCCAAGGCAATGCGGCGGCAGCGCCGTGGTGCCCGGCACCCATCGCAGGCCGATGGAGCCGCAGAACTCGCCGTCCCACATCCAGCGGCGATAGCCCGGGATGCGAGCCACCTTCGATCCGTCCGGCAGCGTCACCGGAGCGCCCTTGCCTTCACGATCGACCATCGCGGCAAGGAACGCTTGCGCGTCGGCGCGGATCTTCGCGAGCTCCTCTTCCGCCGCCGGCGCCCCGCGCACGTTGTCGGGGGACCAGCCGCGCTCGAGCGCGGCGACGTAGCTCGCGAGGTGCTCCTGCGACGGCCAGACCAGCGTCATCGCAGCCGACGACACCGCATCACCCACCTTGCGCGGCGCGCAGCGGCGCGACCGTGTCGACCCGCGGGCTTCCTGCGCGGCTCATGCGTGCAGGATGCGACCGCCGCCGAACGCCCAGTTCTCCCACGCCGTCTCCTTGAAGCACACCCTCACGTTCTCCGGGTCCAGGCCCCGCTGCGGTGGACGAAGGATCGCTCGAGGTCGGGTCGCGGCGCGTACCGCGGGCGCGCGAACCGGAATTGGCTTCATTCGCCGGGGTTGCCGCCGCGCCCGCCGCGGCCGGCGGCGACGGAACCGCCGATGAAGGCCAGGATCGCGCCGATGGGTCCGAACACGAACGCCGCGGTCATCGCCGCCTCCACCGAGCGGTCGTGCATGTTCGGGGAGAATAGCGACACGAGGAAATAGCCGGCTACGGCGATCGCCACGTAGCCGACGATCGCACAGAGCAAGCCGATCGCGAATCTTTTCATCTCCGTCTCCCCGGGGCGGACGCCGACGTGCCGCGAACGCTACCAGATCCGCGGCACCAGCGCCGGCACGCGCGACGCGTACTGCCGATAGGCGTCGCCGAATTGCTGCTGCATGAACCGCTCCTCGACGCGCAGCTTGCGCCACAGCGCGACCAGCACGATCGCCACTGCCAGCACGCCCCGCCATTCGCCGCGCGCCAGCGCCGAGCCGATGAAGCCGAGCAGCAATCCGGTGTAGATCGGATGGCGCACGATCGCGTACGGCCCGCTCGTCACCAGCTCGTGGTCCTCCTTGATCGTGACGATGCCGCTCCAGTTGCGCCCGATGTGGACGCGTGCCCAGACGCTGAAAAGCAGGCCCGCAGCGGTGAGCAGCGCGCCGAGCACGAATGGCCACTCGGCACGCGGCAGGAAACGCTCGCCCAGCATCCACACAGGCATCCGGTCCGACCACAGCAGCACCGCCGCGAGGATGAGCGGCAGCATGTGCGCGAGGCGCGAGGCGACCGGCTCGCGCTGCGTTTCGCGCTTGACGTTGCGCGACAGCAGCCACCAGTACAGCGCCCACCCGAGCCACAGCGTGGCGAAGAGATA
>DASYSP010000070.1:0-11942 GCA_036003195.1 Casimicrobiaceae bacterium
CGCTTCCTTCAGCAATTGCTTCGCGCGCGCCACGTCTCGCTTGGGCACAGGCACGTTCTTCGCATAGAACGGATTCGTCGGCGGCACCCACTGGTTGCCGACGTCCGCTTCGCCGTCCATCGCCACCTGCACGATCCCGTCGCGATCGATCGCCAGCTCCAGCGCCTCGCGCACCCGCGGGTCCTTGCCCAGCGGATTCTTCTGCGCCTGGTCGCTCTTGCCGGTGTTGATCGTCAGGCCCTGATAGCCGATCTCGACGATCCGTTGCAGCTTGAAGCGCTTGTCGTTCTTCAGCGCGGCGACGTCCGAGGTCCCGACACGCTCGATGAAGTCGAGCTGTCCCGACTTGAGGTTGGCGAGGCGCACGGTGGAGTCCACGATCGGCAGGTACACGACCTTGTCGAAGTGAATGTCCTTCTTGTCCCAATAGTTGGCGTAGCGCTCGAGCACGATGCGGTCCTGCGCGATGCGCTCGACGAACTTGAACGGTCCCGAGCACACGGGATGCGCGCCGAACTTCTCGCCGGCCGCCTGCGCCGCCTTCGGCGACACCATCATGCCGGAGCGGTCGGCGAGCTGCGCGAGCAGCGGCGCGAACGGCGCCCCGAGGTTGAGCCGCACGGTCATCGGGTCGACCACGTCGACGCTCGTCACCGGCGCGAGCTCGCCGCGGCGGTTCGAGCCCTGCATCGTCTTGTGCCGCTCGATGTTGAACTTGACGGCGGCTGCGTCGAGCTTCTCGCCGTCATGGAACGTCACGCCCTGGCGGATCTTCAACGTGAGCGCCTTCTGGTCCTTCGACCATTCCCACGCGGTCGCGAGCTGCGGCACGATCTTGAGGTCCTTGTCGATATCCACGAGCTTGTCGCACAGGCCCGCAAAGACGATGCGCCCGACGAATGTGCGCGCGAGCGTGGGATCGAGCACATCGGGATCCTCGGCGAGGCCGATGCGCAGCGTCTGGGCGTGCGCGCCGGCGGCCGCACAGAAGGCGAGCGCGAGAAAACAGGCGAATCGACGCAGGCTGTATGTCATGGCAATCCTTCGTGAGCGGAATCGACGCGCATCTGCCGGCGGCATTGCACGCCCGGCAGGTGGCGCATTCAGCATAGCACGCGACGTCGTCGACGGGCGCGGTTTCGCCGCCCCGATCGGCGGTCCTGCGCCCGCGTTATTTGCCGCCCATCAACAGCCGCGGCAGCCACAGCGTGAGCGGCGGCCAGACGGTGATCGCGACCAGCACGACGAGCAGTGGCGCCAGCCACGGAATAATGGCGCGCGAAATCTGTTCGAACGTGATCTCGGCGATGCGCGCCATGACGAACAGCACCACGCCGATCGGCGGGTGAATCGTGCCGAGGATGAGGTTGAAGATCATGATCAGCCCGAATTGCACGGGATCGATGCCGAAGCCGATCGCCGCCGGCACCAGGATCGGGATCAGGATCAGCAGTGCCGCCAGCGCTTCCATGAAACAGCCGATGACCAGCAGGATCAGGTTGGATGCGAACAGGAATGCCAGCGGGCTGTGGATCGCAGCGACCATCGCCGGCGCCAGCACCTGCGGGATGCGCGAGATCGACATGCACCAGCCGAGCGCGCCGGCGACCATCACCAGCACGGCGACAATGCCCGTCGTCTCCGCGGTGTTGACGAGGATCGGCGGCAGGTCGTCGAGCGAAAGCGTGCGATAGACGACGAAGCCGAGGAACAGCGCGTAGAGATCGGCGATCGCGGCGGCTTCGGTCGGCGTGAACAGCCCGCTGAACATGCCGCCCAGCAGGATCACCGGGGTCATCAGCGCGAAGAACGCGCGCCTGAACGCGACCCACACGTCGCACAGGCCGCCGAACGAATGACGGGGCAGCCCCTGTCGCGGCGCGATGATCGCGACCATCACCATCAGCGACAGCCCCATCAGCGTGCCCGGAATCACGCCGGCCAGGAAGAGCTTGCCGATCGACGTGTCGGCGCTGACGCCGTAGATCACCATCGGCAGGCTGGGCGGGATGATCGGCCCGATCGTCGCCGCGGCGGAGCTGATCGCGGCGGCCGTCTCCGGCCGGTAGCCGGCCTTCTTCATCGCCCGCACTTCCACCGCGCCGGTGCCGGCGGCGTCCGCCACCGCCGAGCCCACCATGCCGGCGAAGATCATGCTCGACAGGATGCTGGCGTGCGCATAGCCGCCGCGCAGCGAGCCGACGAGCGACGTGGCGAACGCGACGATGCGGTCGGTGAGCCTGGCCGCGCCGAGGATGTTGCCCATCAGGATGAACAGCGGCGCCGCGACCAGCGGGAACGAGTTCATCGCCTGCGCCATCTTCTGCGGCACGATCGATCCCGCCAGTCCGCCGAGCAGCACGAAGGCGAACGCGGCGAGGCCCATCGACGCGTACAGCGGCAGGCCCAGCAGGATCGCCGCCAGCCACACGCCGACGATCTCCAGCATCAGGTGGCTCATTCCACTTCCGTCTCGGCAGGGGCGGCGGTTGCAGCGGGTCCACGCCCGCGCAGCGCCTCCACGACTTCGTGCGCCGCCTGCAGCAGGGTTACGATCCCGGCGAGCACCATCGGCACGTACATCCATGCCATGGAGATCGGCAGCGAGGTCGCCTCGAGGTCGCGATTGCGGGCCACCAGCGCGACTCCGAAACCCGCGATCAGCGCGCCCAGGCCCACGAGCGCAAGCTGGAACGCCACTTCCAGCCCGCGCTGCGAAATGGCGGGCAGCAGCTCCTGGAAATAGCGGATGCGCACGTGGATGCGCTTGCGGCTCGCCAGCAACCAGCCGAACACCGCGAGCCATACCATCAGGAAACGCGAGCCCTCGTCGGTCCAGATGAGCGGCTCGCCGAAAGCGCGCGTGACCACGCCCAGCGTGACGCAGCCGAGCAGCGCGACGACCAGCGCGCAGGCGATGGATGCGGCCGCGCGATCGAATGCGCCGACGAGGGTGCGCAGCATCGGTGTCCCGTTGCCGGCCACGCGGTGGCTACGACGCGCGCGTGGACGGCGCCGTCAGGCGGCGGCGATGCGCTCCCAGAGTCCCTTGCCCCATTTCGATTCGAACTTCGCGGGCAGGCTCGCCAGCACGGGCTTGCGGAAGCTCTCCACGTCGGGCTCGATGACGTTCATGCCGCCGCTCCTGAACGTGTCGACGAGCTTCTTCTCCTGGCCGAGGATGTCGTCGTCCTGCGCCTTGCCGGCGGCGGCGATCGCCGACTTCAGCACGTCGCGTGACTTGGCGTCGAGCGACTGCCATGCGGTCTCGTTGACGACGACGAGCCGCGGCGTGATCACGTGGCCGGTGAGGATCAGGTGCTTCTGCACCTCGAAGAACTTGTTGCTCTGGATCGTCGGCAGCGGGTTTTCCTGGCCGTCGACCGCGCCCTGCGACAGCGCGAGGTAGAGCTCGCCGATGTTGAGCGGCGTCGGCCGCGCGCCCCAGGCTTCCGCCATCGCGCGGAACGTGTCGACTTCGGGGATTCGCAGCTTGAACCCCTTCATGTCGTCGGCGTTGCGAATGGGTTTCGTGCCCGAGGTCACGTGGCGCTTGCCATAGTAGGTGGCGCCGACCACGCGCATCGAGCGCTTGGCGACCAGCGCGGCGTTCATGTCGTCGACGATGGGCGACGCCAGCACGCGCCGCACGTGCTCGGCATCGCGCCAGATGTACGGCGCCTCGAGGATCGAGAATTGCGGCACGAACTGGCCGAACTGGGCGGCGCCTTCGTCGACGATCTGGATCGCGCCGCCGGACGCCGCCTCGATCAGGTCGCGCGACGACCCGAGCTGGCCGGCCGGGAACGTCTGGATCTCGACGGCGCCGTTCGTCCTGTCGCGGACCTCCTTCGACACCCGCTCCATCATCGCCACCATCGGGTGGCTGGTCGGCAGCACCGTCGCCCAGCGCAGCGTGGTCGCCGCGCCGGCAACCCGCGGCATTACGCTGGCCGCCACGCCTGCAATGCCGGCGCCGACGAAGCTGCGCCGTGTCCAATGCGTCGAATGGTCCATCGAGTCTCCTCCTCGGTGCGTTTTTCGCCTTGCGGCAGGGTTCGCCTGCCGTCGCGGGCTCAACTATACGGTGTGCGCAGACGCCGGCCGCCGGCAACCGTTTCACCGCCCGGTGCGACAAGCCGCCCCAGCGTGCGACGAAACGACGATGGCGCCGCCGTCGCCGGTCGTAAAATCCGGCTGTTCATTGCCAGGAGGGCATCGCATGTTCCCGCATTCCGCAACGCGCGCGCTGCGCGCCGTCGGCGCCGCCGCTGCATTCGCGACGATGGCCACGCTCGCATCCGGTCCCGCCGGCGCGGCCGCTGCCCCGGGTGGCACGCCGCCGCAGTTTCCGCTGCACGACTTCTTCAGCAACCCGGACATGGCCTACTTCCGGCTGTCCGCCGACGGCCGCATGCTGGGCTACATGAAACCGGTGGACGACGGCGCCGGCCATCGCCGCCTCAACGTGTTCGTGCAACCGCTCGCCGACGGCAAGCCAGTGGGCGCGGCGCGCCAGCTGACGCACGAGACCGCGCGCGACATCAGCATCTATTTCTGGAAGGGCAACGACACGATCCTGTTCGTCAAGGACTTCGGCGGCGACGAGAACTTCCATGTCGTCGCGGTCGACGTCAAGTCCGGCACCGTGCGCGACCTCACCCCTGGCGACAAGCTGCGCGCCAACATCGAGGACGACCTTCCTGACGACGCCGGGCACGTGCTGATCAGCCACAATCGCCGCAATCCCGAGGTGTTCGACGTCTATCGCTACGACCTTGCGAGCGGCAAGGAGACGCTGGTCGCCGAGAACCCGGGCGACTACATCGGCTGGCAGACCGACCATGCCGGACACGTGCGGATGGCGGTGCGCACGGCGGGGCTCGACACGATCGTGCTCTATCGCGCCGGCGACAAGGGCGCGTTCAAGCCGATCATCACCACCGGCTACAAGATCGAAGTCAACCCGCTGTTCTTCACGGCCGATGATCGCAAGTTCTACGCGATCAGCAACCGCGGCCGCGACAAGAAGGCGCTGGTGCTGATCGATCCCGCGAAGCCGGACGTCGAGCAGGTGCTGTTCGTGACGCCCGACGTCGACGTCGCCGGCGCCGACTGGTCGCGCGCGCACAAGCGCCTCACCACCGTCGAGTACATCGACGCCAAGCTCGAGCGCCATTTCTTCGATCCGGGCCGCAAGGCGATGTTCGACAAGCTCGCCGCCAAGCTGCCGGGCATGGAGCTCCTGCTGCAGAACGCCGACAAGGCCGAGACGCATTTCATCGTCGCCGCGGCGAGCGATCGCACCGAAGGCGCCCGCTACGTGTACGACGCGACGCACGACACGCTGTCGAAGCTCGGCGACATCAATCCCAAGCTGCCGGAATCGGCGATGGCGCCGATGAAGCCGATCAGCTATCCGACCCGCGACGGCCTGACGATCAACGGCTACCTGACGCTGCCGGTGGGCCGCGAGGCGAAGAACCTGCCGTGCATCGTCAATCCGCATGGCGGACCGTGGGCGCGCGACGTGTGGGGCTTCAATCCGGAGGTGCAGTTCCTCGCCAACCGCGGCTACTGCGTGCTGCAGATGAATTTCCGCGGCTCGACCGGCTACGGGCGGCAGTTCTGGGAGGCGAGCTTCGGCCAGTGGGGCCTGACGATGCAGGACGACATCACCGACGGCGTGAAGTGGCTCGTCGACCAGGGCATCGCCGATCCCAAGCGCGTCGGCATCTACGGCGGCAGCTACGGCGGCTACGCGACGCTGGCCGGCATCACCAAGACGCCGGAGCTTTACGCCGCCGCCGTCGATTACGTCGGCGTGGCCAACCTGATCACGTTCATGAACACCATTCCGCCGTACTGGCGGCCGCTGTTGCCGAAGTTCCACGACATGGTCGGCGATCCGGCGAAGGACGAGACGCGGCTCAAGGCGACCTCGCCGGTGAACAATGCGGAGCGCATCGTCACGCCGCTGTTCGTCGCGCAAGGCGCGCACGACCCGCGCGTCAACAAGGACGAGAGCGACCAGATGGTCGCGGCGCTGAAGAAGCGCGGCGTGGACGTCGAGTACATGGTCAAGGACAACGAGGGTCACGGCTTCCACAACGAGGAGAACCAGTTCGCGTTCTACGGCGCGATGGAGACGTTCTTCGACAAGCACCTGAAGCCCGACAAGGGTCTCTGAATCGGCAGCGTACCGCCGCCGTGCGATCATCGTCGGCGTGCATGACCGCGTAGCCAGCCTCGAGACGCTCGTCGCCGACATCCGGCGCTGCACCGCGTGTGCGGCGCACCTGCCGCTCGGACCGCGGCCGGTGCTGCGCGCGGCGGCGAGCGCGCGCATCCTGATCGTCGGCCAGGCACCCGGCGCACGCGTGCATGCGAGCGGCATCCCGTGGGACGATCCGAGCGGCGACCGCCTGCGCTCGTGGATGGGCGTCGACGCGCGCCGGTTCCACGACGCGGCCGAGATCGCGATCGTGCCGATGGGTTTCTGTTATCCCGGCCGCGGCCGGGGTGGCGACCTGCCGCCACGGCGCGAATGCGCGGCGTTGTGGCGCCCGCGCCTGGATGCAGGCCTCGCGCGCATCGGCTGCACGCTGCTGATCGGCGCCTACGCGCAGCGCCACTATCTCGGCCACCGCCGCAAGCCCTCGCTGACGGCGACCGTGGCGGCGTGGCAGGAATATGCGCCGCGCCATTTCCCGCTGCCGCACCCGTCGCCGCGCAACACGCCCTGGTTCCAGCGCAATCCGTGGTTCGAGCGCGACCTCGTGCCGGCGCTGCGCGCCGCGATGGCTGCGCGGCTCGCCGTGTGACCGTGTCGACCGCGCGCCTGAGCGGCGCCGATCGTGCGCGCGACGTCAGCCGCTGTTGCGCAGGCCCGCGGCGAGGCCGTTGATCGTCAGGTGCAGCGCCCGCCGCGTCGACTCGTCGTTCTGCCCCGCGCGCAGGCGCTTCAGCAGCGCGATCTGCACGTGGTTCAGCGGGTCGATGTACGGAAAGCGGTTGCGGATGCTGCGGGCGAGCGTGGGATTGTCGGCGAGCAGCGCGGCGCGCCCGGTGATGGCGAACAGGTGGCGGCACGTGCGTGCATGCTCGTCGCGTATCGCCGCGAAGATGCGCTCGCGATGCACGGCGTCGTCGTAGAGCGCGGCATAACGCGAGGCGATCGCCAGGTCCGACTTGGCCAGCACCATGTCCATGTTGGACAGGAACGCACGGAAGAACGGCCAGGTCGCGTACATGTGACGCAACAGCGGCAAGCCGTCGGCGTGCGCGGCGAGCCACGCGTCGACCGCGGCGCCGAATCCGTACCATCCCGGCAGCATCAGCCGGCACAGTCCCCAGCTGAACACCCACGGGATGGCGCGCAAGTCCTCGATGCGGCGCGATCCGGTGCGCGACGCCGGCCGGCTGCCGATGTTGAGCTCGGCGATCTCGCTGATCGGCGTCGTGGCGTGGAAGTAGGCGGCGAAGCGGGGATCGTCGTAGACCAGCGCGCGATACGCGCGGTACGCCGCGTCCGCCAGCGCCTGCATCACCGCGTCGAAACGCGGGTCGGCGTCCGGTCCCTGCGCGGCGTCGGCACCGATCAGACTGGCCTCGATCACCGCGGCGAGCAGCGTCTCCAGGTTGTGGCGGCCGAGCTCCGGGTCGGCATACTTGCTGGCGATGATCTCGCCCTGCTCGGTGATGCGCATCGCACCGGCGACGCTGCCGGGCGGCTGCGCGAGGATCGCCTGGTAGGCCGGGCCGCCGCCGCGGCCGACGGTGCCGCCGCGACCGTGGAAGAGCCGCAGGCGCACGCCGGCGCGCGCGAAGCGCTCGACCAGCTCGCGTTCGGCAACGTAGAGCGCCCAGTTGGCGGCGACGTAACCGCCGTCCTTGTTGCTGTCGGAATAGCCGAGCATCACTTCCTGCAGGTCGCCGCGCGAGGCCACGAAGCCGCGGTAGAGCGGATGCGCGAACGCTTCGTCCATGATCGCGCCGGCGCGCTGGAGGTCGTCGATCGTCTCGAACAGCGGCACGATGTTGACGCGGCACGAGGGCGCCGGCGCGTAGACCAGCAGCCCCACTTCGCGCAGCAGGATCGCCACCTCGAGCATGTCGGAAAGCGCCTCGCACTTGGAGATCACGTAGTTGGCGAGGGCGTCGTCGCCGTCGTCGCGGTGAATCCGCGCCGCCACCTCCAGGATCGCCATCTCGCTGGCGACGACGTCGCCGTAGTCGAGGTACGGCGAGCGCAGCAGGCGCGGCTCGCGCAGCTCGCGCGTCAGCAGCGCCACGCGCGCCGGCTCGTCGAGCGCCCGGTAGTCGGGCGTGACGCCGGCCTTGGCGAGGAGTTCGGTGACGACCGCCTCGTGCACGATCGAGTTCTGCCGCAAGTCGAGCGTGGCGAGGTGAAAGCCGAACGTCGCCACCGCGCTCTGCAGTGCGCGCAGCCGCCGCGCGGCCAGCGACGCCGAGCCGTGGCTCGCCAGCGACGCGGCGATCGTCGCCAGGTCGGCTTCGAACTCGGCCGCGCTGGCATACGGCAACTGCGCCACCTTCGGCTCGCGCGCGGCGTTGCGCCCGGTACGCGCGAAAAGCGACTGCGCAAGCCGCGCGTAGACGCCTACCAGCGCCTGGCGATACGGCTCGTCGTGACGGAACGGCGAGGGATCGCCGGCGCGCGTCGCGAGCGCGTCGAGCGCCGGGGTGGGCGGCGCCAGCGAACGCGACAGCGACAGCTCGCCGCCGAGCGCGTGCACGCCGTCGAGGTAGTGCGTGAGGATCACCGCCGACTGGCGGCGGATCGCCTCGGCCAGCACGTCGGCCGTCACGTACGGATTGCCGTCGCGATCGCCGCCGATCCACGAGCCCATCCGCATCACCGCGGGCACCCGGTAATCGCCGTCGACGCCGTCGCGCGCGCGCAGCGCCGACTCGAGCCCGAGGTGGACGCGCGGCAGCTCGCGCAGGAACGTCGTGTGGTAGTACGCCAGCGCGTTGTCGATCTCGTCGATGACGCGCAGTCGCGCCGAGCGCAGCGTCGCCGTCTGCCACAGCGTGAGCACCAGGCATTCGAGCTCGGCGTCGATCGCCGCCGGCGACTCGCCGTCGCGCGATGCCGCCTCGCGGCGCGCGAGGAGGCCGGCGATCGCCGACTGGATGTCGAGGATGCTCTGGCGCTGGACCTCGGTCGGATGCGCTGTCAGCACCGGTGTCACGCTGGCCCGCGCCAGGAATGCCGTGATCGGCGCACCGCCGATGCCCGCGGCGTCGAGCCGCACCAGCGCATGTGCCACGCTGCCTGGCGGCGGCGGGTCGCCGGCGAGGCGGTGCGCGCGGCGGCGGCGGTTCTGGTGGACGTCCTCGGCGATGTTCGCCAGCAGCGAGAAATAGCTGAACGCGCGCACCACGGTCAGCGTGGCGTCGACGTCGAGGCCGTCCACCAGCGCGTGCAGCTCGGCCAGGATCGGCGTCGCCTCCATGGGCGACGCGCGATGGAAGCGCACCGCCGTCTGGCGGATCGCCTCGACGCGCGCGTAGCCCGCGTCTCCGGTGCGCTCGCGCAGCACCGCGCCGAGCGTGCGCCCGAGCAGGCGCGTGTCCTCCCACAGCGGCACGTCCTTGGGGTCGGGACGCGCCTCGGCAATGGGCAGCGGGGACGGTGCGGTGGTGTCGGGCATGCGGTGCGGCGCTTCGCCACGAAAATACCAGAGAAACCCTGCGCACGCGCGGGCAACCCGCGGCCGATATACTGGGCGGATGAGCGCAACACCGAGCAAGCGGCCGCGCGCGTGCGCGTCGCCGCGCCGCACCCCGGCATGTCGTCGCTGAAGCACCTGCTCGAACGCAATCGCCGCTGGGCCGAGGGCGTGCAGGCGGCGAACCCCGAGTTCTTCGGCGAGCTCGCCGCGCAGCAGAATCCCAAGTACCTGTGGATCGGCTGCTCCGACAGCCGCGTGCCCGCCAACGAAATCGTCAACCTGCTGCCGGGCGAGATGTTCGTCCATCGCAACGTCGCCAACGTCGTCGTGCACACCGATCTCAATTGCCTGTCGGTGCTGCAATACGCGGTGGACGTGCTGCGGGTCGAGCATGTGATCGTCGTCGGACACTACGGCTGCGGCGGCGTGCGCGCGGCGTGGGAAGGACGACCGCTCGGGCTGATCGACAACTGGCTGCGCCACGTGCAGGACGTCGCCGAGCGCCATGTCGACTACCTGCGCACGCTGCCCGATGCGGCGAGCGTCGCCGACCGGCTGTGCGAGCTCAACGTCGTCGAGCAGGTGCACCACGTCGCGCGCACGACGATCGTCAGCGACGCGTGGGCGCGCGGCCAGCCGCTGACGCTGCACGGCTGGATCTACGGGTTGTCCGACGGCATCGTCCACGACCTCGGCATCGAGGCCGACAGCGCGGCGAAGGTGGAATCGGACTACGCGGCGGCGCTCGCCTTCATCGTGCGCGACCACCGCTGATCGCAGCCGCCACCGCACATTGCGCCGCGACACCGCTTGCACGTTGATGACGGCAACCCGCATCCCCGACCGATGACGAACCGAGCGCCATTGCAGGACATCTTCGTCGCGGCCGGCGTGCGCACGCCGTTCACCCGCGTCGACGGTCCGCTCGCGGCAATGGATGCGATCGCGCTGTCGGTGCCGGTCGTGCGTCACATGCTCGGCACGCTGAATGGTGCGTCGCCCGATTTCGCGGTGTGGGGCACGGTCATTCCCAACCTCACGTGGAGCAACATCGCGCGCGAGGTGCTGATGGATGCGGGCGTGCCGGCGACGATTCCCGCGTTCTCGACGGTGATGGCGTGCTCGACCAGCATGATCGCCGCGTTCGAGGCGGCCGGCATGCTCGATGGCAACGCGCGCAACCTCGCGCTGTGCGGCGGCGTCGAGAGCATGAGTCACGTGCAGGTGGGACTCGGCATGGAGCTGTCGCAATGGCTGCGGCGTTTCCGCGGCGCGCGTACGCTCGTCGAGCGCGCACGCCAGTTCGCGTCGCTGCGCCCGCATGACGTCAGCCTCTATGTGCCGGCAGTCGCCAATCGCACCACCGGCAAGAGCATGGGCGAACACACCGAGATCACGGCGCGCGAATGGAACATCGGCCGCGACGAGCAGGACCGGATCGCGCTCGCGAGCCACCGCAATGCGCTCGCGGCCTGGGCGCGGGGATTCTTCGACGACCTCGTGATCGCCGTCGGCGACGCCCGCAAGGATACGATCCCGCGCGCTGACACGTCGGCCGAAAAGCTCGCGGCGTTGCGACCCGCGTTCGACCGCAGCAGCGGCAAGGGCACGCTCACCGCCGGCAACTCGTCGCCGCTCACCGATGGCGCGGCAGGGGTATGGGTGGCGACCCGCGCGGGACTTGATCGCCTGCCCGCCGGGACCGCACGCGCGCGCCTCGTCGACTACGAGATCGCCGCGGTCGATTTCCGCACCGAAGGATTGCTGATGGCGCCCGCGTTCGCGATTCCCCGGCTCCTTGCGCGCAACGGCCTCGTCTACGCAAACATCGACCTCTGGGAGATCCACGAGGCCTTCGCGGCGCAGGTCGCGTTCCACGTCAAGGCGCTCGAGGATCCCCGGTTCCTGCACGAGAAGGCGCATGTCGACGTCGCGCTGGGGGCGTTCCCGCGCGAGCGCATCAATCCCAATGGCGGCAGCGTCGCGCTGGGCCATCCGTTCGGCGCCACCGGCGCGCGCATCCTCAGCCAGGCGGTGAAGGAAATCGCCGCACGTCCCGCCGGCGCGCGCGCGATCGTCAGCATCTGCGCCGACGGCGGACTCGGCAGCGTGGCGCTGCTGGAATCGGTGGGCGCCGAGGTGCCCCAATGAGCGTTTCGGGGGGAGCCATGCTGAGCGGCGAAGGGCCGCCCCGAGCCGCGCGCCCCCCCGAGGGGGGAGGCGCGCGAAGCGCGCTTCGGG
>DASYSP010000071.1:0-2106 GCA_036003195.1 Casimicrobiaceae bacterium
GCGCCTGCGATGAACCCGCGCATGTGGGCGCACGCGGCGACCCGCGCGAACGTGGAGACGCTCCTCGCGCGCGGCGTCGAGCTCGCAGGCCCGGACGAAGGCGAGATGGCCGAGGGCGAATGGGGGGTCGGGCGAATGGCCGAGCCGGCCGAGATCGCCGCGTCCATCTCGACGCTGCTCGGGCCGCGGTCGCTCGCCGGGCGCCGCGTGCTCGTCACGGCCGGCGGCACGCGCGAGCCGCTCGACAGCGTGCGCTTCCTCGGCAACCGCTCGTCGGGGCGGATGGGCGTCGCGCTCGCAGCGGAGGCCGCGCGCCGCGGCGCGACCGTGACGCTGCTCGCCGCGAACCTCGCCGTTGCGCCGCCTGCGGGCGTCGAGGTCGTGCAGACGCCGACCGCCGCGGACATGGCTCGCGAGGCGCTCGCGCGCGACGCCGACCTCGTCCTCATGGCGGCCGCCGTCGCCGACTACCGGCCGACCGACGCGCGCGAGGACAAGCGGCCGAAGGACGCCGAGGCATGGCTCGTCGAGCTCGAGCCGACGGAGGACATCCTGCGCGCGCTCGGCGAGCGCCGCCGCGAGGGCCAGGTGCTGGTCGGCTTCGCCGCCGACCGCGGCGACGCGGGTCTCGCACGCGCACGCGAGAAGCTCGCGGCGAAGCGCGTGGACGCGATCGTCTTCAACGACGTCTCGCGCGCGGACATCGGGTTCGACGCGCTCGACAACGAGGTGCTGCTCGTCGGCCGCGACGGTGAGCATCCCGTGCCGAAGGCCTCGAAGGAGCGCGTCGCGGCGGCGATCGTCGACGAGGCGGTGCGCCTCCTCGCACTTACTACTCCGGGCCACTAAACGTCCGACGGCATCCGTAGACTTCGGTGAGTGAGATCGCGGGACGCGAGGCGGTTGCCGCAGGCGGCTCAGGAGGAGCTGCGCCGGCGTGCGGTCGCATTGGTTGCTGAGGGGCGTTCGCAGACGGAGGTGGCGGCGCTCCTGGACGTCTCGCGTCAGTCGGTGAACGAGTGGGTTCGTGCCTACCGGCAGGGTGGCGAGCAGGCGCTGACGGCCAGCAAGCGTGGGCGGCGGCGGGGCGAGCAGAGGGCGCTGGCGCCCTGGCAGCAGGGCCGGCTCGCGAAGGCGGTCCGGGAGAAGAATCCGGATCAGCTCAAGCTGCCGGGCTTCTTGTGGACGCGGGCACTGGTCTGCGAGTTGATCGAGCGGCGCTTCGGGATCCGGATCGCTGAGAAGACGGCGGGGCGCTACTTGCGCGCCTGGGGCTTCAGTCCGCAGAAGCCAGCGCGGCGGGCGCTGGAGCAGAACCCGGCGCTGGTGTCGCGCTGGCTGGAGGAGCGCTACCCGGAGCTTGTGCGGCGCGCCTACCGTGAGCGGGCGCTGATCCTCTGGGCGGATGAAACGGGCCTGCGCTCCGACCACACGGCCGGGCGCTCGTGGGCGCCAGTCGGGCAGACGCCGATCGTGGCAGGCAGCGGCCAGCGTTTCGGCGCCAACGTAATGTCGGCGATCTCGAACAAGGGTCACTTGCAGTTCAAGGTCTTCAAGCAGCGCTTTACCGCTCCGGTCTTCATCGACTTCCTCGCGCGCCTGCTCCGCCAGGCCGACGGGCGGAAGCTCATCCTGATCCTGGACGGGCATCCGGTGCACCGCTCGAAGAAGGTGCGCGAGTGGGTCGCGGCGCACGCCGAGCAAATCGAGCTGCAGTTCCTGCCCGGCTACAGCCCGGAGCTCAACCCGACCGAACTCTTGAACCAGGACGTGAAGACGAACGCGCTCGGCCGCCGCCGCCCGCGCAACCAGGACGAGCTGATCGGCGACACCCGCTCCTACCTGCGCTCCACGCAACGTCGCCCGCAACTGGTGGCGCGCTACTTCGAGGGCGAGCACGTCCGCTACGCCAAAGCCGCCTGACGCCTATTTACGCGCCCGGAGTAGTAGCAGAAGAGCGCGCGCGCCGGGCGCCGGGAGTGTCCGCGCCAGGCCGCGAAGCGCGTGGTACGGCAAATCACCTCGGATGGCAGTTGGTACAGACCGACTGGAGCCGCTCGAGCGAGCTCCGGCCCGCCGCAATGAGTGCGTCGAGGTGGTGCACCT
>DASYSP010000072.1:0-37212 GCA_036003195.1 Casimicrobiaceae bacterium
GGGCCGCATCGCCAAGGTCACGATCGAGGGGCGCCAGCTCAAGGCGACCACTTCGGAGGGCAAGCGCGTCACGAGCTATTCGCCCGGGGATATCTGGCTCGTCTCCGACCTGCTGAAGTACGGCGTCAAGATCGAGGCCAAGCCGGAAGAGGAGCCTTCGCTCCTCATGAACATCTTCGTCTCGTGGTTCCCGATGCTGCTGCTCATCGGCGTATGGATCTTCTTCATGCGCCAGATGCAGGGCGGCGGACGCGGCGGCGCCTTCTCGTTCGGCAAGAGCAAGGCCAAGATCCTCGACGAGTCGAACAACACCGTCACCTTCGCGGACGTCGCCGGCTGCGACGAGGCGAAGGAGGAAGTCGCCGAGCTGGTCGAGTTCCTGCGCGACCCGTCCAAGTTCCAGAAGCTCGGCGGGCGCATCCCGCGCGGCGTGCTGATGGTCGGCTCGCCGGGCACCGGCAAGACGCTGCTGGCGCGGGCGATCGCCGGCGAAGCCAAGGTGCCGTTCTTCTCGATCTCGGGCTCCGACTTCGTCGAGATGTTCGTCGGCGTGGGCGCGGCGCGCGTGCGCGACATGTTCGAGCAGGCGAAGAAGAACGCGCCGTGCATCGTGTTCATCGACGAGATCGATGCGGTCGGCCGCCAGCGCGGCGCCGGCCTCGGCGGCGGCAACGACGAGCGCGAGCAGACGCTCAACCAGCTGCTGGTCGAGATGGACGGCTTCGAGGGCAACGCCGGCGTGATCGTCATCGCCGCCACCAACCGGCCCGACGTGCTCGACCCGGCGCTGCTGCGCCCGGGGCGCTTCGACCGCCAGGTTGTGGTGCCGCTGCCGGACATCCGCGGCCGCGAGCAGATCCTGCTGGTGCACATGCGCAAGGTGCCGATGTCGCCCGACGTCAACGCCGCGGTGATCGCACGCGGCACGCCGGGGTTCTCGGGCGCCGACCTCGCCAATCTGGTCAACGAAGCGGCGCTGTTCGCCGCGCGCGGCAACAAGCGGCTGGTCGACATGCACGACTTCGAGCGCGCCAAGGACAAGATCATCATGGGCGCCGAGCGCCGCTCGATGGTCATGGACGAGGAGGAGCGCAAGAGCACCGCCTATCACGAGTCGGGGCATGCGCTGATCGGCAAGCTCCTGCCCAAGCTCGACCCCGTGCACAAGGTGACGATCATCCCGCGCGGGCGCGCGCTCGGCGTGACGATGTCGCTGCCGGAGAAGGACAAGTACAGCTACGACCGCGAGTTCCTGCTGAACCAGATCGCGATGCTGTTCGGCGGCCGCATCGCCGAGGAAGTGTTCATGGGCCAGCAGACCACCGGCGCCGCCAACGACTTCGAGCGCGCCACGCACATGGCGCGCGACATGGTGATGCGCTACGGCATGAGCGACGCGCTCGGACCGGTGGTGTACGCCGAGGACGAGGGCGAGATCTTCCTCGGGCGCTCGATCACCCGCACCAACAACGTGTCGAGCCAGACGCTGCTCAAGATCGAGACGGAGATCCGCCGCATCATCGACGAGCAGTACGCGGTGGCGAAGAAGCTGATCATCGACAACAGCGACAAGATGCACGCGATGGCGAAGGCGCTGCTCGAGTTCGAGACGATCGACAGCGACCAGATCGACGACATCCTCGCCGGCCGCCCGCCGCGGTTGCCGAAGCAGCCGGCCGGTGCCGCCGCCGCGCCGCCGCCGCCGCCCGCCGCCAGCGCCGAACCGTCGACCACGCCGGCCTGACCCGGCGCAGATGCTGTCGCTGCGCGGCCGCGAGCTCGACCTCGCGACGCCGCGCGTGATGGGTGTCGTCAACGTCACTCCGGATTCCTTTGCCGACGGCCGCGGCGCGGTCGACGTCGCGCGCGCGATCGCGCACGGCCGCGCGCTGGTCGCGGAGGGCGCCGACATCGTCGACGTCGGCGGCGAATCGACGCGTCCGGGTGCCGGCGCGGTCAGCGAGGACGACGAGCTTGCGCGCGTGGTGCCGGTGGTCGCCGCGCTCGCCGGCGACGGTGCGCTGGTCTCGGTCGACACGATGAAGCCGGGCGTGATGCGCGCGGCGATCGATGCCGGCGCGGCGATGGTCAACGACGTGCGTGCGCTGGCCGCCGAAGGTGCGCTGGCCGCGGTCGCCCGCTCCGGCGTCGCCGTGTGCCTGATGCACATGCAGGGCGAGCCGCGCACGATGCAGGCCGCACCGGCGTACGCCGACGTCGTCGGCGAGGTGCGCGCGTTCCTGCGTGCGCGCGTCGACGCCGCGCTGGCCGCGGGCATCGCGCGCGAGCGCATCGTCGTCGATCCCGGCTTCGGCTTCGGCAAGACGCTGGCGCATAATCTGTCGCTATTGCGCGGCCTGCGCGAGATCGCGATGCTCGGCTATCCGGTGCTCGCCGGGTTGTCGCGCAAGTCGATGCTGGGCGCGGTCACCGGCCGCGACGTCGGCGAGCGCCTCGCGGCGAGCATCGCCGCCGCGCTGGCGGCGATTGCCAAGGGCGCGTCGATCGTGCGGGTGCACGACGTGCGCGCAACGGTGGACGCGATTCGCGTATGGCAGGCGGCCAACGAAGGATGACTTGATGGCGGATCGACGTTATTTCGGCACCGACGGCGTGCGCGGACGCGTGGGCGAATCGCCGATCACCCCCGAGCTAGTGATGAAGCTCGGCTTCGCCGCGGGCAAGGTGCTGGCGGCGGCGGATGGTCACGCGCGGGGCGACCGCCCGGGCGTGCTGATCGGCAAGGACACGCGGATCTCCGGCTACCTGCTGGAAGCCGCGCTCGAGGCCGGCCTGTCGGCGGCGGGCGTCGACGTCTACCTTTGCGGCCCGCTGCCGACGCCAGGCATCGCCCACCTGACGCGCGCGCTGCGGCTGTCGGCGGGCATCGTCATCAGCGCGTCGCACAATCCGTTCGACGACAACGGCATCAAGTTCTTCGCCGGCAACGGCGCCAAGCTCGCCGACGCCACCGAAGCCGCGATCGAGCGCGCGATGGAAGCGCCGATCGCCTGCGTGACGTCGGTGGCGCTCGGCAAGGCGCGCCGCGTCGACGACGCGGCGGGACGCTACATCGAGTTCTGCAAGAGCACGTTCCCCAACGAGCTCGACCTCAAGGGTTTCACCATCGTCGTCGATTGCGCGCACGGCGCCGCCTACCACGTTGCGCCGACCGTGTTCCGCGAGCTCGGCGCCGAGGTGATTGCCGTCGGTGTCGAGCCCGACGGCATCAACATCAACGCCGAAGTCGGCGCGACGGCGCCGGCGCACCTCGTGGGCGAGGTTCTCGCGCATCATGCCGATCTCGGCATCGCGCTCGACGGCGACGGCGACCGGCTGGTGATGGTCGACAGCCATGGCCGGATGTTCGACGGCGACGAACTGCTCTACGTCATCGCGCGCGACTACCAGCATCGCGGCGTGCTCGCCGGCGGCGTGGTCGGCACGCAGATGAGCAATCTCGGTTTCGAGCAGGCACTGTCGCGCTCCGGCATCGCCCTCGAGCGCGCGCGCGTGGGCGACCGCTATGTGCTCGAGCGCATGCTGGAAAAGACGTGGCGCCTCGGCGGCGAGAACTCCGGCCACATCATCTGCCTCGACAAGCACACCACCGGCGACGCGATCATCGCCGCCCTCGGCGTGCTGCGCGCGCTGATCGAGCAGCAGACCACGCTGGCGGAAGCCACCGCGCCGCTGACGTTGTTCCCGCAGCACCTGATCAACGTTCCGGTGCGCCGCGGCGTGGTCTGGAAGGACGATGCCGAGGTCGCGCGTGCCGAGCGCGCGGCGATCGCGGCGCTGGGCACCGCGGGGCGCGTGCTGCTGCGGCCGTCCGGCACGGAGCCGGTGCTGCGGGTGATGGTCGAGGCGCGCGACGCCGCGCTGGCGCAGATGCATGCGCAGGCGCTCGCCGAAACGATCGCGAAGATCGCCGGCCAGCGGTTGTGACGAGACGGCGCTGATCGGCGCTGCGCGGTGGCGCGGTGTAGATTGGCCGGATGCGCATCAGCGTCGTCACGCCGTCGCTCAACCAGGCGCCCTTTCTCGAGGCATGCCTGCAGAGCGTCAGCACGCAAAGCGGAGGCGACTTCGAGCACGTGGTGTTCGACGGCGGCAGCACGGACGGATCGGTCGATATCCTGCGGCGCCGGGGCGCCACGGTGCGGTGGGTCTCGCGACGCGACGGGGGGCAGTCGGATGCGGTCAACCAGGGCTTTCGTGCCGCCGACGGCGACATCGTCGGCTGGCTCAATTCCGACGACTTCTACTATGCCGGCGCGTTCGACGCCGTGCGTGCGGCGTTCGCCGCGGATTCGACGCTGGACGCCGTGTACGGGCAGGCCGACCACGTCGACGTCGACGGCGTGGCCTACGAGCGCTTTCCCAGCGAAGCCTGGAATCCTGCGCGCCTCGTGGCGACCTGCTACATCTGCCAGCCGGCGTTGTTCCTGCGCCGGCGCGCGATCGAGCGTGTGGGCCTTCTCAATGCCGACCTCGATTTCTGCATGGACTACGAGTACTGGTTGCGCATGGCGCGCGCGGGGCTGGTGGTGCGCGAGATCCCGGCGAAGCTCGCGGCGTCGCGGATGTACGCCGCCAACAAGACGATGCGCTCGCGGGTTCGCATGCATGCGGAGATCAATACGATGTTGCGTAACCAGCTCGGCGTCACGCCCGACTGCTGGCTGTTCAACTACGGCCATGCCGTCGCCGGCCGCATCACGCAACGCCATCGGCGGCGCCGCACCTATGGCGGGCTCATGGTCCTCGGCGCGCTGTTTGCCGCGGTGCGCTGGAATGGCACGGTCAGCCGGCCGATGATGCGCAACATCGCGGCATTGATCCGCAACAGCCTTGGACGCGCACGCTGACGCTGCGCGCCGGGCCTGCGGCCGGCCTGTCGGCGCGACGGCGCTTTTTGGCGGTTGACACACGGCATGGACAAATCGACGCCGATCTACGTCGCGGGGCATCGCGGACTTGCGGGCAGCGCCCTCTGTCGCGAGCTCACGCGACAGGGCTTCGATCGCCTGATCGTGCGCACGCATCAGGAGCTCGACCTTGCGCAGTTCGAGCCGACGCGCGCGCTGCTGATGCGCGAGCGCCCGCAAGTCATGTTCGTCGCGGCCTCCAAGGTGGGTGGCATCGCGGCGAACAGCGCGATGCCCGTCGACTTTCTGATGGGCAACCTGGCGCTGCAGGTCAATCTCTTCCGTGCCGCTCACGAGGCGGGGGTCGAGCGGGTGCTGTTCCTCGGCAGCTCCTGCATCTATCCGCGCGATGCGCCCCAGCCGCTGGCGGAGAGCGCATTGCTCAGCGGACCGCTCGAGCCGACCAACCGCGCGTATGCGGTCGCCAAGATCGCGGGCGTGGAGATGTGCTGGGCTTACAACCGCCAGTACGGGCACCGATGGCTGTCGGCCATGCCCACCAACCTCTACGGGATCGGCGACAACTATGACCTGGCGACCGGTCATGTGCTGCCGGCGCTGCTGCGCAAGGCGCACGAGGCGCATGCCAGCGGGAGCCGTCGCCTGGACGTCTGGGGCACAGGTCGTGCGCGGCGCGAATTCCTGCATGCGGACGATCTCGCGCGTGCGCTGGTGATGCTGGCGACGCTGCCCGACGCGCTGTATGCGCCGCTGGTGGCACCCGATACCTGTCCGCTGGTCAACGTCGGCAGCGGCGAGGAGCTGACGATCCGCGATCTGGCGGCGCTGCTCGCGCAGGTGGTCGGGTTCACTGGCGATATCGCATTCGACGCAAGCCAGCCCGACGGTTCACCCCGCAAGATCGTCGACAGCACGCGCATGCGTGCGCTCGGGTGGCGGCCCGCGATCGACCTCGCGACGGGAATCGCGTCAGCGTACGCGGATTTCAAGGCGCGTTTCGCCGCCGGGCCGCCTTCGCACGCATCCATCGCGGGGCCAGCGGTCGAGCGGCGCTGAACGTACCTGCATTCGCGGTCTGAGCACAGAACTTCGCGCACCGGCGCGCGCCGGTGCCCCGCGTATAATTCGCGCATGGTCGCGCTCGTGCACGCAGCATCGGCAACGACGGCGCCTGTGTCTTCCGGCAACTGGCGCGACCTGCTGCGCGGCGCGTACGAGGCAGCCGACATCGAGGCGCTCGGCGCCACCGAGTCCTTCCTGCGTGACACCGCCGGCGACGCGCGCGGCGGCGACGGCGAGCCGCTCGCCACGCGCGGCATCGGCAGCGCCGCCATCCTCGCCGCGCTCAAGCTCGACCCGGCCACGCTGCATGCGGCGCTGCTGCTGCCGCTCGCGCAGGCGCGCCTCGCGGGCGCCGATGCGCTCGCCACGCGATTCGGCGCCGAGGTCGCCGCGCTCGTCGCCGGCGTCGCGCGCATGGACGACATCCGCGCCGCGCCGGCGCACGCCGCGGGCGCCGAGCGCGAGGCGCAGGCCGAGAAGCTGCGCAAGATGCTGCTGGCGATGGTCGAGGACATCCGCGTCGTGCTGATCAAGCTGGCCGAGCGCACGCAGGCGATGCGCTTCCTGATGACCGGCGACGAGGCCGCGCGCCGGCGCGCGGCGCAGGACATCGTCGACCTGTTCGCGCCGCTCGCCAACCGCCTCGGCGTCTGGCAGCTGAAGTGGGAGCTCGAGGACCTGTCGCTGCGCGCGCTCGAGCCCGCCGCCTACCGGCGCATCGCGGGCCTGCTCGACGAGCGGCGCGTCGACCGCGAGCGCTACATCGACAACGTGGTGGCGTTGCTGCGCCGCGAGCTCGATGCGGCCGGCATCCGCGCCGACGTCAGCGGCCGGCCGAAGCACATCCAGAGCATCTGGCGCAAGATGCAGCGCAAGCAGGCAGGAATCGAGTCGCTGTACGACATCCGCGCGGTGCGCGTGCTGGTCGACGAGGTGCGCGACTGCTACGCGGCGCTCGGCGTCGTGCATCACCTGTGGGCTCCGCTGCCCGACGAGTTCGACGACTACATCGCCAAGCCGAAGGCCAACGACTACCGTTCGCTGCACACGGCGGTCACCGGCCCCGACGGCCGCGCGCTCGAGGTGCAGATCCGCACGCGCGACATGCACCAGCATTCGGAATACGGCGTCGCCGCGCACTGGCGCTACAAGGAAGGGTCGCCGGCGGCACGCAGCGACCCCGGATTCGACGCCAAGATCGGCTGGCTGCGGCAGATTCTCGACTGGCGCGACACGGTAGCGGCGAGCGGCGACCTGGTGTCGGCGTTCCGCAGCAGCCTGTTCACCGAATCGATCTACGTGCTGACGCCGCAGGGCCGGGTGATCGACCTGCCGCAGGGCGCGACGCCGGTGGATTTCGCATACGCCGTGCACACCGACCTCGGACACCGCTGCCGCGGCGCGCGCGTCGACGGCCAGATGGTGCCGCTCGATTACAAGCTCGGCAATGGCCAGCAGGTCGCGATCGTCGCCGCCAAGGAGGGTGGCCCGTCGCGCGACTGGCTCAATCCCGAGCTCGGCTACGTCACGAGCCACCGTGCGCGCGCCAAGGTCAGGCAGTGGTTCAAGGCGCAGCAGCACGAAGCCACGGTGGCGCAGGGACGCGCGCTGGTCGAGCGCGAGCTGGCGCGGCTCGGCCAGAGCCTCGTCAAGCTCGACGCAGTCGCGGCCAAGGCGGGATTCGCCAAAACGGACGAGTTCTTCGCCGCGTTCGCCCGCGACGACATCAATTCGCGCCAGGTGCAGATGGCGATCCATGCCGTCGCCCAGCCGCAGGCCGCGACGGCACCCGTGGCCGACGACGCCGTCGCCACGCGCAAGAGCCGCGCCGGCGCCTCCGCCGGCGGCATCCTCGTCGTCGGCGTCGACCGCCTGATGACCGGGCTCGCGCGCTGCTGCAAGCCGGCGCCGCCGGACCCGATCGTGGGCTTCATCACGCGCGGCAAGGGCGTGACGATCCACCGTGCGGCGTGCGCCAACGTCGCGCGCATCCGCGAGCGCGAGGCCGAGCGCCTGATCGACGCCGACTGGGGCATCGCCCGCGACGACGTGTTTCCGGTGGACGTCGTCATCGAGGCGATGGATCGCCAGGGCCTGCTGCGCGACATCTCCGAAGTGTTCTCGCGCGAGAAGATCAACGTCACCGCCGCGCGCACGCTGACGCGCAACCTGCAGTCGCGGATGGCGTTCACCGTGGAGGTCGGCAGCGTCGCGGCGCTCAAGCGCGCGCTGGCGCTGGTGCGCGACGTGTCGGGCGTGCTGTCGGCGAGCCGGCGCTAGCGGGCGACATCGCGCGGCGCCGTCGCCACGCGCGGCGGCACCGGCTTCAGGCCTTGGCGCGGTTCTTCGCCAGCCAGCCGTCGACCGCGGTCACGATCGCGTCGACTTCCGCTGCGTGCATTCCCTGCTGCGCGCCCAGCGCCTGCACCAGGCGGTCGACGCGCTCGATGTCGCGCGCGCCGTTGGCGAGCGCGCGCGCCGCCGACGACGGGCTCTCGAGGGACAGTGCGGCATTCGCGTACTTGTCGAAGGGGACCAGGTCGCTGCGCGCCGCGCCGAGCGACTCGCACAGGCGCATCACCCATTCGTATACCGTGCGCGACGCGATCAGGTCGCCGTGCACGGCGTCGCGGATCGACCGCATGCCGTCCTTGCCGACGCAGCGGTAGTTGCCGGCGAGCAGCATGCTCCACTTGGCCAGCGGCACGAACACGGAATCGTGCACCTTGAGCTTCACCGGCAGCTCGATCTTCGCACCGTCGACGTCGAAACGCGCGGCCTCGATGCCGGCGGCGAGGTCCTGCAGCATGCGCGTCGGTGCGTCGCCCTCGAAGCGCGCCGCCTTGAAGTTGGTGGGCAGCCGCACCTGCAGCACGTTCACCGGCTGGTCGGGCGGGCGGAACGCCTGCGGGTCCGGACTGCACAGCGTCATCGACGCGGGATCGCAGCCATCCCACACCGTGGCGTCCGTGAAGCAGGGGCGCAACGCGTCGAGCGCGATGCCGGGAATGCGCGCGAGGTACGGCAGCGGCGGCATGTTCATGATCGACATGCAGGGGGTGCCGGCGCGCGCCACCGCGGCCAGCAGCTCGCGCACGCCGGCAGCGCGGTATTGCGGTTCCTGCATCGCCAGCACGACGAGGTCGTAGCCGGCGGCGTCGATGCGATCGGGCGCGGCGGCGGCAAGCTTCCCCGGCAGCCGGCGCGAATCGATGTCCACCAGTCCCTCGCGGCCCTTGACCGGCATCCGCACGCGCGCGCCGTCGCGATTGAAGGCCTCGGCCTCGGCGGGCAGGCAGGCGAGCGTCACCTCGTGTCCGGCGGCGACGAACTTGATTGCGAGCAGCGATCCGTACGACGCGCCGAGGCTCAGGATCCGATAAGAGTGAGGCATGCGGGAGAGGCCTTTCACGGGTGCGCTGCGCGAGTCGCGGCGTGCGTTGGCGCGTGCCGCTTGCGGCGCCGAAGTCGCGACTCTAGGGCAGGACGCGGCTCCGGCGCAACGCCTGCGCGCAAGCAACGACGCTCCCGCATGGCGGCGTGCCAGGGACGGCGCCCGTCATCCGGCGCTACCGCGTGGCCACGCCTTCACCGGGTGTCCAGCCCCCGCCCAGCGCCTTCATCAGGTCGACGCTCGCCGCGAGCTGCGCCTGGCGATTGAGGATGCGCGCGAGCTCCGCGGTATTCACCGTGCGCTGCGCATCGAGCACGTCGAGGAACTGCGCGAGGCCGGCCTCGTAGCGGCGCGTGGCGAGCCGCAGCGCATTGCGCGCGGCGACGAGGTTGGCATCGTAATCGGTGGCGGCGGCGGTCGTCTGCTGCACGTCGACGAGCGCGTCGGCGACTTCGCGGAACGCAGTCTCGAGCGATTTCTGGTACGCGGCGAGCGTCTCGCGCTCGAAGGCCTCTTGGCCCTCGACCGCGGCCTGGCGGCGCCCGGCGTCGAAGATCGGCTGCGCGAGGCCGAAGCCGATCGACCAGATGCGCGACCCGTATTGCAGCAGGTTGGCGAGGCTCGCGCTCTGCGCGCCGAGATCGCCGGTCAGGTCGATCGTCGGCAGGAGCGCCGCCTTGGCGACGCCGATCTGGGCATTGGCCGACACCAGGTCCTGCTCGGCCTTGCGCACGTCCGGGCGCTGCTCGATCAGCGCCGACGGCAATCCGGGCGGCGGCTGCGGCGGCAGGGGGATCGCGTCGATGCCGGACTCGGCGATGGCGATGTCGAGATGCCCGGTGAGCGTGCCGAGCATGTGCAACGCCGCCGCGCGCTGGCGCACCAGCAGCTTGAGCTGCGCCGCCGCCTGCGCGCGCAGGCCCTCGGCTTGCGCAACGTCGAGATCGGAGGCGACGCCACCGCGCGCGCGGCGGTTGACCAACGCCGCGGATTGCTCGCGCGACTGCAGCGTTTCGCGGGTGGCGATGATCTGCGCGTCGAGCGAGCGCAGCGCGAAGTAGGTTTGCGCGACGTCGCCGGCAAGCGTCAATGCGACGACGTCGCGCGCATAGTGCGAGCCCAGCGCCTGGGCGCGTGCCGCCTCGGCGGCGCGCCGCAGGCGCCCCCAGAAGTCGATCTCGAACGAGGTGGACAGCGCGACGCGAAAGTTGTTGGCGATGGGTTGCGAGCCCTGCGTCAGCAGCGCGGGATTGGAGCGCGAGCGCGAGCCCGCGGCGCCAAGATCGATCTCGGGAAATATCGCGGCATTGACCTGGCGCGCGATGGCTTCCGCCTCGTCGACGCGCGCGGTGGCGATGCGCAGGTCGGTATTGGCTCCCAGCGCCGCCGCGACAAGGCCGTCGAGCTCGGGGTCGCGGTACAGCGTCCACCACTGCGCGGGGACCGTGGGTCCCGCAGCGTTGGGCGACGCCGTGGTTACGGGTGGCGGGGTGGCGGCGGCCGCGGCGGCGGTCGACGGCCGCGCGGTGTCTGCGGGCGGCGCGTCCGGATACGACTTCGGCAGCCCGATCGCCGGCCGCTGGTAGTCGGGGCCGACCATGCAACCGGCACAGGCCAGCGTGAGCGCGACTGCAGTGCGCCGGAGCGTCGCGATCATCGCGCGCGCGACAGTCACACGGGCTCCTCGGCGAGCGCGGACGGCGACTGCGGTGAAGGCGCGGACTCACGCCGGCGCAGCAGCACGTAGAAGAGCGGAATGAAGATCGTGGCGATGAACGTGGCCGCCAGCATGCCGCCGAATACGCCGGTTCCCATCGAGCGGCGCGCCGCGGCGCCGGCGCCGGTCGCGAGCACCAGCGGCAGCACGCCGAGCACGAAGGCGACCGAGGTCATGACGATCGGGCGGAAGCGAAGCCGGGCCGCCTCCACGGCAGCGGCGAGCTTCGGCATCCCCTCGGCCTGCTTCTGCGCGGCGAATTCGACGATCAGGATCGCGTTCTTCGCCGCGAGGCCGATCAGCACGACCAGGCCGATCTGGAAATAGACGTCGTCGTTCATGCCGCGCAGCACCACCGCGCACAGCGCGCCGAATAGCGCGAACGGCACCGCGAGCAAGACCGCCATCGGCAGCGACCAGCGTTCGTAGTTGGCGGACAGGATCAGGAACACCATGATGATCGCGAACACGAACGCGACGACGGCCGCCGAGCCGATGCGCTTCTCCTGGTACGCCTGGCCGGTCCATTCCATCGTGTAGCCCGGCGGCAGTGACGCCGCGGCCACTGATTCGACGGCGGTGATCGCCTGGCCCGTGCTGACGCCCGGCGGATTGCTGCCGATCACCTTGGCCGCGAGAAAGCCGTTGTAGCGCTCGAGCTGCTCGGGGCCGACCACGTGACGGATCTCGAGCATGCTCTTGGCCGAGATCATCTCGCCGGTCGTCGTCGAACGCACGTAGACATTGCCGAGATCCTCGGGACGCGCGCGGAACGCGCCTTCGGCCTGCAGCTGCACGCGGAACGTGCGCCCGAGGCGATTGAAGTCGTTGACGTAGAGCGCGCCCATCGTGCTCTGCAGCGCGGCGAACAGATCGTTGATCGGCACGCCCAGCGCCATCGCCTTCTCGCGATCGACGTCGACCAGGAGCTGCGGCACCGTGGGCCGGAAGAACGTGTTGACACCGGTGAGGTCGCCGCGCTGGCGCAGCGCCGTGACGAATTGCTGGACGACGACGTTGAGCTTCTGCGCGTCGCCGCCGGTGCGATCCTGCACGTAGAGCTCGAATCCGCCGGTGGTGCCGATGCCTCGGATCGGCACCGGACTGAACGCGAGCACGTTGCCTTCGGTGATCGTCGGCGCCCTGGTGCGCACGTACTGGATGATGTCGTCCGCCGACGCGCTGCGCTCGTCCCAGGGCTTCAGCGTCACGAACACGGTCGCCGCGTTGGTCTTGTTGCCGCCACCGATGAAGTCCACGCCGTTCAGCACGAACGCGTGCTCCACGCCCGCATCGGCGGCGATGATCCCGCGCAATTTGCCGCTCGCGACCGAAGTGCGCGGCAGCGTGGCGCCGTCGGGCAGCGTGATCGACGCGATGAAATAGCCCTGGTCCTCGGACGGCACGAACGCTCCCGGCACCTTCTTGAACAGCACGACCCCCGCGCCGATGATGATCGCGAAGATGAGGAGCGACGCGATCGAGCGCCGCAGCGCCGCGTTCACGCCGCCGATATAGGTGCGCGTGAGCCACGCAAAGCCGCGGTTGAACGGGCGGAACAGCGCGGCTTCCTCATGCGCCGGCTTGAGGATCAGCGCGCACAGCGCCGGCGTGAGCGTCAACGCGACCACGCCCGAGATCACTACCGTCGTCGCCACGGTCACCGCGAACTGCTGGTAGAGCTTGCCGGCGAGGCCGCCCAGGAACGCCACGGGAATGAACACCGCGCACAGCACGAGCTCGATGGCGATGATCGCGCCGGTTACCTCGCGCATCGACTCGATCGCGGCGGCGCGCGGCGTGAGCTTGCGCTCGCTCATCAGCCGCTCGACGTTCTCCAGCACCACGATGGCGTCGTCGACGACGATGCCGGTGGCGAGGACGATCGCGAACAGCGTCAGCGTGTTGATCGTGAAGTGGAACGCGTAGAGGCCCGCGAAGGCGCCGATCAGCGACACGGGCACGGCGATGATCGGGATCAGCGTCGGGCGCCAGCTCTGCAGGAACAGGAACACGACGAGGATCACCAGCGCCGCCGCTTCGAGCAGCGTCTTCACCACCTCGTGGATCGACTCCTGCACGAACCGCGTGGTGTCGAACGGGATCAGGTAGTTGACGCCTTCCGGAAAGCGCGCCTTGATGTCGGCCATCTGTGCCCGCACCGCGGCGGCGACGGCGAGGGCGTTGGCGCCGGACTGCAGGTAGATCGCGACACCCACCGTCGGCTGGCCGTCGAGCGTGGTCGCCGCGTCGTAGTTGATCGCGCCGAGTTCGACGCGCGCGATGTCGCGGATGCGCAGCACGCCGTTGGGACCGTTCGCGCGCAGCACGATGTTGCCGAAGTCGTCGGGCTCGAGCAGCCGCCCGCGCGCGGTGACCGTGTAGATCATCGATTGGCCGGCGGGCGCCGGCTCCTGGCCGATCTTGCCGGCTGCGTACTGGTTGTTCTGCGCGGCGACCGCGGCGGCGACGTCGCTCGCGGTGACGCCGAGCTGCGCCATCTTGTCCGGACGCAGCCAGATGCGCATCGAGTAGTCGCGCGCGCCGATCACCTGCGCGTCCGCCACGCCCGGGACGCGCTTCAGGTCGTCGAGGATGTTGGCGGTGGCGAAGTTGCTGAGGTAGAGCGTGTCGTAGCGCGGATCGGCGGATGTCAGCGCGACGAACATCAGGATGTCCGTTGACCGCCGCTGCACGATGACGCCGGATCGCCGCACGTCGTCGGGCAGCCGCGGCTGCGCGATCTGCACGCGGTTGTTGACGTCGATCGTCGCCTTGTCGCCATCGGCGCCGACCGCGAACGTGCAGGTGATCGTCAGCGTGCCATTCGACGCCGAGCTCGAGCTGAAGTAGACGAGGTTCTCGACGCCCGAGAGCTGCTCCTCGATCGGCGCGGCGACCGTCTTGGCCAGCGTCTCCGCGCTGGCGCCGGTGTAGGTGGCGGTGATTGTCACCGTGGGTGGCGCGACCTCCGGATATTGAGCGATCGGCAGCGATTGCGACGCGATGAGTCCTGCCAGCGTGATGACGATCGCGATGACGCCCGAGAAGATCGGGCGATCGATGAAGAATTGCGACAGCATCGGTGGCGGGCGACGCGGGGGGTGCGTCAGTGCTTCGCCGCGCCGGCAGCCGGCCTGGACACCGTGCCGGCCGCCGGTACGGGCGAGGGCGTCGCCGCGGCGTCGGAGACCAGCGTCGGCGCCACCGCGAGGCCGGGCTTGAGACGTAGCAGGTTGTCGACGATCACGCGGTCGCCGGCGGCGAGCCCCTTGCGGATCGTCCAGTCGCTGCCGATCCACGCGCCGGTCTCCACCGGCCGCTCCGTCGCCTTGCCGTCGCTGCCGACGACGAACACGAAGTAGCCCTTCTCGGTCTGCATCACCGCCGCCTGTGGCACGAGGAACACGTTGTCGCGGCGCCCCGCCGTGATGTGTACGCGCACGAACTGGCCGGGGACGAGGTCCTCGTGCGGATTGTCGAACTCGGCGCGCAACTGCTGCGTGCCGAGACGCGTGTCGATCTCGCTCGCGGCGAAGTTGAGCCGCCCTTGGATCGGGTAGGACGTGCCGTCGGCGAGCGTGAGCGCGACGATGGCGGTACCGCGCGAGAGCTTGCCGCCGGGCACCGTCGCGAGGTCGGATTCGGCGAGGCTGAAGCGCACCCAGATCGGGTTGAGCTGGTTGATCGTGGTCAGCAGGCTGCCGCTCGCATCGGTGGTGACGAGGCTGCCCACCGAACGCTGCGCGCGCCCGGAAATGCCGGCGACGGGAGCGGCGACCAGCGTGTACGACAGGTTGAGCCTGGCCTCGCGCACCTTCGCCTCGGCCAGCTGCACCGCCGCCGCGCCCAGGTCCTTCTGCGACAGCGCGTCGTCGTAGTCCTTCTGGCTTACCGCCTTGTCGGCGACGAGATCGCGGAAGCGAACTTCGTCGCGCGTCGCCTGCGAGAGCTTGGCGCGCTCCTGTGCCAGCGCCGCGTTCGCCTGGTCCAGCGCGACCTCGTAGGGCGCGCGATCGATCTCGAACATCGGCGCGCCGGCGCGCACCGTGTCGCCCTCGCGATAGAGCTGCTTTTGCAGGATGCCGGGGACGCGCGCGCGGACTTCGACTTCCTTGGCGCCCTCGGTCTGGCCGACCACGTCGAAGGCCACCGGCACGCTCGTCGGCACCACGGCCACGACCTTCACCGCGAGCGTCGCCGCGGCCGGGGCGGGCGGGTCCTGGCTCGCACTCTTGCCGCAACCGCCGACCGCCAGCGCGAGCGACAGGAGGCAGAGGGTGCGCGCGGCGGGCAAGCGGCGTCCGCGGACGCCGGCGGCGCCTCGACTCGTCATGGGGGTGATCAGGCGGAAATGAATTGATTCACGGCAATAGCCGCGAAGTATAAGCGAGTCGCGGCATTCGTCGGCCGGCGCGAGCGCGCGCTCTGTGACGAATTGTTGCGCCGCCGGGCAAGCGGCAGGGCGAGTGTCCGCGCCGTGACGGGCGCGGACGCTTCAGGCGAGCGGGATGAAGCGCAGCGCGACGCCGTTGATGCACCAGCGGTCGCCGAGCGGCTGCGGGCCGTCGTCGAAGATGTGGCCATGGTGGCCGCCGCATTTGGCGCAGTGGACTTCGAGGCCGACGAACACCGACTTGCTGCCGCGTCCCATGTCGAGCGACCCGGGAACCGAGGCGACGAAGCTCGGCCAGCCCGTGCCGCTGTCGAATTTCATCGCCGACGTGTAGGCCGGGAGCGCGCAGCCCGCGCAGACGAACACGCCATCGCGCTTCTCGCGCAGCAGCGGGCTCGAACCCGGGAGTTCCGTGCCCTGGTGGCGCAGCACGCGATAGGCATCCGGCGCGAGACGCTTCTGCCATTCATCGTCGGCGAGCTTGAGCGGCGTGGCGTCGGCGGCGACGTCGGCATTCTTCGCGAGGTACTTGCGCCATTGCATTTGCAGCATCTCGACTCCTTGCTTGCTCGTGCCGGCGGCGTATTCCGCGCGCGCCGCGGCCGTGCGCGCGAGGGCGGGCATCGCGACGAGCGTGCAGAGGGCTTGGCGGCGGGTCAGCATGGCTTGTCTCCGGGACGGACGATGATTCCGATTGGACGCGGGCGAGCGCGCATACCTTACAGTGCTTCGAGCGTGGCCCCGGCGCGGGAGTTCAACCCGGTACCAGCGCCGGCACGTTGGCCGGCCAGACGTCGCGCACGACTTCGATCAGCGCGGCGATCACCGGTTCCGCTTCGCGCTCGCGCGCATACAGGAACTGCAGCGACGTCAGCAGCCGCGGACCGTCCCACAGCACGATCTCGCCGGCTTTCGCTTGTGCCCGCGCGATGTCCTCGCGCATCAGCGACACGCCGAGGCCGGCCACCACCAGCGAGCTGATCACCGCCTCGTGGTCGGCCTCGATGCGCGTCGCAGGCTCGATGCCGTTTTCGTCGAACAGCCGCCGCGTGAGCGCGCGGTGCGTGCTGATTTCCGGGGTCATGATCCACGGCAGCCGGGCGATGTCCTGGAAGCTCGCGCCCTCGACGCGCTCGCGCCAGACGACGGGCGCGACGATCCGGTAGGCGAAATCGGTGAGATGCACGCTGGCGACGTGCGGGTGGGTGCGATCGCCGTAGTAGAAGCTCGCGTCGAGTGCGTCGTCGCGCACCTTGTCGAACGCCTCGCCCGACACCTCGTGCTGCAGCATGATCTCCAGCAGGGGATGGCGCTCGACGGCGCGCGCCAGGAACTGCGGCAGGCGCACGAACTTGGGATCGGCGACGGTGCCGACACGCGCGTGGCCGGCGAGCTCGCCCTCGATCGCATGCGCCGCGTTGCGCAGCGCCTGGGCGGCCGCCAGCACCGCCTGGGCGTGGGGCAGCAGCTGGCGTCCGGCCACCGACAGCGCCATGCCCGACGGCGTGCGCTCGAACAGCGTCACGCCGAGCTCGTCCTCGACCGCCTTCACCTGGGCGGACAGGGCAGGCTGGCTGACGTGCAGCTTGTCGGCCGCACGCGTCAGGTGCCCCGACTCGGCGACGGCGACAAAGCCGCGCAATTGGTACAGCTCCATAAGTCTATGAAAGATATCAGTTAGCCGCGTCTGCCGCAATGCAATATCCGGATTCGCGAGGGTTATGCCCTTGATTCGAAACCACGATTGGATTTCGTGCCCCGTCGCCTCTAGATTGTCACCGTGCAGTGCAGCAAAACGCTGCGACCCCGCAACAAGAGCCAGGACACGATCATGAGAACCATCGCCCCCATCGACGGCTGGAGCGCCTATTACGCGCTCCTGACCGACGCGCTTGCCGCCTCACCGCATGCCCACGCGCGCAAGCCGACCAAACCGCGCCGCTCGTGGCTGACACGCCTCGACGACTGGTTCGCCGACCAGCGCACCGTCGCGCGCGAACGCTACCTCGCGCAGGCGATCGACTTGCCGGACCTCGAGCGGCGGATGCGGGAGATCGACCGCTACCACTACTTCTAAGGCGCGGCTAGATCAGCCCTTCCAGCAGCTGCACGTCGACGACGCTGCCGGCGTCGACGTTGCCGACTTCGGCCCCCAGCACGACGAAGCAGTTGGCACGCGACATCGACGACAGGATGCCCGATCCCTGGTCGCCGGTGACGCGCACGACTGCGTTGCCGGCGTCGTCGCTGCCGAGGATCGCGCGCTGGAACTCGGTGCGGCCCGGCATCTTGCGGATCGGCGCCGTCAGCATCGCCTTCATCAGGGGCAGCGGCGGCGTCTCGCGCCGGCCCGCGAGGTGCAGCAGCGCGTCGCGCACGAATTCGTAGAACGTCACCATCACGCTCACCGGGTTGCCGGGCAATCCGAAGAAGTGCGCGTTGCCGATCCGGCCGTAGGCCAGCGGGCGGCCCGGCTTCATTGCGATCTTCCAGAACACCACCTCGCCGAGCTTGTCGAGCAGGGTCTTGACGTAATCCGCCTCGCCGACCGACACGCCTCCCGACGTGATGACGACGTCGGCACTGGCGGCGGCCGTGGCGAACGCGCGCTCCAGTGCTTCCGGCACGTCCGGCACCACGCCCATGTCGAGGGTGTCGAGGCCCATTCGCGCGAGCATGCCGTGGAGCGTGTAGCGGTTGCTGTCGTAGATCTGGCCTGCCGCGAGCGGTGTGCCGATCGACACCAGCTCGTCGCCGGTGGAGAAGAACGCGACGCGCAGGCGCCGGAACACCGGGATCTCGCCGATGCCGAGTGACGCCAGCATGCCGATCTCGGCCGGGTAGAGCGGCTGGCCCCTGGCGAAGACCACGCCGCCGGCCTTGAGATCCTCGCCGGCGAAGCGCCGGTTCTGCCCGAGCTTCTGCACGGCGCCCTGCGCGATGCGCACGCGGTCGCCGTCGGCGGCGGCGCGCTCCTGCATGACGACGGTGTCGGTGCCGCGCGGCATCACGCCGCCGGTGAAAATCCGTGCCGTCTCGCCTGCCTGCACCTCGCCTTCGAACGGGCGCCCGGCGAACGACTCACCGATGCGCGCGAGCGTGGTCTCGCCCGTGGACGCGAGGTCGGCGAAGCGCACCGCCCAGCCGTCCATCGCCGAATTGTCGTGGCCCGGCACGTCGATCGGCGAGATCACGTCCGCGGCCAGCGTACGCCCGAGCGCGGCGCGGATGTGCACGCGCTCGATCGCCGTCACCGGCGTCAGGAACTGGCGGATCAGCGTGCGCGCACGTTCCACCGGCATCGAGTTGGGATCGTAGTCGTCGGCGCAGGAGAGCTCGCGCAGGCGCGCGCCCATGGCGGCGGAGGAGGCGGAGGTCTCGTTCATGGCAGCGATCCGGCAGGGGTGCGAAAGCGCGATTTTAAGGCGAGCGCGGGACGCTCGACGCCGAACCACGACAACGCCGCCATCGCCGCCACGAGCGGCAGCGTGACTAGCAGCAGCGTTCCAGCGCCGATGCCGACGAACGTGGCGAGGATCGTTTGCTGGATCGGGAAGGCGTACACGTAGAGGCCATACGAGAAATCGGCACCGCGTGCGAGGCGCTCGATGCGCAGGCGCGGGTGGTAGGCGACCACCAGCACCGTGTACACGACGATCGGCAGGGTCACCGCGGAATGCACGAAACCGCGCGGCAGCGCGAGGTACAGCGCGGCCGCCGCCGCCGCGGCGACGAGCGACAGCACCACCGCGTCGCGCCACACGTAGGCCAGCGCGCCGCCGAGAAAAATCAGCAGCAGGCTGCGATTGGGCACGACGTCGAACACCAGCGACAGCGGCCACGGCGCGTGCACCAGCACGATGGCCAGCACCGCGGCGACCAGCGCGGCGACCCGGCGACTGGCCAGCACGCCGAGCACGCCGGCGACCGCGAGCACCGCATAGAGGCGCAGCTCGATGGGCAGCGTCCACAGCGAGCCATTCGCCGCGTGAGGATAGGGATTGTGCGCGAACGCGCCGGGCAGCGGGCCCGTCGCCATATAGCCGGTAGCGGTCTGCCAGAAGTAACGCCGCGTTTGCGGGTCGGCGAGGTAGTCGGCGAACGGCCGCGTCGACGTGAGACCCGTGAGCACGATCGTGAAGAGCGTCGCCGCCACCAGTGCCGGATAGATGCGCAGGACGCGCGCGGCGACGAACGCGCCGAGGCCGCGGTGGGCGAGGAAGCTCTGCGTGACGAGGAAGCCCGACAGCGCGAAGAAGATCTGCACGCCGAGCGTGCCGAGCGTCGCATCCGGCACCAGCCGGTGCAGCGGGTCGGCATCCGGGACCGCGGTGAGCGCGTAGCAATGGAACACGATCACCATCAGCGCGGCGACGTGCCGCAGCACGCGCACGTTGTTGTCGCGGCCCGCGACCACCTCGCCGAGGCGGATCATGGCCGTGCGAGGTTGGCCGCGAGCTCTTCGCGCGTGTTGATGTTGCGGAACGCCGCGGCCTCGTCGTCGAACGCGACTTCGGTGACGCGCAGCGACGCGTACCACGCGTCGATCTTGCGTCCGCCGCCCTCGAGGAAGCGCGCGAGATGCGGCAGGACGCCGACCGCCACCAGCGCGAACACCGGATGCGGCTGGTCGCCGGTGCGGGCGACGGCGAGCTCCGCGTCGACGGCCGCCATCGCGGCGGCGAGCCGCGCGGCGAGGTCGTCGGGCAGGAACGGCGAATCGCAGGGGACGGTGACGACGTGTGAAGTCCTGGCCACGGCGAGTCCCGCATGCAGACCCGCCAGCGGACCCGCGAAGCCGCCGATGGCGTCGGCGACCACCGGGTGCCCGAACGCCGCATAACGCTCGGCATTCTGGTTGGCGTTGATCACCAGCGTCGCGACCTGCGGCGCCAGCCGGGCGATCACATGCGCGACCATCGGCTGGCCGTCGAACTCGACGAGTCCCTTGTCGACGCCGCCCATGCGGCGACCCTGGCCACCCGCGAGCACGAGCCCGGTGATGGCCTCTCGCGTGATCAAGACTCCCCCCGATGCGCGCTGCGCGCGCCTCCCCCCTTTGGGGGGCGAGCGCCTCGGGGCGCCCCTTCGGCGCTCATTCCTTCATCCCCGAAATCGCTCGGCGCCGGTGAACAGCAGGTAGTGCTTGTTGGTGGCGCGGCCGATCATCGTCATGCCGACCTTCTGCGCGATCTCGTAGCCCATCTGCGTCAGGCCGGAGCGCGAGACCAGGAACGGGATGCCCATCTGCGCCGCCTTGATCACCATCTCCGACGTGAGGCGGCCTGTCGTGTAGAAGATCTTGTCGCCGCCGTCGACGCCGTCGAGCCACATCTGCCCGGCGATCGCGTCGACCGCGTTGTGGCGACCCACGTCCTCGACGAACATCAGGATCTCGCTGGCGTCGCCGACGTTGCTCGCCAGCGCGCAGCCATGCACGGCGCCGGCCTGCTTGTAGATGGTCTCGTGCACGCGCACGCGATCGAGCAGCGCGTAGAGGGCGGCGCGCGTCAGCGTCGCACCCGGCGGCAGCCGCACGTCGTCGATCTCCGCCATCAGGTCGCCGAACACGGTGCCCTGCCCGCAGCCCGAGGTCTTGGTGCGTCTGGCCGTCTTCTCGGCGAGGTCGGCGAGCCCTGCGCGCGTCTTCACCGCCACCGAATCGGTCTCCCAGTCGACCTGCACGGCGACGATGTCGCGGATGTCGTGCACCAGCCGCTGGTTGCGCAGGTAGCCGATCGCCAGCGCCTCCGGCGCCGCGCCGAGCGTCATCAGCGTCAGCAGCTCCTGCTTGTCGACGTAGATCGTCAACGGGTGCTCGCCGGCGATCGGCACCTGGTGCGCCACGCCATGTTCGTCGACGGCCGCGACGTCGAACGTCGCCGGCCGCGCGTTCTGCGTCAGCAGCGGCCGGTAGCGGAGGTCGGGCGCGTTCACCTGATTGCCTTGCGCGTCACGCGCTGCGGGCTCATTCGCGCTTCGGGGCAGGGCCTGCTCATCCGCCGATGTAGCTCATCTCGACCTTGTCGAGCGTGCGCGTCGCCGCGCTGCGGAGCTCGGAGTAGCGGTCGGACCGCAACGACCAGATCGCGCGCACCACGGCCGCGATTTCGTCGTCGGACGCGCCGCTGCGCAACCGCGCCCGCAGGTCGTCGCCGCTGCGCGCGAAAAGGCATGTGTAGACCTTGCCGTCGGTCGACAGGCGCACCCGCGTGCAGTCGCTGCAGAACGCCTGCGTGACGGACGCGATCACGCCGACTTCGCCGCTGCCATCGCGATAGCGCCAGCGCTCGGCGACCTCGCCGACGTAATTGGGCGCCGCCGGCTCGATCGGCATCGCGTGGTCGATCGCGGCGACGATGTCTCGCGCTGGCACCACGTCGTCCATGCGCCACCCATTGGTATGGCCGACGTCCATGTATTCGATGAACCGCATGATGTGGCCGCTGCCCTTGAAATGGCGCGCCAGCGGCACGATCGCATGCTCGTTGCGGCCGCGCTTGATCACGGCGTTGATCTTGATGGGCGCGAGGCCGGCAGCCGCCGCGGCATCGATGCCGGCGAGCACTTCGGACACGGGGAAATCGACGTCGTTCATCGCCTTGAACGTGGGATCGTCGAGCGCGTCGAGGCTGACGGTGACGCGCGTGAGACCGGCGTCGCGCAGCGCGCGCGCCTTGCGCGCGAGCAGCACGCCGTTGGTGGTCAGCGTCAACTCGACCGGCAGCTTCGCCAGCATCTCCACCAGCCGCTCGAGGCGGCGGCGCAGCAGGGGCTCGCCGCCTGTCAGGCGTATCTTGGTGACGCCCGCGGCGACGAACGCGCGCGCCACGCGCTCGATCTCTTCGAACGTCAGCAGCTTGTCCTGCGCGAGGAACTTGTAGTCGCTGTCGAACACCGCCTTCGGCATGCAATACACGCAGCGGAAATTGCAGCGGTCGGTGACCGAGATGCGCAGGTCGTGCAGCGGCCGGCCACGCATGTCGAGCGGAGGGACGGCGGCGCCGTCTTCTCCCAGCAGGGCGTCGAGGCGCGCGTGGCGCTCGGTGTCGCGCGGGTCGACGAGTTGTATGACCTTGCGCATCGCATTCATTGGAGTTGCCGGCGTCGAGCCCGGTTCCGTGAATGGTAGCAGAGTGAATCCGCGCGTTCGCAGCGGTTGCCAAACGCTGCGCGGCGCGCTACCGTGGGATTCGACGAACGGTGCAGGTGCGATGCCGCACCCGTTGCCGGCCGCAGGAGAGCACGCTGCCGATTCCACGATTTCCGGTCCATGTCGTGATGCGCCGTACGCCGCTCGCGAGCCGCTGGGCGAGCGAGCAGTGGGCGCCGTGGAGCGTCGAGGTGGCAGGCGTCCCCCGCGACGATCTCGAAGTGACCGCGCTCGATCCGGTGTGCTTTCGCGACGATCCCGGCATGACGCTCTGGCGCTTCGCGGGATTCGCGCTCGATCTGCATCATAGCGAGGCGGAGGGCTACTATCTCAACCTGCGCGAGGACGCGCCGCAGGTGTTCGTCATGTGGCGTCGCGACGAAGCGCGCACGCCGCCCGTGCACCCGGTGTACGCCACGCTGAGTTACAACGAGGCTGCGCGCTCGATGGACGGCGGCGAAACGGTCGATCCGGTGCCGATGCCGGTGGAGATCATGGCGTGGGCAGACGCCTACGTCGCCGCGAACTACGTGCCGCAACTAAAGGGCAAGCGCCGCCGCAGCGATCCGTTCGTCGCCGGCGCGTTCTTCAAGGACGACAAGTCGCAGAAGTGATGGGCGAACACGACAAACCGGGCGGCAACGCGCGTTTTTCTTTGGCGCGCTGGTCCGAGCGCAAGCGCGCGGCGGCGCGCGGTGAACGCGCGGATGACGTGCCCGTTACCGCAGCGCCAACGGATGTGCCGCCTGCGAGCGTTGCGTCGGCGGCGCCGGCCTCGGCGACGCCGGGTCAAGCGCAGGCGCCGGCGCCTGGCGTCGGCGTTACGCCGGCTCCGCTGCCGCCCGTCGAGTCGCTGACGTTCGATTCGGACTTCACGGCGTTCATGCAGGGCGGTGTCGACGCCGACGTCAAGCGCGCCGCGCTGCGCAAGCTGCTGCGCGATCCGCGCTTCAACGTGATGGATGGTCTCGATGTTTATATCGACGACTACAGCAAGCCCGATCCCATTCCGCCGGAGATGCTCGCGCGCCTCGCGCACAGTGTCGCCACGCTCCATCCGCAGGGGCCCGGGCTGGACGCGCACGCGGGCGACGTCGCCGCGTCCGACGGTGATGCCGACCTGCCGGGTGATGGGCATGTCGGGCACGCGACAGCAGCGGATGCCGATGCCACGAACCGCGAAACGGCCAACGCGAAAGTGGTCACCGCCGCGAGCCCGCAACCCGCAGTGCTCGCGCACTCCGCGAAATTGGGCGCGGGGCCTGGCGTGCCGTCGCGCGTGACGCCGCCCGCAGTGGCAACGCGCACCGAGCGGCATGCAACGGCTGCCGGCGAGCCGGACGCACCGACGGCGCGGGACGAGGACCGGCGATGAGCGTCGCCGACAAGACCCTTTTCCTGTGCTCGTGCAACGGCACCCAGCCGCTGGACGCCGCAGCGCTGGCGAGCGCGCTCGCGCTGCCGGCGGCGCCGGCGGTACGCACGATGCTGTGCCAGAAAGAGCTCGCCGGATTCGCCGACGGTGCGCAAGGCGACGTGATGGTCGCGTGCACGCAGGAAGCGCGGCTTTTCGAGGATGTCGCCGGGCGCGGCGGCCACGCGCAGACGATCCGCTTCGTCAACGTGCGCGAAACGGCCGGATGGTCGGCCGACGCACGCGCGGCGACGCCCAAGATCGCTGCACTGATCGCGGCGGCGGCGCTGCCGGAGCCGCCGCCGGTACCGAGCGTCGGCTACCGCTCGGAAGGCCGCGTGCTGATCGCGGGGCCGCTCGGCGCGGCGCTCGGCTGGGCGCGCGCGCTCGACGGCAAGGTCGCCGTCAGCGTGCTGGCGAC
Source organism: Casimicrobiaceae bacterium (assembly GCA_036003195.1). Taxonomy (GTDB): domain Bacteria; phylum Pseudomonadota; class Gammaproteobacteria; order Burkholderiales; family Casimicrobiaceae; genus VBCG01. The sequence continues at coordinate 24,450 of DASYSP010000072.1, forward strand.
TTCGCCGACTCCCGGCGTCGAGCTGCCAGCAGTGCGGACGTTTCCGGTGCAGAGCGGCGCGCTGTCGAAGATCGGCGGATGGCTGGGCGCGTTCGACGTCGAGTGGCAGCAGCAAAATCCCATCGACCTCGACGCCTGCACGCGCTGCAATGGCTGCATCAAGGCCTGTCCGGAGCACGCGATCGGGTTCGACTACCAGGTCGACCTCGACCGTTGCCGCGACCACCGCGAATGCGTCGCCGCATGCGGCGCCGTCGGGGCCATCGACTTCGCGCGCGCCGACCGCCTGCGCGTCGAGCACTTCGACGCAGTGGTCGACCTGCAGGCATCGCCCGCGCTCGCCGGATTCGACACGCCACAGGGTTATTTCGCGCCTGGCGACGATCCGGCCGCGCAGGCGAGCGTGCTGGCCGAGGTGGCGACGCTGACCGGCGAGTTCGAGAAGCCGCGCTACTTCGCGTACAAGGCGTCGATCTGCGCGCACGAGCGTTCGCGCATCGAGGGTTGCAGCGCCTGCATCGACGTGTGCTCGACGCGCGCCATCCGCGCCGACGGCGATCACGTGGCCGTCGAGCCGCACCTCTGCCTCGGCTGCGGCGCGTGCAGCACCGTCTGTCCGAGCGGTGCGATGACCTACGCCTACCCGCCGGTGCCCGATCTCGCGCGTCGCGTGCGCACGCTGGTGGACACGTACGCGCGTGCCGGGGGTCGCGATCCGGTGCTGCTGCTGCACGCCGCCGACGGCCGCGAGGCGATCGCGCGCGCCGCGCGCAAGGGGCGCGGGCTGCCCGCGCAGGTGATTCCGCTGGAGGTCCATCACATCGCCGCGACAGGGCTCGACGTATGGCTCGCGGCGCTCGCCTACGGCGCGGCGCGCATCGGCGTGCTGGTGACCGGCAGCGAGGCCGCGCAATATCGACAGGCGCTGGCGGCACAGATGGAGATCGGCGAGATCATCGCCGATGCGTTCGGTTACCAGGGGACGCATTTCCGCCTGGTCGATGCCGATCCCGCGCGCTTCGAGGACTCGCTCTGGAACTGGCCGCCGGCGCTTGCGCCACGCATCGCCGCGACGTTCGCCGCCACCGCGGACAAGCGCACGACGCTGGCGCTCGCGATCGAGCACCTGGCCCTGCATGCGCCGACGCCGCGGACGCGCATCCCGCTGCCTGCCGGTGCGCCGTTCGGCGCGATCGCGGTAAACGTCGACGCCTGCACGATGTGCCTCGCCTGCGTCGGCAATTGCCCGGTGGGCGCGCTGGCCGATGCCCAGGACAAGCTCGAGCTGCGCTTCATCGAGGCGCGCTGCGTGCAATGCGGGATCTGTGCGCAGACCTGCCCCGAGGAGGCGATCACGCTGGTGCCGGGGCTCGGCCTCGAGCCGGCCGTCAAGGCGCCGCGCGCGCTCAACACTGCCGCCATCGCCGGCTGCATCCGCTGCGGCAAGCCGCTCGGCGCGGCCAAGATGATCGACGGCATGCTGGCGCGCCTCGCCGGGCACTCGATGTTCGCCGCACCCGGCGCGCTCGACCGGCTGCGGATGTGCGCCGACTGCCGTGTCATCGACCTCTACAACACGGATCGGGGCGCCGACGTCCGTGAGCTCTGAATCTCGCGCCACCGTTGCCGTGCATCCCAATCTCGCGCCGGAGGATCGTGCGCGCGGCGAGTTCTATGCAGTGCTGGCGCGGCTGTTCGCGCGCGCGCCTGATGCGGCGCTGCTGCGGCTCATCGCTGCGGCGCCGTCGCTCATGGCAGGTGAGGGCGACGATCGTTTGCCGCGAGCGTGGAACAGGCTGCGCGACGCCAGCGGCGTGATGGAAGCGGAGCCGGCCGACGACGAATACACGGCGCTGTTCGTCGGCATCGGCAAGAGCCCGGTCGACCTGCATGCGTCGCATTGGATGGGCACGGCCAAATCCGAGCGGCCGCTGGTCGAGGTGCGCGCCGATCTCGTGCGCCTCGGGCTCGCGCGCCTCGCACGCGCCGACGTCTATGAAGACCACCTGGCGGCGCTGCTCGAGACGATGCGCGTGCTGGTACTCGGTGTCGCCGAGCGTCCGCCAGCGTCGCTGGCCCAGCAGAAGGCGTTTTTCGACCGCCATCTCGGGCCATGGGTCGACGATTGCTGCAACGCAATAAATAGGAGCACTGTTGCCAATTACTACCGGTGCGTAGCAGAATTGACGCAGGCACTGGTGGCGATCGAACGCGACGCGTTCGCCATTGCCTGACAACCGTCGCGAGGTGGGCCCATTTGGAGAAAGCCATGCACGATCGCCAGCATCGTGACCCGGGCGTGAAACCGCCTACGTCCACCGACCCCACCCCGCCAGCCGCTTCGTCCGCCATACCGTCCCGCCGCCGTTTCCTGTTTGCCCTCGGTGCCTCGGGCGCCGCCGCGGCGAGCGTCGGCGCGCTGGCCGCGGCGCCGGCCGCGCCCACGCCCGCTGCGGGAACGCCTGCCACGAGCCAGGGCTACCGTGAAACCGCGCACGTGCGCGATTACTACGCCAGCGCACGCCATTGATCGCCGCATTCCGGGAGTCGCCATGCTGCTGACGCGCAAATCCGCCTCCGATTCCGTGGCGGGGCCCCGCCTGCGCCGGGCCACCGCGCACGCCGCCACCTACGACCGCCGCGCATTCCTCAAGCGCTCGGGCCTCGTCGCCGGTGCCGGTGCGTTCGCGGCGCAGCTGCCGCTCGGCACGGTGGGCAGCGCGACCGCTGCCGACGATGCCGGCGCCGTGAAGCGCGAGGTGCACCGCACGGTATGCACGCACTGCTCGGTCGGCTGCGCGATCGACGCCGTCGTCGAGAACGGCGTGTGGGTGCGCCAGGAGCCGGTGTTCGATTCGCCGATCTCGCTCGGCGGCCATTGCGCCAAGGGCGCCTCGGTGCGCGAGCACGGCATGCACGAGGACTCGCACCGGCTGAAGACCCCGATGAAGCTCGTCGGCGGCAAATGGCAGCGGCTGTCGTGGGAGCAGGCGATCAACGAGGTCGGCGACAAGCTCCTCGCGATCCGCCAGGAATCCGGCCCCGACGCCGTGTACTGGGTGGGCAGCTCCAAGCACAGCAACGAGGGCTCGTACCTGATGCGCAAGTTCGTGTCGTACTTCGGCACCAACAACTGCGACCACCAGGCGCGCATCTGCCACTCGACCACCGTGTCCGGCGTCGCCAACACCTGGGGCTACGGCGCGATGACCAATTCGTACAACGACATGCAGAACACCAAGTGCGCGCTGTACATCGGCAGCAATGCCGCCGAAGCGCACCCCGTGTCGATGGTGCACATGCTGCACGCCAAGGAAATCGGCGCGAAGATGATCGTCGTCGACCCGCGTTTCACGCGCACTGCGGCGCACGCCGACTACTACGTGCGCCTGCGCTCGGGCACCGACATCGCGTTCCTGTTCGGCGTGCTGCACCACATCTTCAAGAACGGCTGGGAAGACAAGAAGTACATCAACGATCGCGTCTACGGCATGGACAAGGTGCGCGACGAGGTGCTGGCGAAGTGGACGCCGGACAAGGTCGAGGAAGTGACCGGCGTGCCCGAGGCGCAGGTCTACAAGGTCGCCGAGATGATGGCCAAGAACCGGCCGTCGACGCTGGTGTGGTGCATGGGCCAGACGCAGCACACGATCGGCAATGCGATGGTGCGTGCGTCCTGCATCGTGCAGCTCGCGCTGGGCAACATCGGCGTGTCGGGCGGCGGCGCGAACATCTTCCGCGGCCACGACAACGTGCAGGGCGCCACCGACATCGGCCCCAATCCCGACTCGCTGCCGGGCTACTACGGCGTCGCCACCGGCGCGTGGAAGCACTTTGCCACGGTGTGGGGCGTGCCGTACGACTGGATCCTCAAGCGCTTCTCGTCGCAGGCGTCGATGGAAAAGCCCGGGATCACGGTGTCGCGCTGGATCGACGGCGTCACCGAGAAGAACGAGCTCATCGACCAGGATTCCAACCTCCGCGCAGTCGTCTACTGGGGGCACGCGCCCAACAGCCAGACGCGCGGCAAGGAAATGGCCGAAGCCATGAAGAAGGTCGACGCCCTCGTCGTCGTCGATCCGTATCCGTCGGCCACCGCGGCGATGGCGGCGATGGTGCGCAAGGATGGCGTGTGGCTGTTGCCGGCGTGCACGCAGTTCGAGACGTCGGGCTCCGTCACCGCGTCCAACCGCTCGCTGCAATGGCGCGAGCGCGTGATCTCGCCGATGTTCGAGTCGCAGACCGACCAGGCGATCATGTACGCATTCGCCAAGAAGTTCGGTTTCGGACCCGAGTTCGTCAAGAACTACAAGGTCGTCAAGCCCGATGGCGACGCCAAGTTCGAGGAACCGGAGCCCGAATCGGTGCTGCGCGAGATCAACAAGGCGACGTGGACGATCGGCTACACCGGGCAGTCGCCGGAGCGCCTCAAGGCGCACATGGCGAACATGGCGACCTTCGACGTCAAGACGCTGCGGGCCAACGGCGGCCCCTGCGACGGCGACTATTTCGGGATGCCGTGGCCGTGCTATGGCACCCCGGAAATCAAGCACCCGGGCTCGCCCAATCTCTACGACGAGTCGCGCAGCATGATGAACGGCGGGGGCTGTTTCCGCGCCAACTTCGGCATCGAGCGCGACGGCGTCAGCCTGCTGGCCGAGGATGGCTCGTATCCGAAGGACAGCGAGCTCACCACCGGCTATCCGGAATTCGACCATGTGCTGATGAAGAAGCTCGGGTGGTGGACCGAGCTCACGCCGGCGGAGCAGCAGGCGGCGGAGGGCAAGAACTGGAAGACCGACCTTTCCGGCGGCATCCAGCGCGTGACGATGAAGCATGGCGTGCACCCGTGGGGCAACGCCAAGGCGCGCGCGATCGTGTGGAATTTCCCCGACGGCATTCCGCAGCACCGCGAGCCGCTGTACTCGCCGCGGCCCGACCTCATCGACAAGTATCCGACGCACGACGACAAGAAGGTGTTCTGGCGGCTGCCGACGCTGTACAAGACCATCCAGCAGGCGAACCACGACATCTCGAAGACGTTCCCGCTGGTGCTGACGTCCGGCCGGCTCACCGAGTACGAGGGCGGCGGCGAGGAGACGCGCTCCAACCGCTTCCTCGCCGAGCTGCAGCAGGAGAACTTCGTCGAGATCAATCCGAAGGACGCCAACGACCGCGGCGTCAAGGACGGCGAATACGTGTGGGTGAAGACGCCCACCGGCGCGCAGATCAAGGTCAAGGCCACGGTCACCCAACGCGTGGGTCCGGGGACGACCTTCATCCCGTTCCATTTCTCGGGATGGTGGCAGGGCAAGGACATGCTCGAGTTCTACCCGGAGGGCGCGCATCCGATCGTGCGCGGGGAAGCCGTGAACACGGCGACCACCTACGGCTACGACAGCGTGACGATGATGCAGGAGACCAAGACCACCCTCTGCCAAGTCGTGAAGATCTGACCGGGAGACCTGCATCATGGCGCGAATGAAATTCCTCTGCGACGCCGAGCGCTGCATCGAATGCAACGGCTGCGTCACCGCGTGCAAGCAGGAGCACGAGATCCCATGGGGCGTCAACCGCCGCCGCGTGGTGACGATGAACGACGGCGTGCCCGGCGAGCGCTCGATCTCGGTGGCATGCATGCATTGCTCGGATGCGCCCTGCATGGCGGTGTGCCCGGTGGACTGCTTCTACAAGACCACCGAAGGCGTGGTGCTCCACGACAAGGACATGTGCATCGGCTGCGGCTATTGCTTCTATGCGTGTCCGTTCGGCGCGCCGCAGTTCCCGCAGACCGGCGCGTTCGGCGTGCGCGGCAAGATGGACAAGTGCACGTTCTGCGCGGGCGGCCCCGAGCCCGACGGATCGGGCGCCGAATTCGCCAAGTACGGACGCAACCGGCTGTCGGAAGGCAAGCTGCCGGTGTGCGCGGAAATGTGCTCGACCAAGGCGCTGCTGGCCGGCGATGGCGACGTCGTCGCCGACATCTACCGCGATCGCGTGCTGCGCCGTGGCAAGGGTGCCGAGGTATGGGGGTGGGCCACCGCGTACAAGCTGCCCGAGAAGCCCGGCCAACCGCCAACGGCCTCGGCGCCGGCGGCGCCCGTGCAGGGAGCCAAGTCATGAGGCGCGCGCCGATGCTGATCCCGCTCGCCGCCGCGATGTCGGCGCTGATGCTGTCGGCTTGCGGCGAGCGCCCGCAGGTCGTCGATTACAAGCAGGGCACGTATTCGGGCAAGCCCGACACGCCGGCCTACGCCAACCCGCCGTTCAACGGCAACGCCGAGCAGTGGGCGAACGCGCTGAAGCAGCGCGCGCAGTCGCAGAACGAATACAAGCGGATCGGCGGCTGACGCCGAGACGAATCGTGTTGTCGCGGAAGGCCAATCGAATGCGCGCACTGACCACGCTCACCCTGGCCGCGGTTCTGGCGTTCGGCGCGGCGACGGCCCGCGCGCAATCGCCGGCACTCAACGCCGCTGATGCCGACGCGGCGAAGGCCGAACAGCGCCAGGAGGCGACGCAACCGCTCAACAACCAGCCCGTTTGGTCGGAGATCCGTTCCGGCCGGCCGCAGACGACGCAGGTGCGCGGCCGCGAGACCAACGTCCTCATCAACTCCGGCGGCCAGACATGGCGCGCGCTGCGCAACGGCCAGGTGTCGGTGTACGGCGGCTGGGGGCTCGTCGTGGTGTTCCTTGCGATCCTCGCCTTCTACGCCTGGAAGGGCCCGCTGCGCCTGCATTCGCCGCGCACCGGGCGGCTGATCCGGCGCTTCCAGCCCTGGGAACAATTGGTGCACTGGACCACGGCCACGGCGTTCGTGGTGCTGGCGATCACCGGCCTGATCCTCGGTTTCGGCAAGGCCGTGCTGATGCCGATCCTCGGCCACACGCTGTTCTCGTGGCTCGCGCAGCTGTCGAAGCCGCTGCACAACCTGATGGGACCGCTGTTCGTCGTCTGCACGATCATCATCTTCGTCACGTTCGTGCGCAACAACTTTTGGAAGTCGTACGACATGCTGTGGATCCGCAAGTTCGGGGGCCTGCTGTCGGGCAAGGACGTGCCCTCTGGCAAGTTCAACGCCGGTGAAAAGCTGTGGTTCTGGGGCGGCATCACGTTCCTCGGCATCGTCGTCGGCGGCTCGGGCCTGGTGCTCGACTTCGCCAACTTCGACCAGACGCGCTACACGATGCAGGTCTCCGAGATCGTGCATCTCGCCGCCGCCTGCATGTTCATGATGGCGGGCCTCGGCCACATCTACATGGGCACGATCGGCATGATCGGCGCCTACGACGCGATGAAGACGGGTTACGTCGACGAGACCTGGGCGCGCGAGCACCACGAATACTGGTACCACGACATCAAGGCCGGCCGCGTCAAGACCGAAGTCATCGCGCCCGGCGCGCCCACCACGGCGAAGCCGCGCCCGGCTTGAGCCGCTAATCCACGCGCGCGACCTGCACCCAGGAGATCTGAGATGACCTCGATGCGCCCGATTCTCGTCGCGGGACTGATTGTCGCCTGCTATGGCGCCGCGCTCGCCAAGCTGCCGCCGGCCCCGCCGTTGACCGACCAGCAGAAGCAGGAGGCGGCGGCGAAGAAGGCGGCCGCCGACGAGAAGGACAAGATGGAGCTCACGCGCGCGCAGGACCGCGTCGCGCGCACCTACATCGCCGAGCAGAAGGCCAAGGGCGTGACGGTCACGCCGCAGCTGCCCTCGACCGGCACCAGCGTCGACTCCGGCAAGCCGCCGTCGACCAAGGCCACGCCGGAAAAGGCCGGCGCGCATTCGCCGCCGACGAAATAAGGCGGTTCGCGCTCGCTATCACTTGGCTCGCGCACGCGCGGCGATCTGTCGTTGCGCCGCGCCGCAAGGGACGTCAGTCATCGGTGCGAGCCCGCCACGTCGGCCTGATCGCCCTGTGGCGCCGTCGTTTCGCAGTTCGGCACGAACCGGACGACATCAGCAAACGACTTCGCCGTATCGCGATCGCAATGGATGGCGATAGTCGCATCGCGCACGATCTCGAATTGCCTGCCCGAGCCGTCTTGCATTGGCAGGTCCAGTTGGGTCGCACGCGTCGCGATGAAATCGGGAACTTCAATCCAGCCCAACAGGCTCCCTTGCGCGTCGCAGGCGCGCACCTCGATCTTCATCGCCATTCCCCATTGTTTTCGTGCCGAGCGCGCGGCAGTTTATACAGGGATGCGACGTTTGCAATTGCGGCGGGTCAGATAGTCATCATTCACGCCACGCTGTCTGCAACGTTGTTCAGAACATTGTGTGCAACGTAGCGCAGCTCGACGTCGAGCGCTCGTGCATGGCGAAGCGCGCGCGAGCCTGCAATGACGGGACGCCATAGCGCGCCATCGTCGAAGTCCTGACGAGGGAAACGTCGCGCGACGCGATTCCAGCAACGCCGCGGACTTTTCACGCTACGTTAGTGCGCACTAGCGCGGTGATACAATGCAAAGCAAGCGGAGAGTTGGCCGAGTGGTCGAAGGCGCCTGACTCGAAATCAGGTATACGGCAACGTATCGGGGGTTCGAATCCCTCACTCTCCGCCATTCGAACGTCCGCAATGCCTCGAGGTGCGCGGTGAAATTTGACGAGCGTCGCCGATGGCTCGCCAATGCACGCGTCCGGTTGCCGCAGGGCCGCGTCCTTTGGCGCGCGACTGCAACCATGAGCCGTCACCCCGTCAATCCATCGTCTGGGCCTAGCGCTGCTGTCGGAAGTCGCCGGCGTCCGGGGGGTGGTCGAACTGAACGACGAGCCTGACATCGTCACTGCCTTGGATCTTGCCGTCGTTTCGCCGAGATGAGCGGGTGCCCGCCGGCGCGGCAGAGAAACGGTTCATCAGGACTATGATGAACCGGCGACGTTGACCGGTATCGAACTGCTGGTGGACCAGCTGTTGCCCAACTGGCCCTTGGCGTTGTCACCCCAGCAATACGCGGCGCCACCCGATGGCGGGTTGCCTGGAGGATTGGAAGTCACCACGCCACAAGAGTGCGCGTCGCCGGCGCTCAGCGAACCGAAATGAAGGCCACCGACGACGAGAAATGGAATCGCACTGTTGGTCGTCGTGCCGTTGCCGAGTTGCCCTTTTCCGTTATTGCCCCAGCAGTAGGCATCCTGACCGATGACTCCACAGGCGTGGGCGCCGCCCGCGCTGATTTCCGAAGAGAAACCCAACGGCTGATTCCTGTTGTCGACGACGGACAGCAAAACCGAACTGTTCGTGGTCGTGCCATTGCCGAGTTGGCCAAACGTGTTGTTTCCCGCGCACATCGCCTGCGAGGGACCATGGCTCGAAACGCATGTGTAGAGCGTGCCGGCGCTGACTGGACCATAAAAATAATCCGTGAATATCAACACGGGCGTATCACTGCTCGCCGTCGTGCCGTTGCCGAACTGGCCGGCACTGTTATCTCCCCAGCAGAAAGCAAAGTTGGTAAAAAAGATTAGCCCCGCCTTTTGATAACACGTATGGCTAGTGCCGGCGCTGACTTGTTGCCAAGGGAACATAGCGCTGACGGCTACGGGTGTCGTGCTCGCAATCGTCGTGCCATTGCCGAGCTGGCCGAAGGCGTTGTCGCCCCAGCAATAAAGCGTCTGAGCAGCCGAGATGCCGCACGAATGCTTGCTGCCAGCACTCACGGAAAGATATTGATTGCCGCCCGAAACCGCCACCGGAACTTCGCTATTGATCGTCGTTCCGTTGCCAAGCTGGCCGGAACCGTTGTCGCCCCAGCAATAGACGACTCCGGCCGCGGGAGGGTATATCGTCGGGCTCCCGGTGATGCCGCAGCTATGCTGCTTGCCGGCGCTGATCATGGCGAAACTGAGCGCACCGGAGACGGGCACCGGTGTCGCGCTATTCGCCAAGGTGCCATTGCCGAGTTGGCCGCTGCTGTTGTCCCCCCAACAGTACGCGACGCCCTCAAGCGTCACGCCGCACGTATGGTCGCCGCCGGCGCTGATGGACGCGAATACGTAGCCGTTGGTGGCCGTGAGCACGGCCGCACCACTGTGTCCCTCACTGGTCGCGGTGATGGTGACCTGGCCCAGTCCATGGGCGATGACCAGGCCCGCCGAATTCACCGTGGCGACAGCGGCGTTGCCGCTCGTCCACGTCACCGTCCCCGTCTGCGCGTTTCCCGCGGAATCGGTGACGGTTGCGCCGAGCTGGATCTGCTGGTCGACCATCACGTTCGCCACCGTCGGCGAGACTGTCACCATCGCGGTGGATCGACTGCTCGATCCACCGCCGCCCCCGCAGCCGGAAAGCGCGAGGACGGCGGTGCCCACCAGTAGACAGGCAAGACCAGATCGAAGCGCATTTCCGGATGTCGCCGGCGCAGGCGGACACCGGCGCGCACCGCGCGAGGTGAATAGATCATGACCTGGAGCATGAATCGTCTCCATCGCTATCGCATCTGGTTCGGAATCGTCGAACGGAGGCAAGCGGACTGCATCACCAATCGCGCGCGCGCTGACGGCAGAATTGACTAGCGTTTCGAGCATTCTGTCGCGTCGCGGCCCGGGAACCCGGTGGCTCCGATGCACGATGTGCGCGCAAAATGGGCCGATTGCGTAGGTGGCTTGTCGCTTGCTATGTCGCGATTCGCGCTCACTGCGGCACGCACATCCCCACGCCAAGCGGGCCGTATCCTTCGGGAATCCAAGGAGGCACCAACAGGGCGCGCGTGTCCAGGTCGGTTACGTATCGATGGTTCACGTTCGGGCCGCCGTTGTAGAGGCGAAAAAGTGGTGACGTCCCGGAAGGGCAGGCGCCGGTTGCATTGTCCGGTTGCTGGACCCCGAATGCATCGTCAGTTTCGAGTGTCCAGATACCCGGAAACAGCGTCGGAATGGCGTCGCATTCCTGTGGAAGTGCAGAATAGAAATGAGTCTCGAATCCGGCCGTCGGCGTCGTGAAGTAACGACACACGGGTGATTCATTGGCCGCGATCGGAAGGCCCGATGGATACACCCAAAAGGATCTCCCCGTCCGCACCCAAGGGGGAAATTGGCCGGCATCGAGCGACGCAATTTCGCTCGGATCTGCGGTCACAAAAAAGTGCAATAGATTCTTGTCGACGAATTCGACGGCCAAGATCGTCCCCGGAACGGTTTGAACCGGTGTGGCCTCCGCCGTGATCGGAATGCTCGACTGGAAATTGCCCGTGTAAATGAGAAGTCCTCCCGCGGTAGGCAGCTCAATATGAGGGCTATACGTCAGCAAGACCTTACACGTTGCGTGCGGTGCAACGGATTGGCAGCCCATGACACTCATCGACAGACTTGTCCCTCCCTGCGCTCTTTGTATTGCGCACAAGGGCGGCTGGGGACCGTGTATGTCGTCAGGAAAAGCATTCAGGCTGTCACAGTCGGTCTGCTGGGTTTGTCCAAGCTGAACGCCGATTGCAGCCGTCGCGTCGGAATTATTCGTCAACGTGACCGTTTGCGTGATCGTGCGGCCCATCTGGGCAGGCCCGACGATGATCGGCGTCGGACTGGCCGTTACCGGGGGCGTCTCGGCATTCCAGGTCACGGTTGCCGTCACGACCTGAGCACCGCTTTGCGCGAAAAAATCGACGAGCGTCTGACCCGGACCTGTCGCACCGAGGGGGGCGAAAATACCGATTTCACCGGTGCACGTCTCGCCGGGGTGAATGACATAAGGCGAGCGTCCGGCGAATGCGGGTTCCGAACAAACGAAAGTGAACTGCTGCGCGCCGCCGCGATATCCCCACGTCACCCATACGTCTCCGGCGGCAATATTCGTGACAGCGAACATCACGTTTTGCGATTGACTGGGAGCAAGTGAACCGACATCGGCAGTCAACGGCGTCACCGAGATCAGCGAAGGCGTGCCGTGCGCCGCAAGGGGGGCGATTGCGAAGGCCGCGGCAACCCAGGGCGCCGCGCGATAAAGACGTCGAAGTCGCTCTACAGCACGTCCCATGGTGCGCGCCCCTGAATGTAAGACTTCGAGGACTCTAGCACCATTGTCTCGATCACTCGCTGGCGTCGCCGTACAACGACATGCCGTCGCGCCGCGAACGTTAGGCAACCTGGCGGCAAGACAAGTTAATTACCACCGATGCCCTTGTCGACGCCCGCGGGGCCGACATCCTCGAGCGGCGTTTGCCAGCAATCCATGATGCTGCCGGTGATCGACCCTTCGCCCGCTGGCGGGATTTCGATCACCATCGGCCCGAGCCGCGCCGTGTCGAAGAACGGCATCAGGTAGATCGCGTCGGGATTCGGCGTCAGCGTCTGGTTCTTCCAGTCGAGCAGTCGCGACCAATAGACGATCTGGTTCCAGTCGCCCTTGAGGGTGCGCGCCATGGCCTGGAACATGAGATCGGTATTGACCGCCGGCATGCCCCAGATGACCGCCTCGATGGCGCGGCGCTCGATCATCCGGCGCCGAAGATCGTCCATGGACAAGGACTGCGCGTCTGTGTTCATTGCGGACTTCGCCTCACGCCATCGCTGCGATCACCGCGGCGTCAGAGCCACCGCCGCACTCGGGACGTGTACGCGGCGTACTCCGCGCCGAACAGAGTGGCGAGTGCGCGCTCCTCGGGGGCGATCTGAAAGCGGCCAATGTAGAAAAAATAGGCCACGGGCCCGAGGAGCGCCCAGGCCGACGACAGAACAATGGCCCATGCGACGAGGACGAGCAGCAAGCCGACGTACATGGGATTGCGGGTAACGGTGTAGATCCCGGAACTCACCAACGAGGAC
>DASYSP010000073.1:0-96338 GCA_036003195.1 Casimicrobiaceae bacterium
CCGTGTTCGCCATTCCGGCCAAGCTCGTCGCCGGCGCGCTGACCGAATGCGGCGAGAAGAAGATCGCCGGCGCCGTGCTCATTCCTTCTGGCTTCGCCGAGACCGGCAACCACGCCGGCCAGGACGAGCTCGTCGAGATCGGCCGCAAGTACAACATCCGCATGATGGGGCCGAACATCTACGGCTTCTACTACACGCCCGCCAATCTCTGCGCCACGTTCTGCACCGCCTACGACGTCAAGGGCTCGACCGCGCTGTCGTCGCAGTCCGGCGGTATCGGCATGGCGATCATCGGCTTCTCGCGCTCGGCGAAGATGGGGGTCTCGGCGATCGTCGGCCTCGGAAACAAGTCCGACATCGACGAGGACGACCTGCTGCTGTTCTTCGAGCAGGACGACAACACCAAGGTGATCGCGCAGCACTGCGAGGACCTCAAGGACGGCCGCGCCTTCGCCGAGGTGGCCAAGCGCGTCTCGAAGAAGAAGCCCGTGATCATGCTCAAGGCCGGCCGCACGTCGCTCGGCGCCGCGGCGGCGAGCTCGCACACCGGCGCGCTCGCCGGCAACGACAAGATCTACGACGACGTGCTGCGCCAGTCGGGCGTCATCCGCGCGCCGGGCCTTCGCGACATGCTCGAATATGCGCGCGCGATTCCGCTGCTCGCGACGCCGAAGGGCGAGAATGTGGTCATCATCACCGGCGCCGGCGGCTCGGGCGTGCTGCTGTCCGACGCGGTCGTCGACAACAACCTGAAGCTGATGGCGATGCCGCAGGATCTCGACGCGGCGTTCCGCAAATTCATTCCGCCGTTCGGCGCGGCCGGCAATCCGGTCGACATCACTGGCGGCGAGCCGCCGAAGACCTACCAGAACACCGTGCGGCTGGGCCTCGAGGATCCGCGCATCCACGCGCTGATCCTCGGCTACTGGCACACGATCGTCACGCCGCCGATGGTCTTCGCCAACAAGATGGTCGAGATCGTCGACGAGATGCGCGCGAAAGGCATCCACAAGCCGGTGGTGGCGTCGCTCGCCGGTGACGTGCAGGTCGAGGAAGCCGCGGAGTTCCTCTTCGACCATGGAATTCCGGCGTATCCGTACACCACGGAAACGCCGGTGATGGTGCTGGGCGCGAAGTACAAGTGGGCGCGCGGCGCCGGCCTCGTGAAGTAAGGGTTGCGTCGACAGCCGTCGTCGCGCATATTCGCTCAAGCCGCACACGACCCGCGCGTTTCGAGCGCGCAGGCATTTTCAGAGTCATAGGAGGAGTCATGAGCCGTCGAGTCGTTCTGAGTACCGCCGCGCTGGCGGCGTCATTCGCGGTCGGTGCCACGCTGCCGACCGTCGCGCTCGCGTGGGCGCCCACCAAGCCCGTCGAATTCGTGGTGCCGGCCGGCACCGGCGGCGGCGCCGACCAGATGGCGCGCTTCCTGCAAGGCGTGATCGCCAAGCACAACCTGATGCCGCAGCCGATGATCGTCGTCAACAAATCGGGCGGCGCCGGCGCCGAGGGCTTCCTCGACGTGCAGGGCGACAAGGGCGACCCGCACAAGCTGATCATCACGCTGTCGAATCTGTTCACCACGCCGATGGCGACGGGCGTGCCGTTCAGCTGGAAAAACCTGACGCCGGTGTCGATGCTGGCGCTCGACGAGTTCGTGCTGTGGGTGAATGCCGAGACGCCGTACAAGACCGCCGGCGACTACATGGCGGCGATCAAGGCTGAACCCGACGGCCACTTCAAGATGGGCGGCACGGGTTCGAAGCAGGAAGATCAGATCATCACCGTCGCGCTGGAGAAGGCGGTCGGCAAGAAGCTCACCTACATCCCGTACAAGGGCGGCGGCGACGTCGCCGTGCAGCTCGTGGGCAAGCACGTCGACTCGACGGTGAACAACCCGATCGAGGCCGTCGCGCATTGGCGCGCAGGCGCGCTGCGCCCGCTGTGCGTGTTCGACTCGAAGAAGATGCCCTATCCGAACAAGGTGACGGCGACGATGTCGTGGGAAGACATTCCCACCTGCAAGTCGCAGGGCCTCGACGTCGAGTACCTGATGCTGCGCGGCATCTTCATGCCGGGCGGCGTCAAGCCCGACGAGGTCGCCTACTACGTCGACCTGTTCAAGAAGGTGCAGGCGCTGCCGGAATGGAAGAAATTCACCGAGGACGCGGCATTCAACCAGACGACGATGTCCGGCAAGGAATACGCCGACTGGGTGGCCAAGGCCGAGGAAATCCATCACGGCCTGATGAAGGACGCCGGCTTCCTCGCGAAGTAGTCGATGGACGCACAACCCGGAGATGTGCGGGCGAAGGGCGACGTCGAGACGCGCTGGGTCGAGCTCGTGGTTGCCCTGCTGGTCGTCATCGGCGGGCTCGTCGTGATCCAGGACAGCCTGCGCGTCGGCATCCGCTGGGAGGCGGAAGGCCCGCGTGCAGGCTATTTCCCGTTCTACATCGGCGTGATCCTGGCGATCGCCGGCGGCACCGTCGCCGCCGGCACGCTGATGCGCTGGAAATCGCTGGCCGGCCGCGTGTTCGTCACGCGTACGCAGCTCGGCACGGTGATGCAGATGCTCGTGCCGTCGATCATCTACGTGATCGTGCTCGCGTACATCGGCATCTACGTGGCATCGGCGATCTTCATCGCAGCCTTCATGGTATGGCAGGGCAAGTACCGCTGGTGGGTGGCGACGTTGATCGCCATCGCCATCTGCGTGGGACTGTTCTTCATGTTCGAAGTGTGGTTTCTCGTGCCGCTTCCCAAGGGGCCGCTGGAATCCTGGCTGGGATACTGACCTCTCGCGCGACCGGGCGCCGATGCGCGCCCGGCTGCGGCGACTCACGCGGAGACGTTTCTAGTGGAAGCTGATTTCGGCAACCTGATGCACGGCTTCGCCGTCGCATTGACGCTCAAGAATTTCCTTTTCATGCTGATCGGCATCACGCTCGGCGTGCTGATCGGCGTGCTGCCAGGCCTTGGCGGCGCGAACGGCATCGCGATCCTGCTGCCCCTGACGTTCACGATGCCGCCGACGTCGGCGATCATCATGCTGTCGTGCATCTACTGGGGCGCGCTGTTCGGCGGCGCCATCACGTCGATCCTGTTCAACATCCCCGGCGAGCCCTGGAGCGTGGCTACCACCTTCGACGGCTACCCGATGGCACAGAAAGGCGAGGCCGGCCGCGCGCTGACCGCGGCGTTCACGTCGTCGTTCGTCGGCGCGCTGTTCGCGATCATCATGATCACGTTCCTCGCGCCGCTGATCGCGCGCTTCGCGCTGCGCTTCGGGCCGCCCGAGTATTTCGCGATCCAGCTCCTCACGTTCTGCAGCTTCGTCGGCATGGGTCGCGAGCCGCCGGCGAAGACCATCGTGTCGATGATGCTGGGCTTCGCGCTTGCCGCGGTCGGCCTCGACACCGTCACCGGCACGCTGCGCATGACGTATGGCTTCACCAATCTCCTGCAGGGCTTCGATTTCCTGATCGCGGTGATCGGGCTGTTCGGTCTCGGCGAGATCCTGCTGACGATGGAGGAAGGCCTCGCGTTCAAGGGCAAGAGCGGCAAGATCGACCCGGCGGTCGTGCTGAAAACGTGGGCCGAGCTGCCGCGCTACTGGGCGACGTCGCTGCGCGCCTGCCTCGTCGGCTGCTGGATGGGCGTCACGCCCGGGGGCGCCACGCCGGCGTCGTTCATGAGCTACGGCATCGCGCGGCGCATGTCCAAGCGCGGCAACGAATTCGGTGACGGCGTGATCGAAGGCGTGGTCGCGCCGGAGACCGCCGCGCATGCCGCGGGCACCAGCGCGCTGCTGCCGATGCTGACGCTCGGCATCCCCGGCTCGCCGACGGCCGCCGTGCTGCTGGGCGGCCTGCTGATCTGGGGCTTGCAGCCCGGTCCGCTACTGTTCGTCGAGAAGCCCGACTTCGTCTGGGGCCTGATCGCGTCGATGTACCTCGGCAACATCGTCGGCCTCGCCATCGTGCTGACCACAGTGCCGTGGTGGGCGGCGATCCTGCGCATCCCATTCTCGATCATCGCGCCGATCATCCTCGTCATCTGCGCGATCGGCGCGTACACCGTCCACAACAACATGTTCGACGTGGCGATGATGGTGGTGTTCGGCGTCCTCGGCTACGTGTTCAAGAAGCTCAAGTACCCGATGGCGCCACTGGTGCTGGCGCTGGTGCTGGGCGACTCGGCGGAAACGGCGTTCCGCCAGTCGATGCTGGCGTCGAACGGCAGCCTCGCGGTGTTCTGGTCGAACGGACTCGTCGGCACGATTTGCGCGCTGGCGCTGGCGCTGCTGCTGTGGCCGCTGGTGTCGCGCCTCGTGACGATGATGCGCACGCCTGGCGGCGGGACCGGCGGCAACGCGCCGAAGACCGCGTCAACCTGACGCCGTCTCGGCCAGCTTGGCTTCGACGGCGGGAAACCGCGCGATGATGCGCGTGCCCGGCCCGGCGGCGGACTGGACCTCCAGCGAGCCGCCGTGGCGTTCGGCGACTTCCTTGACGATCGCGAGGCCGAGTCCCGCGCCGTCGCCCGGCGTCCCTTCGATCCGGTAGAAGCGCTCGAACACGCGCTCGCGCGCAGCCTCCGGAATGCCGGGGCCGCTGTCCTCGACGCACAGGAACGCGACGCCGGCGTCGAGGCCCGAGCGCACCGTCACGCTGCCGCCTGGCGGCGTGTAGCGCAACGCATTGTCGATCAGGTTGTCGAGAAGCTGGCCCATCAGCGCCGGACTGCCGACGACGTGTGCATGGTCGAGCACGAAGCCGAGGTCGATGTTGAGCGCGATCGCGCGCGGCACCCATTGCTGGACCGCCTCGTCGGCGACGTGGCGCAGGTCGAAGATGCGGCTGTCGTGGCCGGCGGAAGCGCCGGCTTCGGCGCGCGCGAGCACCAGGAGCTGCGAGGCGAGGTGGCTCGCGCGCAGCGTCGCCACGTGCATCCGCTCGATTGCCGGACGCACGTCCGCGTCCTGGAGGTGCCGCAGCAGCAGCTCGAGGTGCATCTGCAATCCGGCCAGCGGCGTGCGCAATTGGTGGGCCGCGTTGCCGAGGAAGCGCTGCTGCACGGCGTTCGACTCGCGGATCTGCCCCAGCAGGTTGTTGAACGCCCTGATCGCCGGCGCGATCTCGATCGGCACGCCGGTCTCGGTGAGCGGATGCAGGTCGGCCGGCCCGCGCTCCAGCAGCTCGCCACGGATGCGCGCCAGCGGCGCCACCCCGTGCTTGACGCCCGTCCACGCCAGCGCGGCGGCGGCGCAGGCGATGAGGAGGGTCGGCACCATCTCGGCGGCGAGGATCTCGTAGATCAGCCGCTGGCGCTTGTGCAGCGTCTCGCCGACCTGCACGTCGATGCCATTGGCCGAGCGCACGGCGGCAATTCGCACCGGCTGCCTGTCCCAGACGCGATCGTAGAACGCGGGCTCGCCGATGTTGAGCGAAGGCGGCGCCGGCAGATCGGTGGTGCCGGCGATGACGCGGCCGTCGGCGGCGCGGATCTGGAAGACCATCGCGTCGGCGTGGTCGTACATCAGGGCCTCCTGTGCCTGCATCAGCATGTCGAGACGCGGGCCGTCGGCGCCCATGCGCACGTTCTGCGCCATGTCGAGCGCCGGATCGAGCAACGAGCGGTCGTAGGCCGACGTCGCGACACGCAGCGCGACGTAGTACGTCAGGACGCCGGCGCACAGCACCAGTCCCAGCAGCGACGGGATCAGGAACAGCAGCAGGCTGCGGCGGATGCTCGGCGCGGATGCCGCGGCATCAGGCATTCAGCGATTCCCACAGGTAGCCGAAGCCGCGCACCGTGCGAATGCGCACGCTGTCCGATTCGATCTTGGCGCGCAGGCGCGACACGTAGACCTCGATCGTGTTCGGCGCCTGATGCTCGTGGTGGCCGAACAGGCTGTTCGCGATGAAATCCTTGCTCAGCACGCGGCCCGGCCGCGACAAAAAAAGTTCCAGCAGCGCCCACTCGCGCACCGTCAGCTCGATCACCGCGCCGTTGGCGAGCACGCGCTTGGCGTCGATGTCGATCGTCAGTCCGCCGACGACGACCGGACCCGAGGGCAACGTCCTGCGCCGCAGCAGCGCGCGCACGCGCGCCTCGAATTCCTCCAGCGAGAACGGCTTGGTCAGGTAGTCGTCGGCGCCGAGGTCGAGGCCGCGCACGCGATCCTCGACGGCGTCGCGCGCGGTCAGCACGAGGACGTTGGTAGGCGTGCGACGCTGGCGCAACCGGCGCAGCACCTCGAAGCCGTCGAGATCGGGGAGGCCGATGTCGAGCACCAGCAGCTCGTACTGCGTCGCGCGCAGTGCGCTGTCGGCCTGGCTGCCGCTGCGCACCTGGTCGACGCCGTGGCCCGCGCGCGCGAGCAGATTCGTCAATCCGGCGGCCAGCAACGCATCGTCTTCGACGACGAGTACACGCATTCGTTTGCCTCCTGCGCCGCGTCCCGGGCTGCGCCTCGAAATGATAGCCGCGATGCGGCGGCGCACGGTCAGCCAATCGTCAGCGGCCCCACAGCATGCCGACAGTCTGCACGCGTAGCATCGATTTTCCAATAACGCACGGTTCCGGACCGATGTGCGCGATGCGCGTTTCGGCAGGTCGTCGTGCAAGGTCCGCGGCCTTCGCGCAGAGAAGGCCGCGCGGCATCGCGGTTTCGATGTGCGCACGTCAACCTGCGGAGGAGACCCACGTGAATGCGAAACCGGCGCTTGCGGTCGCGATATCCCTGATGGCGGCGTGCGCGGGCACTGCGCGCGCCGATGCCACCGCCGATCTGCAAAAGCAGATGGAATTCCTGCAGCACGAGCTCGATGCCGTCAAGACGCAGCTCTACAACATGCAGCAGGAGAAGGCGAAGGAAGCCGCTGCGGCGCCGAAAGGCAGTGTCGTGCAGCTGAAGCCGAACTCGGGCGCCACGTTCCTCGTTCCCGGCGGCGGCGAAGTCCAGCTCTACGGCAATTTCGACGTGTCGCTCGACTACACGACGAAGGGCCTCAAGAGCGACTACGGCGACAATGGCGGGGTGCCGGTCGGCAAGATGGGCTGGCAGCCTTCGATCTCGACCAACCTCTCGTACATCGGCGTGCGCGGCAAGCACCCGCTGATGGAGGACGATCTCAACTTCATCTGGCAGCTCGAGGCGGGCATCGACATCTCGGCCACGCCGGGCACGAAGGAGACCACGTCGAACACCAGCGACGTCGTCAACGGCGCGCTGTTCTCGCGCAACAGCTTCCTCGGCTTCGCCGGCAAGGACTGGGGCGCGGCGATGATCGGCAAGTCGGAAACGCCGTACAAGACGTCGACCGACCGCCTCAATCCGTTCTCCGGCATGCTCGGCGACTACCGCGTGATCATCGGCAACACCGGCGGCGACAACCGCGTCGAGTTCGGCGTGCGTGCTTCGCATGCGCTGTGGTACGAATCGCCGAGCTGGAGCGGGTTCTCGTTCAAGGCGATGTATTCGCCGGGACAGAATCGCGACGACACGAGCAGCATCGTCGCCTCCTCCGAGCCGGATTGCACCGGCGGCAACATCCCCGGCAGCGGCGCGCTGCCGCCGACCTGCAACGACGGCTCGTTCGGCGACCTCTACAGCGTCAGCGGCGCCTACCTGATGGGCCCGATCTACATCACCACTGCCTACGAGCGCCACAAGAACGTCAATCGCACGAGCGACCTCGAGAACCTCGACCCGCGTGACGTCGCCGACGAAAGCGCGTTCAAGATCGGCGGCCAGTACACGTTCTCGACGCAGACGACGGTGAGCGCACTGTGGGAACGCACTTATCGCAGCCTGCCTTCGGACCTGCAAGGCCAGAACGAACGCGCGCGACCCGATGCCACATGGCTGGCAGTGACCCAGGTGCTCACTCCGAAGGACAGCGTCAGCGCCGGATGGGCCCATGCCAGCAAGTCGCAGGGCGTGCTCGGCGTGCACAATTCGGCCGGCGACCCGGACAACTTCGACAACTCGGCCAACATGTACGCGCTGGCATGGCGGCACGCGATCGACAAGAACACGATGGTCTACGTCGACTGGGCGCTGACCGACAATCACGCCGACGCGCACTACGACATCGGCGCGGGCGGCCATGGCGTGACGACCGACTGCCACGATTCGACGCCGCTGGCGGCCTTCGATCCGACGACAGGCATGGTGACCGGCACCGGCCCGCATTGCTTCTCCGGCGGCAAGCCGCAGGGCGTGTCCGCCGGCATCGCCTACAAATTCTGACGCGGCAAAGGCCGCCGGCGCTAGCCGGCGGCCGCGGCGAACGACGCGCGCAGCGCGTTCTTCTGCACCTTGCCCATCGCGTTACGCGGCAGCTCAGCCGCGAATACCACGCGCTTCGGCACCTTGAAATGCGCGATCTCGCCTCTCAGCGCGTCGATGATCGACGCCTCGGTCAACGCGTGGCCATGCTTCGTCACGACGACCGCCACCACCACTTCGCCGAAGTCGGGATCGGCAATGCCGATGACCGCCGACTCGGCGACGCCATCGAGGGCGTCGATGCGCTCCTCGATTTCCTTGGGATAGATATTGAGGCCGCCGCTGATGATGAGATCCTTGGCGCGGCCGGTGATGGTCACGTAGCCGTCGCTGCTCCATTGCCCGAGGTCGCCGGTGCGGAACCAGCCGTCGCAGTCGATCGATTCGCGCGTCTTGTCGGGCATCCGCCAGTAGCCGCGGCACACGTTGGGTCCGCGCACCTCGATCGCGCCCACCGCGCCTGACGCGCAAGGCGCGCCTGCGCGATCGACGATGCGCAGCTCGACGCCGGGCAGCGGGGGACCGACGGTGCCGGCAACGCGTGCCCCGGCATAAGGGTTCGACGTGTTCATGCCGGTCTCGGTGAGTCCGTAGCGCTCGAGGATGCGGTGGCCGGTGCGCGCTTCGAACGCGCGAAAGGTCTCGGCGAGGAGCGGCGCGGATCCCGACACGAAGAGCCGCACGCCCGCCGCGGCCTGCCGCGTCAGCGCGGGCTCGGCCAGCAGGCGGGTGTAGAACGTCGGCACGCCCATCATCACGCTCGCCTTCGGCAACAGCGTGGCCACCTCGTGCGCCTCGAAGCGCGGCAGCCAGATCATGCGTGCGCCGGCGAGCAGCACGCAGTGCACGGCCACGAACAGACCGTGCACGTGATAGATCGGCAGCGCGTGCAGCAGCACGTCGTGGCGGCTGAACTGCCACGCTTCGACGAGGGCCAGCGCATTGCTCGCGAGATTGCGGTGGGTGAGCATCGCGCCCTTGGCGCGGCCGGTCGTGCCGCTGGTGTAGAGGATCGCGGCGAGATCGTCGGGCGCGCGCGCCACGGTGGCGAAGTTCGCCGGCATCGACGCCGCGCGGCCGGCGATCTCGCCGCCGTGCGCGTCGAGCGTCAGCACCGTCGCGCCCTTCGCCAGCGTGGCGATCACGCCGAGCATCGCGTCGCCGCAGACGATGACGCGCGGCTCGGCGTCGGCGAAGAAGTACTCCAGCTCGGCGCGCTGGTAGGCGGTGTTGAGGGGCAGGTAGACGAGGCCCGCGCGCAGCGTCGCCAGATACAGCGCGAGCACCTGCCAGTGCTTGTCGACCTGCACCGCCACGCGATCGCCCGGCCGGCAGCCTGCCGCCACCAGCGCATGCGCGATCCGCGCCGCCAGCCGCTCGATCTCGCCATAGCTCACTGCGGGGCCGCCCGGCACCATCGCGCAGGGCTGCGAACGTTCCTCCGGAAAATGCCGTTCCAGCAGCGTGTAGAGATTCGCGTCCATTGCAGCCCGTGCTAAGTTGCGCGAGATTATTCCACAGGATCCGCGGTTCCTCCCGAGTGGACACCCCACGCACGATCGCGCCGCGCGAGCGACTCGCGGCACTCGCCGACGATGCCCGCTTCGCCGAGCACGACGCGGTGGCGCCGAGCCCGCACCTCGCACGCTTCGGCATCGCCGCGCAGGACGACGACGGTGTCGTCGCGGCGACGCTCGCTATCGACGGCCGCGTATTCGAGGTGATCGCGCAGGACGCGCGCTTCCTGCGCGGCAGCGCCGGCGAGCGGCATGCGGCGAAGATCGCGGCGGCGGTGGGCCGCGCGCGCGCGCAGGGGCGTCCGTTGCTGCTCCTCGCGGCGTCAGGAGGCGTGCGCCTGCACGAGGCCAATGCCGCCGAGCTCGCGCTGGCACGGGCGCTGCGCGCGCTCTGCGACGCGCGCGCGGCCGGTCTGGCGACGTTCGCGATCGGCATCGGCGACGTCTTCGGCGGCATGTCCGTGGTGGCGGCCGCGTGCGGTGCACTCGCGCTGACGCCGCACGCGCGCTTCGGCGTGTCGGGACCCCGCGTGATCGCGCAGGCGCGCGGCCGCGACGAGGTCGACCCGGAGGATCATGCCGCGGTCGATGCGCTGTTCGGCGCGGCGGCGCGCGCGCGCGACGGCATCGCGACGCTCGTCGCCGACGATCCCGCGGCGATGCGCGCGTGGCTGCGCGCGCAAGCCGGCGTGGCCGCGCCGTTCGCCGACGAACTCGCACGCGCGCAGGCGCAACTCGCGCGCGACGCGCCGGGCGGCGTGTCGGGCGTGGCGATCGATGGCACCCGCGCCATGCTGCCGGCGTTCGTCGGCGAAGTCGACGCTGCGCGCGTGATCGCCACCGACCTCGCGCTTCTCGCGCTGCCGCGCACCGTCGGCACACTGGTCATCGTCGAGGACTCCCGGGGCCATGAAGCCAGCGCAGGCGCGGAGCGCGTGGCGTTGTCGCGCTTCCTCGCGCATCACGCGCTGGTGCTCGCCGCGCTGCGCGCGCGGGGCGTCGCCATCGTCGGTGTCGTCACCGGCGTCGGCCACAGCGCCGCGTTCTTCGCCAACGCGTTGCAGGCCGATCGCCTGTACGCGCTGCCGGCGAGCCGCATCGTGGCAATGGAGGCCCAGGCGCTGGCGCGCGTCATCGGCATGGACGCCCGTCTGCTCGCACGCGCCGTCGAGGACGACCCGCTGCTCGGACATCCGGCGCGGCATTTCGCGGCGCTGGGGGGGCTGGCGCTGGTGGATACCGTCGGCGACGCGCGCTGAGCGGCAGATTCACCTGCGCGCGCAAAACCGCAGCCGGGCCATCGCGAACGCGCGATCGTCGAGCCAGTCTTGCGCGTGCGCCAGCGAGTCGGCGAGCGCCGCCGGTCCGGGCGGCAACGCGAAGCAGCCGTCGAAATGCGCGTCGAGAGCGGGCAGCGCTGCGCTGTCGATGGCGCCCGACAGCAACGCCACGGGCACGCCGCGCGCGCGTGCGCGGCGCGCGACGATCGACGGCGCCTTCAGCATCAGCGTCTGCGCGTCGGATCGACCCTCGCCGGTGATCGCCCAGTCGGCACCATCGAGCGCGGCGTCGAGGCCGTTGAGGTCGGCGACCGTCTCCGCGCCGCTCGCGAAGCGCGCACCGAGGAGTTGCAGCGCGAAGCCCAGGCCGCCGGCAGCGCCGGCACCGGCCTTGCTCGCGGCGTGGCATCCGAGCGCCGCCTCCACCTGCGCCGCGTAATGCGCCAGCGTGCGGTCGAGCGCGGCGATGTCGGCGGCGGCCACGCCTTTTTGCGGGCCGAACACCGCGGTCGCGCCGCGCGCTCCGGTGAGCGGATTGTCGACGTCCGACATGATCGTCAGGCGCACCGCGCCAACGCGCGGATCGAGTGCGCCGGCATCGACGCGCGCGAGTCGGGCGAGACCCTCCGGCGTGGGCGCCACCGCGCGGCCCTCGGCGTCGAGGAAGCGCACGCCGAGCTCGGCGAGGAGCCCGGCGCCGCCGTCGTTCGTGCTGCTGCCGCCGAGGCCGATGGCGATGGCGCGGCAGCCGTCATCGATCAGCGCACGCAGCACGCGGCCGACGCCGCGCGTATCGCGCGCACGCACGTCGCTCGTGCCGGTCGCGGCATCGGTGAGGCCGACCACCTGCGCGATCTCGACGACACCTTCACCATCGGCGAGGCGGCCCACGGGCGTTTCGATCGCGGCGCCGGTCGCGCCGCACGTGGCCACGCGCAGCCGGCGGCTGCCGGGCGAAGCCGCGAGCAGCGCGTCGAGCGTGCCTTCACCGCCGTCGGCCATCGGCCGCGCACGCACGTCCGCGCCGGGCACGGCGCGCAGCACGCCGCGGGCAATGGCCTCCGTCGCCGCGGGTGCGGCCAGCGAACCCTTGAACGAATCGACGGCGACGACGACGATCGGCGACGGCATGGCGGCGACCCTGCGGTTATCATCGCCACGTTTGCGCGCGGCGTCGCGCGATGGTAGCAGTGCGTACCGACAGGACGGATCACGCCATGCTTGAATTCGCCCGCGCGCTGGCCGCCGTGGCGCTCGGCGTCGCGCTGGCAGGCATCGCGGCGACGGTCGCCGCGGCCGCGGCGACGAGTGAAATGCCGATGGCGGACGCGCCAGGCGCGGCGGCGACGGCACCCGCGCGCGCTGCGACGCCCGCGACCGGACACCCCGATTACGCGCGCGAAGCGCGCTGGGCCGACGAAGTCGCGCCGACGGTGATGGTGGGCGACGTCGTCTGGCTGCGCACGCCGGACCGCGAGCGGGTGCTCGCGCTCTACACCCCGGCGTCGGGCAGCGTCGGCGGCGGCGTGGTGATCGTTCACGGCCTGGGCGTGCAGCCCGATTTCGGCATCGTCGGCGAATTGCGCGCAAACCTCGCCGCGCGCGGCTTCGCCACGCTGTCGGTGCAAATGCCGGTGCTTGCGGCCGACGCCCTTCCCGCCGAGTACGACGCGCTGTTGCCGATCGCCGGCGATCGCATCGAGGCGGGCGTGCAATGGCTGGCGGCGAAAGGTGTGGCGCCGATCGGCGTGGTGGCGCACAGCCTCGGCGCCGCCATGGCCAACCGATGGCTGGGCCGCCCGCAGCATGCCGGCGTCGCGGCGTTCGTGGCGATCGGCATGGCCGCGCCGTGGGCCGCGGCGTCACTGCCGCCGGTGCTCGATGTCACGGCGGAGCACGATCTGCCGGCCGTGCTCGCCAACGCACCGCTGCGCGCGCTGGCGCTGCCGAAGGCGCGATGCTCGGCGACGCTGCGCATCGCGGGCGCCAATCACTTCCTCGAAGGACATGGCGGTGAGCTGGCCGACGCGATCGCCACGTTCCTCGCGCGCGCGTTCGGCGCCGACTGCCGCCGCTAGGCCGCCGGGAGTTGCTCAGCGCGCTTCGTGTGTCGCGCGCGCGAGCCGGTCACGCACCGCGTGCCACGCGTCGTTGTCCGGCACGTCCTCGATGAGCAGCGTGTCCGCGTGCGCCGCGTCGAGCTCGCGCAGCGCGGCGTAGAGCCGGCGCGCGTAGCCTTCGCTGTCCGGTGGCGCCGCGACCCAATGACCGTCGAAGTCGGCGGGGCGCACGGCGGTTCGCGCCAGCACGCCGACTTCCTCGTCGCGCGCGGCATGTTGCGCGATCTCGGCGGCGAGCGCATGCGCGGCGACGAGGCGCGCGCGCGTGCGCGGCGCATAGTGCGACGCCAGCGTGCCCGACGCGCGCGGTGCGTCGTCGGCGGGCGCGCGCAGCGCACGGCCCAGCAGCGCCTCGATCGCCGCCGCATCGATGGCGCCGGGACGCATCAGCACCGGCGCGCCGCCCCGGAACGCGACGATCGTGCTCTCGATGCCGACATCGGTGGCGCCGCCATCGATGATCATCGTCACCGCGTCGCCGAAATCGTCGGCGACGTGCTGGGCAGTCGTCGCCGACACGTGGCCGAAGCGGTTCGCCGAAGGCGCGGCGATGCCGTGACCGCCCCGTGCGCGAAACGCCGCGAGCAGGCGCTGCGCCACCGGATGCGACGGCACGCGCAGGCCGACGGTTGCGGTGCCGCCGGTGATGACATCGTCGACGCGCGCCGCGCGCGCGACGATCAGCGTCAGCGGACCGGGCCAGAACGCGCGCGCGAGCTGCCTTGCGCCTGCTGGAACGTCGCGCGCCCAATGGTCGATGTCGGCGGCATCGGCCAGATGCACGATCACCGGATGTCCGGCGGGCCGGCCCTTCGCCGCGTAGATGAGGCGCACCGCCGCGGGATTGTCGGCGTCGGCACCGAGGCCGTAGACGGTCTCCGTCGGAAACGCCACGAGGCGGCCGGCGCGCAGTAGACCTGCGGCGGCGTCGATGACCCCGGGATCGGGCATAACGATGGAAGCAATGGTCACGCGCGGAGCCCTCGGTGGCCGGCAGCCGTCTGCTAGAATCGACGACTTTACAACGCATCGGATCGACAGCGGCGCCAACGCGTCGCGAATCGTCGCGGAGGCCAGCCATGAGCGAATTCCTTTTCACGTCGGAGTCGGTGTCGGAAGGACATCCCGACAAGGTGGCCGACCAGATTTCCGACGCGGTCCTCGACGCCGTGCTCGCGCAGGATCCGACCGGGCGCGTCGCCGCCGAGACGCTGGTGTCGACGGGCCTCGTGGTGATGGCCGGCGAGATCACCACACACGCCAAGGTCGACTTCGCCCGGGTCGCGCGCAACGCGATCCGCGAGATCGGCTACAACGATCCGGCGCTGCGCTTCGACGCCGATGGCTGCGCGGTGATGGTGTGCTACGGGCAGCAGTCGCCCAACATCGCGCAAGGCGTCGACCGCGCGTCCGACGATTACCTCAATCAGGGCGCCGGCGACCAGGGCCTGATGTTCGGCTATGCCTGCGACGAGACGCCGGCGCTGATGCCGTTTCCCATCTACTACGCGCATCGCCTCGTGCAGCGGCAGAGCGAAGTGCGGCGCGACGGCCGCCTGCCGTTCCTGCGCCCCGATGCCAAGTCGCAGGTGACCGTGCGCTACCGCGACGGCAAGCCGCACTCGATCGACACCGTCGTGCTGTCGACGCAGCACCATCCGTCGATGAACGACCGCCAGAAGGAGCTCGCGGAAGCGGTGATCGAGGAAGTCATCAAGCCCGTGCTGCCGCGTGAGATGCTCGCCAACACGCGCTACCTCGTCAATCCCACCGGCTGCTTCGAGATCGGCGGCCCGCATGGCGACGCCGGCGTCACCGGCCGCAAGATCATCGTCGACACCTACGGCGGCGCCGCGCCGCACGGCGGCGGCGCATTCTCGGGCAAGGATCCGTCAAAGGTCGACCGCTCGGCGGCCTATGCCGCGCGCTACGTGGCCAAGAACGTGGTCGCGGCGGGCCTCGCCCGCCAGTGCCAGGTTCAGGTCGCGTATGCGATCGGCGTCGCCCGTCCGATGAACGTCACCGTCTACACCGAGGGCACCGGCAAGATTCCCGACGACAGGATCGCCGCGCTGGTCAACGAGCACTTCGACCTGCGGCCGAAGGGCATCATCCAGATGCTCGATCTCCTGCGGCCCATCTATCGCAAGACCGCGGCCTACGGCCACTTCGGTCGCGACGAGCCCGAGTTCACCTGGGAGTCGACCGATCGCGCCGAGGCGTTGCGCGCGGCCGCCGGACTGGCGCCGGCGAAGCCGTCGCGCGAGAAGGTCGACGCGTGAAGCGCAGCGCCGGCCACGCGATGCTGGCCGCGTTGGCAGCGACGCTGCTCGGCGCGTGCGCGTCGCTATCGCCGCAGGTGCCGACGCTGGTCGATGCGGGCCGCACCGGTGGCACCGTGCATCTCTACAAGGGCGACACGCTGGTGGTGTCGCTGGCGTCGAGTGCGGCGGAGGGTGCGCGCTGGCAGCCGGTGCTCGCGCCCGACGTCGTATTGCAATGGATCGGCATGGCCGACCTGCTGCCGCCGCAGGTGGCGCCGGGCACCGTGGGATCGCCCAACGACACCGTCTACCGGTTTCGTGCCAACGAAGCCGGCACCACCACGCTCGCGTTCGCCTACCGGCGTGCCGACGATCGCACTGCGGTGCCCGAACGCACGCTGCGCTATGAAGTGGCGGTGCTGCCACGGCCGGGCGACTACGCCGAGGCGTGGGCCAAGTCGAGGTAAAATAGAGGTTTGGGCGCGCACCGTGCCCTTTTCCGATACGCTCCACGGAGACACCGATGGCCGATTCCAGAAGCCGCACCCGCCGCAACACGCTCGAGCGTCGTTGCCTGCCGAAGACCTACAAGAGGATGTTCGTCGGCGCCCCGAAGGGCATCTTCAAGATGCTCGAAAAGATCAAGAAAGCCTGATCCGGCGCGTTGCCAGCGCCCGATGAAGAGGCCGCCTGCGGGCGGCTTCTTTTTCGGCCACGGCCGCAGCGTTCGATCGCACCGTCCCGCGTGATTTCGCGCAGCGCGCGCGATTACCCATCCTGTCTATGAGCGCCGTCCTGTTCACGCCTTTCAAGTTGCGCGAGGTGGTACTCGCCAACCGCATCGTCGTGTCGCCGATGTGCCAGTACTCGGCGGTCGACGGCTGCGCCAGCGACTGGCACGTCGTGCACTGGGGCGAGCTGCTGCAATCGAGCGCGGGCCTATGCATGATCGAGGCGACGGCGGTCTCGGCCGAGGGCCGCATCACGCCGGCCTGCCTCGGGCTCTACGACGACGCCTGCGAGGAGGCGCTGGCATCGCGGCTCGCGCTCGCGCGCAAGGCCGCGCCGTCGATGCCGGTGGCGATCCAGCTGGCGCACGCCGGGCGCAAGGGGTCGTCGCACGTGCCGTGGGAAGGCGGCAAGCTGATCGCGCGCGAAGCCGGCGGCTGGACGCCGCTCGCGCCGTCGGCGATCGCGCAGCTCCCCGACGAGGCGCCGCCGGCCGCGCTCGATGCCGCGGGCATCGCCGCGATCAAGGCGCAGTTCGTCGCCGCGACGAAGCGCGCGCTGCGCATCGGCCTCGACGCCATCGAGATCCACTGCGCGCACGGCTACCTGCTCAACGAGTTCCTGTCGCCGCTTTCCAACCACCGCGACGACCGCTATGGCGGGTCGTTCGACCACCGCGTGCGCTTTCCGCTCGAGGTATTCGCCGCCGTGCGCGCGGTGTGGCCGGAGTCGCGCCCGCTGGGCGTGCGCATCTCGGCGACCGACTGGGTCGACGGCGGCTGGACGCTCGAGGATTCGATCGCGCTGGCGCAGCGGCTCGAGGCCGCCGGCTGCGACTTCATCGACGTGTCGAGCGGCGGCATCTCGCCGCAGCAGAAGATCCCGCTCGGTCCCGGCTACCAGGTGCCGCTGGCGCGCGCGATCCGCGCGGCGACGTCGCTGACGACGATCGCGGTCGGCCTCATCACCGAGCCCGCGCAGGCTGAAGCCATCGTCGCCGGCGGCGACGCCGACCTCGTCGCGCTCGCGCGCGCGATGCTGTGGGACCCACGCTGGCCGTGGCATGCGGCCGCGGCGCTCGGCGCGCAGATCCGCGCGCCGCAGCAGTACTGGCGCGCGGCGCCGCGCGACGCCGGCAACGTCATCGCCGGTGCCAAGTTGGGGATGCGCTAGCGACGGCGGTGCCCGCGTCGACGGCAGTGTGCGCGTTGACGGCGCCGCGCCCGGCTGCAAGGTCAGCTGCGCCGATGCCCGGTGACGAAGTCGTTGCGTCCGCTGCGGTCGACACCGCGCACCAGCCACAGCGGCCGCGCGGCGAAATTCACCGGCACGCCCGACTTGCCGTCGACCGGCCGCAGCGCCCGCTCGAACACCGACGTCGCCGGCATGTAGCGCAAGGCGACGCCAGTCCGGCGCTGCGCTGACCGGTTGGCGGCGGCGCCGTGGATCATGTACACGTCGTGCAGCGACATCTGCCCCGGCTCGAGCTCGATGTCAACCGCGTCGGCCTCGTCGAATGCGCCTGCGGCCATGCGCTGGTTCAACGTCAGGTCGCTGCGATCTTCGTGCAGGTGCTCGTGCAGCACACGGTCGCGATGCGATCGGGGGATCACGCGCAGGCAGCCGTTGGCGCGCGTCGACGCCTCGAGCGCCACCCACACCGTGCAGTTGGCGAGCGGCCGGATCGGCCAGTAATGGCCGTCCTGGTGCCACGGCGTCTCGTAGCCGTCGCCGGCCGGCTTGCAGAACACGTGGCATCCCCACAGCACGATGTCGTCGCCGAGCACGCCCGACACCAGCTCGACGATGCGGGGGTTGCGCGCGAGGTCGAGCATTCGCGCGCTGCCGCGAACGCCTTCGCCGTTGTCGCCGGCGATGTGCGCCGACACCAGCTTTTCCGGGCGCACGCCGGGATTGTCGCGGATCAGCACGTCGAGCGCCTCGCGCAAGCCGGCGACTTCCGCAGCAGGCAGCCGGAAGCCGGGCACGACGTAGCCCGCGTCGCGGTAGCGCGCGATCTCGCCAGCGGTGAGTTGTGCGGGTGGCGCGGAGCGCATGGATTGCATCTTAGTGCATCACGCCGCCGCCGGACCGCAGCAGCGACGCGCGACCCAGGGCGGACGCGTCGCAGTGGTCCATGCCGACGATCGCGGGGAGCTCATGGCGTACCAGGACCGCTCGCGGAGCGCGGATGCGCTCTTGGATTGCGACGACTGCACGGTCGTCGAGCGCGCATCGTCGACCGTCGTCAAGCGCTTCCAATCCGCTCGCCTCGGTCGCCAAGGCGCCGGCCAGAGCATTTCGTTGGCCCCCCGCTCAGGCGTGCTTGAGCCAGGTATGGAAATGCAGCCACGACATCGCGCCTGCATCTCCCAGCAGCCGCGTCTTGCGCTCCGCCGACAGGTGCGACGGATCCCCTTGCAACGCATCACGCGCCAGCTGCGCGCGCGCGTCGCGCACCTGCTGCGGGAAGCGGCGGCGGTCGACGGCCACCGCGCAGACCAGTGCGTTGACCACCGGATCGACGATCGCCGTGGCGAATGTCGGCGGCGGCGGCGTGTCGACGAAGTGCTCCGTCATCGCGCGGATCTCGCGCGGCACATGCACCTCCTCGGGAATGAGGAAGAGCCCGGCGCGGCGCGCGCGCCGGCCGAGGCTCGCGCGACTGGTGTACACCGACAGCGGGATCGACACGATCAGTGCGCCGGCCACCGGCGCGAGCCACCACAGGTACGTCGGGTTGAGCCAGCCGACGAACGCGGCCCATGCCACGCCGAACAGGGTCTGCGCGCCGTGCTGGCGCAGCGCATAGCCCCACGTCGTCGACGCGTCATCGCGCGCCGGCGAGCGCCACGTCACGGCCCAGCCGGCCAGTGCCGTGAGCACGAAGCGCGTGTGGAATAGCATGCGGATCGGCGCCAGCAGCATCGACAGGATGATTTCGTCCAGCGTGCTGACGAGGATGTTGAGACGCCCGCCGAACTCGTGCGCGCGCCTGCCCATCACCAGCACCACGGCGAGGATCTTGGGCAGGAACAGGATCGTGCCGGTGGCGACGACCAGGCGCAACGCCCATTGCGGCTCCCATTGCGGCCAGATCGGGAACAGCTGGTAGGGCTCGGTGAAGTACACGGGCGTGGCCAGCGTGTGCACGGCCAGCAGCGCGGTCGACAGCATGAGGAACGCGAACCACAGCGGCGCCGACAGGTACGCCATCACGCCGGTCATGAACACGACGCGGTGCGCGGGATGCAGCCCCTTCATCAGCGCGAGGCGGAAGTTCATGAGATTGCCCTGGCACCAGCGGCGGTCGCGCTTCAGCTCGTCGATGAGATTGGGCGGCATCTCCTCGTAGCTGCCGGGCAGGTCGTAGACGATCCACACGCCCCAGCCCGCGCGGCGCATCAGCGCGGCTTCGACGAAGTCGTGCGACAGGATCTCGCCCGACAGCGTGCCGCCGCCCGGCAGCCGCCCGAGCGCGCAGAACTCGATGAACGGCGCGACGCGGATGATCGCGTTGTGGCCCCAGTAGTGCGATTCACGCAGCTGCCAGTAATGCAGGCCGGCGGTGAACACGGGACCGTACACGCCGGTGGCGAACTGCTGCACGCGCGCATACAGCGTATCGCGCCCGGTCGCCTTCGGCGCCGTCTGCAGGATGCCGGCGTCGGGATTGGCCTCGGCGATGCGCACCAGCGTCGTCACGCAATCGCCGGTCATCACGCTGTCGGCGTCGAGCACGATCATGTAGCGGTAGTCCTTGCCCCAGCGCCGGCAGAAGTCGGCGACGTTGCCGCTCTTGCGCTTGATGCGGTGCGGCCGCCAGCGGTAGTACACGTGGCGGAACGCGTCGAGCGAGCGGCACAGGTCGAACCACGCGGCCAGCTCGGCCACGCGCACGTCGGGATTCGCGCTGTCCGACAGCACGAAGAAGTCGAAGCGGGCGAGGAGTCCGGTGCGCGCGACGGACTCGTAGGTCGCGCGCAGGCCGGCGAACACGCGCGCCACGTCCTCGTTGGCGATCGGCATGATGATCGCGGTGCGGGCGCTCTCCGCGATCGGCGCGTCGGGTGCGGCCGTGCGCGAGATCGCCCAGCGGTCGCGTCCGCGCCACAGCACCAGGAAGCCCGCGATCGCCGTCCAGAATCCCGCCGACACCCAGCCGAACAAAATGGCGAACAGCACGAGGATCGGGATCTCCAGCAGCGCTTGCCCGTGATAGGGCAGCACCGACTTCATCAGCACGGTGGCGACGTAGGTCTGGCCAATGATCAGTGCCGCAAGCACGATGCGCCGGTACCAGCTCACCGGCTTGAGCGCGGGGGCGGGAGTCTGCGTGCCGGCAGCGGGCTTCGCGCGCACCGGGCGCTCGCGCCAGCGACTCCAGGAACCGCGCAGCCAGTCGGAGGGTGCCATCGAGGTGCGCGCGAGCGGCGGCGCGGTGGCGAGTCCCGAATCGCGGCGCTCGAGCGGCCGCGTGCCGAGCGTGCGCTCGGAGAGTGCACGCAGCAGTCGCGCGCGCACCGACACCCGTGCCGGATCATCCGGATTCGCCTCGCCGCCGGTGGCGTGCGCGAGCTCGGCGTGCATCGCCGCGAATGCCGCGGCGGCGCTGCCCGACGCGCCCGCGCGCGACGCGATGCGCCGGCGCAGCGCCGCCTTGTCGGAGACCGGCAGGTCGAGCGCGTCCAGGTAGCGATCGACCGCGTCGGGGCGGCGCTTCGCACGGCTCAGTTCGGCGGCAGCAGATAGCTCCATGTCTCCGACAGCGTACCCGTCTTGTCGCGCAGGAACGCACGCAGCTCGACGGGTTTCGCATCGTCCTGGCGGTTGAAGCGGATCGTCAGCCGGTAGCCGCCGGTGACGTCGTTGCGATAGGCGTTCGATTCCAGGATCTGCGCATTGGCGACCGCGGTCACGACGGGTTCGACTTCGGCGTCGCGCGGCAGCTTCGACAGCGCCGGCCCCTCGAAATCGACGACGAAGTCGAGGCTCTTGTCGAGCACCTTGCGATAGCCGTGGCCGCGCCGCGTCTGCGTGACCCACGACTGCGGCGGCCGCGTCTCGGTTTCCATCTGCCACAGCATCCGGTACTCGAAGTCGATCGGCTCGAGCGGCGCCGGCAGCGTGTCGGGCACCCAGTAGACGACGATGTTGTCGTTGGTCTCGTCCGGCGTGGGGATCTCGACGATCTCGACGCGTCCCGATTCGAACTTCGAGCGCGGCTGCACCCATACGCTGGGCCGCTTTTCATAATGCGACTCGAGGTCCTCGTAGCTGGAGAACGCGCGATCGCGCTGCATCAGGCCGAAGCCGGCCGGGTTGGTCAGCGCGAACGAGCTCGTCAGCAGGCGCTTGGGATTGACCAGCGGGCGCATGATCCACTCGCCGGTGCCCGACTGCACGGACACCACGTCCGAATCGTGCACCTCGGGGCGGAAATCGACGGCGGTCGACGGCTGGTTCTCCCCCGACATGAACATGCTGGTGAGCGGGGCGATGCCCAGACGCGTCACGCGCTCGCGCAGGAACAGACGCTCGCGCACGTCGACCGTGGTTTCCGTGCCCGGACGCACGATGAAGCGATAGGCGCCGGCGACGCGCCGCGAATCGAGCAGCGCATAGATCGTGAGCTCGGTGGCATTGGCGGCCGGGCGCACCAGCCAGAACTCGACGAACGACGGGAACTCCTCGCCGGAGGCGAGGCCGGTGTCGATCGCGAGCCCGCGCGCCGACAGGCCGTAGACCTGTCCCTTGCCGAGCGCGCGGAAATAGCTGGCGCCGAGGAACACCAGCACCTCGTCCTTGTATTTCGTGGTGTTCAGCGGGTAATGCACGCGAAATCCGGCGAAGCCGGGGAAGCGCACGTTCGGCCTGGCGAGCTTGTTGTTGCCGTAGTCGAACTGGTCGGGCGAGTACGGCACCTCGCGCACCTCGTTGCCGATCACCTCGCTGATATGCACCGGGTGGTCGAAATGGAAGCCCGGGTGGAAGAACATCACCTCGAACGGCAGCTTCTGCGCGCGCCACAGGGCGTGGTCGGGACGAAAGCGGATGTCGCGGTACTGGTCGTAGTCGAGGTCGAGCCACTCCTTGGGCAGTGTCGACGACGGCTGCTTGTACGGCTGCGCGGCCAGCGCGCGCGCCTTGCGCTCGACGTCGTCGAAGCCGAAGCCGTGTGCGGCGCGTGCGACGAGCAGCAGCACGCCGACGGCGATCGTCGCCGCGCGGCGCGCGGCGCGCGGCCACCGCGGCTGCAAAGTCGGTCTGGACGCGAAGGCGTCGTGCATTGGAGAATCGGCGAATGGCAGGTTGGAGCCCGGGCGAGCGCGCAAGTTTAACGTGCGCCAGCGCCGCGCCGCTGACGCTGCCTGCAACCGACGGAACCACGATGCCCTTCGCGTACTACGCGCGCCTCAACCGCAGCCAGCAGGCCACCTACCGCCGCAGCGACGCGATCGTCACGCTGGCGCTGCCGGACGGCGCGGAGCCGGCGGCCGACGTGCGCGCGATCGCGGCGGCGCTCGAAGCCGATCGTCGCACGGACGTGCAAAAGCACTGTCAGGCGCTGGCCACCGCGCTCGCCCGCGGTTTCGGCGTGCCGCCGGTCGCGATCAAGGTGATGGCGGCGCGGCCGTCCGACGACTACGGCGAGCTGCACGGACTCTACGATCCGCGGGAGGATGCGCCGCCCGCGCTCATCACGCTGTGGATGCGCACCGCGGCATTGCGTCGCGTGGTCGCGTTCAGGAGCTTCCTGCGCACGCTTGTGCACGAGTTCAACCACCACCTCGACTACGAGCTCTTCCGGCTCGACGACACGTTCCACACCGAAGGCTTCTACAAGCGCGAGTCGGCGCTCGCCAATGCGCTGTTCGCCGCCGCCGGCATGCCGACCGCCGCGCGCAAGTCCCCCGCGCCCGGCGCGGTATAATCGCGGCTGCTCCCCGAGGAGCGCTGCAATTCGGTGCCGGTGTCGTCGATGCCGCGCCGACCCAGGCTCGGGGACGCTTCCCGGGCACCGTGGCCCCACCCCGGTGCTCGCCCCCCTTGGCGGGGAAGCGAACGTCGCTTCGGAGGCGTAATCCAATTGGCAACGGCGCTCGTTGAACCGCGACGCAGTTCGACGCGGCGAGGCGGGCGCAAAAAACCCTCTTGCACGCGGTCACACGTCGCCTCTGACGGAGTGAGCGCATGAACACGGTAACCGACAACAACCTGCAGCAGGATTTCCGCGTCGCCGATCTCGCCCTCGCGGCCTGGGGCCGCAAGGAAATCCTGATCGCCGAGACGGAGATGCCGGGCCTGATGGCGATCCGCCGCGAGCTCGCGGCCAAGCAGCCGCTCAAGGGCGCGCGCATCGCCGGCTCGCTGCACATGACGATCCAGACGGCGGTGCTGATCGAGACGCTGCAGGCGCTCGGCGCCGACGTGCGATGGGCGTCGTGCAACATCTATTCGACGCAGGACCATGCGGCGGCGGCGATCGCCGAGCGCGGCACGCCGGTGTTCGCCTACAAGGGCGAGTCGCTCGCCGACTACTGGGAGTTCACCCACCGTATCTTCGAGTGGCACGGCAAGGGCCCGGCCAGCACGCCCAACATGATCCTCGACGACGGCGGCGACGCGACGCTGCTGGTGCACCTCGGGGCGCTCGCCGAGACCGACCGCACGGTGATCGCCAAGCCCGGCAACGAGGAGGAGTTCTCGCTGTACGCGGCGATCGCCAAGCGCCTCAACGCCGATCCCACCTTCTATTCGCGGATCAAGGCGAACATCAAGGGCGTCACCGAGGAGACCACCACCGGCGTCAAGCGGCTGTACCAGATGCATGCCGAGGGACGCCTGGGCTTTCCGGCGATCAACGTCAACGATTCGGTGACCAAGAGCAAGTTCGACAACCTGTACGGCTGCCGCGAGTCGCTGGTCGACGGCATCAAGCGCGCGACCGACGTGATGATCGCGGGTAAGGTCGCCGTGGTGAACGGCTACGGCGACGTCGGCAAGGGCTCGGCGCAGGCGCTGCGCGCGCTTTCGGCGCAGGTCTGGGTGGCCGAGATCGACCCGATCTGCGCGCTGCAGGCGGCGATGGAGGGCTTCCGCGTGGTGACGATGGACTACGCCGCGGACAAGGCCGACATCTTCGTCACCGCCACCGGCAACATCGACGTCATACGCCTCGCGCACATGCAAAAGATGAAGCACAACGCCATCGTCTGCAACATCGGCCATTTCGACAACGAGATCGACGTTGCCGGCCTCAAGCAGTTCCCGTGGGAAAACATCAAGCCGCAGGTGGACCACGTGATCTTCCCCGACGGCCGGCGCATCATCCTGCTCGCGGAGGGACGCCTCGTGAACCTCGGCTGCGCGACCGGCCACCCGTCGTACGTGATGAGCTCGTCGTTCGCCAACCAGGTGCTGGCGCAGGTCGAGCTGTGGACCGACGCGCAGTCGACGTCGAAGCGCTACCCGGTGGGCGTGTACGTGCTGCCGAAGCACCTGGACGAGAAGGTGGCGCGGCTGCAGCTGTCGACGCTCGGCGCAGCGCTGACCGAGCTGTCGCCGGCGCAGGCACGCTATCTCGGCATCGACGCAACGGGCCCGTACAAGGGCGACTCGTACCGCTACTGAGACCGCGCCACTCACGCCATCCCCGACCGGAGAAGACCGTGCGCCTGATTCTCGCCTGGATCATCAATGCCGTCGCGCTGTTCGTGCTGCCGTACGTGTTTCCGTGGGTCAGGATCGACGACCCGATGGCGGCGATCGTGGCCGCGCTCGTGCTCGGCCTCATCAACACGCTGATCCGGCCCATCCTCGTGATCCTGACGCTGCCGGTGACGCTGCTGACGCTCGGCTTCTTCATCTTCATCATCAACGGCCTCTTGTTCTGGGCGGTCGCGCATTGGGTGACGGGGTTCCACGTCACCGGGTTCTGGGCGGCGGTGTTCGGCGCGATCGTCTACAGCATCATCTCGTGGGCACTGTCGTCGATCCTGCTGCGCAAGCGCTGAGCGGCGCCGGCGGCGGTGCCGCCGCCGATGTCCGCGGGGCTGCGTGTGCGTTCAGCCTCGAGTTCTTCCCGCCGCGCACCGCGGAGGGCGTGCAGAAGCTGGCGGCGGTGCGCGCGCAACTGAAGGCGCTGGCGCCGCAGTTCTGCTCGGTGACGTTCGGCGCCGGCGGCTCCACGCGCGAAGGCACGCTGGACACTGTTCTCGCGTTCCGCGGCGACGGCTTCGTCGCCGCGCCGCATCTTTCGTGCATCGGCGGCGCGCGCGAGAACGTGCGCGCGGTGCTCGAGCAATATCGCGCGCACGACATCCACCACCTCGTCGCGCTGCGCGGCGACGCGCCTTCCGGCAGCGTCGAGGCCGGCGCGTTCCGCTACGCCAACGAGCTCGTCGAGTTCATCCGCGCCGAGACCGGCGACTGGTTCCACATCGACGTCGCCGCGTATCCCGAGATGCATCCGCAGGCGAAGAGCCCGCGCGACGACCTCGCCAACTTCAAGCGCAAGGTCGACGCCGGCGCGAATTCGGCGATCACCCAGTATTTCTACAACGACGAGGCCTATTGGCGCTTCGTCGACGATGCGCGCGCCATCGGCGTCGGCGTGCCGATCGTGCCGGGCATCATGCCGATCGCGAGCGCGGCCGGCCTCGCGCGATTCTCCGACAACTGCGGTGCCGAAATCCCGCGCTGGATCCGCCGCCGGCTCGAGAGCTATGGCGACGACGCGGCGTCGATCCGCGCGTTCGGCCTCGACGTCGTCACCGCGCTGTGCGACAGGCTCCTCGCGCGCGGCGCGCCGGGCCTGCACTTCTACACGCTCAACCAGGGCACGCTGACGGTGGAGATCGGCCGCAGGCTGGGCCTCGTCGCCACCCACGCGCACGTGCGCGGCGGCTGATCGCGCGCCGATCACGCCGCGCGGCGTCACGTCATCGCAGCTCCCGCACGGCGTGCGCGCGAAACTTGTGGCTTGCGGCGCGCAGCGGGGGAGGACGGGAGGCGTCACGGTCAGCGCCGTCCAACGGCGCGAACGGCGCCTTCGAGTTGCGCTCGCGTTGCTCGGGTTGACCGCGTTCCCGTGCCGCGCTCAGTCGAGCCGCTGAAATGCGCGTGACTTGAGGACGCTGTCGAGGAACCGGCGCATGTCCGCCGAGACGTCGCGGTCCGCAGCCGTAAGGAAGCACCATGGCCGCGGCTTCGGCGTGAAGGGAGTGCGCACGATCTGAAGCGAGCCTTCGCGCACGCGGACGTCGATCATGTCGCGCGGCAACAGCGAGACGCCGGCATTGGCGGCGAGGCATCGAAGAATCACTGCCGCCGAGCCGATGACGCGGCACACGGGTGCGATGCCATATTCGCGGATGAACTCCTCGGTCGCCGCGCGCATACCTGAGCCGGGTTCGCGCAGCAGCCAGACGGAGCGCGCGAGCCGCGCCTTGTCGTAGCGCGCACCCGTGCCGGCGGCGACGACGTATTCATTGCGGCGGATGGCCAGGAGCTGCAACGTCGTCCGTTTGGGTGGCACCTCGGCGAAGCCGATGTCCACCTTGCGCTCCTCTATCAGATTCCACAGCGCCTCGCGCCTCACCACCTCGAGCTCGACGGGTACCTCCGGCGCTTCAACCATGAATTGCGCGAGCGCGTCGGCGAGAAAGGCTTCGGCCGCCGCTGCCACTGCGCCGATCCGCAACGGCACGCGGGTATCGCGCATGGATGTCCGGGCCGTCACGATGGACCCTGCCGACAGCGCCACCATTCGCCGCACGTCCCCGACGAAGGACAATCCCGCCGGGGTCAGACGGACGCCGCGCCCTTCGCGCGCGAATAGCGGAACCCCGACGGCGTGTCGCAGCGACGCGAGCGACGACGAGACGGCGGCGGGCGACACGCCGAGCTGATCCGCGGCGGCGCGCAGGGATCCGAGCTCGACGACAGTGAGGAAGGCCTTGAGCTGGGTCGGCTGGAAAGACAAGTTTTTTCCTATCTTATTGCTGATTTCATCAGATTGATCTTAACAGTAACCGATGCGATAGTGACCGGGGCGCGCGGATTCCCTGCCGCGCCCTGGAATCATCCCGCTCATATCGACGATCCTGAGACGCATGCGCTCCTACCTTTCCCACCTTGAGTGCGCGCGATGCGCGACGACGTATTCGCCGCAGGTGCTGCAGGGCACCTGCGATTGCGGCGCGCCGTTGCTGTGTCGATATCGGCTCGACGAGTTGCGGGCGGACGTCCGTCCTCACGACTTGCGCGACCGCTCCGCGACGATGTGGCGCTACGGCGAGTTGCTCCCGGTGCAGCAGCTGGATCGCGCCGTCACTCTCGGCGAAGGGTTCACGCCGCTCGTCCCGTTGCAATGGGGGGCGCGCCATGGCTTGCGGGATCTCTGGTTCAAGGACGAGGGCCGCAATCCGACCGGGACGTTCAAGGCGCGCGGTGCCGCTGTAGGCGTGACGCGCCTGCGCGAGCTCGGGGTGCGGCGCGTCGTGGTGTCGAGCTCCGGCAACGCGGGGGACGCCTGGGCTGCATATTGCCGCCGCGCAGGCATCGAGGCGACCATTTTCCTGCCCGAGGACGCGCCGCCGCCTACGCTGGTCGAGGCTGCGCTCACCGGCGAGGACGTGCATACGTTCGGCGGACACAATTCGCGCGGCGGCCGGCTGGCGAATGCGTTCGCAGCGTCGCGCGGGATCTTCTGCGCGAACACGTTCCAGGAACCGTATCGCGTCGAAGGCAAGAAGACGATGGGCCTCGAGCTTGCGGAGCAACTCGGCTGGCGCATGCCGGATGTCGTCGTCTATCCGATCGGCGGTGGCGTCGGTCTCGTCGGAATCTGGAAGGCGTTCAACGAATTGCTCGAGCTGGGCTGGATCAATGGCACGCTGCCGCGCTTCGTGGTCGCCCAGTACAGCGGCTGCGCGCCCATCGTCGAGGCGTTTCGCGCCGACCGCAGCGCGTGCGAGCCATGGGGCGCGATCTCGACGCTTCCAGGCGGACTTCGCGCACCGAAGCCGCTCGCCGACTTCCTGGTGCTGCGCATCCTGCGGGAATCGCGGGGCGCGGCCATCGCGGTGGCTAACGAGGACGCGCTCGCCGCAGTGCGCGAGGTCATGGCGAGCGACGGCGCATTCATTTGCCCCGAGGCCGCGACCACCATCGTCGCGCTGCGTGAGCTCGTGCAGCGCGGCGAGATCCGCGGCGACGAAAAGGTGGTGGTCATCAATACCGGCAGCGGGCTCAAGTACACCTCGCTGTTCGCGACGCCGGTGCACCGTGTCGACGACGCAGTGAAGGAGCTCTAACAATGGCATCGAGCACCGAGAATCTGGTGGTGGCGCGCGCTCAGTTTCCCGTCACGGCGAGCCACATCTACTTCGACATCGCCAACATGAATTCGCCGCCCGCGTGCGTGACAAGTGCGCTGGCCGGCTTTTTCAAGGGCCTGCAACAGGGTGGGGGCGACAAGGCGGCCTGGCAGCGGGAGATCGAAACGACGCGGCACAAGGCGGCCACGCTGCTCGGCTGCGACGCCGGCGAGCTGGCCTTCTGCAAGAACACGTCCGAAGCGCTGAATATCGCCGCCAACGCCATCGCCTGGCGCCCGGGCGACAACGTCGTGATTCCGGCGAACGAGCATCCCAACAACGTCTTTCCGTGGCTCAACCTGCGCCAGCGCGGCGTCGAGGTGCGGCTGGTACCGGACAGCGGCAACTATCTGGACGCGGTCACGCTGCGTCCACACATGGACGCACGCACGCGCGCAGTGGCCGTCGCCGATGTCGCATTCCACCCGGGTCAGCGCAATGACCTCGAGAGCATTGCGGCGCTGTGCAACGAACGCGGTGTCTATCTCGTCGTCGACGGCGTGCAGGCCGCCGGGCTGATGGATGTCAGGCTGCACGCTCGAGGCATCGCGATGTGGGCGGCGAGCGGGCACAAGGGGCTGCTGTCGCCGCACGGCATGGGACTCCTGTATTGCCGCCGGGATCTCGTCGCCGGGCTCGATCCGGTCTATGCGGCGCGCAACAGCATGGTTCCGGGATCGGCAGACGATCACTTCGTCGAAAAGCCGGATGCGCCATTGCGGCCGGACGCCGGCCGCTTCGAGATCGGCAACTACAACTATTCCGGCATCTACGCGATGGGGGCGGCGCTCGATCTGATTCTCGGCATCGGCATCGCCAATATCGAGCGCCACGTTCTGGCGTTGGGCCAGCGGCTCACCGATGAGCTCGGCCGCCGCGGCATCGAGCGGGTCGGTCCCGCCGATGCGCGGCGGCGCTCGTCGATCTGCGCGTTCAAATTCGCGGGCGACGGCTGGGTCGAGTATTTCGCCGAAAACAAGGTCGTCCTGTCGGGTCGTCGCGGAGCGATCCGTATTTCGCTCGGACTCTACAACTCGTCCGAAGACATCGAACGTTTCCTGGCGATCGTCGATCGCAGGCTCAACTAACGGGAGGCGCGGCGGGAGGCGCTGGCGTCCGGCGGATCCACGGCGGCATTGACAGGGAGGCGACTGATGAAAAATGCATGGGGTTGGTACCGGCGACGCTCGATCGGGACGCAGATCTTCATCGGCATGGCAGTCGGCGTGGTCGTCGGCTTCTGGATGGGTCCCTCAGCGGAGCGCCTCAAACCGGTGGGCGATATCTTCATCCGCCTGCTGGTGATGGCGGCGATTCCGCTGATTTTCTTCACGCTGATGTCCGGGCTCACGACGATCAAGGAAGCCGGCTTCGTGGGGCGGCTCACCGCGAGAATCCTCGTCTACTACGTGGTGACCAGCATCATCGCCTTCGCCATCGCGATCGCCGTGATGGACTGGATGCAGCCGGGAGCGGGGTTCGCGCTGAAGGGCAGCGTAAAGGGCGAGATCGGCCAGATGCCGTCGCTGGCGACAGTCGTGCTCGACATCTTTCCCAACAACATCGTGCAGGCATTTGCCACCGGCAACGTGACGCAGATCGTCGTGTTCGGCGTCTTTCTGGGAATCGCCGCGCTGTGGCTCGAGGAACGCTATCGAGCGCGCGTCGTGGCATTCTTCGAAACAGGACGCGCGCTCTTCGTACGTCTCGTCGGCATCATAATCGCGTTCGCGCCGATCGGGCTCGGCGTGCTGACCGCCTATAGCGTGGGCGTCTACGGATCGAAGATCGCCGGGCCGCTGCTGAAGTTCATCGGCGCCATCTACGTGTCGGAAATTGCGATGTTCGGCGTGATCATGGTGCTGCTGTACGCGATCGCGCGCGTCTCGCCGTCGTTTTTCCTGCGGCGCACCTACCCGCTCTATTTCACGACCGCGGGCACGACCAGCAGCCTTGCGAGCCTGGCCCAGGCGTTGCAGATCGCCGAGGAAAGACTTCACATCCCGCGCAACATCTGCGGCTTCACGCTGCCGTTCGGCGTGCAGTTCACCAAGGATGGCACTGGCATCTTCCTCGCCGCCATCCTGCTGTTCGCCGCGCAGTCGCAGGGGCAGGTGCTACCCTTGGGAACCATCGTGGTCGTCGTGTTGACCGGCCTGCTGCTGGCGACGGGATCCGGGGGCGTGCCCGGCGGCGGGCTGGTGGTCGGCCTCGTGTTCGTCAAGGCATTCGGGTTGCCGATCGAGATTGCGGTGCTGATCGGTGGCATCTATCACATCCTCGACATCGGCAACACGACGCTCAACGTGATGAACGACATGGTGGCGACCGTTATCGCGTCACGGCTCGAGCGGGCGATTCGGGTCGAGCATGGCGTCATCCTGCCGCCGGATCCCGGGCTGCCGCTCGAAGCGTCGTTGCCGGCGACGGCGTAGGCCCCGCATGGCGTTCGGCGCGCTTGCCTGCCGCAGATTGC
This sequence comes from Casimicrobiaceae bacterium, assembly GCA_036003195.1. Lineage (GTDB taxonomy): Bacteria > Pseudomonadota > Gammaproteobacteria > Burkholderiales > Casimicrobiaceae > VBCG01. The sequence goes on from DASYSP010000073.1 coordinate 31,069, forward strand.
GTTGCATGCTCGCGCGCCACGCGGCCCGGAGTCGCTGAATTGGCCGCGGTTCCGCTTGCAGTGCCGGTGGCGCTGATCGGTTGCGGCAACCTCGGATCGCACATCGCGCGAGGGATCGCCACCGGTGCCGCGGGCGCGTACCGACTCACCGCGGTGTTCAACGGTGCGCGGCACGCGAAGGCGCGGCGACTTGCGCAGGAGACCGGCGCCTGCGCGTGTGAAACGCTCGAGGCCCTTTTGGCGACGCGACCCGAATATGTGGTCGAGGCGGCTTCCGGGTCCGTGCTGGGCGATATCGCGGTACCTTGCTTGCGCGCTGGAGCCAGCTTGATCGTACTGTCGACGGGTGCGTTCGCCGACACGCGGCTGCTCGCTGCGGCGGCGGACACTGCGCGCGAGCATCGCAGCAAGATTTACTTCGCGAGCGGCGCGCTCGGCGGCTTCGATGTCGCGCAGGCGGCGATGATCGGCGGCGACCTGAACGTCTCGATGACGACGGAGAAGCCGCCGCGCGCTTTCGGCGAACTCCCCGCAGTTGCCGACGGCCCCGACGACGACGCGGTGCGAGAGGTCTACCGTGGCAGCGCTCGCGAGGCGATCGCGCGCTTCCCGAAGAACGTCAATGTGGTGGTTGCGCTGGGGCTTGCGACCACCGGGCTGGATCGCACGAAAATCGCGATCCGCAGCAACCCGCGGCTGACAAGCAACCGGCATGTGGTGATGCTGGACGGCGCATTCGGCACGGCACGCGTCGAAATCGAGGCGCGCCCGTCGCCGGACCACCCCCAATCCAGCCTTCTGGCCGCTTACAGCGTGCTGGCGCTGCTCAGAAAAATTGCCTCACCGATCCAGATCTAGGCGCGTCGAGCGCAGCGGCGGCGCGGCTAGAATGCGCTGCGTCATCTGCCGTCCATGTCATCCACCGATCCACATGTCGACGATGCGCATGCGTCCGCGCCCAACCCGCTGCGCTGGCGCGCGCGCTTCCGTTTCCTGGGAGCCGCAGCGCTTGCCGTGGGGCTCTTCGCGGCCACTCTCATCTATGCGTTCGCCGACGACGCGGCGCCGGATGCCGCGGCGCAGATCGCCGGCAGCAGGGTCTACGAGTACGACATCGAACGTATCGGCGGGAAGTCGGCGGTGTACGCGGTGCGTTTCAATCAGTGGCTGGCCAGCCTCTGGCACGGCACGACGCTGGCCTACACCGTGGCGGTCATCGCCATCGCGGTGGCGGCGATGTGCCTCTTGGCAGCGCGCCTCGCCACGCCGCACGCGCCCGGCTCACGCGCTGACCGGATCCCGGCCGACCCGGCCCACGACGACGACCACGAGGGGCCTGGCGAGCGCGACCACCGGGCGTGACGACGCGTCCTGTTCGCGCTAGCGCTTGCGCGAGTAGGAGACGAGCTCGATCTGGGAGTGCTGGGCGCGTATGGCCACGGAGTCCATGCCGCCCTTCTCGAGATACTGCGACTCCTTCGACTCCTGGACCATGGCGCCCACCGCCGGGGCGTACCAGATGCCGTAGTTGCACTCCGTCGGCCAGCGCCAGAATTCCTCGTCGTCCATGCGCATCAGCACGTTGACGAAGATCGCGTCGAACGTGCCGGCACGCACGGTCACCGGCTTCCAGCCGCTGACGCGCGCGAAGTAGTTGAACTGGCCCGCCTTGCGCGTGGCCTCGTTGTAGTTGTCGACGGTCTGGTTCCACCGCGAGCCCGGCGTCAGCGGGAACTTGTAGCGCTCGAGCGGGGTGGTGAATCGCCGCGTCTCGAGGTCCATGGCCGTGCCGACGCGGATGATCCCCGGCGCCGCCCAGTCCTCGGTGCGCACGACGTCGATCGTCGGACCCTTGCACGTGACGCGCACCGTGGTGCCCTGCGCGCCCGTGGCGACGACCTCCTGCGTCTCGTCCCAGCTCACCGGCGTGCGAAAACCGTCCACGACGTGGTAGACCCAGCGGTCGCCGACGGCGATGTCCGGGGCGGGCGCCGGCGGACCGGCATTGCCGTCGACGCCGAGGGAACCTCCCGCGCATCCGGTCAGCAGCGCGGCAAGACCGGCAACGACCTCGCGCCGGCGCGGATCGAACGCATCCATGCGGATCCTCCTTGGCGGACAATGTACGCCATTGCGCAAACAGCGCCGGCGGCAAATCGATCCGTCCGCGCACGGAAAAAGCCGCAACGCGGCGGCGCGCCCTCAACCCGCCGGCTCCTGTCGCACATCGGCGACGCGACCACCGCACACCGCGACCAGATCGGCCGGGCGGATGGCGAACGTGGCATTGGGTGTGCCGCCTGCGGCGTGCACGACGGCGAAGGCGAGGAGGTCGGCGTCGACGAGCGTCACCGCCGGATGGGCGTGCGCGAGCGGCGGAATGCCGCCGATCGCGTAGCCCGTGTGCTCGCGGACGAATGCGGCGTCGGCCTTGCGGATCGGCGCGCCGAGCCACGCCGCCACCTTGCGCTCGTCCACCCGGTTGGCGCCGCTCGCGATCACCAGCACGGCGCCGTCGTCGCCGTGGCGAAACACCAGGGACTTGGCGATCTCGGCCACGCTGCAACCGAGCGCCGCGGCGGCCTCCGCCGAGGTGCGCGCGGTGACCGCGTGCTCGACCACGACGCACGCGAGCCCGGCGGCGACAAGCGCCTGCTGCACGCGCTGCGCAGAAGGCGACAGCGCAGCGGCGTGGGCGCTCACGCCGCCGCGCCCACGCGCAGTCCGACCACACCGGCGATGATGAGCACGATGCTCGCGACCTGGATGCCCGTCAGGGATTCGCGGAACCAGCCGACGCCGATCAGCGCGATTGCTGCCGTGCCCACGGCCGACCAGATCGCGTACGAAACGCTCATGTCGATGCGACGGATCGCGATGGTCATCAGGCCGAACGAGGCGGCGTAGAACACGAACAGCAGGACCGAGGGCAGCGGCACGCTGAACCCGCGCGACAGCTTCATCGACACGGTGCCGGCGATTTCCAGCGCAATTGCGCCAGTCAGGCAGAGCCAGTACAGCATCGGGCATCCTCGCGGGAAACGCAGGTGGTGGAATCGAGACCGGGGCGCAGGCTGATATCTTAAGACGGCCGGTGCCGAGCCTTGCCGGCGCGGTGCTTCCCGCCGGCGAGCCCGCGAGGGGGCGCCGCGCGCGGAAGAGCGCGCGACGCGGCGAGGTCAGCTTCCGCCGTCGGTGATCGCACCCTTGTCGGCCGGGGACACGAGGCGCGTGTACTTGCCGAGCAGACCACGCGTGTAACGCGGCGGCGGCGCCCGCCATTGCGCGCGCCGGCGCGCGATCTCGGCGTCGTCGACGTTGAGCTGGAGCAGGCGCGTGTCGGCATCGATCGTGATCGAATCTCCATCGTGCACGAGCGCGATCAGGCCGCCCGCCTGGGCCTCGGGCGCGACATGGCCGACCACCATGCCCCAGGTGCCGCCGGAAAACCGCCCATCGGTGACCAGCCCCACCGAGTCGCCCAGCCCCTGTCCGATCAGCGCGGACGACGGCGCCAGCATTTCCTGCATGCCGGGTCCGCCGCGCGGACCTTCGTAGCGGATGACGACGACGTCGCCGGCCTTGATCTTCCTGGCGAGGATCGCGTCCATGCAGGCGGGCTCGCTGTCGAACACGCGCGCGGGTCCGGTGATCGACGTCTTCTTGAGCCCGGTGATCTTCGCCACGCAGCCGTCCGGCGCGAGATTGCCGCGCAGGATGGCGAGGTGGCCGCTCGCATACATCGGCTTGTCGAACGGACGGATCACGTCCTGGTCGGCGCGCGGGTGCGCCGGTACCCGCGCGAGCTCGTCGCCGAGCGTGCGGCCGGTGATCGTCCTGCAGTCGCCGTTGAGAAGGCCCTTGTCGAGCAGCATCCGCAACACCTGCGGCACGCCGCCGGCGGCGTGGAAATCGGTGGCGACGTAGCGGCCGGAAGGCTTCAGGTCGCACAGCACCGGCACGCGCTGGCGGATGCGCTCGAAATCGTCGAGCTTCCATTCGACCTCGGCGGCGGACGCGATCGCGAGGTAATGCAGCACGGCGTTGGTCGAGCCGCCGGTGGCCATGACCAGCGAGATCGCATTCTCGATCGATGCGCGCGTGATGATGTCGCGCGGCTTGAGGTCGCTGGCGATCGCGCCGACCAGAACGCGTGCCGACAGGGCGGCGGAGTCGGCCTTCTCGGTATCGGGCGATGCCATCTGCGAGCTGCCGAGGAGGCTCATGCCGAGCGCCTCGAACGACGAGCTCATCGTGTTGGCGGTGTACATGCCGCCGCAGGCGCCGACGCTCGGGCACGCGTTGCGCTCGATGCCGTCGTAGTCCTCCTTCGCCATCCTGCCCGCGGTGAACGCGCCCACCGCCTCGAACGGCGACACGATCGTCAGCTTCTCGCCTTTCCAGTGGCCCGGCTTGATGGTGCCGGCGTAGACGAAGATGCCGGGCACGTTGGTGCGGGCGAGCGCCATCATGCTGCCCGGCATGTTCTTGTCGCAGCCGCCGACGACGAGCGCGCCGTCCATGAACTGGCTCATCACCGCCACCTCGATGGCGTCGGCGATCACCTCGCGCGAGGCGAGCGAGTACTTCATTCCTTCGGTGCCCATCGCGATGCCGTCGGTGACGGTGGGAAAGCCGAACACCTGCGGCATCGCGCCGCCTTCGCGCAACGCGTCGATCGCGCGATCCACCAGCGGCTGGATGCCGGCATTGCACGGATTCATCGTGCTGTGGCCGTTGGCGACGCCGACGATCGGCTTGTCGAAATCGGCATCGCCGAAGTCGACTGCGCGCAGCATCGCGCGGTTCGGCGAGCGGGCGATGCCCTCGGTGATCATCCGTGAGCGACGATTGTTCGGCACGGTGGGTCCTTCGCGGGAGGGGAAGCGCCGGAGCGCGTCGCGTCAGGCCTGCGGCGACTCGCGTACCGACGATAGCATCGGCGCCGGCGTCATACAACACAGGATCGCGCCGCCGGCGATGAGCGCGAAGCCCGCGGCGTGGAACGGGAACAGCCGCTCGCCGATGAGAAGCGTGGCGAACAGCGCCGAGAACACCGGCACGAGGTGGGTGAAGATGCCGCCCTGCACGGGGCCGACGCGGGCGAGACCGTAGCCGTACAGCAGCATCGCCACGAGCGTCGGCAGCGCGCCGAGGTAGAGGATGCCGGCCAGCGTGCCGGGCGTCGGTCGCGGCAGCCCGTGCAGCGCGACGTCGACGCCGAGCACCGGCAGCGTCAGCACCAGGCCCACGAGTCCCGCGGCGAAGCAGAATGCCGGGAACGACAGCACGGGCGACGACGCCTCGCGCACGCCGAGGCGCACCGTGTAGATCGCCCAGATGAACATCCCGGCCAGCACGATGAGGTCGCCGCGGCCGACGTCGAGCCGCGCCAGCGCACGCAAGTCGCCGTGCACGCCGATGAGCAGCACGCCGGCGACCGAAAGCGCGAGCCCCGCCGCCTCGAACGGGCGCGGCACGCGCCGGTGCATGCCCGCGACGATCGCCACGATCAGCACCGGGATCGCCGAATTGAGGAGGCCCATGTTGATGGCCGTGGTGCCCGCGAGGCCCGCGTAGACGAGCATGTTCTGCGGCGCGAAGCCCAGCACCGCGAACAGCGCGTATTCGCGCGGATCGGCGCGCAGCGCCGACGCGATCTGCGCGCGCTCCTTCCACACGAAGGGCGCCAGGATCACCAGCACCACGAGCCAGCGCAGCCAAGCGAGCCATGCCGCCGACACGCCGTCGAGCAGGATGCGCGCGACCACCGCATTGCTTCCCCACAGCGCCGAAGTGACGACGAGTGCCGCGAACGCGAGCGAGCGCGGCGGCAGGCGATCGAGCGGCAGGTGCCGGGTGAGGCCGGCGGTCAGCGGTTGGAGGCGGCGGATGATGGACAAGGCGGTGGCGTCGACCGGCGGCGGTGCAAAACGCCCAGAGCCGGTCCTGCAGCGCGATTATCGGCGCCGCCCGCCATACCGTCCAATACAATATTTGGCCAATGATGATACCCTTGAGGTATCAATGGACCTGCGCCACCTGCGCTATTTCGTGGCGGTCGCCGAGACCCTCAACTTCGGCCGCGCCGCGCGCGCGCTGCACATTGCGCAGCCGCCGCTGTCGCGCGCCATCAACGGGCTGGAGGACGAGCTGGGGGCGGAGCTCTTCCGCCGCAGCACGCGCGGCGTGCATCTGACCGCGGTCGGCGCCGCCCTGCTGCCCGAAGCGCGTCGCCTGCTGCGCGATGCCGATGCGCTGCGCGAAGGGGCGCGGCACCTGGCGGACGGCGACGTCGGCACGCTCGCCATCGGCTTCATCAGCACGGCCATCTTCGGCGTGCTGCCGCAGGTCATTCGCGGCTTTCGCCGGGCGCGCCCCGGCGTGACGCTCAATTTGCAGGAGACCACGTCCGACCAGGTGCCCGCGGCGTTGCGCGCCGGCGCGCTCGACTTCGGCTTCATCGTGCCGGGGCCGGCCGACCCGGCCCTCGTCTATACCCCGCTCACCTGGGAGCCGCTGATCGCCGCATTGCCCGCGCAGCGCCGCTGGCCGGCACGCGTTTCGCTTGCCGATCTTGCGGAGGAGGCATTCCTGCTGTTCCCGCGCGAGGCCGGCGTGTCGCTCTACGACACGATCGTCGGCTTCTGCCGGCGGGAAGGCTTCACGCCGCGAATCGAACAGGAGGCGATCCAGATGCAGACGATCGTGAGCCTCGTCGCCGCCGGGATGGGGGTGTCGCTGGTACCGGCGTCGCTGCGGCGGATGCGCCGGGTGGGTGTGGTATATCGGCCATTGGCGCAGAAGAGCCCGGCGGTGGAGATCGGGCTCGTACAGCGCGCCGGCGACGACGCGCCGCTCGTGCGTGCGTTCGTCGCCGAAGCGCGCGCCCGCGCCCGCAAGCACACATGATCGTCACTCATCCGGGCTTCGACCCGATCGCCTTCGCCTTCGGCCCGTTCACCGTCGGCGGCATGACGCTCGGCCCGTTCGCGATCCGCTGGTACGGCCTCATGTACCTCCTCGCCTTCGGCATGCTGCTGGTGCTCGGCAAGAAGCGCGCGCGCGAGAGCATGCTCACCGGCTGGCGGGCGATCGACGTCGACGACATGCTGTACTACGGCGTGTTCGGCACGATCCTCGGCGGCCGGCTGGGCTACGTGCTGTTCTACAAGCCGATGTACTACTTCGCGCATCCGCTCGAGATCGTCGCGGTGTGGCAGGGCGGCATGAGCTTTCACGGCGGATTGCTAGGAGTGCTGATCGCGATGTGGTTCTATTCGCGCAATCGCGGCAAGCGCTGGCTCGACGTGATGGATTTCGTCGCGCCGCTGGTGCCGCTCGGACTGGGCGCGGGACGCATCGGCAACTTCATCAACGCCGAGCTGTGGGGACGGCCCACCGACGGCTCGTGGGGGATGATCTTCCCGCGCGTCGACAACCTGCCGCGGCATCCTTCCGAGCTCTACGAGTTCGCGCTCGAAGGCATCGTGCTGTTCGTGATCCTGTGGACCTATTCGAAGCGCCCGCGGCCGATGGGCGCGGTGTCGGGCCTGTTCCTCGCCGGCTACGGCTGCGCGCGCTTCATCTGCGAATTCGCGCGCGAGCCCGACGACTTCCTCGGCTTCCTGGCGATGGGGCTGACGATGGGACAGTGGCTGTCGCTGCCGATGATTGCCGCCGGCGTGATCATGATGGCGTGGGCGTACCAGCGCGCCGGGCGCGCGCAGCCGACGCTGCTCGACCGCATGAAGTGAGTGCGGCGCCGGGGGGCGAAGCGTCTGGTAGCATCGATCGATGCAGTTCATCGGCGACTACACGATCGACGGCGCGATCTGCGATCGCCTGATCGCGCTGCACCGCGCCTGCGACCACAAGGGACTCGTCAAGCGCGGCGCGATCGGCCGCGGCGGCGAGGCGGTGGTGAGCGTCGACAAGAAGGACTCGTTCGACGTCACCGTGTCGATGATTCCCGACGACCTTCACGCCGAGTACGGCGTGCCGGCGTATTACGCAGCGCTGCAGGGCTGCCTCGCGCAATACCTCGCTGCGCATCCCATCCTCGCCAAGGTCGGGCGTTTCGGCGTGACGGAATCGCCCACCATCCAGCATTACCGGCCGGGCGGCGGCTTCAAGATGGAGCACTTCGAGCGCACCGGCTTCGCCACCGCCACGCGCATGCTCGTGTGGATGACCTTCCTCAACGACGTCGACGGCGGCGGCACGCGTTTCGTCTACCAGGACACGACGGTCGAGGCGCGCCGCGGACGCACGCTGATCTGGCCGCCCGATTTCACCCACACGCACGTCGGCGTGGTCTCGCCCGGCGACCACAAGTACATCATCACCGGCTGGATGAATTACTTCGCGCCGGGCGCGACGTAGCGCGCGCGGAGTCGCATTTTCCGGCCCGCGTGCGGCCGCCCGGCGGGCCGGCGTCGCCGTTGCGCGCGACGCGCCCCGGCCGCTGCGGCGGTCACTCGATCGCCGGCGAACGCCGAGCGATTGAACCAAAGACCAGTTCTCATGGATGACGCGGGGCGGTAGAAACACTGCTGTCCGGCGGTGACTGCTCGCGGCTTCGGTGCCACGACGCCGCCGGATGCGTCGCAACGAACAGGAGCGTCTATGCGTCCGTCCAAACTGATCACCCTTGCGCTGATTCTCGCCGCTCCGCTGCTGGTGGAGGCTACGGCGGCGCAGGCGCAATCCAAGCCGAACATCGTCGTCATCATGGGCGACGACATCGGCATGTGGAACATCGGGGCCTACCATCGCGGCTTGATGGCAGGCCGCACGCCGAACCTCGACAAGATCGCCGCCGAGGGGATGCTGTTCACCGACTATTACGCCGAGGCGAGCTGTACTGCCGGTCGTGCCAATTTCATCACCGGCCAGTTGCCGATCCGCACGGGGATGACCACCGTGGGGCAGGCCGGCGCGTCGGTCGGGCTGCCGGCCGAGGCCGTCACCATCGCCACGGTACTCAAGTCCATGGGCTACGCCACCGGCCAGTTCGGCAAGAATCACCTGGGCGACAAGAACGAGTTCCTGCCGACGGTCCACGGCTTCGACGAATTCTTCGGCTACCTGTATCACCTCGATGCGATGGAAGATCCGGCGCATCCCAACTACCCGCAGAACCTGCTCAACGTCGTCGGCCCGCGCAACATGGTCCACAGCTGGGCCACCGACACCGATGACGCCACCGACATGCCGCGCTGGGGCAAGGTGGGCAAGCAGCGGATCGAGGATGCCGGGACGCTCTATCCCAAGCGGATGGAGACGGTGGACGACGAGATCCGCGACTTCGCGCTCAAGTTCATGGAGAAGGCCAAGCAGGACGGCAAGCCGTTCTTCGTCTGGCTCAACCCGACGCGGATGCACATCGTCACGCATCTGTCGCCGAAATACGAAGCGATGCGCACCTCCGAGAACGGCTGGTCGGAAGAGGAAGCCGGCATGGCGCAGCTCGACGACGACATCGGCCTCGTCATGAAAAAGTTGAAGGACCTGGGCGTCGACGACAATACGATCGTCGTGTTCACGACCGACAACGGCACCGAGGTGTTCACCTGGCCCGATGGCGGCCAGACGCCGTTCGCGCAGAGCAAGGGCACGGTCCTCGAGGGCGGATTCCGCGTGCCGGCGCTGCTGCGCTGGCCCGGGCATGTGCCGGCAAATTCCGTGCAGAACGGCATTTTCTCCGGCATGGACTGGCTGCCGACGTTCGCCGCGGCGGCGGGCAACGACCAGATCACCGACCAGCTGCTCAAAGGCGTGAAGCTCGGCGATCGCACGTACAAGAATCACCTGGACGGTTACAACCAGATGGCGGCGATCACCGGCAAGGGACCTTCCGTACGCCACGAGATCTTCTACCTCGGCGAAAGCACGGTGGGCGCGATCCGCATCGACGACTACAAATATCGATTCATCGACCAGCCCCAGGGATGGCTCGGCGAAAAGACCCACGTCGACGTGCCGTACCTCATCAACCTGCGCCTCGATCCGTTCGAGCGCACGGGCTGGCCGAACAACGGTACGAAGGAAGGCGGCCAGCAGTATTTCGATTGGTTCAAATACCAGTTCTGGCGCTTCGTCTTCGTGCAGCAGGTGGTGGCCAAGGAAATCCAGACGTTCATCGACTACCCGCCGATGCAGCGCGGCGCGAGCTTCAATCTCGACGCGGTGAAGGCGGAGATGGCGAAGCGGATGGAGCAAGCGGCGGCCGCGAGCAAGGGCCCCAGCCAGTAGTCGCAGGCGCCGTGCAACGGGCGACCCGGCCAGGTCGCCCGTTGTCGCTTCATCGCCGGGCGGCGATCAATCCGGGGCGTGAGGCCCGGCGGGGCTGCCTTCGGGTTCGCGCAACCCTTTCAGCCGATCCGCCGGCTCCGTCCATCGATCGCGCGGCCGCGGCCGATCGTGCTCGCGTAGCGCTCGGTGGTGTTGATCGGCAGCAGCAGCAGCACCACGGCGAGCGCATCCGAGATGATGCCCGGCATGATGAGCAGCAGCGCCGCGAGCACCTTGCGGCCGCTGTCGAGCAGCCCGCGGAACAGCGGCTCCTCGCCGTGCAGCACGGCGACGGTTTGCGCGCGAAACGCGCCGCGCTCGGCGCGCAGCAACGTGAAGCCGGCCAGCGTGGAGGCCGTGAGCCACGCCCACAGCGGCACGCCCGACCAGCGCGCGAGGCTCACGCTCGCGCAGAGATCGAGCACCGGGAAAGCGACTAGAATGGCGAACACCACGAAACGCATGACGACTCCTTGACGGCCGCGGCGATACTCGTCCTTGCCACGCTGCCCGACCGCGCCCGCGCGGAAGGCCTCGCAGAGTCGCTGGTCCGTGACCGGCTCGCAGCCTGCGTGTCCATCGGCGCGTCGATACGCTCAATTTATCACTGGCGCGGCAAAGTCGAAACTGCCGACGAAGTGGTGCTCACGATCAAGACGCGTCGCGAGTGCTACCGCGCGGTCGAAAGCGCGATACGCCGCGACCATCCTTATGAACTTCCCGAAATCCTGGCCGTCCCTGTCCTCGATGGCTTCGCCCCATATCTCGACTGGATCGCCGCCGAAACCGCGCCGCCGGACTGACGATTGTCGCGCGGCGGCGACAAACTCATCGCGCGGTGGCCGTTCGCTCGCCATCGTGCCGCCGCTCGTCGCCTTCGTCCTGTGCGCCGGTGCCCTGCACGCGGGGCGTGCGGGTGCGGCCGACGTGCTGCCGCCGCACGAGGCGTTCGCGTTGTCCGCGCGCGCGCTCGACCCCACCACGCTGGAGGCGCGCTTCAACATCGTCGACGGTTACTACCTCTATCGCGACAAGCTCAAGTTCACCGTCGAGACGCCCGCGCCGCTGGCGACCACGCCGCAGCTGCCGGCCGGGAAGATGAAGCATGACGAGTTCTTCGGCGATTCCGAGACGTATCGCGGCCTCCTCGTCGTGCGCCTTCCGCTGGCGGCAGCGGAGGCGGGACGCACGCTGACGCTCGTCACCGAATCGCAGGGCTGCGCCGACGCGGGCGTTTGCTACCCGCCACAGCGCCAGACGCTGGCGGTCGTGGTGCCGGCGGCGGGCGCCGGTCCGGGGCCGTTCGTGCTGGCACCCGAAGGCCGGCCGGCATGGCTCAAGTGAATTCCCCCGTGGGTTCCCGCCCGGATGTGGGCGGACTGGCGTTCCCAGAGGTGTCTGAGTGAGCCCTCGCTTAGATGGCGCGGCGCTGCGGCACTGGGTACCCCGTATTGCATTGGCCGTGGCCATCGTGGGCACAGGCATCATTGCCGGGCGGTTGGTGGGCCTTCACTATGCGCCGTCGACGTCGTCGCCTGCGGGCCTGACCGGCGATGCCGTCTATGGCATGACGCTGCCGGATCTCGCGGGCACCCCGCAGGCGCTGCGGCAGTGGCAGGGCAAGGTCCTGGTCGTCAATTTCTGGGCGACATGGTGCGTGCCCTGCCGCGAGGAGATGCCTGCGCTCGTGGCCGCGCAGGCGAAATACGGCGGGCAGGGGTTGCAAATAGTGGGTATCGGTATCGATGATGCCGCTAAAATGCGCCAATTCACGCAATCTATCCACCTTAACTATCCCGCGCTGGATGGCGGTTTCGGCGCACTCGAGATGTCCAAGGCGCTCGGCAACGATGCCATGGCGTTGCCGTTCACCCTCGTCGTCGACCGCCACGGCGTCATCGTCAAGCGCCGCCTGGGCCCGATGGACGCTCCATTCCTCGCGGCCATCGCGACGCAACTCCTCTGATCTTTGCGGTAACGTATGTCATAATGCGCGATCTTGTCGCTACGATCACGCATGACCGCCTCGATGGCCACTTCTGCCAGCGGCAAACGTCGCAAAACGACGACAAAAACGTTACTTGTGCTGCACGGGCCGAACCTGAACATGCTCGGCACGCGCGAGCCGGGCATTTACGGCGCGGACACGCTCGATGTGATCAACGCGCGGCTCGTCGCGCGTGCGCGGCAACGGAGCTTCTCCCTCGCGACCTTTCAGAGCAATCATGAAGGCGCGCTGATCGACCGCATTCACGCGGCGCACGCCGAGAACGTCGGGTTCATCGTCATCAACCCGGCAGCGTTCACGCATACGAGCGTCGCGCTGCGCGACGCGCTGTCGGCAGTGGCAATTCCTTTCATCGAAGTGCACCTGTCGAACGTGCACGCGCGCGAACCGTTCCGCCATCACTCCTATTTTTCCGACAAGGCCGTCGGCACGATCGTCGGCCTCGGCGCGCGCGGCTATGAGATCGCCGTGGATTTCGCGCTCGATCGACTGGAGCACTGACGCCATGGACCTGCGCAAGCTCAAGACGCTGATCGACCTCGTCGAGTCGTCGGGGATCGCCGAGCTCGAGATCGAAGAGGGCGAGGAGCGCGTGCGCATCACGCGCGCCACCGCGCCGCCGCCCGCTGCGGCGCCCGTCGCGGCCTCACACATCGCCGCAGCGCCGATGGCGCCGGTGGCGACCGATTCAGTGCCGGGCGCCGAGGCGCCCGCCTCGCCGGCGCCGCAGGGCTACGTCATCAAGAGTCCCATGGTCGGCACCTTCTACCGTTCCGCAGCCCCCGGCAGCAAGCCGTTCGTCGAAGTCGGCGACTCCGTCAAGGAAGGCGATCCGCTGTGCATCGTCGAGGCGATGAAGCTGATGAACGAGATCGAATCCGACAAGGCCGGGGTCATCAAGGCGATCCTGTGCGAGAACGGCCAGCCGGTGGAGTTCGGCCAGCCGCTCTTCCTCATCGGCTGATGGCTGCGACCTCGCCGCCGCGCTTGCCCCGCCTCGCCTCCCCCGACATCCGCAGGATGCGCCGCGTGCGCATCGCCTCCGCCGCGACCGCGGCCTGACCTTCCGTGGCCACCCGCAAATCCGCCGCACTCTTCGACAAGGTTCTGATCGCCAACCGCGGCGAGATCGCGCTGCGCATCCAGCGTGCTTGCCGCGAGCTCGGCATCAAGACGGTGGTCGTGCATTCGGAAGCCGACCGCGATGCCAAGTACGTGCGCCTGGCCGACGAATCGGTGTGCATCGGGCCGCCGCCGTCGGCGCTGAGCTACCTCAACATCCCGGCGATCATTTCCGCCGCGGAAGTGACCGACGCCCAGGCGATCCATCCGGGCTACGGCTTCCTGTCGGAGAACGCCGACTTCGCCGAGAAGGTGGAGAAGTCGGGCTTCGTGTTCATCGGTCCGCGCGCCGACACGATCCGGCTGATGGGCGACAAGGTCAGCGCCAAGGCGGCGATGATCAAGAGCGGGGTGCCGTGCGTGCCGGGTTCCGAAGGTGCGCTCGGCGACAATCCCAAGGACACACTGAAGGCGGCGCGCGACATCGGCTACCCGGTGATCATCAAGGCCGCGGGCGGCGGCGGCGGCCGCGGCATGCGCGTCGTGCACACCGAGGCGGCGTTGCTGTCGGCGGTGAGCCTGACGCGCTCGGAAGCGCAGGCGGCGTTCGGCAATCCGACCGTCTACATGGAGAAGTTCCTGATCAATCCGCGCCATATCGAGATCCAGGTGCTCGCGGACTCGTTCAAGAACGCGGTTTGGCTGGGCGAGCGCGACTGCTCGATGCAGCGGCGGCACCAGAAGATCATAGAGGAGGCGCCGGCACCCGGCATCAACCTGCGCGTGCTGACGCGCATCGGCGATCGCTGCGCCGAGGCCTGCCGCAAGATCGGTTATCGCGGCGCCGGCACGTTCGAGTTCCTCTACGAGGAGGACGAGTTCTACTTCATCGAGATGAACACGCGCATCCAGGTCGAGCATCCGGTGACGGAGCTCGTCACCGGCATCGACCTCGTGCAGCAGCAGATCCGCGTGGCCGCCGGCGAGCGCCTGACGATCCGCCAGCGCGACATCGTCAAGCGCGGGCACGCGATCGAGTGCCGCATCAATGCCGAGGATCCGTTCACGTTCGTGCCGTCGCCCGGCCGCATCACGTCGTACCACGCGCCCGGCGGACCCGGCATCCGCGTCGACTCGCACATCTACCAGAACTACTTCGTGCCGCCCAACTACGACTCGATGATCGGCAAGGTCATCGCCTATGGCGACGATCGCCAGCACGCGATCGCGCGCATGCGCATCGCGCTGTCGGAGATGGTGCTCGAGGGCATCCGCACCAACATCCCGCTGCACCAGGAGCTATTGCTGGACGAGTCGTTCCTGCGCGGCGGCACGTCGATCCACTTCCTCGAGGAGCGCCTCGCCAAGCGCAGCAAGGGATGAGCTTCGTCGCGGTGCGTTTCGACGTCGGCGCGGCGGAAGCCGAGCGCTGGGCCGACGCGCTGCTCGACGCCGGGGCGCTGGCGGTGGAGCTCTCCGATCCCGGCGCCGGCACGGCCGCCGAGCTGCCGCTCTACGGGGAGCCGGATGCTCCCGATGCCGGCCTGTGGCCGACGTCGCGCGTCGACGCCACGTTCGCCGCGGGTTGCGACGTCGACGCCGTGCTGCGCGCCGCGATGCAGGCGATCGAGCGGCCGCTGCCCGCGTACGAGCAGCGGCCGGTGGCGGAACGCGACTGGGTGCGCGATTCGCAGGCGCAGTTCGCGCCGATCAGGGTGGGCGAAGGGTTCTGGATCGTGCCCACCTGGTGCGCGCCGCCCGATCCGGCCGCGATCAATCTCGCGCTCGATCCCGGCCTCGCGTTCGGTACCGGCTCGCATCCGACCACGCGGCTGTGCCTCGCCTGGCTGCGCGAGTGCGGCGTGCGCGGCGACGATGTCCTCGACTACGGCTGCGGCTCGGGCATCCTCGCCATCGCGGCGATGAAGCTCGGCGCAGCGCGCGCCTGCGGCGTCGACGTCGACCCGCAGGCGATCCAGGCGAGCGCGGACAACGCGCGCGCCAACAGCGTGGATGCCCGCTTCTGCCTGGCGGACGCGCTGGGCGCGAAGACGCACGACGTGCTCGTCGCCAACATCCTCGCCAATCCGCTGATCCTGCTGGCGCCGGCACTGTCGGCGCGCGTGCGCGGCGGCGGACGAATCGCGCTGGCCGGCATCCTCGACGCGCAGGCCGACGCGGTGGCGGAGGCCTATGCGGGGTGGTTTACACTCGCGCCGTGGCGCCACGACGACGGCTGGGTGATGCTCGCCGGCGTGCGCCGCACGTAGGATCGGGCCCCGGCGCGCGCATCTTTCGATGACCGAAGAAAAATACACCCGCTGTCCCGCGTGCAAGACGGTGTTCCGCGTGACCGACGCGCAGCTCGCGTTGCGCGATGGCATGGTGCGCTGCGGGCACTGCCAGACGATCTTCGACGGCCGCGCCGAGCAGATCTCGCTCGCGCCGCAACCCGTGCCCGACGACGACGCGATGAGCGAGGCGATGCTGGGACCGCCTACCGTCACGCTGCGCAGTTCGCGCGCCCTCGAGCCGTTGCCGCCGCCCGAGGCCGAAACGCGTACGGAAGTCACCGCGCCCGCACGTTTCGAGGGCACCACGCAGCGCAGCCGGCGCGACCCCACGATCGAGCCGAATCGCAGTACCAGCACCACCGCCGCCGCCGAGCCGCGGCCGCGCGAAGACGCGCGGCGCAAGGCGGAGCCGGACATCGACTACGAGAACCGGTTCACGTGGGACAAGCCGGCGACACGCGGTCCGCGCCGCACGTGGCCGTATGCGCTGGCGATTCCCCTGCTCCTGCTGCTGCTGATCGTGCAGGTGCTCTATCACTTCCGCGACGCGCTGGTCGCGCATTGGCCGGCGACGCGGCCGATGCTGACCGCCATGTGCGCCACTACCGGCTGTGCGGTGCGGCCGCTGCGCGATGTCGGCGCGCTGTCGATCGATGCGTCCGACCTGCAGGTCGACCCTGCGCACAAGGGCCTGCTCATCCTCACCGCCACCGTGCGCAATCGCGCGCCGTACGCGCTGGCGTACCCGTATCTCGAGCTGACGCTGACCGACTCGCAAGACCAGGTCGTCGTGCGCCGGGCATTTGCGCCAAGTGAATATGTGAGCGGCACGGTCGACCAGAGCGGCGGCCTGGCGGGCAACGGCGAAGTGGCGTTGAAGTTGTTCATCGATGCCAGCGCCACGCAACAGGCCGGTTACCGACTCTATTTGTTCTATCCCTGACGCGGGAGGCCGTGTCGCGGCGCACCCGATCGGTGCAAAGTAAGCGGCCACTGCCACTTTTTTGTCTTCTGGATGCGCGAAGAGCATCAGGGCGACACGGCCGCTGCGGTGGCATGCAGCGGCTTGCACGCCGATTTTTCGATGGCTTCCTTTAACGCGCGCCTTCGCCAACGCCTCAATTTGCAGCACGGCACCGATTTGGCGCACACTCCTTCCGTGCTTGCACAACTATGGTGCCGAACGTCCTCGACTACGCTGATTACCTTGAAATAGTTGTTTATTTTCAATTAGTTGAATCGCAATCTGCAATGGCACGTTTCTGGCTAAAATGACGCCGTGACCGCAAAACCGGCACAGGGCCAGCCGTCGCCCTCCGCCGCCGCAGGATCCGCAGCGGTATCGCCAAATCCCAATCCCGCCACTTTCCAGGAGTCTTTGCATGACCACCGGTGCCGACGTACTCAAGCTCATCAAGGAAAAGGAAGTCAAGTTCGTCGACCTCCGGTTCACGGACACGCGTGGCAAGGAACAGCATGTCTCGGTGCCGGCGAAGGTGTTCGGCGCCGACAAGTTCACCGACGGCCATGCTTTCGACGGCTCGTCGATCGCGGGCTGGAAGGGCATCCAGGCCTCGGACATGCTGCTGATGCCCGATCCGGCGACGGCCAACCTCGACCCGTTCCTCGACGAGACGACGCTGCTCATCACCTGCGACGTCATCGAGCCATCGGACGGCAAGGGGTACGAGCGCGATCCGCGATCGCTGGCCAGGCGCGCCGAGGCGTACCTCAAGTCCACCGGCCTCGGTGACGTCGCGTACTTCGGGCCCGAGCCCGAGTTCTTCATCTTCGACGCCGTCGAGTGGAAGGTCGACATGTCGGGGAGCTACTGCAAGGTGTTCTCGAGCGAGGCCTCATGGTCGTCCGACGAGAAATTCGAGGGCGGCAACATGGGCCATCGGCCGACGGTGAAGGGCGGCTATTTTCCGGTGCCGCCGGTCGACCAGCTGCAGGACATCCGCTCGGCGATGTGCCTCGCGATGCAGGAGATGGGCGTCGAGGTGGAGGTGCATCACCACGAGGTGGCGAACGCCGGCCAATGCGAGATCGGCACGCGCTTCGCGCCGCTGGTGCAGCGGGCCGACTGGCTGCAGATCCTCAAGTACGTCGTGCACAACACCGCGCACGCGTACGGCAAGACCGCGACGTTCATGCCGAAGCCGATCGTCGGCGACAACGGCTCGGGCATGCATGTCCACCAGTCGGTATGGAAGGACGGCAAGAACCTGTTCGCCGGCGACGGCTACGCCGGGTTGTCCGAGTTCGCGCTGTACTACATCGGCGGCATCATCAAGCACGCGCGTGCGCTCAACGCGATCACCAATCCCGGGACCAACTCGTACAAGCGGCTGGTGCCCGGCTTCGAGGCGCCGGTCAAGCTCGCGTACTCGGCGCGCAACCGCTCGGCCTCGATCCGCATCCCGTACGTGCCCAACCCCAAGGGTCGCCGCATCGAGGTGCGCTTTCCCGATCCGACGGCCAACCCCTACCTCGCGTTCTCGGCGATGCTGATGGCGGGTCTCGATGGCGTGCAGAACAAGATCCATCCGGGCGACCCCGCCGACAAGAACCTCTACGATCTGCCGCCGGAGGAGGACAAGAAGATCCCGACCGTGTGCAGCTCGCTCGACATGGCGCTCGACTATCTCGAGCGCGATCGCGAATTCCTGACGCGCGGCGGTGTGTTCACCGACGACATGCTCGACGCCTACATCGAGCTGAAGCAGGAGGAGGTGACGCGGTTCCGGATGACGACGCATCCGGTCGAGTACGACATGTATTACTCGCTGTAAACGCGGCACGGGCCGTGCGCGTTGTTGCGAATGACACGGGGCGGCGGCAGGACCCGCCCCGTTTTGCTTCCGCGCCGGGGCGCGGTTACACTGGCCCGCCATGTCCGATCGAAGTCACGCTCCTGCCCCGCGTCGACGCGCGCGCCTGCGCCTCGGCGTTGCGCTGGCCGTTGCGCTCTGCGCTGGCGCGCTCGCGCATGCGGCGACGCTCGCCGACCGCGCGCGAGAATCGGGCTGCACGACCAAGCCGACGCCGATGTCGAGCGCGCTCTTCAAGTGCCAGACGGGCTCGGGTGCCGAAGCCTACTTCAATGTTCCGGATGGGCGCGCCGAGCCGCCTGCGGCCACCAGGAGTGCGTCGGCGCCCACAAACTATCCGCGCGTCGATGCCGACACGCAGAAGGCCCGCGACGAGATGCGCCACAAGGTGCTCGCCGACGAGCTGTCCACCGAGGAGAAGCTCCTCGCCGACGCGCGCGCGGAATACGGCAGTGGCGCACCGGCGCCGCTGGCCGACGAAAAGGCCGACGCCGAGCGCTATCGACAGCGCATCGAGCGCCTGCGCCAGAGCGTGCAGCTGCACGAGCGCAACATCGACGCGCTCAAGAAAGAGCTCGGCCGCTGACCGCGGCGCATCGCTCGCCTGCGCGGCCGGCGCCGCGCATCCCGCGTCGCATCGCGCGGCGGCCCATGGCGTGGCGTCGTGCGCCCGGTGACGTTCCGCCTGCCGTTTCGCGCGCGCGCCGGCGGCGAGCCGTGGCCCGGGCTCGAGCTGTTGTCGACCGCCGTGCTCGTGCTCGATGCCGGGCACGCGATCCTGTACGTCAATCCGGCGGCCGAGAACCTGTTCGAGGTGTCGCGCGGCAAGCTGGTGGGACAGACCACGCGCGAGGTGTTCGGCGAGTCGCCGGGGCTCGAGGCCGGCATCGCGCGTGCCCAGACGAGCGGCGCCGCCTATACCGAGCAGGAGCTGGAACTGGCGGTGCCGGGCAAGGGTCGCCTGCACCTGACGTGCACGGTGTCGCCGGTCGACCACGCCGACGCCGCGCTGATCGTCGAGCTGCGCCACATCGACCAGCAGCTCAAGATCGCGCGCGAGGAGCGCCTCAACGAGCAGCAGCAGACCAACCGCGAGCTGATCCGCAACCTCGCGCACGAGATCAAGAATCCGCTTGGCGGCATACGCGGCGCCGCGCAGCTCCTCGAGCGCGAGCTCGATGCGCCGCAGCTGCGCGAATACACGCAGGTGATCATCGGTGAATCGGATCGCCTGCAATCGCTCGTCAACCGCCTGCTGACGCCGCACCGTCTGCCGCAGTTTCGCGCCACCAACGTGCACGAGGTGCTGGTGCGGGTGAAAGGCGTCGTGCAGGCGGAGTTCCCGGCGATACCCGTCATGTGCGACTTCGACATCTCGCTGCCTGAGCTCGATGCCGATCCGGAGCAGCTCACGCAGGCGCTGCTCAACATCGTGCGCAACGCCGCGCAGGCCCTCAACGGCACCACCGCCGGACCGCAGATCACGCTGGTGACGCGCATCGCGCGCTACGTGACGCTTGCGCGCAAGCGCCATCCGCTGGCGATCGCCATCGGCGTCGACGACAACGGCCCCGGCATCGCGCCTGCCCTGCGCGAGCGCATCTTCTATCCGCTGGTCAGCGGGCGCGAGGGCGGCAGCGGGCTCGGCCTCACCATCGCGCAGACCTTCATCGCCCAGCACGGCGGCACGATCGAATGCGACAGCGCGCCGGGGCGCACCCGCTTCACGATCCTGGTGCCGCTAGCCACCTGTGCACGCGCCGACGGATGAGCGGAGACATCACGATGTACGCGTTCGACCATGACTCCCCGAAGGCGACGGACACCGGGCGCGCCGTGTGGATCGTCGACGACGATCGCTCGATCCGCTGGGTGCTGGAGAAGGCGCTGGCGCGCGAAGGCATCGCCTACAAGTCCTTCGCATCGGCGTACGAGGTGCTGCAGGCGCTCAACGTCGAGCAGCCGCAGGTGCTGGTGTCGGACGTGCGCATGCCCGGCGAATCGGGGCTGGCGCTGCTCGCCGCGGTGAAGGAGCGCTTCGCGCACATCCCGGTGATCGTGATGACCGCCTATTCCGACCTCGAGAGCGCCGTGCAGTCGTTCCAGGGCGGCGCGTTCGAATACCTGCCGAAGCCGTTCGACGTCGATCATGCCGTCGCGCTGATCCGCCGCGCTGCGGCGGAGACGTCGCCGCCATCGGCGGTGGCGACGCCGGCCAGCGAGGCGCCGGAGATCCTCGGCCAGGCGCCGGCGATGCAGGAGGTGTTTCGCGCGATCGGCCGGCTGTCGCAGTCGAACGCGACCGTGCTCATCACCGGCGAGTCGGGCACCGGCAAGGAGCTCGTCGCGCGCGCGCTGCATCGCCATTCACCGCGCGCGGCCGGCCCGTTCGTCGCGATCAACACCGCGGCCATCCCCAAGGACCTGCTCGAATCGGAGCTTTTCGGACACGAGCGTGGCGCATTCACCGGGGCCCAGGCGCAGCGGCGTGGCCGCTTCGAGCAAGCCGAGGGCGGCACGCTGTTCCTCGACGAGATCGGCGACATGCCGCCCGACCTGCAGGTGCGCCTGTTGCGCGTGCTCGCCGACGGCGAGTATTACCGCGTCGGCGGCCATGCCGCGCTCAAGGCCAGCGTGCGCATCATCGCCGCCACGCACCAGAATCTCGAGGAGCGCGTGCGCCAGGGCCTGTTCCGCGAGGACCTGATGCATCGCCTCAACGTCGTGCGCCTGCGGCTGCCGCCCTTGCGCGAGCGCATCGAGGACATCGCGCCGCTGGCGCGCCATTTCCTGCGCCGCAGCGCGCAGGAGCTCGCGGTCGAGCCCAAGCTTCTCGGCGATCCTGCACAGGACGCCTTGCGCGGCTTCGCGTTCCCCGGCAATGTTCGGCAGCTGCAGAACATCTGCCACTGGCTCACGGTGATGGCGCCGGGGCAGAAGATCGATCTCGCCGACCTGCCACCCGAAGTGCGCGAAATCGCCACGGCCCCCGCAGCCGAAACCGGCTGGCAGGCGGCGCTCGATCGCGAGCTCGCGCAGGCATTGGCGCGCGGTGAGCGCGGCGCGGGCAACCGCCTGGAGAAGGAATTCGAGAAAGCGCTGATCCGCCGCGCATTGCAGCACACCGGCGGACACCGCATGGAGGCCGCGCAGTGGCTGGGTTGGGGACGCAACACGCTGACGCGCAAGATCCAGGAGCTCGGGATGGACGCCGAGTTGCGCCGCAACTGAACGCCGCGCGCGGCGCGTTGCCGGCGCCGGCGCACCTTCTCCTCGCGGCCGTGGGCCTCGCGGTCACGCTCGGCGCGTTTCATCCAGGTCTCGTCACGGCGGATTCGATCGCGCAGTACGCGCAGGCGCTCGCCGGCACCTACGCCGATTCACCCCCGCCGCTGATGGCGTGGGTGTGGTCGCGACTGTTGCGCGTGATGCCGGGTGCCGCGGGCATGCTGGTCCTGCACACGACGCTGCTGTGGGGCGGCCTCCTGCTCATCGCCGACGGCGCCGCGCGACGCGGCGTGCGCCATGCGTGGCTCGTGATTGCCGTCGGTTTTCTGCCCCCGGTGATCGGCACGGCAGGCGAGATCTGCAACGACGTCGGCATGGCGGCGTCGTTCGTCGCTGCCGCGGGCATCCTGTATCGCGCGAGCGCGCGGGGTGACGGCATCGGCGGCGTGGCGGCTGCGCTCGCGCTGGCGCTCCTCTTCCTTGCCACCGCCGTGCGCGCCAATGCGCCGGCGGCAGCCGCCCCGATGCTCATATGGTGGGCCGCGTGCGTCTGGCCGCGTGCGCCGTGGCGCAAGACCTGTGCGATCGCCGCCGGCGTGCTCGCGCTCCTGCTGGCGGCGCAATGGAGCTTCGAAACGCGCGTGCTGCACGCGAAGCGCATGCACCCGGCGCAGATGCTGGAGGCGTTCGATCTCGTGGCGATCCGCTGCGCCGGCAACGACGTGGCCCTGCCGCCGCTGCTGATGCAGCCCGGCGCCACCGCCGCAGCGACATGCGACGTGTTCGATCCCGTTGACGTCGATGAGCTCTACCTTCCGGCCACGAGTCCGCTGCGGCTCGACACCGACCGTTCCGCATTGCGCGCACTCGCGTACGAGTGGCGGCGCGCGATCGTCGCGCATCCGGGGGACTACCTCGCGCATCGCGCGCGGGCATTCCTGGCACTGCTCGGCTTCGGGGTGTCCGACGTGGCGAGGGTGGTGCGGGCGCCGCTCCCGGTGGCGAATCCCCATGGCCTCGCATTCACGCCCAATGTGCTGACCGCGGCGATCGGCGCGGGCGTGGCCGCCGCCGCGGCGATCGGTCTCTACAACGGCCTGCCGTGGCTGGC
This sequence comes from Casimicrobiaceae bacterium, assembly GCA_036003195.1. Classification (GTDB taxonomy): domain Bacteria; phylum Pseudomonadota; class Gammaproteobacteria; order Burkholderiales; family Casimicrobiaceae; genus VBCG01. The sequence goes on from DASYSP010000073.1 coordinate 53,902, forward strand.
GGTCGGCGTGGGCGTGCTGGTGCTGGCATGGCGACGACGACCGCGCGCTCCCACGCTGGAAACAGCGCTCGCGGCCTCGGCGCTGCTGTACGCGCTCGCTTATTTCGTCGTCGCGATCGCACCCGACTATCGGTATCTGTATTGGGCGGTACTGGCGACGTCGGTGGCCGGTGCGCTGGCGCTGCTGCGGTCGCGCGCGATGGCCGCGTGCACGCGTCGCGGGCTTGCAGCGATATCCGCGGTGCGCGTGCACAGGCAAGCGGCAATGCGGTCGGTGCTGGCGGCCGCCGGGTTCGCATTGACGCTCGTCGCGTACTACCCGGGCCAGGTCACGGTGGATTCCATATGGCAGCTTCAGCAGGGCAGGACGGGCGATTACTTCGATCACCATCCGCCGCTGATGGCGTGGCTGTGGTCGATCCTCGATCGCGCGATTCCCGGGCCCTTCGGCATGCTGCTCATGCACGCGCTGCTCGCCTGGATCGCGCTGCTGCTGTTCGCCGATGGCGCGGCACGTCGCGGCGCGCGGCACGCCTGGCTGATCGTCGCGCTGGGTTTCCTGCCGCCGATCATCGGCATCGGTGGCGAGATCTGGAAGGACGTCGGCATGGCGGCCGCCCTGCTGTTCGCCACCGCGCTGGTATTTCGCGCCGGCGCGACGCGCGCACGCGATGCGGTCGCGGGCGACGCCGGCACGCATGCCAGTCCGGCGCGTGCCGGCATCGCGCGCGCGGCCTCGCTGCTGGCGCTGGTGCCGCTGTTCTACGCAACGGTGGTGCGCGCCAACGCGCCTGCGGCAACGGCGCCGATGCTGGTGTATTGGGCGCGCTGCACCTGGCCACGCATGCCGCTGGGCAGGGCGATCGGCGTGGCGGTGGCCATGCTCGCCCTGATGCTGGGCGGTCAGCAGGTGATCGACTACGGGTTGCTGGATGCGCACCGCGCGCATCAGTTGCAATATCTCGAGGCGTTCGATCTCGCCGCCATCGAGTGCGCGGGCGGCAAGGCGGTGATTCCGGCGGCGTTCTACCGCGTGGCGCCGGACGTGCGGCCGCTGTGCGAGCGCTTCGATCCCGCGCAAGTGGATTTCCTCTTCAACTACGTCGGCGCGCCGCTCACGGCGTCGAAGGATCCCGGGGAGGTCGCCGAGCTGGGCCGCGAGTGGCGACGCGCGATCGTGGCCGAGCCCTGGCGATACCTCGCGCATCGGCTGCGCGCGTCCGGCGCCCTGATGGGCGTCGGCATCGACGATCGCCGCCGCATGCTGTGGATGCCGTACTCGGTCCCCAACGGCTTAGGCTTCGCGTTCGCGCCGAACGCGCTGACGCGTGCCATCGGCGCCGGCGTCGAAGCCGCGCGCGCCATCGGGCTCTACAATGGAATCGGCTGGCTCGCGCTCGCCGGAATCGTGATCATCCATGGCGTGCGCCGGGCGCGTCGCGGCGTGCCGGTCAACGACGTGGCGACCGCGCTGGCGGTATCGGCGATGGCGTATGCATTGCCCTATTTCTTCGTCGCGATCGCGCCCGACTACCGCTATCTCTACTGGACGATCATCGCCGCGGCGCTCGGCGCCACGCTGGCGGTGCTAATGCGCCCGCACGCGGTCAGTCGCTGATCTCGGCGATCACCGGCGCGTGGTCGGAGGGCTTCTCGCCCTTGCGCGCGTTGCGGTCGATGCGGCACGCCGTACAGCGCGCGGCGAGCGCGGCGGACATGAGGATGTGATCGATGCGCAGGCCGTGATTCTTCGGAAAGCCGAGCATCCGGTAGTCCCACCAGCTGAACGTCGCCGGCGGCTGATCGAAGAGGCGAAAGCTGTCGACGAGGCCCGCCGCCATCATCTCGCGCAGCGCGGCGCGCTCGGCCTCAGAAGCGAGCACCTGGCCCTGCCATAGCGCCGGGTCGTGCACGTCACGGTCTTCCGGCGCGACATTGAAGTCGCCGAGCACGGCCAGCAGCGGATGCGCCGCGAGCTCCGACTGCGCGTACTGCGTCGCGGCATGAAACCAGCCGAGCTTGTAGACGTACTTGTCGGAGCCCACCGACTGCCCGTTGGGCACGTAGACGCAGATGCAGCGGATGCCCGCCACGGTTGCGGCGATGACGCGCTGCTGGGTGTCCTCGTAGCCCGGAATGCCGCGCACGACGTGCTCGACGCCGAGGCCGCTTCGCGCGAGGATCGCCACGCCGTTGTAAGTCTTCTGTCCCGCGAAGTGGGCGTCGTATCCGGCTTGCGCGAGCACGTCGTGCGGAAAGCGCTGGTCCTCGAGCTTGGTTTCCTGCAGGCAGACGACGTCCGGCGACGATGCTGCGAGCCAGCCGAGCAGGCGCGGCAGCCGCACGTTGAGCGAATTGATGTTCCAGGTGGCGAGTTTCATCGACGGCAGCGGATGCACACGACCGGGGCGTCATTGCCCGCGAGATGCACGCGGTCGCGGCGCGGCGCCGGGCACAGGCCGCGGCGGGGCCGCAGGCGGGCACGAATTACTTCGGATAGGCGCCTGCGGCTTCGGGCGGGACCGCCGCGGAGCGGGTGTCGGTGGACGGCGGCGGCTCCGCGGGCGCGGCGCCCGGTGCGCGGCCGACCGCCGCGGTGCGGCGCGGTGGCGTCTTCGAATAACCGGCGTCGTCGAGCATCTGCTGCCAGCGCGCCTCGTTGTAGCCCTTGGCGATCATCTTGTCGCCGACCGTCAGCACCGGCGCATTGAGCTCGCCGGTGAGCGCCTGCAGCTTCTTGGCACCATCGGGCGACTGTACGTCGACGGTGGCGAACGGCACGCCGCGGCGGTTGAGGAGGCCGACCGCGTTGTCGCAGACGTCGCCGCAGCCGAAGGTGTAAAGCGTCACGGGAAAGCGCTGCGCCGCCTGCTCCTCGGCGACGCTGGTGGGATCGGTCTCGATGAAATTGCCGCCGACGCGCTTGGTCTGGGCGTTCTTGGCGTTCGCCGGGGGCGGACGGTCGGTGTAGACGATATGGCCGTCCGGATCGACGTAGCGGTACACGTCCTTGTTCTGGGCGACCGCGGCAGTGGCGAGCGCCAGCCCCGCGAGGGCGGTCATGAGCAGGGCGGCAGGGTCGGCGCGCGTCATGGGATCCTCCGGCTACGATGACAACGTCATGGCATTATGCCGCAGAAGCGCGTCGATTTGGGGAGGCCGCCCGCGAAAGGCGACGAACGACTCCAGCGCGGGACGGCTGCCGCCACGCGCCAGCACCTCGTCGCGGAATCGCGAGCCCGTGGCCGGTGACAGGATCCCGGTCTCCTCGAACAGGCTGAAGGCGTCGGCGGAGAGCACTTCCGCCCACTTGTAGCTGTAGTACCCAGCCGCATAGCCGCCGGCGAAGATATGTCCGAACGAATCGAGGCTGCGGTCGTAGTCGGCGACCGGCACGACGCGCACGTCGGCGCGCACCGCGCGCTCGACCTCGGCGGGCGTGCCGAAACGCCCGGTGCCGCCGGCGGGATCGTAGGTGCTGTGCAGCAGCATGTCGACGAGGCCGAATTCCACCTGGCGCAGCATCGCGAGACCGCTCTCGAAATTGCGTGCCGCGAGCATCTTGTCGAACAGCGCGCGCGGCAGCGCTTGCCCGCTGTCGACATGCGCGCTCATGTCGCGCACGACTTCCCATTCCCAGCAATAGTTCTCCATGAACTGGCTCGGCAGCTCGACCGCATCCCATTCCACTCCCTGCAGTCCCGAGGCGCCCGGTGTGTCGACGCGCGTCAGCAGCAGGTGCAGGCCATGCCCGAACTCGTGGAACAGCGTGATGACCTCGTCGTGGGTGAACAGCGCCGGCCGGCCCTCGGCCGGAGCCGAGAAGTTGCAGGTGAGGAACGCCACCGGATCCTGCATGCCGCCGGCGAGCCGCCGGCGGTTGACGGGGTCGTCCATCCACGCGCCGCCCTGCTTGCTCGCGCGGGCGTAGAGGTCCATGAAGAAGTGCCCGACGATCGCGCCCGCGCGGTCGCGAATCGCGAAGAAGCGCACGGTGTCGTGCCATGCGGGCGCCGAGGCTTCGCCAATGCGCACGTCGTACAGCGTCTCGACCACGCGGAACAGTCCGGCGATGACGTTGGGTGCCGGGAAATACTGCTTGACGTCCTCGTCGGAGAACGCGAAGCGCGACAGCTTGAGCTTTTCCGACGCCCACGCGATGTCCCAGGGCTCGAGCGCCGGCAGCCCGAGCTTGTCCGCGGCGAACGTCGACAGCTCGCGATAATCGCGATCGCCGAACGGCCGGGCGCGCGCGGCGAGGTCGCGCAGGAACGCGAGCACGTCGGCGGGCGACTCGGCCATCTTCGGCACCAGGGACAGCTCGGCGTAGCTGGCGAAGCCGAGCAGTCGCGCTTCCTCGGTGCGCAGCGCCAGCGTGCGCGCGATGATGCCGGTGTTGTCCCATTGCGGGCTGGCGCCGAGCTCGGAGGCGCGCGTCACGTAGGCGCGGTGCAGCGCCGCGCGCAGCGCGCGATTGTCGGCGTACTGCATCACCGGGAAGTAGCACGGCGAGCGCAGCGTCAGCTTGAACCCGGCGCGGCCTTCGTCCTCGGCTTCGCGCCGCGCCGCGGCGACGACGTCGGCCGGCACGCCGGCGAGCTCGCCGGCGTCGTCGACGACGAGCGACCATGCGTTGGTGGCGTCGAGCACGTTGTCGTCGAACTTCGCCGACAGCTCGGCCAGCGCCTGCTGGATCTCCTTGAAGCGTGCCTTGCCCGCGTCGTCGAGCTCGGCGCCGCCCAGACGGAAGTCGCGCAGCTCGTTGTCGATCACGCGCTGCTCGGCCGCGGCCAGCGCGCCGAATGCCGGCGCCGCGCGCAGTGCCTTGTAGCGCCGGTAGATGCGCTCGTCCTGGCCGAGATCGGTGAACAGCGCCGTGACCTCGGGCAGGTTGTCGTGGTATGCGTCGCGCATCGCCGGCGTGCTCACCACGGCGTTGAGGTAGTTGACGATGCTCCACGCGCGGTCGAGGCGGTCGAGCGCATCGGCCAGCGGCTCGACCAGGTTCTGCCACGTCGGCGCAGCGACGTCCGCGGCGACGCGCTCGATGGTGGCGCGCGCGTCCGCCACCAGCGTGCCGATCGCGGGTTTCACATGCTCGGCGCGCACGGCGTCGAGCGGCGGCAACTCGGGAAAGGCCAGGAGCGGATTGCCGGTGATCACGTTCATGTGTTCCCCCCGGGGCGCGACGCCAGCTCGGCGTCGAGTTGCATGAGGTCGGCGGGTGTGCCGACGTTGGTCCAGCGGCCCTGGTGTAGCTCGCCGGAGACGAGGCCGCGCGCAATCCAGTCGCGCCACAGCGGCAGAAGTTTGAGCGGGGTGTGCGGCGGCAGTTCCGCGAACAGCGCCGTATCGTGCACGCTCAGGTTCGCGTAGGTGAGCCGCGGGCCGCCCGTCAGGCGCAGCTGCCCCGCATCGAGGACGAAGTCGCCCTGTGCATGATACGGCGGATTGGCGACCATCACGAGGTGCGCGCGCGGCGCGCCGGGGTCGGCCGCCATGTGTTGCGCGCGCGCGGCGAGCCGCGCGTAGTCGAAATCGCTCCAGACGTCGCCACTGACGATCGCCACCGGCCCCCGGGCCAGGAGCGGCAGCGCAGTGGCGATGCCGCCCGCAGTCTCGAGCGGAGTCGCCTCGCGCGAATAGCGGATGGCCACGCCGAGTGCGCGGCCGTCGCCGAGCGCTTTGATCATCTTGTCGGCGTGCGGCGACACGTTGATGACGATGTCGACAAAACCGGCACGCGCGAGCGCCTCGATCTGCCACACGACGAGCGGCTTGCCGCCCGCCACGAGCAGCGGCTTCGGCAACGTATCGGACAGGGGTCGCATCCGCTCGCCGCGCCCCGCCGCGAGGATCATCGCGCTCGCCATCGCGTCAGAACGTGATCGCGGTGCGCGCGGGCGCGGCCGCGAGCGTGTCGAGGAGTCGCTGCAGCGGCGCGAGCTCGTCGTAGCGGCCGCAGGTGCGATAGAGATAATGGAACACGCGCGGCATGTCGGCGACATAGCCGGCCTTGCCGTCGCGGTGACACAGCCGTGCGAAGATGCCCAGCACCTTGAGCTGGCGCTGCACGCCCATCCATTCGAAATCGCGCCAGAACGCGTGGAAATCGGACGGCACCGGCAGGCGCGCTGCGCGCGCGCGCTGCCAGTAGCGCGCCGCCCAGTCGAGCTCCTGCTCCTCGTCCCAGGCGATGTAGGCGTCGCGCAGCAGGGACGCGAGGTCGTAGGCGAGCGGGCCGTGCACGGCGTCCTGGAAATCCAGCACGCCGGGATTGGGCGTGGCCACCATCAGGTTGCGCGAATGGTAGTCGCGGTGCACGAACACGCGCGATTGCGCCAGGTTGCTGGCGACGATGAGCGCGAACATGCGCTCGAGCGTCGCATGCTCGGCGGCGGTGAGCGCGTGCGCGAGGTGGCGCGCCACGTACCAGTCGGGAAACAGGTCGAGCTCGCGGCGCAGCAGCGCCTCGTCGTAGGCGGGCAGCACGCCGTCGCGCGAGCTCTGCTGCCAGCGGATCAGGGCGTCGATGGCGTCGAGGTAGAGGCCGTGCGCGGTGCTGGCGTCGAGCGCATCGAGATAAGTAGTGGTGCCGAGATCGGTGAGCAACAGGAAGCCGTGCTCGAGGTCGTCCGCGAGCACCCGCGGAGCGTGCACGCCGGCGGCAGCGAGCAGCGCCGCGACCGCGACGTACGGACGGCAATCCTCGTGCGACGGCGGCGCGTCCATCGCGATGAGCGAGGACTCGCCGAACGCCGGCGACTCGGGGACGATGCGGAAATAACGGCGGAAGCTCGCGTCCGCCGATGCCGGCGCGATCGCGAATCCGCGATGCCCGAGCGTGCCGGCGACGAAGTCCTCGAGCGCGGCGAGGCGGTGATCGGCGGCGGGCAGGGACGGGTCGGTCACGGCGCGGCAACGGCTGCGATCGACGCGACGCCCATCACGCTGGTGGCACCCGGCGAATCGCGGCGAATTGGTTGGGTAGAATGCGTCATTTTAGCAAGCAGCGCAGCGCGCCCTCCGGATCATCATCCAATGCGTTTCCCGTCGTGCCGATTCGTGCGTGCTGCCGTCGTGATCGTCGCGGCGTCGGGCGCGGCGATCGCCCACGCCGACGACACGCCGCCGCTCGAACTGCGCACCGCACCGGAGATCGCGCCGCAAGCCCCGGGTCCGACGCCGCCCGGCGCGCCGGCGCCACAGACGACGCTGAAACTGCCGGGCGCGCAAACGAGCACGGTCGCCCGACCGCGCACCGTGCCCGGCGCACCGCGCGCGCCGGGCACCGGCGGCCCGAGCGACAACGCGATCTTCCTGCGTGCCGACCACATCGAGACGTTCGGCCAGAAACGTGTCGACGCGAGCGGCAAGGTCGAGTTGCGTACGCTCGGCGAGACCGTGCTCGGGGATCGGATCTCCTACGACATCGAGGACCAGACGATCCAGGCGTCCGGCAACGTGGTCCTGCGCCAGGGCAACGACTGGGTGAGCGGTCCGGAGCTCAGCTTCAAGCGCGACACCTCGACCGGCTACTTCATCTCGCCGCAGTTCTACGTCAGCACGGTGGGCGGCCGCGGCGACGCCGCGCGCATCGACTTCACCGGGCCGAACACCTACGACGTCACCGACGGCCGCTACACGACCTGCGTCGCGCCGCGCAACGACTGGTTCCTGCAGACGCACGAGCTGACGCTCGACCGCACGCGCAACGTCGGCATCGCGCATGACGCGACCGTGCGCTTCTTCGAGCAGCCGATCTTCTATTCGCCGTACCTCGAGTTCCCGCTCAACAACGACCGCAAGTCGGGCTTCCTGACGCCGACCGCAGGCTCGACCGGCACACGCGGCCTCGAGCTCGCCACGCCGTACTACCTCAATCTCGCGCCCAACTACGACGCCACGCTCACGCCGCGGATCATGACGCGGCGCGGGGTGCAGCTCGGCGGCCAGTTCCGTTACCTGTTCGGCGACCCGCAGCCGATGGTCGGTGAGATCGATGCCGAGTACATGCCGCACGACCGCGTCACCGATTCCGATCGCTACGCGCTGTCGTGGCGGCACAGCGAGCAGATCACGCCCTGGCTCACGGGCTTCCTCAACCTCAACAAGGTGTCGGACGACACCTATTTCGCCGACCTTGCCGACCGCATCGCGATCACGTCGCAGTCGACGCTGCCGCGCGAGGCGGCGCTGATCGCCAACTTCGCGGGCATGTCGGCGACGCTTCACGTCGAGTCGTTCCAGACGCTGCAGGATCCGACCGAGCCGATCACGCCGCCCTACAACATACTGCCGCAGCTGTCGCTCGCGTTCCCGGGCAAGGAATGGGCGGGCATCCAGTTCGCGAGCAGCGGCGAATACACGCAGTTCCGCAACGCGGTGCAGCCGGAGGGCGACCGCGCCGTGCTGTTCGGCTCGGCGACGTGGTCGAAGCAGGGCCCATGGTGGTTCTTCACGGCGCGCGGCGCGATGCACGCGCGCTGGTACGACCTGGCCACGCCCGGCCCCGATGGCGCCGACCCTTCGGTGTACGTGCCGATCGCGAGCCTCGACGGCGGCCTGACGTTCGAGCGCGACTGGACGCTGCTCGGGCGCGACTTCGTCAACACGCTGGAGCCGCGGCTGTTCTACGTCTACATTCCGTTTCGCAACCAGAACTCGCTGCCGGTGTTCGACACCGCCATCGACGACTTCAACTTCTCGCAGCTCTTCTCCGAAAACCGCTATCTCGGCAACGACCGCATCGGCGATGCCAACCAGCTGACCGCGGCGGTGACGTCGCGCCTGCTCGATCCCAACACCGGCGCGGAGCGGCTGCGCGTCTCGCTCGGCCAGCGCTTCTATTTCGCCGACCAGCGCGTGACGCTGTCCGAGCAGCCGCGCTCGAGCTCGAGCTCGGACGTCCTGCTGCAGGTAGAGGGGCGCCTGTCCGACACGTGGGCACTGCAGGGTCTCGTGCAGCAGAACCTCGACGCCGGCCAGAACGAGCAGCTCAACCTGGGCGTGCGCTACACGCCGGCGCTCGGCAGCGCGCTCAACGCGAGCTATCGCTACACCCGACAGATCGTGGATCCGACGACCGGCAACCTCGAAACGATCAAGCAGTTCGACCTGTCGGGCGAGTGGCCGGTCGACTCGCACTGGACGCTGCTCGGGCGCTGGAACTACTCGCTGCAGGATAAAAAGACGCTCGAAGCGATTGCAGGCGTCGAGTACAATCAGGACTGCTGGATCCTGCGCCTCGTCTACCACCGGCTGACCACGACTACCGAGCAGACGACGAGCTCCGTGTTCGTTCAGCTCGAACTTAACGGCCTCGCGCGAGTCGGAACCAGTCCGCTCGACCTGCTGCGACGCAGCGTGCCGGGCTACCTTCGCACCAACGACCCGTCGCTCCTGGGCAGCGATACACGGTTCAATCCGATGTCGGAATTCTGATGCACTTTGCCGGCGAAAGGCTGTCGATGAAATCCCTTGTGCTTCCGCTGCGGGCGCTCGCCCTGGCCTGCACGCTCGCGTTCGCGCTCGCGGCCACGGCGCAGGCGCCCGCCCCGGCGCCGGCCGCCACGCAGGGCGCCGCCCCGGCGGCCAGCGCCGCGAAGGCCCCCGCCGCGGCGTCCAGCGCCCCCGAAGTGGCGCTCGATCGCGTGATCGCCGTCGTCAACGACGAGGCGATCACCCAGTTCGACATCAGCGACAGCCGCGCCAAGACGGTCCGCCAGTTGAATGACGCCAAGGTGCCGGTGCCGCCGGCCGACGTGCTCGACAAGCAGGTGCTGGAGCGCCTGATCAACGAGCGCGCGCTGATGCAGTTCGCCAAGGAATCCGGCATCAAGGTCGACGACACGCTGGTGGAGCGCACGATCGCGCGCGTGGTGCAGGACAACAAGATGACGCCCGAGCTGTTCCGCGCCGCGCTGGCCAAGGAGGGCATCTCGTACACCGCCTACCGCGAGGACATCCGCAAGGAGCTGACGCTGCAGCGGCTGCGCGACCGCGAGGTGGACCGCAACATCTTCGTCAGCGAGCCGGAAGTCGACAACTACCTCGCCAATGCCGACGCGCAGGCCGGCGGCGAGAACGAATACAAGATCTCGCACGTGATCGTGCGCGTGCCCGAGGAAGCGCGCCCCGAAATCATCGAGCAGCGGCGCAAGCGCGCCGAGGACGCGCTGGCGCAGATCAGGGCAGGCACCGACTTCGGCCAGATCGCGGCGAGCTATTCGGACGCCGAGAACGCGCTGACGGGCGGCGACCTCGGCTGGCGCACGGCGGCGCGGCTGCCGGCGATCTACGTCGAGGAGGCGCGCAATCTGAAGAAGGGCGACGTGTCGCCGGTGATGCGCAGTCCTGCGGGCTTCCACATCATCAAGCTCGTCGACATGCGCAATCGCAATGCGCCGACCGTCGTCGAGCAGACGCATGCGCGGCACATCCTGGTGCGCGTCAACGAAACGGTGTCGGATGCCGAGGCCAGGGCCAAGATCGACCGCATTCGCGAGCGCATCGTCGGCGGCGCCAAGTTCGACGACCAGGCGAAGGTCAACTCCGATGACGCGTCGAGCGTCAAGGGCGGCGATCTCGGCTGGCTGTCGCCGGGCGAAACCGTTCCCGACTTCGAGAAGGCGATGGCGAAGCTCAAGGACAACGAGCTTTCCGAGCCGGTGCGCTCGCCCTTCGGCTGGCACCTGATCCAGGTGCTGGGCCGGCGCCAGCAGGACGTGACCAAGGATCGCCAGCGCGCGCAGGCGCGCCAGGCCATCACCCAGCGCAAGAGCGAGGAAGCGTTCCAGGAGTTCGTTCGCCAGACCCGCGATCGCGCGTACGTCGAGTACAAGACCGACGACCGCTGAACGCGGCGCTGCGGGAGGCGCCATGGCCGCGACGCTCGCTGCAACGCCCTCGTCGGCAACGCCCGCCGCCGCGAGCGCGCAACACGCATCCCGCGTCGATGCGCTGACCGGCGTGCGCGCGCTCGCCGCGGGCTGGGTCGTCGCGTATCACCTCTGGCTCAACGCCGCGAAGCCGGCACTCGCGTTCGGCGCGCTGCACCTCGATTTCGTTCCCTTCGTGTCGATGGGCTGGCTCGGCGTCGACATCTTCTTCATCCTGTCGGGCTTCGTGCTGACGTGGCAGGTGCTCCATCAGGGGCGCGATGGCGGTCTCCAGCCATTCGCGCGCGCGACCTTCTGGCGCGATGCGCGATCGTTCATGGGCCGGCGCATCCTGCGCGTGCATCCTGCCTACCTGGCGACGCTGAGCGTACTGCTGCCGCTCGGCTGGTACGGCCTGATGCCCAAGCCGAACGACCTCGGCGACGTGCTGCTCCACCTCGTGATGTTCCACAACGTCGTGGCGGAAGACATGCCGTCGATCAACGGTGTCTATTGGTCGATGCCGTTCGAGTTCCAGTTCTACCTGCTGTTTCCGCTGCTGGTCCTGCCGCTGCTGCGCGGGCGCAGCGGCGTGCTGTTGGCGGCGGGCGTGGGCGTCGCGCTGCTGTTCAAGGTCGAGTCCGCGCTCCTGGGGCCGAGCCATGCCATGGCGCAATTGCCATGGCGCATCGATGAGTTCGTGGTCGGCATGGCGGCGGCCTCCATCGCGATGCGCAGACGCTGGACGGCAGGCGCGCACGCGCTCGTCGCATGGCTCGCCGTGGTTTCGCTCGTCGCCGGCGCGTGCCTCGTCGCGCGCATCGATCCGATCTGGTGGCAACCAGGACCTTTGCCGATCGCGCGCGCGGCCTGGATCGACATCACGATCGCCGCGTTGCTGGTCGGCATTTGTGCCGATCGCGGTGCTGTTGCGAGGTTGTTCGGCTGGCGGCCGGTCGTGTGGCTCGGGCTCATCAGCTACAGCGTCTATCTGTGGCACCTGCCGACGCTCCTGCTGGCGCGCATGAAAATGAACGAGCTGTTCCCCGCGGCGCCGGTGGTCGTGCATTTCGGCGCGGTCGTCGTCGTCATCGTGGCGGTCAGCGCCCTGTCGTACTACGCGATCGAAAAGCCGTTCCACGCGCCGTCGCGCGCGGCGCCGGCGGCGTGGCGCGATCCCCGGCTTCGTCTTGTCGGCGTGATCGTGTGGAGCGCGGCACTGCTGGCTATCGCAGTCGTGCACGGACGTTGAGCGCGCGCCGCGCGGCCGCGGATTTCAGCGCGCGACGGGCGGCGTAGCCGGATACAGCATGACGCGCGTCAGCCGCGCGGCGTCGGCTTCGGCGTCGAACGTGAGCGCGATCTCGATCTGCTCGACGAGGCGCGACGCAGCCCGCCAGCTGCGGGGCCAGTCGAACGCCACCGAGTCGCCGGTGCCGCGCCCGACGGGCGTCCATTGCGCATCGCCCGCGGCGCGCGCGCGGATCGTGACGGCGACGCCGGACGGTGCGCCTTCGAGCCGCAGGATGACGCGCGCCAGCGTCCGCGGCCGGATGAGCTGATCGGCCGGGGATCGCAGCACGATCGCGCGCTTTTCGGGATGCAGCGCCAATGCCCCGTGCCGCGCCTCGATCGTTCCGCGCGCGGCCGTCCATCCGTCGGCGTCGGCGAGCCGCGGCGATCCGAATGTCCACAGCAGCGCGCCGCGCGGCACGTCGGCGTGGCTCACCAGGAAATCCATCATCGCCTGCTCGGCCGGCGTGCCGCGCCACGACGTGTATGCGACGTAGCCCGGCCGGCCGGCGAGGAAGCCGTGCGAGCCGTTCCACGCCATCAGCGAAACCTGGCGCGCGCCGTAGTTGAAGAGGTCGCGAAACGCGTGATACGACTGGGCGTAGGTCGGCAGCACCGTCGGCCGCCGCAGGTCGGTGGCATTCATTTCGGCCACGGCCCATGCGTCGTCGAAGCGGCCGATCGTGGCGAACAGGTTGTGACCCGTTTCCATCGTGATCGCGTTCTCGGCGGCGGGCCCGTAGAGAATGACGCCGATATGGCCGTCACGCGGCTTGGCCCCTTCGATCGAGACACCGGCGGAGTCGTAGAGTTGCGGCGGACTGGTGACGTAGGTCGCGACGGCGCGCGTGCCGGGATCGTGGGGTGTCACGGCCTGCGCGGTGAAGATGCGGTCGGCCGGGACGCCGGCATCGTGCGTCCACTGCGCGAGTTCCGCATAGTGCAGCTGCACGACGTGCTTGCGGAACGTGTCCCACTCGCCGTACCAGCGGTCCTGCCAGAAGGGCGTCTCGCCCTCGGCGACCGGCGCGCCGCCGTAGCCGGGCGTCTGCCGCGGCGGCTGCACCTGCGACCACGATCGCCAATGCATGTGCGCGAGGCGATTGACGTCGGCGAGCGACAGCGGCCTGGCGCGGCGATAGCTGCGCAGGTCCGGCGCGCCGTCGCGCGGGCGGCCCGCGTATGGCCCGGTGCCCGCGAGCCATTCGCGGAACTGGCGCAACATGCCGGGGTTGTAATCGTAGTGGTGGCCGCCCTCGACGAACGGGTTCATGTACGTGTCGGCGTCGAGGCTCACGCCGACGAAGAGGTCCGGATGCCCGCGTGCAAACTGCGCGACGATGCGTGCCGCGGCCGTCAGATTGCGCCGCTTGTAGGCGCGCACGCTGCGATCGTAGACGTTGTAGGTGAGCGAGCGCGACAGTTGCGGCGAGGTGGTCGATCCCACCAGTCCCGGGCGATAGTCGCCGGGCAGCACGGCGTCGAACTGGTCCCACTGGCAGTGGAGCGGATCGAGCTCGAGGTGCGTGGTCAGGTCCCATTCCCCGCTGTAGCAGCTCGCGTCGGCCCAGATGCCGCCGTTGAGGATGAAGTTGACACGCAGGTGCCGGGCGATCGCGTAGGCGATCACCTCGTCGAGGTTGTCGTCGACGACGGGGCGGTCCTGGCAGCGTCGCGACAGGTCGAAGCCGGGATCGAATGTCCAGTCGCCCGCCGCGCCGCGAGTCGCGCGCATGTAGAGGATCGGCACCGAGATGCCGATGCGCTGCGTGCGCGACACGAGACCGGCGTATTGGGTGCCCGCTTCGCGCGCGCCGCCTTGCGGCAGGCCGGAGGTCGCCAGCAGGAACTGGAAGGCGCTGTCGGCCAGTCGGGGCGACGCATCGAGCGCACCCGACCACATCGACATCGCGTCCGGCGACACGAGGCTGCGCTCACCGAGCGCCGTGCGCCGGCCGGTGCCGTCGGTGGCGATGACGGTCACCGCGTGGCGTTCGAGCGGCCAATGCGCGAAGTCGTGCTGGAACGCGAACCCGTCGCGGGTCGTGGTCGTTGTCGCGGCGGGACTTCCCGTCGTGGCGCGGGCGAGGCCCTGCTGCGCGGCGAACGACTGATCGTCGACTTCGACGTCGACATGCGCGATGCCGGCCGGATCGTCGGCCCATCCGGCGAGGGACAGCGAGTCGGCCACCACGCTCGTCGCCGCGGGAAGCTCGATGGCGCCGCGCGTCGCGCCCTCGACGCCAGGCGCGGCGACGATCGCGGCAGGCGGCGCAGGCACCGGCGCCGCCGCGACCGGCGCGGCGCCGGATCGGTGCAGCGAGCAGAACCCGGCACCGCCGGCGATCGCGGCCGCCGCGACGGCGATCGCGACGCCGCGGCGCATCGTGCTCATCGTTCGCGCGAGGCCCGGGTTGCCGGTGACGACGGATACAGCAGCACGTCGGTCAGGTGCGAACCGTCCGCGCCGGGCGCGAATGCGAGCTCGAGCTCCAGCCGCTCGACGATCGCGTCGCGCGCGCGCCATGCCGCCGGCCACTCGAGCGCGATGTCCGGACCCTGCGCGCGCGCGACGACCTGCCAGCGATCGTCGCCGTCGGCCTTGGCGTAGATCACCGCGTGATGCACCTGCGCAGATCCTGCGAAACGCAGCGCGAGCCGATCGAGCGATGCCGGCCGGATCACGAGGTCGGGCGGCGAGCGCAGCGTCAGGCGATCACCGGACGGATACATCGCCAGCGCGCCGGCTTCGGCCGTCACGACACCGTGGGTGGCCGTCCAGTCGTCGGCGCTGGCGAGACGCGGCGAGCCGAACGTCCACAACTGGGCGCCGTGCGGGAGGCCGGCGTGGCTGACCAGGAAATCCATCATCGCCTGCTCCGCGGGCGTGTTGCGCCAGGACGTGTAGGCGACGTACCCCGGCTTGCCGGCGTTGGCGCCGTTGGCGCCATTCCACGCCATCAGCGAGATCTGGCGGCCGCCGTAATTGAAGAGGTCGCGAAACGCGTGATACGACTGCGCGTAGACCGGCAGCACGTCGACCTTCTTGAGATCGGTGGCATTCGACTCGACGATCGCCCACTGCGGATCGAGACGCGCGATCGTCGCGAACAGGTTGTGGTCGGTCTCCATCGTCACCTTGTTCTCCGCCGAAGGCCCGTAGAGGATCGCGCCCAGATGGCCGATGCGCGGCACTGCGCCTTCCACCGATACGCCGGCCGAATCGTAGTCGGGCGATTCGCCGGCGACGTAGGTCGACAGCGGGCGCATGCCCGGATCGTGCGCGGTGAACGCCTGCGCCGTGAAGATGCGATCGGCCGGCACGCCGGCGTCGTGCGTCCATTGCGCGAGCTCCGCGTAGTGGAGCTGCACGATGTGCTTGCGAAACACGTCCCACTCCTGGTACCAGGGGTCCTGCCAGAACGGCGTCTCGCCAACCTTGACCGGCTGGCCGTCGTCGCCCGGAAAGTAGCGCGGCGGATCGACTTCGGCCCAGGTCTGCCAGTGCTTGCCGGCGATGCGATTGACGTCGGCCAGGGTGAGCGGGTGCTTGCGCCGATAGTACGCAAGGTCGGGCGCGCCGTCGGCCGGCTGCCCCGCGTAGGGGCCGGTGCCAGCCAGCCAATCGCGGAACTGGCGCAGCATGCCCGGGTTGTAGTCGAAGCGCCGGCCCTCGCGCACGAACGGATTCATATAGGTGTCGGCATCGAGATTGACGCCGACGAACAGATCCGGGTGCTCGCGCGCGAACTGCGCGACGATGCGCGCCGCCGCGGTGAGGTTGCGGCGCTTGTACGCCCGCACCTGCGTCGCGTAGACGTCATACGTGAGCGAACGCGACAGCAGCGGCGACTCGGTGGAACCGTTCAAGCCCTTCTTGAAGTCGTCGGGAAGCACGACATTGCGATCGTCCCATTGGCAGTTCGCCGGGTCGAGCTGCAGGTGATCGGTCAGGTCCCAGTCCCGCGACTCGCAGGAGGCGTCGCCCCAGATGCCGCCGTTGAGGATGAAATTCACCGGCAGGCGATGTGCAACGGCGTAGTCGATGACGCCGCGCAGGTTGTCGTCGGCCACCGGACGCGCGCCGCACTTTCGCGACAGGTCGAATTCGGCATCGAACGCGAAGTCACCGGCGAGGCCCTTCGTCGTGCGCATGTACAGGATCGGCACCGCCATGCCCACGCGCATCGTCGCCGATTCGAGCGCGCGATACTGCGTCTCGATGCCGGCGGCGCCGCCGTGTGCCACGCCCGAAGTGGCCATCAGGAACCAGAATGGCCGTCGCGCGAAGCCGGGATTCGCGTCGGCGAGGGTCTTCCATTGCGCCAGCGCCTGCGCGCTCACGAAGCTGCGCCGCGCCAGCACCGCGCGCGCGCCGTCGCGGTCGACGGCCACGACCACGGCCTCATGGCGTTGCGCCGGCAATGCCGACAGGTCGGCATCGAAGCGGAAACCCGACAGCCGCGCATCGGCGAATTCGGCGTGCACGGCGGCGACGTCGTCGCGCACGAGGCCGTAGCGCGCGGCGCGCGGCTTGCCGTCGAGCTCGACATCGACTTCGCGGATGCCGCGCCGCGCGAGCGCCCAGCCTTCGATGCGCAGCGTGTCGCCGGCGACGATATCCTCCGCCGGCGCATCGACCCAGCCGATGATGCGTGCGGCCGCGGCCGCTGGCGTGTCCTGCGCAACGCGCGCGCGGCCATTGTGAAGGATCGCGTAGAACTCGACCGCCGCCAGCGTGCCCACGATCGCCAGCACCACGAGCAGCATCCGCCGCGCCGCGCCGCGCTGCACGCCGGCCAGTGGCAACGCGCGATGACGAGGCGGCGTGGCGGTCATTCGATCCCGATAGAATGCGAGTTGCGAAGAATTGTAGAGGATTGCGCGATGCCTCATGTGCCGCGCACGCCGCCCGCGAACACCGGCGTGCGGCCGGACGATCCGTTGCTTGCCGAACAGGTCGCGTACTACCGCGCGCGCGCCGGCGAGTACGACGCGTGGTGGCTGCGGCAGGGCCGCTATGATCGCGGCGCCGAGCTCAATGCGGCGTGGTTCGCCGAAGTGGCCGAGACGCAAGGCGCGCTGCAAGGGTGGCTCGCGGCACGCCGGCCGCGCAGGGCGATCGAGCTCGCCTGCGGCACCGGGCTGTTCACGCGGCATGTCGCGCCGGCTGTGGAGTCGCTCACCGCCATCGACGCATCACCGGAGGTGATCGCGATCAACCGCGCGCGCCTGGCGGCGCTCGGCATCGCCAACGTGGCGTTCGCCGGGGCGGATCTCTTCGCGTGGCGTCCCGAGGCGCGCTACGATCTCGTGTTCATGAGCTTCTGGCTGTCGCACGTGCCTGCGACGCGCTTCGACGCGTTCTGGTCGACGCTGCGCGACGCGCTGGCGCCGGGCGCCGCGGTCTATCTCATCGACTCGGCGCACGACCCGACGTCGACGGCGGTCAATCACGTGCTGCCGCAGACGGACACCGGAATCGTCATGCGCAGGCTGGACGACGGTTCGACGTTCCACATCGTCAAGCATTTCTGGACGCCGCGGCGGCTCGAGGCGGCGCTGACACGACTGGGCTGGCGCGCCCGCATCACGCAGACACCGCGCTACTTCATCCACGGCGAGGCGCGGCCGGACTAGCGCGACGGGGTCGGTCCGCCGCGATCGCAGGTGCGGGAGGAAGCGGCTATTCGTCGAGCGAATAGACGTACGGCTTCTGCGGCACGCGGCCCTTGTCCATCACCTTCTCGACGGCGAGCTCGCGCGGCGTCTTGTCCCACCAGATCGCGCGGCCTTCGCGCTGGTCGTCGGCGATCGACGGCTTCTTCGCGATCAGGTCGCGAATGAACGTCGTGTGCTCGGAGACGTAATGGCGTGCGGGCAGCATTCCCATGGATTTCGCTTCTTCCTGAATCGCGGAGACGGTCATCGACGGTTCGATGAAACGCGACGTCATCTTAGCATCCGGCCCGCGAGTATCCGGTATTGATACAGGCGGCATTCGAGCGCGCCGTTGAACAGCGGCGTGCGGCTGTCGGCCTTGAGATGCATCAGCTTCGGCAGCGACTTGTCGGCGGAGAGGAGCCACGCCGTCCAGCCGGCGTAGCGCTGCTTGAGGGCGTCGCCGATGCGCGGATACATCGCGGCCACTGCGTCACGGTCGGCGAGGCGAATGCCGTACGGCGGGTTGGCGACGAGCGTGCCGCTCGCCGCCGGTGCGGCGCGCGCGAGGAAATCGGCGCTCTCGATGCCCATGAAGGCGTCGACGCCGGCCGCCCGCGCGTTGCCCGCGGCCTTGGCCACGGCCGGCGCCGCGATGTCGCTCGCGAACACGCTCGGCATCGCGGGCGCCGGGTGGATCCGGTCGCGCGCCGCCTGCTTCATCCGCTGCCACGCCGGTCCGTCGAACCACGCGAGCTTCTGGAAGCCGAACGTGCGCGCGAGGCCCGGTGCGCGGCCGGCGGCGATGAGCGCCGCTTCGATCGCGATCGTGCCGCTGCCGCACATGGGGTCGAGGAACGCGGCGCCGGGTGTCCAGCCGGCCAGCGCGATCAGTCCGGCGGCCAGGTTCTCGCGCAGCGGCGCTTCCTCGGTGTCGCGCCGGTAGCCGCGCTTGAACAGCGGCTCGCCCGACGTGTCGAGGTAGAACGTCGCCTCGTCGGCGGTCAGGTGCGCATGCACGCGCACGTCGGGCGCGCGCTTGTCGACGTAGGGGCGCTTGCCGGTGTCGTCGCGGAAGCGGTCGCACACGGCGTCCTTGATCGTCAGCGCGGCGAACTCGAGGCTGGTCAGCGGCGAGCGCGTCGCCGCGACGTCGACCCGCAGCGTGCGATCGACGCGGAAGTGGCGCTTCCAGTCTATTGCCTTGGCGAGCGCGTGCACGTCGTGCTCAGTGCGGTAGCGGCCGCTGCCGACGCGCCACAGGATGCGGCTCGCGATGCGGGATTCGAGGTTGGCGCGGCAGGCGAGATCCAGGCCTCCGCCGAAGCCGACGCCGCCGTCGACCGCCTGCGCCTCGCGCGCGCCGAGCGCCGCGAGCTCGCTGGCCAGCGTCGCCTCGAGTCCGCGCGGGCACGACGCGAAGAAGCGCTCGGCCGCGCCGGCTTCGCTCACCGCGCCATCCGATGTGGAGTCGGAGCTCAGAACGGCTTCATCACGACGAGG
Source organism: Casimicrobiaceae bacterium (assembly GCA_036003195.1). Taxonomy (GTDB): domain Bacteria; phylum Pseudomonadota; class Gammaproteobacteria; order Burkholderiales; family Casimicrobiaceae; genus VBCG01. Next base: position 73,239 of record DASYSP010000073.1, read on the forward strand.
AACACGATCGCCACGAGGATGGGCAGCGCCGGAATCTCGTTCAGCCATCGGTAGAAGACGTGGCTGTGGCGGTTGCGGCCCGCGCGGAAGTCGGCCATCAGCCGGCCGAGATAGACATGCAGCGCGACGAGCAGCGCCACCAGCACGAGCTTCGCGTGCAGCCACCCGCCGCTGATGCCGTAGCCGAGCCATAGCCACAGGCCGAACGCGATCGTGAGGACCGCGCCGGGGGTCATGATGCCGTAATAGAGCTTGCGCTCCATCACGCAGAAACGCTCGATGCCGACGCGATCGTCGGGACTCGCCATCGCGTGGTACACGAACAGCCGCGGCAGGTAGAACAACCCGGCGAACCAGGTCACCATGAAGATGATGTGCAACGACTTGACGATCAGCATGCGCGGCAACCGTGGCGGCTGGTCATGTCACGACACACGGCGTTGATGGAATCTTGGCGCATATTCTGGATCCCCGCCTTTGCGCGCGATCCGGGATGGGCATCGACACTCGTGGATCTCCGATTTCGCGGGGATGTATCGGCACTTCGGCGCCGATTCACTTGAGCAGGCGCCGGCGCGTCAGCACCAGCGCGACATAGTATGCCGCGGCGGCGTACGCCAGCAGCACGGCGATGTGCTGCGCAATGCCTTGCGGCACGCCGCCCATCATCAGCGGGCGCGCGAGGTCGATCGCGTGCTTGAGCGGCAGGATTCCCGCGACGTGCGCGAGCCAGCCCGGCATCTGGTCGACGGGGAAGTAGACGCCTGACAGCAGCAACATCGGCGTCAGCACCAGGGTGAAGAAATAGGTGAAGAAATCGTAGCCCGGCGCGAGCGCGTTCATCACCAGCCCGAACGCCCCGAAGCAGAGGCCCACGAGGAATCCCAGCGGCAGCACCCACAGCGCGAGCCACGTGTGCCCGTAGCCCAGCACCGCGATCACCACCAGGATCGCGGCGGTCGACAGCACCGCCTTCGACGCCGTCCACACCCACTCGGCGAGCATGACGTCGTCGAGCGCGATCGGCGCGTTGATGATGCCCTCCCAGGTGCGCTGCACGTGCATCCGCGAGAACGCCGAGTACATGCCTTCGAAGCTCGCGGTGAACATCGCGCTCTGGCACACCATGCCGGTGCCGATGAACGCGATGTACGGCATGCCGCCGACGTTGCCGATATAGGTGCCGAGGCCATAGCCCAGCGCCAGCATGTACAGCAGCGGGTCGGCGATGTTGCCGAGCACGCTTGCCACGGCGAGCTTCTTCCACACCAGCAGATTGCGCCGCCACACGGGCACGAAGCGCGGCGACAGTCCCGGGAAGCGCAGCAGCTTGGGGTTGGCCGCCATCGTCAATCGCGCAGCTCGCGCCCGGTGAGCTTGATGAAGAGGTCCTCGAGGTTCGCCGGCCGGTGCAGGTAGCGGATGCCGCTGCGCATGGCGAGGTCGTCGAGCAGCGGCTTCGGATCGCGCGCGTAGCAGAAGGCGGTTTCGCCGGACACCTCGACGCGCAGTGCGATGTGGCGTCCCTGCGCCTCGGCCCATGCCTTGGCGTTGTCGCCATAGACCTCGACGACCTCGGGCTCGACGTGGGCCTCGATCAGCGCGCGCGGCGTATCGCTGGCGATCAGCGCGCCGTGATCGATCACCGCGAGGCGGCCGGCGAGGCGCTCGGCCTCGTCCATGAAATGCGTGGTGAGGAGGATCGTCTTGCCCTGCGACAGCAGCTGGCGCAGGCCGTCCCAGATCAGGTGACGCGCCTGCGGATCGAGGCCGGTCGTGGGCTCGTCGAGAATCAGGAGCTCGGGATCGTTGACCAGCGCGCGCGCCAGCGTCAGGCGCCGCTTCATGCCGCCGGAGAGCGTGCGCAGCGACGCCTTCGACTTGCCGGCAAGGCCCGCGAAGTCGAGCAGGCGCGGAATGCGCGCATCGAGCGTCGCGCGGTCGATGCCGAAGTAGCCGCCGTAGACGCGCAGGTTCTCGGTCACCGTGAAGTCGGGATCGAGGTTGTCCTGCTGCGGCACCACCCCGACGCGGATGCGCGCCTCGCGTGCCGCCTTCGGCACGGGCTCGCCCACCATCGTGATCGTGCCACCGTCGGGGTCGATGAGTCCGAGGCAGCAGCGCAGCGTGGTCGTCTTGCCGGCGCCATTCGGCCCCAGCAGCCCGAAGCATTCGCCGCGGCGGATCTCGAACGACAGCCCGCGCACGACTTCCTGGCCGCCGTAGCGCTTGACGAGCCCGCTCACGGCGAGAATGGTCATGCGCGGCGTGGATAGATCGACGTCACGACCTGCTGCAGCTGCACGAGCCGGCCGTGGAAGAAGTGGCCGCAACCGGGGAACACGATCAGCGGCAGCGCCTGCGGCCGCGCCCAGGCGAACACGTCGGCCAGCGGCACCACGTCGTCCTCCTCGCCGTGGATGACGATCGTCTCGGGTGGCACGCTGCCGATGGTGAAGCGTCCGACGGCCGGCGCCACCAGCACGAGGCGCTCGAACTCCACCGCCTGCGCGACGCGTGTCTGCACGAAGGTACCGAACGAGAATCCCGCGAGCGCGAGGGGCAGCACCGCGCCGAAGCGGTCGCGCCCGCAGGCGAGCGCGGCGAGCGCGTCGGCAGTCTCGCCGACGCCGTCGTCGAACGTGCCGGCCGACTGCCCGACGCCACGGAAGTTGAAGCGCACCGCGGCGTAGCCGAGCGCCACGAACGTCTTCGCCAGCGTCTGCACGACCTTGTTGTCCAGCGTTCCGCCCTGCTGGGGATGCGGATGCGCGACCAGCGCCAGGCCGACCGGCGCCTCGCCGGGAACGTTGATCGCGACCTCGAGCGGGCCGGCGGGGCCGGCAATGGCCAGGCGCTCGGCCGCGCGTGGACTCAAATGCGCAGCCTGTCGACGATCTCGCCGTTGACGACGTGGCGATCGATGATCTCGTCGATGTCGGACTGGTCGACGTACGTGTACCAGACGTCATCCGGATACACGACCAGTATCGGACCCTCGTCGCAGCGATCGAGGCAACCGGCCTTGTTGATGCGCACGCGGCCCTTGCCGGCAAGTCGCAGCTCCTTGATGCGGCCCTTGGCGTACTTCTGCATCTCCACGGCGCCGGAATCGGCGCAGCAGCGCTCCGGCGCCTCGCGCTTGTTGCAGCAGAAGAAGACGTGGCGATGGTAATAGCCCATCGCCGCATTCTAGCCGATGCGTGCGCGCGATCCCGCGTCGATGGAGCCCCATCCGGGCTGTCCCGCGAGCGCGAACAGCCACGCCGTCGCCGCGACGGGCCACGCCAGCAGCACCGTGTGCGTCAGGCCGTTGAAGTTGAGCAGCTGGCCGTAGCGCCAGTTGAACAGCGTCAGCGTCACGTGCACGCTTTGCGTGTCGCTGACGATCGGCGGCACGGCGACCGACAGCAGCAGCGCCACCGTGCAGGTGACGATGAGCACCGGCCGCGCCAGCTCGATGAACGCCAGCAGCGCGAGCGCGCCGACGGCGATGCCGAACGAGATCTCCGGACGCAGCCAGCTCTGCCACGGCGGCGGCCGCAGCATCACCATCGAGATCGCGCCCTTCGATGCCGTGGCGATCACGATCAACGCCACGACCGCGGCGCCCAGATAACGGCGCTCGCGCAGCATCAGTGCGATGAAGAGACCCATGCCGAGCGTTTGCAGCGCGCTTTCGAATGCGTCCACCAGGAACGCGGCGACGTCGCGCGGCGATGCCGTACCGGCGACGGCCGACGGATCCCAGCTGATGGCGAAAAGCCCTATCGCCGGATTGGATTGCGCCACCAGCCACAACGCGAGCAGCGCGAGTGCCGCGTCTCCCAGCTTGCCGCCGATGAACCAGCGGTTGCGCGCGCCGGTGATCGTGCGTTTCAGCCGGGGGCTTCGCGCGAAGCGCGCGGCGAGCGCGCCGCCGGCGGCCGCGCCGAGCGTGTTGGTGACCCAGTCGAGGAGGCTCGCGTCGCGCGTCGGCAGATACGCCTGCGCGGTTTCCATCGCGAACGACAGTACGAATCCCGCGGCGGCGGCCGTGGCGATGCGCCGCACCGGATGCGCGCGCCGCGGCACCAGCGCCGCGAACAGGCCGAGCGGCGCGTAGGCGGCGATGTTGATGAGCCAGTCGAAGCGCGTCGAGCGCACATCGGGTGACAACGCCCAGAACGGCACGCTGGCGGGCGGGGCGAGCCAGGGCCCGAAAGGTTGCAGGCTGGCGAACACGATTGCCACGGCATACAGCGCCACCAGGATGTGAGGCAGGCGCGAGCGGGGCGGGGGCGAGATCGGACTCATGGGCGGCACGCTGGCGTCGCGCCATTATCGGCCGTGAGCGCCGGCTTCCGAAACGGCGCGCGATCTCGTCAGGAAACCGTCAGGCGACGCTGCTTTTCTGCACGCATACGGTGCGAACCTAGGGGAAACGGCACTCCGCAACTTGGCTGCGGTCAAATACGCGCCGGGCGGCAGGCGTTACGCTTCGCGCATTGCCGTGATCGCCGCGTCGCCTGCGATCGGTTGCCGCGCGGGCGTCGTATCCGAAGTGTGCGTTCACGGCCTCCGTCATCGATACAACGTGAGATACCGACGGCGCCCTCCCGGGGCGCCGGATGTGGCGCCGTGCCGGGGGCGCCGATCGGTCACGCCCGCCAAGTCCGGACAAGAGACCTAAACCCATCGAACGGAGGCAACAATGGAGAGTTTCAAACGGCGTGACGCGCTGAAGTCCGCCTTGGCCCTGAGCGCGGCACCCCTGATCGCGCATCCGATCCTCAGCTACGGCGCGGGTGAGAAGCCGATCAAGATCGGCATGCACGATCCGCTCACCGGCACCTACGCGGCGGAAGGCGAAAGCGAAGTGCGCGGCGCGAAGATGGCGCTGGCCGAGATCAACGCCAAGGGCGGCATTCTCGGGCGTCCGGTCGAGCTGGTCGTCGAGGACGACAACGCCAACGCCGGCCTCGCAGCGCAGAAGGCGCACAAGCTGATCGAGAAGGACGGCTGCTCCATGATCATGGGCGCGGTGTCGTCGGCGACGGCGCTGTCGGTCAACCAGGTCGCGCACGAGAAGGGCGTCCCGTACATGGTGACCGGCGGCCACACCGATCCCGTCACCGGCAAGGAATGCCACTGGACGACGTTCCGCATCTGCACCACCACCTACATGCTGGCCAACGGCCTCGCCGCGACGCTCTACCAGAAGTTCGGCGGCAAGTGGTACTTCATCACTCCCGATTACGCCTATGGCCACACGCTGCAGGCGGCATACGAGACGATCCTCAAGCGGATGGGCGGTACCGTGCTCGGCAATTCGCTGTCGCCGCTCGGCACCACCGATTTCTCGTCGTACCTGATCAAGGCGCAATCCACCAATCCGCAGGTGCTGGTGCTGCTGGTCGACGGCCAGGACCTCGTCAACTGCATGAAGCAGGCGACGCAGTTCGGACTGCAGAAGAAGATGCCGATCGGCGGCGGCCTGTCCGAGCTCGAGGTGCTGAAGGCGCTGTCGCCCGACGCGCGACTCGGCTGGTGGACGCTCGAGTGGTACTGGAATCAGCCCAACACGCCGCACGTCAAGGAATGGGTCGACCGCTACCGCAAGGCCTATCCCGACGGCAGCTACCCCAGCGCACGCACGTGGTTCGGCTACGCCGGCCTGCACTCGCTGGCGCTCGGCGCGCAACGCGCCAAGAGCATCGAACCCGTCAAGCTCGCCAAGGGACTCGAGGGCCTCGAGCTGCCGCCCGAGGTCAAGCTGCAGCCGAACCGGGTGTACTTCCGCCCCGAGGACCATCAGCTGATGTCGAGCGAATTTCCCGGCGAGATCAACCAGAGCGGAACGTATCCGGACCTGTTCAAGGTCGCCGAGATCGTCCCCGGCGACAAGGCAGCGTTGCCGGTCACCGAGACGGGCTGCAAGCTCGACTACCCGGCCTAGGCCGCGACTCTACAATGGCGACATACCCGCGGGCGTTCGCGCCCGCGGGCACGACGGACGTTGCGCGCGACGCGGCGCGACGCGACGCACCACGCTAGGGGACGCGCATGCAGCTCTTGCTGTTCAACGCCTTCAACGGCCTCATCCAGGGCGCGTTCTACGCACTGATGGCGCTGGGCCTCGCCCTGATCCTGAGCCTCAACTCGGTGATCAACATGGCGCATGGCGGCTTCCTCGTCATCGGCGCCTATCTCGCCTACACGCTCTACCCCTGGCTCGGATTCTGGGGCGCGCTCGTGGCGGGCCCGCTGTGCGCGGCGGCGATCGGCCTCGTCGTCGAGCGCGTGCTGATCCGCCCGCTCTACAAGCGTCCCGACCCGCTCTACACGCTGCTGCTGACATTCGGCCTCGCGCTCGTCATCGAGGACATGACGCGCAGGATCTGGGGGCCGCAGGGACTGCCGTTCGTCGTGCCCGATGTGCTCAACTCGCCGGTCAGCAGCGTGTTCTTCTTCATCACGGGCTATCGGCTGCTGGTGGTGGCGATCACCGTCATCGCCGTGGCGGGTCTCTTCGTCATCCTGCGCCGCACCCGCCTCGGCATCCGCATCCGTGCCGGCACGCTCGACCTCGAGACCGTGTCCACGCTCGGCGTCAACATCTACCGGCTGCGCGCGCTGAACTTCGGTCTCGGCTGCCTGCTGGCCGGACTCGCGGGCGTGCTCGCCGCGGGGGTGCTCGGGTTGACGCCGCCGATGGGCAGCAGCCTCATCATGCCGAGCTTCGTCGCGGTGATCGTCGGCGGCGTCGGCAGTCTCGTCGGCAGCATCCTCGGCGGCCTGCTGATCGGCGTCGCGGCGGGCGTCACCACCACCTACTATCCCGCGGCCAGCGAAGCGGTGATCTACCTCATCATGCTGATCGTGCTGGTGGTGCGTCCGCGCGGGCTGCTGGGACAGGAAGGACTGTTCGAATGATCCGCCGCTACGCGCCGATGGCGCTGCTGTGGGTGCTGCTGCTCGCGTTGCCCTGGTGGCTCCCGCATGTCGGCGGCTATTCCGCGCTGGGCACCAAGGTGCTGATCTACGGTCTCGCCGCGATGGCGCTGAACCTGCTGCTCGGATTCACCGGCGGCCTGTCGTTCGGGCACGCCGCGTACTTCGGGCTCGGCGCCTACGGTGCCGGCATGACGCTCAAGTATCTCGCGCCGTCGACGCCGCTCGCGATCCTCCTCGGCACGCTCGTCGGCGGCGCCGCGGCGACGCTGCTGGGTCCCCTCGTGATGCGCCGGCGCGGCATCTACTTCGCGATGATCACCATCGCCATCGGCCAGCTCTTCTACTTCGTCGTGGTGCGCTGGAACAACGTCACCGGCGGCGAGGACGGCCTGTCCGGCTTCCAGCGACAGCCGCTGCAGGTAGGCGGCTGGACGTACGACCTGCGCGACGAGACCAAGTACTACTACCTCGTCCTCGCATGCTTCGCGGTGGCCGTGTACCTGATGCGCCGTCTGCTCGCGTCGCCGCTCGGCCACACGTGGGTGGCGATCCGCGAGAACCAGCGCCGCGCGCGCTTCCTGGGCATTCGCACCGATCTCTACGTGTGGGCGGCGTTCGCCATATCGGGAACGTTCGTGGCCCTCGCCGGCACGCTCAACGCGCTGCTGTTCAACTTCACGTCGCCGCAGGACCTGCACTGGATCCTGTCGGGCAACTTCGTGATCATGATCGTGCTCGGCGGCATGCGCAATTTCTGGGGGCCGCTGATCGGCGTCATCATCTTCGTCGTCGCCCAGGATTACCTGTCGAGCCTCACCGACAACTGGATGACGTTCATCGGCCTGCTGTTCGTGCTGATCGTGCTGCTGTTTCCGAAGGGCATCCTCGGCATGCTGCAGCGGCGGGGACGCGCGGCATGAGCGCGCTGCGCGAGGGACGGCATCCATGAGCCTGCTGCGACTCGAAGGCGTCAGCCGCCATTTCGGCCAGCTGCGCGCGGTGCAGGACGTGTCGTTCACGATGAACGAGGGCGAGCTGCGCGCGGTGATCGGTCCGAACGGCGCCGGCAAGACCACGTTCTTCAACCTCATCACCGGCTTCGTGCCGCCGACCAGCGGCGGCATCTGGTTCGATGGCAAGGACATCCGCGATCGCCCCGTCGTGCATCGCGTGCGCGTGGGGGTGGTGCGCACATTCCAGATCACCGAGGTGTTCCTCGATCTCACGGTGTTCGAGAACCTGCGCGTCGCCGTCGAGACGGCGGCCGGCCTCAACGGCCGGCCATGGATCACGCGTGCGCAGCGGGACACGATCGCGGCGCAGGTCGACGAATTGCTCGGCGTGGTTGGCCTCTCCTCCAAGGCCGACCGCGTCGTCGGCGAGCTCGCGCATGGCGACCAGCGCGTCGTCGAGATCGCGCTCACGCTGGCGATGAAGCCGCGCCTGCTGCTGCTCGACGAACCGACCGCGGGCATGGGCGACACCGAGACCGAGCACATGGTGGCGCTCATCCGCCGCCTGCACGAGGAGCGCAAGCTGTCGATCCTGTTCATCGAGCACGACATGAGCATCGTGTTCGGGCTGTCGCAGCACATCACGGTGCTCGACCAGGGCCGCGTCCTGGCCGACGGCACGCCGGCCGAGATCTCGGCGAACGAGAAGGTGCGCGCAGCCTACCTCGGCGAGGCGGCGGCATGAGCGCAATCCTCGAAGCGCACGACATCCACGCCTACTACGGCAAGAGCCACATCCTGCACGGCGTGTCGCTCGAGGTGAACGAGGGCGAGATCGTCACCGTGCTCGGCCGCAATGGCGCCGGCAAGACCACGACGCTGCGCAGCCTGATGGGCCTGACGCCGCCGCGCAGCGGCACGGTGAAGATCTTCGGCCGCGACATGACGCGCTCGCCGGCGTACGCGATCGCCGGCCTCGGCGTCGGCTACGTGCCCGAGGGGCGGCGCATTTTCGGCCATCTGACCGTGCTGGAGAACCTGCTGGTGCCCTCCGGTCGCGCGGGTCCGTGGACGCTGGAGCGCGTGTTCACGCTGTTTCCGCGACTCGCCGAGCGCAAGTCCCAGCTCGGCCGCCAGCTGTCCGGCGGCGAGCAGGAGATGCTCGCGATCGCGCGCCCGCTGCTGCTCAATCCTCGTCTCATGCTGCTCGATGAGCCGTCACAGGGCCTCGCGCCGCTGGTGGTGCAGGAAGTGATGAACGTCGTGCGATCGATGCGCAAGGAAGGATTGTCGGTGCTGCTGGTCGAGCAGAACGTGCCGCTGTCGCTCGACGTCGCCGATCGCGCCTACATCCTCGACGACGGCAAGGTCGCGTTCGCAGGTCCGGTCGCGACACTCGTGGAAGACCGCGAGCTCGTGCAGAAGCTCGCCGGCGCCACCGCGCGCTGACCGCGCACCCCGCGAAGACCTGGCGCCGCGCGCGAACGCCGAGGCGCCGAGCGCGCGCCTTCGGCGCCGCGCCATGTCACGCACACGTCACCTGTGTAGCGTGCGCAATCGCCATTTCAGCGCCATCACCGTGGCATGCTCGCCAGCGCTGACGCCAAGTCCTCATCGAACGGACGCGCGCCGCTTGCCAACAGGATGCAGCGATGCGGCCCCGGGCTTCGCGCGTAGGCCCGCGAGGGGATGCCCAAGTGAATGTCGTGGATCGCTAGTCCAGCAGGATCGCGCACGCCAATTCGCCAGCGGATGCGCACACGTGGTGTGGTCCTGGCAAGCCAGCTCGCGTCCGGACGCGACGCGTCCCGCGTCCGCGAGCTGACGCGCGACGAGCGCGTCGTCGCGGCCTCGAGGCATTTCCAGCTGATTATGTACAATCAGCGCGCCTATCGCGCCGCCGTCGGCGGTGCTGCGTCCGCTTCAACGAGGTCAAGCAATGCCCGAACCGGTGGCGCCCGGCGTCGATCGAACATTGCCGCCCGGCCTCGTGCTGTCGGAGCTTGCGCGCGTCGAGCACAGCGCGACGTTCCGACGTTCGCCCCGCCATCGGCAGCTGCTGCGCCATCTTGTACAGCGCACCCTCGATGGCGCGACTGGCGAAATCAAGGAATCGGTGCTCGCCGCGGAGGTGTTCGGGCGCGATCCGGCGGCCTTCGATCCGAAGAGCGATACCACAGTGCGCGTCGAGGTGCGACGCTTGCGGCAGAAGCTTTTCCGCTACTACGCGCAGGAGGGCGCAGGGTCGGAGGTGGTGCTGCGGCTGGAGGCGGGGAGCTACGTGCCGCGCTTCGAATTCCACCCACACCGGCGTGTGCCAACGATCGCAGTGTTGCCGTTTCGCCGCGACATCAGTAGTCGACAACTCGACGAAGCAGCGGAGGGGCTCACCGATGAATTGATCGACACGCTGGTGCAGGTGCCGGGGCTGCGTGTCGTGGCGCCGCGGTCGGTGGCGGCTTTCGAGGCGACTCACGCCGACACGCGCACGATGGGCAGCGCACTGGGCGTCGGGCTGATCGTCGAAGGTAGTGTGCGCGAGACGGACGGTCGATTCCGCATCGGCGTGCAGCTGGTCGATGCTACCGACGGCGTGCACCGCTGGTCGCGCGCTTTCGACGCCGACTCGCTCACCGAGCCGCATCTCGTGCACCGGATCGCCGGCGGTCTCGTGGCGGCGCTCTCGCTCGCCGATGACGCGGCCGCACCGCTCGCCCGGGCGGCGCGTCGCGTTTCCGACAACGAGGACGCGCGCGATTACTGGCAGCGCGGCGCGTACCTGCTGCGCCGCCATCGCGCCGACGGCTTCCGCCAGGCGATGCAGTATTTCACCGAGGCCACGGCGCGCGACACGCGCTTCGCGCTCGCCTGGGCGGGGCTCGGCCAGGCCGCCGTGGGCTTGATCGGCCTCGCCGGGTTTCCCGATGCGTCACTGGTTACGGCGGCGCGCGCGGCGGCGACGCGCGCGCTCGAACTCGACGCCGAGCTGGCGTCGGCGCATGGCGTCGATGCGTTCCTGGCGTTCGCGATCGACCGCGATTTCGCGCGTGCCGACCGCGCGGTACTGACCGCGCTGCGCTACGCGCCGGCCGATGCCTACGTGCATCATCGTTACGCGTGGCAGCTCATGTTCGCCGGCCGCTTCGACGAGGCGGAGACCGCGTTCGAGGCGGCGGTCATGCTCGACCCGCTCGATCCGGGGGTGCGTACCCACCAGGGGCTGCTGTGGTTCTACCGGCGCCAGTACGCGCGCGCCTGCCGGCATTTCGAGCGCGTGCTCGAAATCGAGCCGGCGAGCATCGTGACACGCGTGTTGCGCGCAAGTGCGCTGCTCAACGGCGGCGAGCCCGCCGCAGCGCTGGATGCCTTCAGCGCGATCGCCGACGAGTGGCCGGACGACTCGATCGGCTCCCTCGGCGTCGTGCAGTCGCTCGCGCTGCTCGGCCGGCGAACGCAGTCGCGCGCGGCGTTCGATGCGATGCTGGCGCGTTTCGGCGACGGCCGCATCGGGCCGTATCGGCTGGCGATCGCCCACGCGCGGATGGGCGATGCCGATGCGGCATTCGCGGCGCTCGAGCGCGCCGCCACACTGGCGGACATGAACCTCGTGTGCCTCGCCGTCGATCCGTCGTTCGACGCGTTGCGCGACCTGCCGCAGTGGCGCGCTGCGCTCGTCCGCTACCGGCTGCCGGTCATCGATCCGCGGCGCTGACTTGCTTCGTCATCCCGGCGACGACGGGGATCCGCCCTGCGACGCGAGAACGACGTCATCCCCGCGAAAACGGGATTCAGGCTTCGACACGACGTCACGCCTGGATTCCCGCTTCCGCGGGAATGACGGACCGCCCGCTCGCGATGCGTGCGCACGTTAGCGCGCCTTGATCTCCGTCCACAGCCGGCTGCGCAGGCGCCGCTGCGCGGCGGTCAGGTCCTTCAGCTGCTCGAGCTTCGCCGCGACGTCCTTCGGCGGGAAGATCGCCGGATTGCGGCGGATCTCGGGCTTGATGAACGGCAGCGCCGCCATGTTCGGATTACCCGAGCCGATGAGATTGGTGAGCTCGGACGAGTTCTTGCCTTCGAGCATGAAGTTCATGAACTTGAGGCCGAGGTCGGGGCGCGGCGCATTCGCCTGCAGCACCATGTTGTCGACGGCGAGCACCGCGCCTTCCTTGGGCATGCCCTGCAGGATGTGGAACGGCCGCTTCGCCGCCTCGGCATCGAGGTTGGCCTGGAAGATGTCGTTCGAGTAGCCGTGCACCAGCCAGATGTTGCCGACCGTCAATTCCTTGATGTACGACGACGCATTGAACGCCGCCCAATAGGGCTTCGCCTTGCGGATCGTCGCCGCGGCCTCGTCCCAGTGCCTGGGATCGACGTCGTTGGCGCTGTAGCCCAGGTACTTGAGCGCCGCGGCGAAGAGCTCGTTGGCGCTGTCGAGCACCGTGACGCGGCCTTTCACCTTCTCCAGGTACTTCGGGTCGAAGATCACCGCCCACGTGTCGGTCGGCAGCCCGAGCTCCTTCATCTTGGCGTCGTTGTAGCCGATGATCGTGGTCGACATCGCGTACGGCACCGAGTACACGTTGCCCGGGTCGAACGTCGTATCGAGATACGCCGGGTCGATGTTCCTGAGGCCGGGCAGCTTCGACTTGTCGAGCGGCATCAGCTGCTTGCCGCGGATCAGCGCCTGCACCGCGTTGGACGTCGGCACCATCACGTCGTAGCCGCGCGCGCCGGCGGCGAGCTTGGCCAGCAGCTCCTCGTTGTCGGAGTAATACGTCTGCACGACCTCGCAGCCGCACGCGTCCTCGAAGCGCTTGATCGTCTCCGGCGCGATGTAGTTGTTCCAGTTGTAGAGATGGAGCTGGTCCTTGGCGGCGGACGCCGACGTGGCGAAGGCGAGCGCCGCGACCGCGGCGAGGGTGGCGAGGCGGTTCATGGGGCAGTCTCCTGTTGCGAACGGAAGAGGCTCGGCGACAGCCGCGAGGCGACGACGATCAGCAGCAGCGTCAGCAGCATCAGCAGCGTCGACACCGCGTTGACCTCGGGCGTGACGGCGATCTTGATCATCGAGTAGATCTGCAGCGGCAGCGTCACCGTGCCGGCGCCGGCGGTGAAGAACGTGATGACGAAGTCGTCGATCGACAGCGTGAACGCCATCAGCGCGCCGGCGATCACGCCGGGCATGATCAGCGGCAGCGTGACGTGGCGGAATGCCTGCCAGGGCGTGGCGCCGCAGTCGCGCGCGGCCTCGGTGAGGCCCTCGTCCATGCCGGCCATCCGCGCGCGCACGACGATCGCCACGAAGCCGATGCAGAACGCGATGTGCGCCAGTGCCACCGACACGAGTCCCAGCGTGAAGTTGAGCAGCACGAAGAAGATCAGCAGCGACACCCCGACGAGGATCTCGGGAATCGCGATCGGCGTCAGCACCAGGATCGGCAGCAGGCGCGTCTTCCAGCGATACATCGCGAAACCGGCCATCGTGCCGAGCACCGTCGACACGAAGCTCGCGGCGACGCCGATCACCAGCGAGTTGCGCGCGGCGACAAGCATGTCGGCGTCGGCGAAGAGCGTGCGGTACCACCCGAGCGTGAAACCCACCCACTCGGCGTTGAGGCGCGAGTCGTTGAACGAGTAGACGACGACGATCACCAGCGGCAGGTACAGGAATGCGTAGCCGGCCGCCGCCGCGGCGCGCAGCCCGAGCGTGACGCCGCGCTTACGCATCGGCGAAGGCGCGTGCGCGCGTGGCGCGCCGGCCGAACCACGCCGCGAGCCCGGCCAGCCCCAGCGCGGCCACCGTCAGCACGATCGACAGCACGCTGCCGAACGGCCAGTCGCGCGTCTCCAGGAACTGTTGCTTGATGAGGTTGCCGATCAGCGTGTCGTTGGGGCCGCCCAGGAGATCGGGGATCGCGAAGATGCCGAGCGCGGGAATGAACACCAGCGCCGCCCCCGCGTACACGCCCGGCAGCGATAGCGGGAACGTGATCCGCCAGAAGCGCTGCCAGCCGTTGGCGCCGAGGTCCTGCGCGGCGTCGAGCAGCGCCGGATCGTGCTTCTCGAGGTTGGCGTAGAGCGGCAGCACCATGAACGGCAGGTGCACGTAGACGAGGCAGACCAGCACCGCGAACGAGCTGAACAGCAGCGGCACGGGCTGCGCGCCGAACCGCGCGAGCACGGCGTTGACGCCGCGCGCGAGCGCCGCGTTCGGGCCGAGGATGATCATCCACGCGTAGATCCGGATCAGGAAGTTGCTCCAGAACGGCAATATCACGAGCAGCAGCAGCAGGCTGCGCACCCGCTGCGGGCTATTCGCGACCACGCTCGCCAGCGGGTACGCGATGACGAGGCAAAGCAGCGTCGTCGCCGCAGCGAAGATCACCGACTTGACGAACACTTCGAAGTAGATCGACTCGGTGAAGAACCGCGCGTACGACTCGAGGTTGAGGTCGAGCTTGCCGGCCGCATCGACGAGGGGCGCCAAGCCGCCGAACTCGCCCGGCGTGCGCAGCGACGCCAGCGCCATGATCAGCGTCGGCGCGGCGAAGAACACCAGCAGGTAGAGGATCGGCGGCCCGCCGACCAGCCACTTGCCGCGCCGCGAGGCGGGCCGGGAGTTGTCGTTCGGCACCCGCTACTCCTCGATGAAATGGCCGGCGGCAGCCGGCCAGTCCATCTGCACGGAGTCGCCGGGCTCGAAGAACTTGGCACGCCCGGTCTGCGAATTGGCGAGCAGCGCCTCGACCAGCACGCCGGCATCGGTCTTCACCCGGTACACCGTGACATCGCCCATGTAGAGCAGGTCGGATACGGTGCCGCGGAAGCGGTTGTCGCCGACGCCGGCCTCGGCGCCGATGCGGATCTGCTCGGGCCGCAGCGCGATGCTCGCCCGCGTGCCCGGCGCCGCCGACGACGTTGTCGCCACGCGCACCGGCCCCAGCGCGTCGACGGTGAGCGTCAGCGTGCCGCCGTCGCGCGCGGTGACCGTGCCGGAGAAGAGGTTGCACTGGCCGATGAAGTCGGCGACGAAGCGCGACTTCGGGAAACGGTAGATCTTCGACGGCTCGTCGACCTGCTCGACGATGCCGTGGTTCATCACCGCGATGCGGTGCGACAGCGCCAGCGCCTCGGTCTGGTCGTGCGTCACGTACACGAACGTGATGCCGGCCTGCTTCTGCAGGTTGATGAGCTCGATCTGCATCTCCTCGCGCAGCTTGGCGTCGAGTGCTGCGAGCGGCTCGTCGAGCAGCAGCATCGTCGGGTGGGTGACCAGCGCGCGCGCGATGGCCACACGCTGGCGCTGGCCGCCCGACAGTTCGTGCGGAAAGCGCCGGCCGAAGCCCTGCAGGCGGACGTCCTCCAGCGCCTCGGCCACGCGGCGCGGGATGTCGCGCGCCGGCGTCTTCGCCATCTGCAGCGGGAAGGCGACGTTGCCGTCCACGCTCATGTGGGGAAACAGCGCGTAGCTCTGGAACACGGTGCGCACCGGGCGCGCCTCGGGCGGGCTGTCGGCGAGGTCGACCCCGTCGAGGAGGATCTCGCCCGCGTCGGGCAGGTCGAAGCCGGCGATCATCCGCAGCAGCGTGGTCTTGCCGCAGCCGGAGGGGCCCAGCAGGGTGAAGAACTCGCCCGCCTCGATGGCGAGGTCGACGCCGTCGACGGCGGTGAAATCACCGAACCGGCGCGTCACGTGGCGGAGTTCGAGCAGCGGCATCGCGCGCCGGGAAGCGAGGGGTTTTCGACGCGCAATTGTATAAGAAACCCTGCGGACGGCCGCAGGCCCGACTTTTGCATGCCACCCTGCGGCGGCGGCATGGGCCAAGGCGCGGGCGACCGCGCCGGCCATGCCCATGTCATAAGGCGTATGCCGGTTCGCGCTCGGTCGTGATACCTTTGAAACGATGTCCACCGACAAGAAATCCGCCAACCTTCTCGATTCGCTGCGCGCGCAGTCCGACGCCATGCGCGGGCAGGAGAAGAGTGCCAAGCGCACGCCCGACGACGCGCTGAAGGACCTCGACCGCAAGATGTGGAAGGCCTTCAAATGGCTCGACGAGGCGATCGGGCACCTCGCCGTGATCCGCCCGGTGGTCACTCACGAATACCGGATCACCGACATCCTCACCATCGCTTCGCCGCAGTTCGACCAGGGATTCGTTTCCTACCGTCGCAAGGCGTTCGGCGGGCACGAGGCGGTCGAGTACATCGAGCTCTTCTACCGCCTCGCGCTGCCCAAGCCCATCGAGGTGGTGGTGCCGGTGTCGGCCGTGGGCGGCGTCGACGACCGCCTGCGCAGCGCGCAGCTCAAGTTCCAGTACCGGCCGTTGCAGGACGACGACCGCATCGTGCGCCGCGGCATGTTCACCGTCACCCCGGCGGTCACCGGCTTCGTCAAGTTCCAGCCCGACTACCGGCGGCAGTCGGTCGAGGTCACGCTACGCAACGTCGACCGCTTCGAGACCGTGATCGTCGAGTTCGTCGCCGACAAGTTCGAGGATTCGACGCTGGAAGATCTCGTGCGCTTCGTCCTCGGCGAAGACAACGCGTTCCTGCGCCGCGCGCCGCTGGTCGGCATCGGCGCACGCAAGCCGCAGCTCCTGCCCAACGAGGAAGTCACCTCGTACCGCGTGTAGCGCAAGTGCGCGGCCGGATGGCCGCCGGCAGTTGACCCGGCTTGCCGCGCCGGGGCGCAGTGGCGCTAACGCGCGTGCTGCCAGACCAGAACGGCGATCACCCCTGCCAGCAGCACCGCGATCAGCGCCAGCCAGCGATTGCGCGCGCGTTGTGCCAGTGCCACCGCCTTCAGCGCCGAGTCGGCCGCGGCCGGCGCCGCCAGCAGGCGCTGGTGGATCAGCCGCGGCAGCTCGGGCAGCGCGGCGACGATGTAGGGTGCTTCGGCGAGCAGGCGCCGCTCGACGGCGCGCCAGCCGAGCTGGTCTTCCATCCAGCGCTCGAGGAACGGCTTCGCCGTCACCCACAGGTCGAGATCGGGGTCGAGCTCGCGGCCCAGCCCCTCGACGTTGAGCAGAGTCTTCTGCAGCAGCGTCAGCTGCGGCTGGATCACGACGTTGAAGCGCCGCGACGCGCGGAACAGCTGCAACAGCACGCGGCCGAGCGAGATCTCCTTCAGCGGGCGGTCGAAGATCGGCTCGCAGACGACGCGGATCTCGCTTTCGAGCTCGTCCACGCGCGTGTCGGGCGGCACCCAGCCCGACTCGATGTGCGCGGTGGCCACGCGCCGATAGTCGCGCCGGAAGAACGCGAGGAAGTTCTGCGCGAGGTAGCTCTTGTCGGTGTCCGACAGTGTGCCCATGATGCCGAAGTCGAGCGCGATGTACTTGCCGTGGTCGGCGGCGTCGACGGCGACGAAGATGTTGCCCGGATGCATGTCGGCGTGGAAGAAGCCGTCGCGGAACACCTGCGTGAAGAAGATCTCGACTCCGGCGCGGGCGAGGCGCGGCAGGTCGATGCCGGCCTCGCGCAACGCGTCGATGCGGCCGATCGGGATGCCCGCCATGCGCTCCATCACCATCACCTCGCGGTCGGTGAAATCCCAGTGCACGAGCGGCACGCGCAACAGCGTCGAGTACGCGAAGTTGCGGCGCAGCTGCGAGCAGTTGGCGGCCTCGCGCGACAGATCGAGCTCGTCGCGGATGGTCTTCTCGAACTCGGCGACCACGGCGCGCGGCTTGAGCCGGCGGGCGTCGGCAGACACCTTCTCCACCAGCATCGCCGCCGTGTGCATCAGCGCCAGGTCCTTCTCGATCACGACGTGGATGTCGGGACGCAGCACCTTCACCGCGACCGGCGTGCCGTCGTGCAGCTCCGCCAGATGCACCTGCGCCACCGACGCGCTCGCCACCGGCGTGGTGTCGAAGCGCGCGAAGACCTGCGCGAGCGGCCGCGCGTACACGCGCTCGAGCGTGGCAACCGCGGCGTCGCCCGGGAATGGCGGCACGCGATCCTGCAGGTGCGCGAGCTCGTCGGCGATGTCGGGCGGCAGAAGGTCGCGCCGCGTCGACAGCATCTGCCCGAACTTGACGAAGATCGGCCCCAGGTCCTCGAGCGCGCGGCGCAATCGCACCGCGCGCGGTGGCGTGAGATCGCGCCAGAACAGCACGCCGTTGACCACGGGACGCAGGCCGGCAACGCGCGGATGCCCGAGCACGAATTCGTCGAGCCCATGGCGCAGCGAGACGATGACGATCCGGGCGAGGCGGGTGATGCGCATCGGTCAGGTTGCGTGGGAGGGCGGGTGCGCGCGCGCGCCGATGGCGTGCAGGGGAACTGCATCCGCGCCCCCGCGTTGCGGCCCCCGGCGCGCGGTCATCGCCGGCGGCGGTCTAGCGCCGGCGTGCAGCAAGTGCGTCGATGCGTGCGGCCAGCGCATCGACGCGCGCGGCGAGATCGCGCACGTCGCCTTCGAACGCGGTCGCGGCGGGGAGCGACACGCCGAACGCAGCCTCCTCGCTCACGTAGCCGCGGACATTCGCGCCGAGGCGCGTCGCCGCCTCCTCGGGAAAGCCCAGCAGGCGGCGGCCGGTGTCGGCGAGGCGCTGGCCGATCACGTTGCCGAACGACTCGCCGAACAGCCGCTCGACGAACCACGGCATCGTCGCCGCCAGGTCGCGCAGCGTACCGGCGAGCGCAGCGTCGCCTTCGGCGCGCACCAGCGCGTCGAAGCGCAGCGGATCGTGCAGCAGCGACGGCACGTCGCGGGCGCGGATCGTCAACGTCGCGGCCGGCGCGACGTCGGCCGCGGCCTCATGCAGCGCGCCGTCGGCATCGATCGCAAGCGAGGCGTCGGCCGGGCCGCAGACGATGCGGAACGCCGAGCCCGCATGCGCCGCGAGCCTTTCACGCAGCGCGTCCTCGTGCGCGAGCGCACGGTTGACGATGCGTGCCGGGATCGCCGCCGGAGCGTGCATGTCGCGTCAGGCCGGCACCGATTGCTGGATGCCGGCGACCAGCCAGCCGCTCGAGCCGTCGACCGGCTTGGACAGGTTCCACACCTCGTCGAACGGCTGCGCAACGGCGGCGCCGTCCTCGCGGGCGAGTCCCTTGAAGCGCACGCTGACCCAGTAGAGGTCGGCCTCGGTGCTGACGTCGACGACGTCCGACTCGAGCGCGTCGAATGCCGTCGGCACGTGGACGCCGCGGCTGCGCAGGTCCTTCACCGTCTCGGTGTAGAGCTCCGGCGTCATCACGTCGGCGAGCGCCGCCGTGTCGCCGTTGTCGTACGCGCGCTGCACGGCACGGAACTGCTGCAGCGCCTGGCGCGCGAAGCGCTCGGCGTCGAAGCCGGGCGGCCAATGCGGCGGCACCGGGCGCACCTGCGTTGCGCCGCCGAAGCGCGGCTCGAACCGCTCGTCGGCATCGGGCTCGCGGGCGCTCGGCGCGCTCGGCGCGGCCATCGCGTCGCCGCCTGCCGCGGCGAATCGGTGCGCCATGAACAGGCGGACGAGCATCACCGCGCCGAATGCGAAGAGCGCGAGCAGCAGGATGTCGGCGAAACCGGACGAGAGGCCGAAATGCGACAGCAGCGCGGCGAGCCCGATGCCCGCAGCGATGCCGGCGATCGGGCCGAGCCAGCGCGAGCCGCCGGCCGGAGGCGTCGCGCCGGGCGCGGCGCGCGCAGTCGCCGGCGCGGCGGCGGGAGCCGCCGTACGCGGCATCACGGGATCGGCCGCGGGTCCGCTGAGGTTGCCGGAAGGCGCGGCGGCAGCGGGCGGCGTCGCATGCGGCGTCGCGACCGAGGGACGCTGCGTGCCGAAACTGCGGCCGCCGCCCATGCGCGCGGCATCGGCCGCGGTAGCGGCGCAAAGAGCGGCGGCGCAGAACGCCACCAGCAGGGAACGGTGATTCATGGACGCCCTCCGCAGAGCCATTTCAATAGACCCGGCCGACGTGCACGGCGACCGCGCCGGCGGCGAGATTGTGGAAATCGACGCGGTCGAAACCGGCGTCGCGCATCATCTGCTGCAGCGTCTCCTGGTCCGGATGCATCCGGATCGACTCGGCGAGGTAGCGGTAGCTCGCCTCGTCGCCGGCGACCCACTGGCCGAGGCGCGGCAGCACGTTGAAACTGTACCAATCGTACGCCGGCGCGAGCGGCGCCGCGATGCGGGAGAACTCGAGCACCAGCGCCACGCCGCCGGGCTTCGTCACGCGACGCATCTCGGCCAGCGCCTTTTCCTTGTGCGTGACGTTGCGCAGGCCGAAGGCGATCGACACGCAGTCGAAGCGCCGGTCGGCGAACGGCAGCGCTTCGGCATCGCACTGCACGACCGGCAGCGCGAGGCCGGCGTCGATCAGCTTGTCGCGGCCGGCGGCGAGCATCGCGCCGTTGATGTCGGTGAGCACCACGCGGCCCGATGCGCCGGCGGCCTTCGCATACAGTCGCGCGAGGTCGCCCGTGCCGCCGGCGATGTCGAGCACCTGGCTGCCTTCGCGCACGCCCGAGATCGCCACGGCGAAGCGCTTCCAGAGCCGATGCATGCCGCCCGACATGAGGTCGTTCATCAGGTCGTACTTCGACGCCACGGACTCGAACACGCCGCGCACGCGCCGCGTCTTCTCGTCGGCGGCCACTTCCTGGTAGCCGAAATGGGTGCGCTCGTTCATCTCGCGTTCATCCGGCCTTGTCGCGCGAGGCGCCCGCGTCGGCGAGCCGGCCGAGGTATTGCTGCCAGAGCTCCTGGTGCCGCACGCCGAGGTCGTAGAGGTACTCCCACGAGTAGATCCCGGTATCGTGGCCATCGCTGAACGACGGCCGCAGCGCGTAGTGGCCGACCGGCTCGATCGCCGAGATCGCGACGTCGCGCTTGCCGACCTGCAGCACTTCCTGCCCGGGACCGTGGCCACGCACCTCGGCCGACGGCGAATAGACGCGCAGGTACTCGCACGGCAGGCGAAACACGCTGCCGTCGTCGAAGCCGACCTCGAGCACGCGCGACACCTGATGCAGTGTGATCGCCGTGGGCTGCGGAGTGGTGGTGGACAGGCCTGCCATGATCGTTCCGGGGAACGATTAGCCTAGCACAGCGCATAGTCCCGGGACGTGTGCCGTGGCGAGGGGGTCCCGTCGATCGGCGGCACCGGCCGGCGCGACGCGCTATTCGGCGTTGCACGCTGCATGAACGAGCGCCCGCGCCTTGAGCGAATCGCCGGTCGATGGGGGGTCAGGCACGCACGGCAATTGAACTCGCCGCGAAATGGGCATACAACCCGACACGGGACGCACGAGGACGGGCACCGACATGACCGACACCAGCCATCCGTTGCGCTGCCGCTGCGGCACGCTGCAGGGGCGCGTCGACCATCCGCACGCGGCGATCAGCCGCGGCGTCTGCTATTGCCGCGATTGCCAGGCGTACGCACGCGTGCTCGGCGATCCGGGCGACGTGCTCGACGCGATGGGCGGCACCGACGTGGTGGCGACCTTGCAGCGGCACATCGCGTTCACCGCGGGACTCGACGCGCTGGCCTGCCTGTCGCTGACGCCGCGCGGGCTGTTGCGCTGGTATGCGCGCTGCTGCGATACGCCGATCGGCAATATCACGCGCAACCGGCGGCTGCCGTACATCGGCGTCGTGCACACCTGCCTCGGCAGCGACGGCGCGATCGACGCCGCGTTCGGGCCGGTGCGCATGCGCGTGAACACGGCGACGGCCAAGGGCAAACCCGATCCGATGCGCCTCGGCACGCTGCACGCCATCGGCCGCTTCGCCGTGCTGATGGCGCGCGCGCGGCTGAGCCGGGCAGAAGCGCCGACGCCGTTCTTCACGCACGACGCCTGGCCCGTGGTCGAGCCGCGAATCGTCAGCCGCGACGAGCGCGAACGCGCGATGGCCACGCTGTAAGGCCGTTGCCCGGCGCCCCCGCCGAAACCTCGCCGAACGCGCGGGCATGCGCCTTGGTTCGCTGCGTGTCGGACCCGCATGCGACTCAGTTCGCGGTGTCCGGGCGAGTTCGCGAATGCGTGTTTGAGCCCGGGCGCCTTACCCCACCCTCGCTCGAACCATTTTGCAGCCGCTGGGCAGGCGCCTTACGTTGCCGGGGCGCGCGGCATCACGCAGCCGCTCGGCAGACGCTTTGTCCCGTCAGAACCGGTTGACGGCGGCGCCCTGTGCTTCCGGCACGATGTCGAGGTTGCCGGTGCCGGCGAAGATGTTGCGATTCTTCGCCTCCTTGCCGTGCAGCTTGATCTCGAGGCGAAGGTCGTTGAGCGAATCGGCGTTGCGCAGCGCGTCCTCGTAGCTGATGAGGCCCGACTCGTAGAGGTCGAACAGCGACTGGTCGAACGTCTGCATGCCGAGCTCGCGCGACTTCTTCATGATGTCCTTGATGCCCGACACGTCGCCCTTGAAGATCAGGTCGGAGATCAGCGGCGAGTTGAGCATCACCTCCACGGCCGGCACGCGGCCACGGCCGTCGCGCCGCGGAATCAGGCGCTGCGCGACGAAGGCGCGCACGTTGAGCGACAGGTCCATCAAGAGCTGCGCGCGACGCTCCTCGGGGAAGAAGTTGATGATGCGGTCGAGCGCCTGGTTGGTGCTGTTGGCGTGCAGCGTGGCGAGGCACAGGTGGCCGGTTTCGGCGAACGACACGGCGTAGTCCATCGTCTCGCGCTCGCGCACTTCGCCGATCAGGATGACGTCGGGCGCCTGGCGCAGCGAGTTCTTGAGCGCGATCTGCCAGCCTTCGCAGTCGACCCCCACCTCGCGCTGGGTGACGATGCAGTTCTTGTGCTCGTGCACGAACTCGATCGGGTCCTCGATCGTGATGATGTGGCCGAAGCTGTTCTCGTTGCGGTAGCCGAGCAGCGACGCCATCGACGTCGACTTGCCGGCGCCGGTCGCGCCTACGAACATCATGATGCCGCGCTTCGACATGATGATGTCCTTCAGCACGGTGGGCAGGCCGAGGTCGTCGAACTTCGGGATGTCGGTCGTGATCGTGCGCAGCACCATGCCGACGCGGCTCTGCTGAATGAACGCGTTGACGCGGAAGCGCCCGACGCCGGGCGGGCTGATCGCGAAGTTGCATTCCTTCGTCGCTTCGAACTCGGCTGCCTGCTTGTCGTTCATCACGCTGCGCACCAGCTCCACTGTGTGCTGCGGTGACAGCGCCGATTTCGAAACGGGCGTGATCTTTCCGTCGACCTTGAGCGCTGGCGGAAAGTTCGCGGTGATGAACAGATCGG
>DASYSP010000074.1:0-47589 GCA_036003195.1 Casimicrobiaceae bacterium
CGACAGGCAGGAGCCAAAAAGGAAAAAACCCTTTTAAAGACGGGGATTCAATTCCCTTTTCAGATCGGGCAAGGGCATGGCGCCCGTGATGCGGTGGGCTTCGCGCCCGCCCTTGAACAGGATCAAGGTGGGGATGCCGGAGATGCCGAAGCGCGAGGCCAGCTCCGGCTTCTTATCGGTGTCGATCTTGATGACGGTTATCCGCCCCTTCCATTCGCGGGCGAGGTCTTGGAGGACGGGAGCCATCATCTTGCACGGGCCGCACCAATCGGCCCAGAAGTCGACGACCACCGGGATGTCGTTGCGCGTCACCTGGCGCTCGAAGTTGGCCGCGGTCAGCGCCAGCGGATGGCCATCGAACAGCGCCTTGCCGCAGTGGCCGCAAACCGGCGCGTCGGCGAGGCGCTCGCGCGGCACGCGATTGGTCGTGTCGCAGTGGGGGCAGACGAGGTGCAGCGGGTCGGTCATCGGTGGCTCCGGCGGGGTCGGTTGCTCACCCATGATTGGCGCCGCATCGCCGTTTCACAAGCGCCAGTAGCGTTCCGCCGGCAGACAAACGCGCAATTTGCTAGATTCGGTGTCCGCACCACGGGGCGGCCATGACGTCCTACCGCAACATCTTCCTGCTCGCCTGCTGCCAGGCGCTGCTGTTGACCAACGGCGCGGGGCTGATCGCGATGAACGGTCTCGTCGGCTACTCGCTGACCGACACCAAGCTGCTCGCGACATTCGGCGCCACGACCTACGTGCTGGGATCCGCGCTGTCGACGATGCCGATGTCGCTGTGGATGGCCCGGGTCGGGCGCCGCCGCGGGTTCATGGCCGGCGCGCTGATCAACGTCGCCGGCTGTGCGCTGGCGGTGCTGGCGCTGTCCGTCAGGAGCTTCGCGCTGTATTGCGCCGCCACCGCGATCATCGGCATCTACAACGCGATCGGCCTGCAATACCGGTTCGCCGCCACCGAAGTCGCGGCGAGCGCCGACAAGGCGCGCGCGATCTCGCTGGTGCTGGCGGGCGGCATCGCCGGGGGATTCCTCGGCCCGGCGATCACGCGCTGGGGCAAGGACCTGTTCGCCGCACCGTTCCTCGGGTCGTTCGTGCTGCTGGCGGCCGTGGCGCTGGTCGCGCTGGGCGTGCAGTCATGTGTCGACGTGCCGAAGCCGGCGGCGGCAGAGCGGGCGGGTGACGCGCGGCCATTGCGCACGATCGTGACGCAGCCCGTGTTCATCGTGGCCGCGCTGTCCGCCGGCATGGGCTACGGGCTGATGAACCTGCTGATGACGGCGACGCCGCTGGCGATGGACTTCTGCAGTCTGCCCTATGCGGCCGCCGCGTTCGTCATTTCGTGGCACGTCGTCGGCATGTACGCGCCGGGTTTCGTGACGGGCAGCCTGATCGGCCGCTTCGGCGTGCTGCGCATCATCGTCGCCGGCTGCGCAGTGATGGCCGCCGGTGCGGTGGTCGCGCTGAACGGCGTCACGTTCGCGCACTTCATCGTGGCGCTGGTGCTCGTCGGACTCGGCTGGAACTTCATGTACACGGGCGGCACGGCGCTTTTGACCGATGCGTACCGGCCGGCGGAAAAGGCGCGCACGCAGGGCGCCAACGACTTCATCATGTTCACGATCATGGGACTGTCGTCGTTCTCGTCCGGTGCTCTGGTGTCGTCGGCCGGCTGGACGACGATGAACTGGGGTGCATTGCCGTTCCTGGCACTCGTCGCGGGCGTCGTCATCTGGTTTGCGCGCTCCCCCGCGCCGGCGGTCGCGGGCGGACGCTCGTGACATCGCGCCGGTGCCGAACCGCGGGTCTGCGGTTCACGCCGACGATCGCGTGATGCCGGGCGCTTGCGCGCCGTGGCGCTCAGGCCGCGCTGGCGGTGTCGAGCTCGGCCGTGTCGTCCCGCGTCAGGACGAGCCGCGCGGCGGCCAGCAGCTCCTGCAGCTGCGCGACGCTGGTGGCACTGGCAATCGGCGCCACCACGCCCGGGCGCGCCATCAGCCAGGCCAGCGCGACCTGCGCGCACGTGGCGCGATGCCGCGCCGCCACGCCATCGAGCGCGGCCAGAATGCGCAGACCCCGCGCATCGAGATATTTCTCGATGCCGGCGCCGCGCGTGCTCTTGCCGAGATCGGCCCGCGACCGGTATTTGCCGGTGAGGAAGCCGCTGGCAAGCGCGTAATACGGAATGACGCCGAGCCCCTGCTGCGCGACCGCCGGCGCGAGATCGGCCTCGTAGGCCGCGCGGCGCACGAGGTTGTACTCGGGCTGCAGCGTGACGTATCGCGGCAGGCGCTGCGCACGACTCACTGCGTCAGCCTCGGCGAGGCGCGCGGCGGTGAAGTTGGAGGCGCCGATCGCGCGCACCTTGCCGGCGTCGATCAGGCGCGCATAGGCGCCGAGCGTTTCGGCAATCGGCGTCGCCGCATCGTCGGCGTGCGACTGGTACAGGTCGATGACGTCGGTATTGAGGCGGCGCAACGAATCCTCGACCGCGGCGGCGATGTTGGTGGCGGACAGGCCGGGTCGCCGCGCGTACTTGCCGACCTTGGTGGCGATGACGACCTTGTCGCGCTTGCCCGAGCGCGCCAGCCACTTGCCGATGATCGTCTCCGATTCGCCGCCGGCATTGCCCGGCGCCCATGCCGAATAGCCGTCCGCGGTGTCGATCAGGTCGAAGCCGGCGTCGACGAAGGCGTCGAGCAGCGCGAACGACGTCCTGTCGTCGGCGGTCCAGCCGAACACATTGCCGCCGAAGGCCAGCGGCGCGACGGCGAGCGGCGAATCTCCGAGTCTGCGTTTGTGCATGGTCATGACGATGTCGAGGCGCGCCATGCGATTCTACGCGCGCCGTGCGGCGCTCAGTCCATGATCACCACCGCCAGCGACAGGTCGTCCATCGGCAGTTCGCCGCGCGCCGCGTGACGGCGTGCCGTCGCCACCACCTGGTCGCGCGCGAAATCGCGCGCCGGCTCGGGCGGCAGGCGCAGCAGCTCGGCGACGATCTCGAACGACGGCGCGTAACCGACATCGCCGATGCCGTCCGTCATCACCGCGGCCGCGCGGATCGGGATGGCGTCGCGGTCGACCGTCCAGGACTTGCCGTACTCGAATTCGCGCAGCGGACACCAGCGCTCCTGGCGGGTGACGATGTCGATGCCGTCGGCGTGCGGACGGAAGCGGATCGTGGATTCCTGCACGGGCCCGTCGGCGAGCGGTGAGTAGATGTCGCGCACCATGGCGTCGACGTCCGGGCTGTCACGGATCGCGAGGTAGTAGGGCGCGTTGCGATACCACTCGACGCTGGTGACCTCGAACGTGCCGTCGTCGTAGGCGACCGCCCAGGCGCCGTCACCGCACAGGTAAAACTCCAGCGCGCGGCGCGTGGCGACGAGCGCGACCAGCGTCGTGTAGTAGTCGAGCGGATTCGCCGTCACCCGGTACTCGCGGAAGCGGCGGGACAGGCGCTCGCCGAGGCGCGGATCTGCGGGCGCGCGCGGATCGTCGCGCACGAGATCCTGGAAGGCGGCGATGATCTGGCGCGCGCCGATCTCGGTGCGTCCGCGCACGCTTGAGCAGCCGTCGGCCACCGCGGCGAACGCGCGGCCGTCCGCGAAGATCGCCGAGCCCGCACTGTCCTGGCAGGGCATGCCCTGCTCGACATGGCCCTGGCCGATGATGGAGTGATGGTCGACTTGCAAGCCCGTGTCCCTGCTTGGCGCCGGCTGCGCCGCGCGCACAGGCTCTATGGTGCATCACGGCCGCGGCGGGCTTCGCACGCGGCTGCAAGTCGTGGGCGGCCAGCACGCGCCCAAGTCAGTGCGATCCCGGGCTCAGGCACCCCGGCGCCGAGCCGCCGCACGCGCTACGACGATTCGCGAAACCCCGGCGCGCGCCACATGTCCGGCTGCTGCTGCGCGGCCTCGATGCCACGCTCGCGCGCAAACCACCAATGGCGCAGCTCGGTCTCCTCCAGCGGCTGCGAGATCAGGAAGCCCTGGGCCTCCTCGCAGCCGTGGCGCTTGAGGAACTCGTACTGCGCCGCCGTTTCCACGCCTTCCGCGATCACGCGCAGGTTGAGCGAATGCGACAGCGCGATGATCGCCTGCGTGATCGCCTCGTCGTTGCGGTTCTGCTCGAGGCCCCGCACGAAGCGCTGGTCGATCTTGACGCTCTGGATCGGCAGCCGCGCGAGGTACGACAGCGACGAATAGCCCGTGCCGAAGTCGTCGACGGTGATCGACACGCCCATCTGCTTCAGCTTGATGAGCGTCGCCACCGCCTTGTCGGGATGGGTGATGATCACGCTCTCGGTGATCTCGAGGTCGAGGTAGCTCGGCGCGAGATGCGTCGATTTGAGCGCCTCCTCGACGATCGACAGCCAGCTGTCGTGCTGCAGCTGCTGCACCGACAGGTTGACCGACAGGCGCAGCAGCATGCCGGCGTTGTGCCACTGCATCACCTGCCGACAGGCGTCGCGCAGCACGCGCGCGCCGAGCGCCTGGATCATCCCGGACTCCTCGGCGATCGGGATGAACTCCGCCGGCGCGATGACGCCACGCTCCGGGTCGCGCCAGCGCAGCAGCGCCTCGACGCCCGTGGTGCGGCCGGTGCGCATCTCGACCTGCGGCTGGTAGACCAGGAAGAACTCGTCGTCCATCAGGCCGCGGCGCATGTCGGTCTCGAGTTGCAGCCGCTGCTGCACGCGCGCGTTCATGTCGGCCGTGTAGAAGCGGTAGGCGTTGCGCCCGGCCTCCTTCGCCGCGTACATCGCGGTGTCGGCCTGCTTGATCAGCGTCGCCGCGTCCTGCGCGTCGAGCGGATAGATCGACACGCCGATCGAGCACGTCAGCGTCGGCACCTGGTTGGCGAGGCGAAACGGCGCGAGGAACGACTCGCGCACGCGCGAGATCACCGTCATCACTTCGAAAGTCGCGTGCGCCGGATCGAGATCGGGCAGCACGATGACGAACTCGTCGCCGCCCAGCCGGGCCACGGTGTCGCTCTCGCGCACCGCGCTCGTCAGGCGCTGCGCGATGGCCTGCAGCAGCTGGTCGCCGGCATCGTGGCCGAGCGTGTCGTTGATGCGCTTGAAATGATCGAAGTCGAGGAACAGGCAGGCCACCTGCACGTGCTCGCGCTGCGCCTGCGACAGGATCTGCTTCAGGCGGCTGTTGAGCAGCGAGCGATTGGGCAGGCCGGTGAGGATGTCGTGCTGCGCGAGCTTGTAGGCGTGCGCCGTCGCGATCTCCAGCTCCTTGGTGCGCTGCGCGACCTTGTCCTCCAGCGTGCGCTGGTACGACGAAACCTGCGACTGCGACTCCGCGAGCCGCTGCGTCATGTGGTTGAACGTGTGGGTGAGCAGGCCCATCTCGTCGGACGAGCTCGCCGGCACGTAGACGTCGAGGCGGCCGCCGCCCACCGCGCGCGCGGCGCGGATCAGCCGCCGCATCGGCGCCACCAGCCTGCGCGTGAGATACATCGTCGCCAGCAGCGCCAGCATCGTTACCGCGGCGACGACGAGAAGCGCGCCGAAGAGACCCGCGCGGATGCGTTCGGTGCGGCCCTCGAACGACATGCCGACACGCACATAGCCGATGGGGTCGAGGGCCGCCCCCGCGGCGCGGGTGGAGGCCGGGTCGACGAGTGGCTGGTCGCGGGCGCGTCCCACCGGCGCCACCATGTCGATGAAGCGCTGCTCGCGCAGCGTCAGCGTTCCCACGTCGAAATTGCCGGCGCTGTCGGTGGTGTGCACGGTGCCGATCGCCGGCAGCGGGGCGCCGGTGATGCTGGCGTCGAAATAGCGCGTGGCGAGCGGGCGACCGTTGGCGTCGACCACGCTCACGTATGCGATGTCGCCCTGGTCGCCGAGACTGTCGAGGAGGCCGGCGAGCTGGTCCTGGTTGCGGGTGTAGACGTCGTACTCGGCGAGGTCGGCCAGCATGATCGCGACGATCCTGCCCTGCGTGCGCAGCTGGCGGCCCTCCTCGCGCATCTGCTGCCAGACGTGATAACCGGAGATCGTCGCCGCGGTGACGAAGATCAGGCCGACCGTGAGCAGCTGCAGCTTGGTGAACAGGCCGAGCCGCACGGGCGGCAGGTTGATCGGCGAGATCGTCTCCGTGGTGAGCAGCGTCAGGTGCCGGCGCAGTCGCCGCAACGCCCCGCGCTCGCGCCGCGGCGCCTCCTCGGTGGTGCCGGCCTGCGGGCTAATCATGCACGTTGCTCACGCCGGCGAGCGCCGCCGAATCCCATTTGAGACGCAACTGCTGCGCTGCGCGGCGGTTGACGCTGACGTGCGGCATGGGCGGGCGCAGCGCTGCATCGACGGTGCCGGACGCGCGACCGAGCGCGAGCGCGCCGCAATAGCGACCGAGCTCGGCGTAGTCCCATTCGAGCGCGTACAGCGCACCCGCGCGCACCCAGGCATCGGAGAAGGCGATCATCGGCGTCTGCGTGCGATAGGTGAACAACAGCAGGCCCTTGGCGAGCTGCGGCACGTAGATCGTGGTGTCGGGAATCGCCAGCAGCACATCGGCGTCGCCGAGTCTCGCCAGGGCCGCCGGCAACTCGGCGGGCGTGTGCGCACCCTCGGTCAGCACGGCATAGCCGGCCGCCGCCAGCTCGCGCGCCGCGGCGGCCGCCGTCGTCGCGTTTTCAGCGGGGTCGTACACGATCGCCACCTTGCGCGCCGCCGGCACCAGGCGCCGGAGCCAGCGCACGTGCGCGTCGATCGGCACGGCGATCGGCACCACGGTCGCATTCGCGGGTGGCGTGAAATCGCCGGCGACCATGCAGTCGACCACCGGCGTCGTCAGCGGCCATTGCGCGATTGCACGCGCCGCGGCGGTGCCGAGCGCGACGATGGCGGTGCCGGGCGCGACATCGGCGAGCATCGGCGCGAGCAGCGCCGGCGGCTCACCGGCATCGTGGGTTTCCACCGACCAGCCGGCGTTGCCGCGCATGCCGGCCACGGCCTGCGCGAACGCCGGCGTGTCCGTCGATGCCACGACGACGATGCGTGCGGCGAGCGCGCGCGGCGCGGCAAGCATGCATAGCGCCGCGCCCAGCGCCCAGGCGCATTGCCACGCATGGCACCTGTCGCGGGCGCGCGCGCCGCGGACTGCTGCCGACGCTGCGACCATGCCGACGCTCCCTGGTGGGATGGGAATCTCCCTGCGGGCGCCGCTCGACCCCTGGCGCCGCCCGCGCGGGCTCTTGCGCCGGCGACCCCATAAAAGCACGCATCGTGCCATAGAGGGACGCCTTCATGCTATGCGAATCGTCGACAAAATCGCGGCGCTCATCTGGCCGTTGCGCGGGGTCAAGGGCGCGGTTTCCTCGTTGCACCGCTTTGGGTAGACTCGATCCGAAGTCCCGGGGCGCTCGCAATCCGGGTCCGCTCGGTCCATTGGGGGTTCACCGCATGTCGAACATCGAGTCCGTCTCGCACGAAAATCGCCAGTTTCCGCCGCCGCCGGCGTTCACCGCGCAGGCCAACGTCAAGCCCGCCGATTTCGATGCGCTCAACGCCGAGGTGGCGCGCGACTTCGAGGGATTCTGGGCGCGGCTCGCGCGCGCGACCCTCGCATGGCACAAGCCGTTCACCCGCGTGCTCGACGAATCGCAGGCGCCGTTCTACAAGTGGTTCGCCGACGGCGCGCTCAACGCCTCGTACAACTGCCTCGACCGCAATCTCGCCAACGGCAATGCCGACAAGGTCGCGATCATCTTCGAGAGCGACGACGGCAAGGTGACGCGCGTCACCTATCGCGACCTGCACCAGCGCGTGTGCCGCTTCGCCAACGCGCTGCGCGCCATGGGTGCGAAAAAAGGCGATCGCGTGATCATCTACATCCCGATGTCGGTCGAGGGCGTGGTGGCGATGCAGGCCTGCGCGCGCATCGGCGCGCCGCATTCGGTGGTGTTCGGAGGCTTCTCGGCGAAGTCGCTGCAGGAGCGGATCGTCGACGTCGGCGCCACGCTGGTGATCACCGCCGACGAGCAGATGCGCGGCGGCAAGGCCATGCCGATCAAGGCGATCGTCGACGAGGCGATGGCGATGGGCGGCTGCGAGCGCGTCAGGCACGTCGTCGTGTATCGCCGCACCGGCAACGCCGTGGCGATGCAGGCCGGGCGCGACGTGTGGATGCACGACGTCGTGGCCGACGCGGCGGACGCGTGCGAACCCGAATGGGTCGACGCCGAGCACCCGCTGTTCATCCTCTACACGTCGGGCTCCACCGGCAAGCCCAAGGGCGTCCAGCATTCGACGGGCGGCTACCTGCTGTGGTGCGCGCTGACGATGCAATGGGTGTTCGACATCAAGCCCACCGACGTCTTCTGGTGCACCGCCGACATCGGCTGGGTCACCGGGCACTCGTACATCACGTATGGTCCGCTGGCGGTCGGCGCCACGGAGGTGGTGTTCGAGGGCGTGCCGACGTTTCCGAACGCAGGACGATTCTGGGAGGTCATCCAGCGCCACAGGGTCAGCATCTTCTACACCGCGCCGACGGCGATCCGCTCGCTGATCAAGCTCGGCGAGGCCGATGCGAACGTGCATCCGGCGCGCTACGATCTTTCCAGCCTGCGGCTGCTGGGCTCGGTGGGCGAGCCGATCAACCCGGAAGCGTGGATGTGGTATCACACGAACGTCGGCGGGGGCCGATGCCCGATCGTCGACACGTGGTGGCAGACGGAGACCGGCGGCCACATGATCACTCCGCTGCCGGGTGTGACGTCGCTGCGACCCGGATCGTGCACGCTGCCGCTGCCGGGCATCATGGCGGCAATCGTCGACGAGACCGGCCACGACGTCCCCAACGGGCAGGGCGGCATGCTGGTGATCAAGCGTCCGTGGCCGGCGATGATCCGCACGATCTGGGGCGACCCCGACCGCTTCCGCAAGAGCTATTACCCCGAGGAGCTGGGCGGCAAGCTCTACCTCGCGGGCGACGGCTCGGTGCGCGATCCGCACAACGGCTACTTCACGATCATGGGCCGCATCGACGACGTGCTCAACGTGTCGGGCCATCGCCTCGGCACGATGGAAGTCGAGTCGGCGCTGGTCGCCAACCCGATGGTGGCGGAGGCCGCCGTCGTCGGCCGTCCCGACGACATGACGGGCGAGGCGGTGTGCGCGTTCGTCGTGCTGAAGCGCGCGCGCCCCACCGGCGCCGATGCGCAGCAGGTGGCGAAGGAGCTGCGTGACTGGGTTGGCAAGGAAATCGGAGCCATCGCCAAGCCCAGGGACATCCGCTTTGGCGACAACCTGCCGAAGACCCGCTCCGGCAAGATCATGCGGCGACTGTTGCGCTCGATCGCCAAGGGCGAGACGATCACGCAGGACACGTCGACGCTCGAGAATCCGGCGATCCTCGACCAGCTCAAACAGTCGGCATGAGCCTGCGCGCGGCCGGCGGCCCCGCGCCGCGCAGCTAGGCGGCGGGCGGGCGCGACTGCGCGAAGGCGGGGAGCTTGCCGAGCTTGTCGGCGTGGCGCGCGAGATTGGGGTAGCGGTCGCGCCAGTCGAAATCCGCCATCCTCAGGTCGATGTAGCCGAGCGCGCAGCCGCAGGCAATGTCCGCCAGCGTGTACGACTCGCCGTTGCACCACGGCTTGTCCGCCAGCTCCGCCGCCATTTCGGCGACGGCCGACTCCACCTTGTGGCGCTGCCGCGCGATCCATTCCGGGCTGCGCCGCGCCTGCGGCCGGCGGCCTTCGAGCGTCGCCAGCACCAGCGCCTCGCACGCGCCGTCGGCGAGCGCCTCCCATTTGCGCACGGCGATGCGCTGGCGCACCGGCTCGGGGACGAGGCGCGACACCGGGCTCACGCTGTCGATGTATTCGACGATCACGCGCGAGTCGTAGATCGACGTGCCGTCGTCGAGCGTCAGTGTCGGCACCTTGCCGAGCGGATTGGCCGCATGCACCGGCGACGCGTCGTCCCAGGCCGACGTCTCGCACAGCTCGTACTCGATCTTCTTCTCGTCGAGCGCGATGCGCACCTTGCGCGCGAAGGGGCTGGTGTGGGAGTAGTAGAGCTTCAACATCGGGTGTGATTATACCGGGCGCGGCGTCCGCCCGCGGCATCGGATGCGGGCGCTCGCTATGCTAGACTCGATCGCATGTCGGATGCCGCGATACTCGCGCTCTCGCCGCTCGACGGACGCTACCGCGCCAAGGTGGCGACGCTGGCCGACCACTTCAGCGAATTCGCGCTGATCCGCCAGCGCGTGCGCATCGAGATCGCCTGGCTCTGCGCGCTCGCCGACGAGCCCGCGATCAGCGAGGCGCCGGCATTCGACGACGCCACGCGCCGCGAGCTCGAAGCCATCGGCACGGCATTCACGCCCGACGACGCGCGCAGCGTCAAGGTCATCGAGCGCGACACCAACCACGACGTCAAGGCGGTCGAGTACTGGCTCAAGCAACGGCTGGCCGGCGTCGCCGGTGCCGCGCAGTTGCGCGAATTCGTGCACTTCGCGTGCACGTCGGAGGACATCAACAACCTCGCCCACGGCCTCGCGCTGGCCGACGCGCGACGCGACGTGCTGGTGCCCGCGATCGAGGCGTTGATCGCCGACTTGCGCGTGCTGGCGCACGCCGAAGGCGGCACGCCGATGCTCGCGCGCACCCACGGCCAGCCGGCGACGCCAACGACGCTCGGCAAGGAGGTCGCCAACGTCGTGGCCCGCCTCGACCGTGCGCTCGCGGCGTTCGCGCGCGTGGTCGTCAAGGGCAAGATCAACGGCGCCGTGGGAAATTACAACGCGCACCTCGTCGCCTATCCGGACGTCGACTGGGAACGACTTGCGGCGCGCACCGTGGTGCGCCTAGGGCTCGAATTCAACCCGTACACCACGCAGATCGAGCCGCACGACGGCATCGCCGAATACTGCGACGCGCTGGCGCGCATCGACACGATCCTGATCGACCTCGACCGCGACCTGTGGGGCTACATCGCGCTCGGGTATTTCCGCCAGCGGCTGAGCGAAGGCGAGACCGGCTCGTCGACGATGCCGCACAAGGTCAACCCGATCGACTTCGAGAACTCCGAGGGCAACCTCGGCCTCGCCAACGCGCTGTTGCGCCACTTCGCCGAGAAACTGCCGGTGTCGCGCTGGCAGCGAGACCTCACCGACTCCACGGTGCTGCGCAACCTCGGCGTCGGGCTCGGGCATGCGTTGCTCGGCTTCCTGGCGCTGCGCCAGGGGCTGGCCAAGCTCGACGTCGACCGCGCACGCATCGCCGCCGACCTCGATGCGAACTGGGAAGTGCTGGCGGAGCCGATCCAGACGGTGATGCGCCGCTACGGCATCGACGAGCCGTACGAGAAGCTGAAGGCGCTGACGCGCGGCAAATCGGGCATCACGCGCGCGACGCTGCATGCGTTCATCGACGGCCTCGCGCTGCCGCCCGAGGCGCGCGCGCGGCTCAAGGCGCTGACACCGGCCACCTACATCGGCCGCGCCGCGGAGCTCGCCAGGCGGATCTGATCGCCGGTTGCGCCAGCGCGCCGGCGCTCAGCGCGGCGTCTTGCGGCGCTCGCGCAGGAACGTGACGACCGCCGGCACGAGCGACACGACGACGATCGCCAGCACGATGAACGTCAGGTTCTGCTTCACCCACGGGATGTTGCCGAAGAAGAATCCGGCGTAGGTGAGCAGCGCCACCCACGCCACGCCGCCGACGATGTTGTAGGTGATGAACCGCGGGTAGGACATCGCGCCCACGCCGGCGAGGAACGGCGCGAACGTGCGCACGATCGGCACGAACCGCGCGATGATGATCGTCACGCCGCCGTAGCGCTCGTAGAAGCGGTGCGTGCGCTCGAGATAGCTCTTGCGCAGCCAGCGCGAGTCGGGCCGCTCGAACACCTTCGGGCCGATGTAGCGGCCGATCGTATAGTTGACCGAGTCGCCGGCCACGGCGGCCAGCGCGAGGACGAACACCAGCAGGTGCACGTCGAGCCCGGCCGACGCGACGACGGTGCCGGCGAGGAACAGCAGGGAGTCGCCGGGCAGCAGCGGGAACACCACGACGCCCGTCTCGACGAAGACGATCGCCGCCACGATCGCGTAGAACCACGCGCCATACTGCGTGGCGATGAGGGCGATCGACTGGTCGAGCGACAGCAGCGAATAGAGCAGCGTCGTGAACACGGCGGGAAGGGCGGGCGCCTGGGTCGTCGGCCGGGTCCCGCCGCGCGATCAGGGCAGGATCTTCTCGGCGTTGCCGCCGTCGCGCTTGCGGTCGGCCTTGACGAGGTCCTCGCGCGACACGCCGAGCCACATCACCAGAGGCGCCATCACCAGCACCGACGAGTAGATGCCGAACAGGATGCCGATGGTCAGCGCCAGCGCGAAGTAATGCAGCGTCTCGCCGCCGAAGATCAGCATCGACGTCACCATGATCTGCGTGCAGCCATGGGTGATGATCGTGCGCGAGATCGTGCTGGTGATCGCGTTGTCGATGACGTGCGTGACGCTGGCCTTGCGCATCTTGCGGAAGTTCTCGCGGATCCGGTCGGCGATGACCACCGACTCGTTGACCGAGTAGCCGAGCACCGCCAGCACCGCGGCCAGCACCGGCAGCGAGAACTCCCACTGGAAGAACGCGAAGAAGCCGAGGATGATCACCACGTCGTGCAGGTTGGCGATGATTGCCGCCACGGCGAAGCGCCACTCGAAGCGCAGCGCGAGGTAGGCGACGATGCCGATGGCCACGAACAGCAGCGCGAGCCCGCCGTTCTCGTACAGCTCCTTGCCCACCTGCGGACCGACGAACTCGACGCGCTTCTGCGTCGCCGAGGCGTCGTCGGCCTTCAGCGCGCCCATCACGTCCTCCGACAGCTTGGCGCTCGACACGCCTTCCTTCAGCGGCAGGCGGATCAGCGCCGTCTGCGCGTTGCCGAAACGCTGCACCGAGTATTCGCCGACCTTGAGCTTGTCGATCGCCGCGCGGACGCGGTCGAAATCGGCCGCATGCGCATATTCCACCTCGATCACCGTGCCGCCGCGGAAGTCGACGCCGAAGTCGAGTCCGCGGTGGACGAGGAAGAACACGGCGGCGAGGAAGGTGATCAACGAGATGACGTTGAACACCAGCGCATGCCGCATGAACGGGATGTCGTTCTTGAAGCGGAAGAATTCCATGGTCCGGGGCGATTCCGATGGGTGGGCGACGCGTGCGCGTCAGACGGCCTGCTTCTCGGGCCGCTTCTTCGCGGGCACGGCGGCGGCGCCCTGCGGCCGCCAGACCTGGCCGATGGAGATGCTCTCGAGCTTCTTGCGCCGGCCGTAGATCAGGTTGACGATGCCGCGCGAGACGAACACGGCGGAAAACATCGACGTCAGGATGCCGAGGCAGTGCACGACGGCGAAGCCGCGGACGGGTCCGGAGCCGAAAGTCAGCAGCGCGATGCCGGCGATCATCGTCGTCACGTTCGAATCGAGGATCGTGCCCCATGCGCGCTCGTAGCCGGCCTGGATCGCCGCATGCGGAGTCGCGCCCCAGCGCAGCTCCTCGCGGATGCGCTCGTTGATCAGCACGTTGGCGTCGATCGCCATGCCGAGCGTCAGCGCGATCGCGGCGATGCCGGGCAGCGTCAGCGTCGCCTGGATCATCGACAGCACCGCCACCAGCAGCAGCAGGTTGATCGACAGCGACACCGTCGAGATCACGCCCATCAGCAGGTAATAGACGCAGATGAACGCCGCCAGCACGAGGAAGCCGTGCTTCACGGAATCGAAGCCCTTGGCGATGTTCTCGGCGCCGAGCGACGGCCCGACCGTGCGCTCCTCGACGATCTCCATCGGCGCCGCCAGCGCGCCGGCGCGCATCAGGAGCGCGATGTCGCGCGTCTCGCGGGCGGTCATCTGGCCGCTGATCTGGAAGCGCGTGCCGAGCTCGTCGCGGATCTTCGGCGCGGTGATGAGCTCGGTCTTGTTCTTGTCGATCAGCAGGATGCCCATTCCCTTGCCGATGTTCTCGCGCGAGATGTCGCGGATGATGCGCCCGCCGGTGGCGTCGAGCGTGACGCTGACGATCGGCTCGTTGTTGCGGCTGTCGAAGCCCGGCTGCGCGTCCTGGATGCGGTCGCCGGTCAGCACCGCCTGCCGGCGTATCAGGCTCGGCGCGCCGTTGCGGTCCTTGTAGAGATCGGTGCCGATCGGCACGTTGCCGTTCAGCGCGGCCTGCAGCGCGCCCGGATCCTCGTCGACCATGCGGATCTCGAGCGTCGCCGTGCGGCCGAGGATGTCCTTGGCGCGCGCCGTGTCCTGCACGCCGGGCAGCTGCACGACGATGCGGTCGCTGCCCTGCTGCTGCACGATCGGCTCGGCGACGCCAAGCTCGTTGACGCGGTTGCGCAGGATCTGGATGTTCTGCTGCACTGCGCCGTCGCCGATCTTCTTCAGCACCTCGGGCTTGAGCGTCGCGTACAGCCGCAAATCGTCGGCGGCGGTGTCGACATCGCGCTCGACCAGGTCGGGATAGGCCTTGTCGATCGCGAGGCGCGCCTTGCCGCGCTCGCCGGCGTCGCGGAAGCGCACGACGATGTTGCCGCCCTCGCGCACCACGCCCGCGTACTGGATCTTCTCGGTGCGCATCAGCGTGCGGATGTCGGCGCTGTAGCGGTCGGCTGCCTTCTCCAGCGCCGTCTTCATGTCCACCTGCAGCAGGAAGTGCACGCCGCCGCGCAGGTCGAGGCCGAGGTACATCGGCAGCGCGCCGATGGAGGCCAGCCACTGCGGCGACGACGACTGCAGGTTGAGCGCGACGATGTAGTCGGGATCCTTCTGGTCGGTGTTGAGCTTCGCCTGCAGTACGTCCTTGGCCTTGCCCTGGGCGTCGACGTCGGCGAAGCGGATCTTGATGCCGGTCGGATCGAGGGTGGCGCCGCGGTACTCGATGCCGGCGGTCTTGAGCGCCGACTCGACGGTGGCGAGCGTGGTGGTGTCGACCTTGACCGCGCCCTTCGATGTCGACACCTGCACCGCCGGCAGCTCGGCGAAGAGATTGGGCAGCGCGTACATGACGCCGACCGCGAGCGCGACGGCGATGACGACGTATTTCCAGAGCGGGTAGCGATTCATGGCGAAATTCGCGAGGGGTGGGGCGCCGGTGCGGCGACGCAGGACGCGGCAGCTCGCTCGCGCCCGGTGCGCGCGGCGCGGGCTGCTGCGGGGCGCGTCACAGGCTCTTCAGCGTGCCCTTGGGCAGGAGCTGGCTCACCGAGCTGCGTTGCACGGTGATCTCGACGCCGGACGCCACTTCGAGCGTGACGTACTGGTCGTTGATCCTGGCGATGCGCCCCACCATGCCGCCGGCGGTGATCACCTCGTTGCCCTTCTCGAGCGCGGACAGCAGCTCGCGCTGCTCCTTCGAGCGCTTCTGCTGCGGGCGGATCAGCAGGAAATAGAACACCACGAAGATGGCGATCATCGGCAGGAACGACGTCAGCATGTCGGTCTGCGATGTGGCGCCCGAGGTCTGGGCGTAGGCGTTGGCAATGAACACGTCGGGGTCTCCAGAAGCGGCGGCGGTCGCGCGAGGCGTACGGTGCGCCTCGCCTGCAAGCGGTCCTGAGCGCGCCGCGTCGCGGTTGTCGCCCGGACGTCAATGGCGCCCGGCGGCCCGCGATCGGGGCCTCCATTAGGGCCGCCAAATCAACCAGTTATTCTAACACGATCGCGCGTCGAGATGGCCGGCGCGCGCCTGCCGCCTGGTTGCGCTCAGTCACCGCCGGCGCGTTCGCGATGGAACTGCGCGCGCCATTGCGCGAAGCCCCCGGCGCCGATCGCCTCGCGCATGCCCGCGGTGAACGCGAGATAGTAGTGCAGGTTGTGGATCGTCGCGAGCGTGGCGCCGAGGATCTCGTTGACGCGCTGCAGGTGGTGCAGGTACGCGCGGCTGAAATGACGGCAGGTGTAGCACTCGCAGGTGGCGTCGAGCGGACGCGTGTCCGTGCGATGCACGGCATTGCGGATCTTGACGTCGCCGAAGCGCGTGAACAGCCAGCCGTTGCGCGCGTTGCGCGTCGGCATCACGCAATCGAACATGTCGACGCCGCCGGCGACGCCCTCGACGATGTCCTCGGGCGTGCCCACGCCCATCAGGTAGCGCGGCCGGTCAGCCGGCATCCGCGGCGCGACGTGCGCGAGCACGCGCAGCATCTCCTCCTTCGGCTCACCCACCGAAAGCCCGCCGATCGCATAGCCGTCGAAGCCCATGGCGGCGAGCGCGGCCACCGACTCGTCGCGCAGATCCTCGTGCATGCCGCCCTGCACGATGCCGAACAGCGCGTTGCGATTGCCGGCGTGCGCGGCCTTCGAGCGTTGCGCCCAGCGCATCGACAGCTGCATCGATTGCGCCGCCTCGTCGCGCGTCGCCGGGTAGGCCGTGCACTCGTCGAACGCCATGACGATGTCGGCGTCGAGCGCGCGCTGGATCTCCATCGAGCGCTCCGGCGTGAGGAACATCCTGTCGCCGTTGACCGGCGAGGCGAATGCGACGCCTTCCTCGCTGATCTTGCGCAGCGCGCCGAGACTCCAGACCTGGAACCCGCCGGAATCGGTGAGGATCGGGCGCTGCCAGCCCATGAACCGGTGCAGGCCACCGTGCAGCGTGACGACCTCGGTGCCCGGGCGCAGCCACAGATGGAACGTGTTGCCGAGCACGATCTGCGCGCCGACGTCGGCCAGCGCGGCAGGCGTCATCGCCTTGACGCTGCCATAGGTGCCGACCGGCATGAACACCGGCGTGTCGACGCTGCCGTGGACGAGGTCGAGCCGTCCGCGACGGGCACTCCCGTCGCTCGCGGTGACGACGAATTTCATCGTGACGCGAGGGGCCGCGATGCGCGCCGCCGGCGCGCCGCCACGGCCAGCCCGGCCACGAGCGCGGCGAGCGCCGCGAGCGCACCGGGGGACAGCGCCGGCACGAACCAGCCGCGCCCGCAATTACCGCTGCCGTAGTCGAAGGCGTTCTTCCACAATTGGTAATAGTCGCCACCGAAGTCGATGCCGAATGTGCCGTAGACGCTGTAGTCGGGCGCGATCGTGACCTGCATCACGCAAGTGACGTCGGAGAGCCGGTAGTCGATCACCGGATCGGGCTGGCCGTTGGCGTTGGGCTGCAGCCAGGTGGCGAGGACGACCGTGCCCGGTTTCGCCTGGTTGCCGGCGGCGAAGCCCTTGTTGCCGAACAGCGAATGCACGTCCTTGGTCAGCGGGTGCTGCACGATCGACGCGGGATCGAGCGTACGCGTGGTGGTCACGGCGCCGAGCGTGTCGGTGGTGTTGGGATCGATCGTCTCGAGCTGTCCCCAACCGTGCGGCGGCCCGAGCACGAGGCCGGCGCGGTCGCTCCTGTCCTGGTCGTAGAACGTCGCCAGCACGACGGGCCGGCCCGCCTCCGCGAACGCATAAACGGAGTTGCCTACGTCGGGCGCGCTCTGGAACAGGCCGTCCTCGAACAGCAGGATCTCGTCGAACTGCGCCAGCAGCGTCGCCAGCGGCGGCGCGCCGGTGCTGACGTCGACCGCGGTGAACACGTGGCCCGCGACGTGCGACGTGAAGTCCGCGGCCACCGCGTCGGCGTGGTTGTTCGACAGCACGCCGATGCGCGCGGCGGCAGCGTCACGCGTCCCGACGCAGAGCGCGAGCGATAACACGGCCAGCGAGGCGAGCCGCAACGATCGTTGCATGTTCACGAATGCGGAAGCCCTGCATGCGCCTGGCACATGCCGCCCCCGCCGGGTATACGGTTGCGCCAAGGGTAGCGATCCGAGCGCCCATTGCCAAGGCCGGCATGCATCGAACGCGTGCCGGCATGGGCGTTGGTTGCGAATTCGTCGTCGAAACACCCGATTTGTCGCCGATTGGCGACGCAAATCAGGACGATGTCAGCTGCGGCGCGTCGTTGCGCTGTCGCCACAACAACATCGCGTCGCCATAACTATAGAAGCGGTAACGCCCGGCGATCGCATGCGCGTACGCATGCCGGATCGCGTCATAGCCCGCGAATGCCGAGACCAGCATCAGCAGCGTCGAGCGCGGCAGATGGAAATTGGTGACGAGCGCGTCGACCACCCGGAAACGATAGCCGGGCGTGATGAAGAGCGCAGTGACGCCGGGACCTGGCGCCGGAATACCGTCGGCGCCCGTAGCGGACTCCAGTGCGCGCAAGGTCGTGGTGCCCACCGCGACGATGCGCGCGCCGCGCAAGCGCGCGCGCCCGATCGCCTCGACCGTCGTCGCCGGCACGTCGTAATGCTCGACGTGCATGCGGTGCTGCGCGAGGTCATCGTGCGTGACCGGCTGGAAGGTGCCGGCGCCGACGTGCAGCGTCAGGTGCGCGGCGGCGATGCCGCGTTCCGCGAGTGCGGCCAGCAGAGCGTCGTCGAAGTGCAGGCCGGCCGTGGGCGCGGCGACCGCCCCGGGGTTGCGCGCGTACACGGTCTGGTAACGCGTGTCGTCACCGGCATCGGCGGTACGCGTGATGTAGGGCGGCAGCGGCATCGCGCCATGCATGTCGAGCCACGCCGCGAGGTCGCCGTGCATATCGAATCGCAGCAGGAACATCCGGCCTTCGCGCGCCGCTACGGTGGCGACGGCGCCGGCGGCGAACGTGATCGTCGTGCCGATGCGCGGCAGATGGCTGGCGCGCAGCTGCACCCAGGCCTCGCGCGCGGCGACGATGCGCTCGACGAGCATCTCGACCCGGCCGCCCGTGGGCTTGGCGCCGGCGGCGCGTGCCCTGATCACCCGCGTGTCGTTGAACACCACGAGGTCGCCCGGCGCGAGGAGCTGCGGCAGATCGGCGAAGCGGCGATCGACCAGCGCGTCGGCGGCGACGTGCAGCAGCCGGCTCGCGCCGCGCTCGCCCGAGGGCACCTGCGCGATCAGGTCGGGCGGCAGGTCGTAATCGAAGTCGGCGAGACGATGGGTGGCGGCCATGGGCAATGGCGCAGGTGCGCAACGACGCACGCGCCGGCACGGATTCTGCACGACATCGCGATTGCTCCGGCCGCGCGTGCCTCATATACTGGCCCGCACACGGGGAATCGCGGCAGACTCCCCGCTTCAAGACGCGACGCGTCCAAGCTGCCCGGCACCTGGTCACGAGGAGGTGACGCTTGGGCTTTGCGATCGCATCCACCGCTGCGTCGTCCCCGGTCAACCGCGTGCTCGTCGCCAAGGGCCTGCGCGCCTTCGGCGACGGCTACGTGAGCCTGCTGCTGCCGGTGTACCTGCTCGACCTCGGTTTCAACGCCTGGCAGGTGGGCGTCGTCGCCACCGCGACGTTGCTCGGCTCCGGCGTGCTGACGCTCGTCACCGGCCTCCATGCGCGGCGCTTCCGCTACCGCGCGCTCCTGCTGGCGGCCACGCTGCTGATGGCCGCGACGGGCCTCGGCTTCGCCTTCGTCACGCAGTTCTGGCCGCTGCTGCTGATCGCGTTCGTCGGCACCCTCAATCCTTCGGCCGGCGACGTCAGCGTGTTCCTGCCGCTCGAGCACGCGGTGCTCGCGCAGCTCGCCGACGACCGCCACCGCACCGCGGTGTTCGCGCGCTACAGCCTCGTCGGCGCATTCCTCGCCGCCGCAGGTTCGCTTGCCGCGGGCTTGCCGGAGTTCGCCGCCCATGCCGGCGGCGTGGACGAGCCCGCCGCGATCCGCGGCATGTTCGTGCTGTATGCGATGCTGGCCGGACTTGCGGCGCTGGCTTATCGCGGATTGCCGGCGCAGCCGACCGCCGCCGCCACCGCGCCCCCCGCGGCGCTGACCACCTCGCGCAGGCACGTGTTCGAGCTGGCGGCATTGTTCAGCGTGGACGCGTTCGCCGGCGGCTTCATCGTGCAGTCGATGCTCGCGCTCTGGCTGTACCAGGCATTCGCGCTGAGCCTCGCGAATGCCGCGACGCTGTTCTTCGCCGCGGGCATCCTCACCGCGCTGTCGTACCTCGCTGCGGCGCGCATTGCCGCGCGTCACGGCCTCGTCAACACGATGGTGTTCACGCATCTGCCGTCGAGCCTGTGCCTGCTGGCGATGCCGTTCATGCCGGCGCTCGGGTTCGTCATCACGCTGCTGCTGGTGCGTGCTGCACTGTCGCAGATGGACGTGCCCACCCGCAGTTCGTACGTGATGG
The DNA here is from genome assembly GCA_036003195.1 of Casimicrobiaceae bacterium. Classification (GTDB taxonomy): domain Bacteria; phylum Pseudomonadota; class Gammaproteobacteria; order Burkholderiales; family Casimicrobiaceae; genus VBCG01. The sequence goes on from DASYSP010000074.1 coordinate 20,154, forward strand.
CCATCGTCGCGCCTGCCGAGCGCCCGGCCGCCGCCAGCGTCACGTCGGTGCCGCGCAGTCTCGCCTCCGCGGTGAGCCCGCTGCTCGCCGGCTCGCTGCTGGGCGCGTCGTCGTTCGGCTGGCCTCTGCTGATCGCGGGCGGCCTCAAGATCGCCTACGACGTGCTGCTGTTCGCGCGCTTCCGCAAGGTGCGTCCGCTCGAGGAGCGCGAGATGGCGCGGGACAGAACGCGCAGCGGCTGACACGAAAAAGCGGGCGCTGCTGACGCGGGTTGATTCGCGAGCGACAGTGGCGTAGGCGAGCGCTGGTGCCGGGAGGGGGACTCGAACCCCCACGGTATCGCTACCGGCGGATTTTGAGTCCGCTACGTCTACCAGTTCCGTCATCCCGGCGGGGATCGGCGCAACGCGCAAACGCGGGCCGTGACGTTCGCCATTATCGCAAATCGCCTGCCGGTGCGGCGGCGCACCGCGGCGCGTCAGCCCGCGCGTACCAGCGTGACGAACGAATGCGCAGGCGCTGCACCGGCCGCCGCGACGTCCTCGCGCGCGATCTCGCGCCATGCGCCGCGGTCCCACGGCGGAAAGCGCACGTCACCCGCGTAGTCGGCGTGTATCGCGGTGAGCTCGAAGGTCGCCGCCCTCGGCAGCGCTGCGGCGAACAGCGCCGCACCGCCGATGACGAAGACGGGCGCAGGCAGCGTCGCGAGCGCCAGTGCCGCGTCGAGCGAACGCGCGACGGTCGCGCCGGGGGCGACGAAGCCGGGATCGCGGGTCAGCACGATGTTTTCCCGCTGCGGCAGCGGACGGCCGAGCGATTGCCACGTGCGACGTCCCATGACAACTGTGTGGCCGGTGGTCAGGCTGCGGAAACGGCGCAGGTCGTCGGGCAGGCGCCAGGGCATCGCCAGGCCGTCGCCGATGACGCCATTGGCCGCCACGGCGGCGATGATCGCGATCGCGCGCGTGGATGTCGCGTCCGTTGCTGCCTGCGATTGCGCCATGCCGCGCGGAGCGCCAATGTCATAATAGGGCCGGCGATTATAGCGGCGGCGGTACTCGTGTATTACCCGCGATCATTCCTCAAGTTCATTCTGCTGGGTTTCCTGCTCGTGAGCTTGCCGCTCCTCTACGCGCTCGCCGAGCTCGTGCTGACGCTCGATCGCCTCGCCACGCAGGCCGGCGTCGAAGTGCAGCAGGCGGCGCAGGCGGCGCGCACGTCGCGCTTCCTGTTCGAGCAGACGACCACGCTCGAGCGCGTGGTGCGCCAGAACATCATCCTCGAAGACAACGCGCTGATCGACGACTACGCGCGAGTGCGCCAGGATTTCCGCGCGTCGGCCGCGCAGCTCGCGTCGCTGCCGCTCGAGCCCGATTCGCGCGTCGCGCTGCAGCGCCTGATCGACAACGAGTCGGCGCTGTACAAGGTGTTCGCCGTGCCGGGACGCGGCGCGGCGGCGAATGCCGCGCTCGCCGACGGCTATGCGAAGCTCGTCGATTCGGCGCAAGCGACGCTGGCCGCGGCGAACCAGCTCACGCAGCGCGCGATCGAGCGCCTGCAGGTGACGGCGACGCGCGGACGCGAGACGTGGCAGATCCTGTCGGTTGCCGCGTTCGGCATCGCGCTCTCGCTGGCGATCGTGTTCGCCGTGCTGATCGCGCGGCCAATCCGCCAGCTCGACCAGGCGATCCGGCAGATGGGCTCGGCCGACTTCACGCATGCGGTCGAGGTCAACGGCCCGCAGGACCTGCGCTACCTCGGCCAGCGCCTCGAGTGGCTGCGCATGCGGCTGAAGGAGCTGGAGGACCAGCAAAACCGCTTCCTGCGCCACGTGTCGCACGAGCTCAAGACGCCGCTCACCGCCGTGCGCGAGGGCGCCGAGCTGCTGCGCGACGAAATCGGCGGCAAGCTGTCGCGCGAGCAGCACGACATCGTGCGCATCGTGCGCGAGAACACGATCTCGCTGCAGAAGCTCATCGAGGACCTGCTCAAGTATCACCAGACGCGCGCGATGGAGCCCGCCACGCTGGGGCCGGTGATGCTCGCCGACGTGGTCAATCGCGTCGTGCGCGACAACAAGCTCGCCGCGCTGGCGCGCATCATCGCGTTCGACATGAACCTCGCGCCGGTGATGATCACCGGCGACGCCGAGCGCCTGCGCACGGTGATCGACAACATGGTCTCCAACGCGATCAAGTTCTCGCCGCGCTCGTCGACGATCGACCTCAAGCTTGCCGCGTCCGGCGACGACGCGGTGCTCGACGTCGCCGACCGCGGGCCGGGGGTCTCGGCCGGCGAGCGCGAGCGGATCTTCGACTCGTTCTTCCAGGGCAGCGCGAAGACCAGCGGCCGCGTCAAGGGCTCGGGCCTCGGTCTTGCGATCGCGCGCGAATACACGCTGGCGCACGGCGGCCGGCTGGAAGTGCTGGACCGCGCCGATGGCCACTCCGGCGCCATGTTCCGCCTGCGCCTGCCGCTCGCTTTCGGCTCGGCGCGCGCGAGCGCCGCCGAGGTGCGCGTGCCGGTGGCGGTGGCGAAATGACGGCACGGCGGCTCGCGCTCGCCATGGTCGCGGCGTCGCTCGCCGCGTGCTCGTCGATGCCGCCGCCGCAGGACACCTTCTACTTCGACGAGCAGGCGATGGCGGCATTGCCGTCGGCGCCGATGGTGGAATACCCGCCGATCGAGCCGGTCACGATGCCGCCGCCGGTCGAGCCGACGCCGCTGCCGGCGGCGGACGTATCGCCCGCCAAGACGGCGGGTACGGACGCGCGGACCGTTGGTGCGCCCGCTGCCCCCGTGGACACGGCGCCACCCAAGGCGGCGCCGGCGCCGCCCGTCGCGCAGGAACGGATCATCGTCGCAGCGCTGCCGCCGCCGGCGCCGGCAGGTCCGGTGATTCCCCCCGAAGACCTGGAGCTCGTGGCGGTGATGAGCGACCTCAATCGCTACAACGCGCTCGGTGCCGACGACCTGAAGCGCGAGCTGGCGACGGTGACGCAGACCTTCAACCGCGAGCGCAGCGATGCCAACCGGGTGCGCCTCGCGGTGCTGTATACACTGACCCATTCGCTGCAGGACGACCTGCGCGCGCAGCAGCTGCTCGACAACGTCGCCAGGAGCGGCGGTCCGGTGACGCCGGTGAAACACCTCGCGGCGGTGCTGCAGGCGCAGGTGACCGAGCGCACGCGGGCCGTGCGCGACGAGTCGGCGCGCGCCAACGAGGCGCAGCAAAAGCTGGAGGCGCTGCGGCAGATGGAGCGCAGCCTGCTGCGCGATCGCGTGTCGAGCGGCGGCGGTGGCGCGGGTGGCGGCGCCGGCGGCGGCGGCGGACACTAGGAACCCCATGGCGACGACTCACGCAAGTGCGACCGGCGACGTATTGCTGGTCGACGACGACCCCGATCTCCTCAAGCTCATCAGCCTGCGCCTCACGTCGGCCGGCTATCGCGTGCGCACTGCGGACAGCGGCGAGACCGCGCTGGCGTCGATCGCGGTGGCGCGACCCTCGGCGGTGGTCAGCGACCTGCGCATGCCGGGGATCGACGGGCTCGCCCTGTTCGAGGCGATCCATCGCCAGCATCCGGCGATGCCGGTGATCATCCTCACCGCGCACGGCACCATTCCCGATGCCGTGGCCGCGACCCAGCGCGGGGTGTTCGGCTTTCTCACCAAGCCGTTCGACAGCCAGGAGCTGCTGCAGAAAGTGGCGGCCGCGGTGTCGCTGTCGGGGGACGACCCCACCGCGCCATACTCGTCCACCGGCGAGTGGCGCGAGGGCATCATCACGCGCAGCCCCGGCATGGAGGACCTGTTGCGCCAGGCGCGGCTCGTCGCCGATTCCGACGCCAGCGTCCTCGTCTACGGCGAGTCCGGCACCGGCAAGGAGCTCCTCGCGCGCGCGATCCATCGCGCCAGCCGGCGCAGCGACAAGCCGCTGGTCGGCGTCAATTGCGGCGCGCTGCCCGGGGAGCTTCTCGAGTCCGAGCTGTTCGGCCACGCGCGCGGCGCCTTCACCGGCGCGGTCGCCGCGCACAAGGGCCTGTTCCAGGCCGCCGACGGCGGTACGTTGTTCCTCGACGAGATCGGCGACATGCCGCTGCCGCTGCAGGTGAAGCTCCTGCGCGTGCTGCAGGAGGGCGAGGTGCGCCCGGTGGGGGCGACGCAGCCGATTCCGGTCGACGTGCGCGTGATCTCGGCGACGCACCGCGACCTCGACGCGCAGAAGGCGGCGGGACTGTTCCGCGAAGATCTCTATTACCGCCTCAATGTGGTGTCGCTGCGCCTGCCGAACCTCGCCGAGCGGCGCGAGGACATCCCGCTTTTGTGCGCGCATTTCCTGCGCAAGCTCGCCGAGCGCTATCGCAAGGCGGTGCCGTCGCTGGCGCCCGAAGCGATGGCGCAGCTCGTGGCCGCACCATGGCCGGGCAACGTGCGCCAGCTGCTGAACCTGCTGGAGCAGGCGGTGGCGCTGACCACCACCAGCGTGATCCCGCTCACCACCGTGCAGAACGCGCTCAAGGAGGATGCGTCGGCACTGGTGCCGTTCGAGGAGGCGCGCAAGAGCTTCGAGCGTGACTATCTCGTGCGCCTTCTCAAGATCACCGGCGGCAACGTCACGCAGGCGGCCCAGCTCGCCAAGCGCAACCGCACCGAGTTCTACAAGCTGCTGCAGCGCCATCGGCTCGAGCCGTCGATGTTCAAGGACTCCAAGGCCTGACGCGTCGCCGTGGCAGCGGCGCCGCATGCCGGCGCCGGATTGCCGGCGGGTCCGCGCCTGTATTGCGGGTGCGCCGGGACACACTCCGTTACCATTTTTCGTGCGCGGCCCTCGCTCGCGCGCGACTGGCCGGGGGCGCCGCATGTCACGATCGCGGCGCGCGCCTCGCCCGCACCCGGCTGCCTTGAACTTCGCCGCCCGATCGGCGTCGTAAGGGCGAGGGTCGTGCGTCCCTGTGCGGCCGGACCCCCCACGTCACGCCGTCACGGGCGGCGCCATCGCGGGGAGCGACATCCCAGGGGGAAGACGTGGTGCAGAAGTCCATTTTCGCGTCGCGGCGGCGCGGTGCGCTCGCCGTGGCGGCGCTCGTCGTCGTCGTGCTCGCGGTGCTCGGATGGCGTGGTGCGCAGCACCGTGCGGCCGCTGCCGATGCCGCGGCGAAGCAGGTCGCGCCGGCCGTGCCGGTCGTCACCGCGCTGGCGAAGCGCGAGAACGTGCCAATCTACCTGACCGGCATCGGCACGGCGCAGCCGGCGCAATCGGTGACCGTCAAGGTGCGTGTCGACGGCCAGCTCGAGAAGCTCGCATTCGAGGAAGGCAAGGACGTCAAGAAGGGCGACCTCTTGGCCGAGATCGACCCCCGGCCATTCCGCGCGGCGCTCGACCAGGCCATCGCGCAGAAAGCCCGTGACCAGGCGCAGCTCGTCTCCGCCAACAAGGACCTCGAGCGTTACACCACGCTCGTTGCGCAGGATTCGATCCCCACGCAGACGCTCGACACGCAGAAGGCGCTGGTCGGCCAGCTGCATGCCGCCGTGCAGTCGGACGACGCGCTGATCGACAACGCGCGGGTGCAGCTCGGCTACACCACCATCCGCGCGCCGCTGTCGGGACGCACCGGCATGAAGATGGTCGATGTCGGCAACATCGTGCATGCCGCCGACGCCAACGGTCTCGTGGTCATCAACGAGGTCGATCCGATCGCCGTGGTGTTCACGCTGCCCGAGGACCGCTTCGGCAAGGTGAACGAGGCGATGCGCAACGCCGGCAAGGCGCCGCTCGCGGTGAGCGCATATGCACGCGACGACGGCACGCTGCTCGGCAGCGGGCGGCTGGTGCTCGTCAACAACCAGATCGACGTCGCGACCGGCACGTTCCAGTTGAAGGCGATGTTCGCCAATCCGCACCACGCGCTATGGCCCGGCCAGGACGTCAACGTGCGCATCGTGCTCGGCGAGCGCGACGGCGCGACGACCATCCCGGGGAGCGCCGTGCAGCGTGGGGCGAACGGGCTGCTCGCCTACGTCGTCGATGCCAACAGCGCCGTCGAGGTGAAGCCGATCAAGGTCGCGCAGGTGCAGGACGGCAAAGCCATCGTCGACACCGGCATCGACGCCGGCACGCGCGTCATCGTCGACGGCCAGTACAAGGTGAAACCCGGCGTCAAGGTGGTCGAGGCGCAGACCGCGCAGGGCGCCGCGTCGGCGGCATCGGCGACACCCGCAAAGCCGGCGAGTCCGCCGGCACCGGCGCGCGAAGCGTCGGCGACGCGATGAAGCGCGCGGCCGGCGTGAGCGGCGGGGGCACGCCATGAGCATCTCCGCGCTTTTCATCCATCGCCCGATCGGCACGTCGCTGCTGGCGGCGGCGATGCTGCTGATCGGCGTCGCGACGTGGCCGCTGTTGCCGGTGGCGCCGCTGCCGCAGGTCGATTTCCCGACGATCCAGGTGTCGGCGAAGCTGCCCGGCGGCAGTCCCGAGACGATGGCGGCCACGGTGGCGCAGCCCCTGGAGCGGCAGTTCTCGCTGATCGCCGGCCTCACCGAGATGACGTCGGCGAGCTATCTCGGCTCGACCCAGATCACGCTGCAATTCGACCTCGACCGCAACATCGACGCGGCGGCGACCGATGTGCTCGCCGCCATCAACGCCGCCAGCGGCAGCCTGCCCTCCGACCTGCCCAACCCGCCGACGTTCCGCAAGACCAATCCGGCCGACCGCCCGATCCTGATCCTGGCGGTGACTTCCGACACGCTGCCGCTCAACGTCGCGTCCGACTTCGCCGACAACGTGCTGGCGCAGCAGATCTCGCAGATCCGTGGCGTCGGCGAAGTGGACATCTTCGGCCAGCAGAAGCCCGCGGTGCGCATCCAGGTCGATCCGGCGCGGCTTGCGGCGCTCGGCCTGTCGCTCGAGGACATCCGCCAGCCGCTCACCAATGCCACGATCAACGCGCCCAAGGGCACGTTCGACGGTCCGCGGCGCAGCGTCACCGTCTACGACAACGACCAGATCCTGGCGGCCAGCGTGTGGGACGACGTGATCGTCGCCTGGCACAACGGCGCGCCGGTGCGGGTGCGCGACATCGGCCGCGCGGTCGACGGCGCCGAGAACACCAAGCTCGCGGCCTGGGCATACGCCGGCACCGGCGTGGCCCCCGAGTTCAACGTCGGCCACAACAAGGCGGTGCTGGTGGCCGTGCGCAAGGAGCCGGGTGCCAACGTGATCGATACCGTCGACCGCGTGGTGGCGGCGATGCCGCGGCTGCGCGCGTCCATCCCGCAGGCGATCAACGTCAACGTGCTGTCCGACCGCACGCAGACGATCCGCGCGTCGGTGCACGACGTCGAGTTCACGCTGATCCTCACCGGCTGCCTCGTCGTGCTCGTGATCTTCGTGTTCCTGCGCGACGTGCCGGCCACCGTGATTCCGGGCGTCACCGTGCCGCTGGCGATCCTCGGCACCGCGGGCGCGATGTACCTGCTGGGCTTCAGCCTCGACAACCTGTCGCTGATGGGGCTCACGATCGCCACCGGCTTCGTCGTCGACGACGCGATCGTGATGCTGGAAAACATCTACCGGCACGTCGAGAACGGGCAGAAGCCGTTCGACGCGGCGCTGGCCGGCGCCGGCGAGATCGGCGGCACGATCGTGACGATCGCGGTGTCGCTGGTGGCGGTGTTCATTCCGCTGCTGCTGATGGGCGGCATCGTCGGCCGCATCTTCCGCGAGTTCGCCATCACGGTGACGATCGCGATCGCGATCTCGGTGTTCATTTCGCTGTCGCTGACGCCGATGCTGTGCTCGCGCTTCCTGCACCCGCACGAGGAGGGCGGCCGCAGGCACGGGCGGTTGTTCATGATGTTCGAGCGCGGCTTCGCGCGGTTGTCCGAGAGCTACCGCCGCGCGTTGACCGTGGTGCTGCGCCACCAGCCGCTGATGCTGGTGGTCTTCTTCGCCACGCTGGTGATCACCGTCGCGCTGTACGTGTTCATCCCGAAGGGCTTCTTCCCGCAGCAGGACACCGGGTTCATCGCCGGGATCGCGGAGGGCGCGCAGGACATCTCGTTCGCGGCGATGAGCGAGCGCTCGAGCACGATCGCCGACATCGTGCGCCAGGATCCGGCGGTCATGAGCGTCGGCTTCACGCTCGGCGGCAGCACGTTCAACAACACCAATTTCTTCATCACGCTCAAATCCAAGGAAGATGGCCGCAAGGCCAGCGCCGATGAAGTGATCACGCGCCTGCGGCGCGCGCTCGCCGGCGTCGAAGGCGCCAATTTGTACCTGCAGGCATCGCAGGACATCAATGTCGGCGGCCGGCTCGCGCGCACGCAATACCAGTACACGCTGACCGACGCCGACATCAACGAGCTGGGTGCGTGGGCGCCGCGCATCCTCGACCGCCTGCGCGAGCTGCCGCAGCTCACCGACGTCGTGTCCGACCAGCAGTTGAGCGCCGCCGCGGTCAACCTCACGATCGACCGCGACCGCGCGTCGAGCTACGGCATCACCCCGGCGATGATGGACGCCACGATCTACGACGCCATCGGCCAGCGCCAGATCGTGCAGTACTCGACGCAGCTCAACGCCTATCACGTGATCCTGGAAGTGCTGCCGCAGCTGCAGCAGGACCCGAGCCTGTTCGATCACCTCTACCTGACGTCGACGACGCTGGGCAGGCAGGTGCCGCTGTCCACGTTCGTGCGCATCGACGACACCAGGACCAACTACCTTTCGGTGAGCCACCAGAGCCAGTTCCCGGCGATCACGATCTCGTTCAATCTGGCGCCCGGTGCCGCGCTCGGGGAAGCGGTGGACGCGATCAACGCCACGATGCAGCGCATGGGCGTGCCGGCCGCATTGCGCGGCAGCTTCCAGGGCACGGCGCAGGCATTCCAGTCGTCGCTGCGCACGCAGCCGTACCTGATCCTCGCCGCGCTGCTGGCCGTCTACATCGTGCTGGGGTTCCTCTACGAGAGCTACATCCACCCGTTGACGATCCTGTCGACGCTGCCGTCGGCAGGGGTGGGAGCGCTGCTGATCCTGATCGTGGCGGGCTACGACCTGTCCGTGATCGCGCTGATCGGCATCATCCTGCTGATCGGCATCGTCAAGAAGAACGGCATCATGATGGTGGACTTCGCGCTCAGCGCCGAGCGCGAGCGCGGCCTCGCGCCGGAGGCGGCGATCTTCGAGGCCTGCATGCTGCGGTTCCGGCCGATCCTGATGACGACGATGTGCGCGATCCTCGCGGGGCTGCCGCTGATGCTCGGCCATGGCACCGGCTCCGAATTGCGGCGCCCGCTCGGCTTCGCGATGGTGGGCGGCCTCATGCTGTCGCAGGTGCTGACGCTGTTCACCACGCCGGTGGTCTACCTCTACCTCGACCGCGCGCATGACTGGTACATGCGCCGGCGAGGCCATGGCCACGGGTATGCGCACGATGGCCACGCCGGGGCCGACGATGCGGCGGCGCCCGCCGGCGGCACGCACGATCCCCTGCACGGCGCACGCGCCGATTGAGTGACATGTCGGTTGTCGTTGCGAAGCGACAGCAATACGAGCGGATATTCAACCGCTTGGCGCAAATCCTTCCGCGGCTGTCGGGCGCCGGCTACAGAAATGTCGGTGAATCGCCGGCGTGCCGACTGCAAGACCCGGGCCGAATGCGCGCTCATGCCCTCGATGGGCACCTTCCATCCGTCCCGGACCCCTTTGGCACGCCGCTTGCTCATCACGATCCGGAGACCCATCGAATCCGAGATGCGCAACATGAAAGCCCCCGAATTCACCGGCTACTGGTTCGACGACGACGCCACGCCGCAACGCTCGCGCATCGACGAGGAATCGACGCTGGCGGAGCAGGAAGCGCTCGACGACCTCGCCGAACGCGTGAGTGCCGCGCGCAGCGTGATCTGAACATCGCGCGCCGCGTGGAAGGACGCGGCGCCGGCGAACCGTCGCGCCACGCGCCGTGGCGCGTTGCCGAAGACTTTTGCGCAGCGCCCTGGCGCCGCGCCCGTTGAGCAAGCGCCCGCACGAGCCCGCGGGCATCACGTAAGGCGGCTCATCCTCCGACGGATCCCCCTTGCCCGCTCCTCCCAGCGGGTTTTTTTTGCCTGATGTGCTTCAATCGACGCTCCGGCACCGCGCGATTCGCGGCGGGCGGCGCGATTTGAAGCTCAACATCCTTTCCGACCTCCACCTGCGCCAGGAATCGCTGGCGTTGCCGGACAACGACGCCGACGTCGTGGTCCTCGCCGGTGACATCGCGCGGCCGGAGGCGGCGGTGGCCTGGGCCGCGCGGCTTGGCAAGCCCACGCTGTATGTCGCCGGCAACCACGAGTTCTACGGCGGCAGCATCCCGGGCACCCGCGCCCGGTTGCGCGACCTCTGCGCGGGTACCCCGGTGCATTTCCTCGACGACGCCGCAGTCGTGATCGGCGGCGTGCGCTTCCTCGGCAGCACGCTGTGGACCGACTTCCGGCTCGCGTCCACGCCGGCGGCGCGCGCCGCGGCGGCGGACGCGGCGCGCGCGCAGATCCACGACTTTTCGCGGATCCGGCGTGACGACGCGACGCCTGACCCGTTCGCCCCGGAGGATGCGGCCGCCCTTTTCGCGGCGCACAGCGGCTGGCTCGAGGCGACCCTCGCGGCGGCGCATGCCGGCCCCACGGTGGTCGTCACGCACCACGCGCCGTCGCCGGCGAGCATCCATCCGCGCTTCGCCGGCTCGGCGCTCAATGCCTGCTTCGTGTCGGATGCCGAGTGGCTGCTCGACGGCCGCCGGGCGTGCTTGTGGGTGCACGGCCACACGCACGACAGCTTCGACTACGCGGTGAACGGCACCCGCGTCGTCTGCAATCCGCGCGGCTACGCCAAGGACGGCGTCAACGAGAACCCGCGCTTCGACCCCGAATTCGTCGTCGAGGTCGGCGACCTCACACCGCCACCGGCGCCTTGATCGGCGGGTGCGAAACGTAGTCGACGAACGCGATGTCGTCGTAACGATAGTCGGAAATCGACGGCGGCCGGCGCGCCAGCGCGAGCTTCGGCAGCGGATGCGGCGTGCGCGCGAGCTGCGTCTCGACCTGCTCCAGGTGATTGCGATAGAGGTGGCAGTCGCCGCCCACCCAGACGAAATCGCCGACGCCGAGGTCGCATTGCTGCGCCACGAGATGCGTGAGCAGCGCGTACGAGGCGATGTTGAACGGCACGCCGAGGAAGATGTCGGCGCTGCGCTGGTAGAGCTGGCACGACAGGCGGCCCTCGGCCACGTAGAACTGGAAGAACGCGTGGCACGGCGGCAGCTTCATGCGCGGGATGTCGCCGACGTTCCACGCCGACACGACGAGCCGGCGCGAATCGGGGTTGCGGCGGATCTCGGCGATCACGTCGGCGATCTGGTCGATCGTGCCGCCGCCCGGCGCCGGCCATGAGCGCCACTGCACGCCATACACCGGCCCCAGCTCGCCGTCGGCATCCGCCCATTCGTCCCAGATCGTCACGCCCTGGTCCTGCAGCCAGCGCACGTTGGAGTCGCCGCGCAGGAACCACAAAAGCTCGTAGACGACCGACTTCGCATGCACCCGCTTGGTGGTGAGGAGCGGAAAGCCGCGGGCGAGATCGAAGCGCATCTGGTAGCCGAACACCGAGAGCGTGCCGGTGCCGGTGCGGTCGTGCTTCGGCACGCCGTGGTCGCGCACGTGGCGCATGAAATCGAGGTAGGGCTGCATCGCGGGCGATTCCGGGAAGCTTCGATTCTAGCCGACGAACGGTTGCCGGGGAGTCTTGACGGCATCCCGCGAGGGCGGATAATAGCGACTATATAACTAGTTATTTCGTCGTATTGCGGGAGGTGCGATGCGTGCCAATTACGTGCGCGCGCTGCCGAAGCACTGGCAGCGCACCGCGCAGGTGTTCATGGCGCTCGGCGAGGAGCATCGCCAGCGCATCCTGCTGATGTTCGCGCCCGGCGAGTCGCTGTCGGTGTCGGCGATCGTCGCCGCGTCGACGCTGTCGCGCTCCGCGGTGGCGCACCACCTGGCGGTGATGCGCGAAGCGGGCGTGCTGCGCGCCACCCGTGCCGGGCGCGAGGTGCTCTACGCGCCGGACCCGCCGGCGGTGCGTGCGGCGCTGGATGCCGTGCGCGACTATCTCGACGCGCATTTCCCGCAGCCATGACGAGCGCCGCACCCGGCGTTTCCGCCGCACCGCCTGCCGCCGCGCACAACCAGTTCGCGCTGCTGCGCCAGCGCCGGTTCGCACCCTTCTTCTGGACCCAGTTCCTCGGCGCCGGCAACGACAACGTCTACAAGAACGCGCTGGTCATCTTCGTCGCCTATCACGCAGCGAGCATGACGACGCTGGACGCCAACACGCTGGTCAACGTCGCCGCCGCGGTGTTCATCCTGCCGTTCGTGCTGCTGTCGGCGACGGCGGGCCAGCTCGCGGACAAGTTCGAGAAGTCGCGGATGATCCGCGCGATCAAGGTGTTCGAGATCGGGATCATGCTGGTGGGCCTCGCCGGTTTCGCCACGCGCAGCCTCGGCCTGTTGTTCGCCGCGCTCGCGCTGATGGGTGTGCACTCGACGCTGTTCGGCCCGATCAAGTACGCGATCCTGCCGCAGGCGCTGCGTCCCGAGGAGCTGACCGGCGGCAACGGCATGGTCGAGATGGGCACGTTCGTGGCGATCCTGATCGGCACGATCGCCGGCGGTCTCCTCGTCGCGATCGATCCGCACGGACCCCTGATCGCCGCCGGCGCGGCGGTCGCGATCGCCGTCGCCGGCTACGCCGTGAGCCGTGCGATTCCGCTCACGCCGGCGGTCGCGCCCGACCTCGCGATCAACTGGAATCCCTTCACCGAGACCTGGCGCAACCTGCGCTTCGCCGAGAAGAACCGCGTGCTTTGGCTGGCGATGCTCGGCATCTCCTGGTTCTGGTTCTACGGCGCGACGTTCCTCACCCAGTTCCCCAACTTCACGCGCAACGTGCTGGGCGGCGACGAGCACGTGGCGACGTTCCTGCTCGCGATCTTCTCGGTCGGCATCGGCGCGGGGTCGCTGCTGTGCGAACGGCTGTCGCGGCGCAAGGTCGAAATCGGGCTGGTGCCGCTCGGCTCGATCGGCATGACGGTGTTCGCGATCGACCTGTGGCTGGCTTCGCGCAATCTCCACGCCAGCGGTCTCGCGGGGGTCGACGTGCTGTTGAGCCAGCGCGCGCACTGGCGCGTGATCGCCGACCTGGTGCTGATCGGCGTGTTCGGCGGCTTCTACATCGTGCCGCTCTACGCGCTGATCCAGCAGCGCTCGGAACCTGCGCACCGCTCGCGAATCATCGCCGCCAACAACATCCTCAACGCGATCTTCCTGGTCGCCTCGGCGGCGATCGCGCTGGGGCTGCTGAAGGCCGGCCTCGACATACCGGCGCTGTTCCTCGTCACCGGCCTGATGAACGCGGTCGTGGCGCTGTTCATCTATGGCCTCGTGCCCGAGTTCCTGATGCGATTCCTGGCGTGGCTGCTGGTGTCCGCGGTCTACCGGGTGAAGAGCGAAGGCCTCGACCACGTGCCGGAAACGGGCCCGTGCATCGTCGTGTGCAACCACGTGAGCTACGCCGACGCCGTGGTGATCGCGGCGTGCCTCGCACGGCCGGTGCGCTTCGTGATGGACCACCGCATCTTCGACATGCCGCTCTTGTCGTTCATCTTCCGCACGATGCGCACGATCCCCATCGCCCCGGCGAAAGTCGACGCGGCGATGAAGTCCAAGGCCTACGACGACGTCGCGGCGGCGCTCGCCGCCGGCGAGGTGGTGGGGATCTTTCCCGAGGGCCGGCTGACGACCGACGGCGAGCTGCAGGTGTTCCGTCCCGGCGTGCAGGAGATCGTGGCGCGCACGCCGGTGCCGGTGATCCCGATGGCGCTCACCGGCCTGTGGGGCAGCTTCTTCTCGCGCGCCGGCGAAGGCGGCAAGGCGATGCGCCGGGTGCGCGGGATCTTCTCGCCGATCGCGCTCGTCGTCGGCGCGCCGATCCCGCCGGCACAGGCAACGCCCGAACGGCTGCGCGCGGCGGTGCTGGCGTTGCGCGGAGCGGCACCCACGTAGCCGATCGCGCCCGGAGGATGCGATGAGCGACGCAAGCGAGCTGCTGATGCGCTGGAATGCCGCCGGCGCACTGTCCGCGCAGGATATGCCGCGCGCGCTGCGCGTGGCGGCGGTGGTGCCGGACGGCACGCGCTGGCTGCGCTTCGTGGAATGGGTGACGATCGGCGCAGGCGCTGCGCTGATCGGCGTCGGCATCGTGTTCTTCATCGCCTACAACTGGGCGGCGATGCCGGCGACGGCGCGTTTCGCGCTCGTCGAGGCCGCGATCGTCGTCGCCGTCGCGGCGTGCCTGTGGCGCGGGCCCGACACGCCGGCCGGGATCGGCGCGCTGTGCGTGGCCGCGATCGCGGTGGGCGGGCTTCTTGCGCTGGTCGGGCAGACGTACCAGACGGGCGCCGACACGTACGAGCTGTTCGCCGCATGGGCGCTGGCGATGCTGCCGTGGGCCGTGCTCGGGCGGCAGGCGCCGCTGTGGCTCATCTGGCTCTGCGTGGTCAATCTCGCCGCGCAAGCGTGGTTCGCACGCTGGGGGATGGCGGGCTTCGCCGGCGGGCAGGGCGCGCTGTGGACGCTGCTGCTGCAGAACGCCGGCGCGCTCGCGCTGTGGGAGGTCGCGCGCACGCTCGATCTTCGCGAGTTCCGCGCCGACTGGGCGCTGCGCGTGGTCGGCGTGGCGAGCGGCATCGGCGCGACCATTGCCGGCATCGATGCGATCTTCGATTCGCGCGCGGCAGCCTCGTCGCTCGGTATCGGCTGGGCGCTGTGGCTCGCGGCGTTGTGGTACGGCTTTCGCATGCGGCGCGTCGACGTGTTCGTGCTGGCGGTGGGGCTCCTGTCGACGATCGTGGTGACGGCGGCCTTCCTCGGCAAGCATCTTTTCACCGACCGCTTCTTCGCCTCGCCGCTCCTCGTCGCCGCCGCGGTCATCGGACTCGCCGCCGGCGGCATCGTCGTGCTGCGGCGGATCGCCGGGGAGGAGCACTGAATGGACGCCAACGCAATCTGGCGCCAGCTGCTCGACGCGCAGCTTGCGCGCGGCGACATGCCCGATCCCGGCCACATCGCGCCACCGTGGTACCTGCGCGCGCTGGCTGCGGCGGCGGCGTGGATCGCCGCGGTGTGCGTGCTGTCGTCGGTCGGTCTCGCGTTCCTGCACGCATTCGACCACACCGGGTCGTCGATGGGCGTCGGCGTCGCCCTGTGCATTGCCGGCGGCGTGGTGCTCGCGCGCGCCAACGCACGGCCGTTCGTCGCGCAGTTCGGCCTCGCCATCCTCATCGCCGGCGAAGCGGCGCTCGGCCTCGGCATCCAGCTCGCCAGCAAGCCGCATGTCGCGCTCGGCTGGGCGATTTTCGCCGGCGTGGAAATGGCGATGCTCGTCGTGGTCACCGACCGCACCCATCGCACGCTCGCCGCACTGGCGGCGATGGGCGCGGCGTACTTCGCGCTCGAGCGGGCCGGTCCGATCTCGCTGATGCCGCCGATCGCCGCGGTCCTGTTCGTGGGCGGCGCGCTGGCGGCCGAGCGCGACGCGCGCGCCTACGCGCTGTTCCATCCTGCCGCCGCCGGCGTGGCGGTGGCGCTGCTCGCGTTCGCGCCGCTGGCGAACGTCGCCGGCGACACCGCGCAGTGGCGGCACCTGCCCGCCGACGTTCCGGCGTGGCTGCCGTCGTCGCTGATGGCGCTCGCCTTCGTCGCCGTCGTGGCGATGCTGCTGCGCCGGCTCGCCGTCGGTGACGCGCGCATGCGCGCGGTGGCACTGTGCGGCGCCGTCGCGGTCGCTGCGCTGGCGTTCCCGGTGCCGGGCCTGCTGGCCGCGCTGGTCGTGATGTTCGTCGCGTTCGCTACCGGACGTGCGGCGCTGACGGGACTCGGCATCGTCTGCGCGCTGGGGATGCTCGGCTTCTACTACTACTCGCTCGCCGCGACGCTGCTCGCCAAGTCGGCGTCGCTGGTGGCGGTGGGCACCGTGCTGCTGGTCACGGGCGTCGCGCTGCGGCGCCTGGCGCGCGAGGCGCAGGGCGGAAGCCATGCGTAAATGGATGATCGCGCTGGTCGCGGTCGCGCTGCTGGCGGTGATCGACGCCGGCATCGCCGCGCGCGAGACGCAGCTCGCCTCGGGCAAGCCCGTGCTCCTCGAGCTCGCGCCGATGGACCCGCGTTCGCTGATGCAGGGCGACTTCATGCGCCTCTCGTATCGCGTGGTGCGCGACGCGTTTCCCGACCGCGTGGCGATCCCGCCGTACGGCGACGGGCGGATGGTGGTCACGCTCGACGCGCGCGGCGTCGGCCACTTCATCCGTTTCGATGACGGTGCGCCGCTCGGTGCCCAGGAAGTGCGATTGCGCTACCGGGTGCGCGCGGGTGACGTGAAGTTCGCGACCAATGCATATTTCTTCGAGGAAGGGCGTGGTGCCGATTTCACCGGCGCCCGCTACGGCGAGTTCCGCGTCGCCGACGACGGCGAGATGATTCTGGCGCTGCTGCGCGACGAGGACCTTCGCGAGTTGCCCCGGCGATCGCCCTAACGCGATGCTAAACTCGACCGACCATTCCGAGGGTCGACGCGCATGTCGGGCAACACGATAGGTCTCCTCTTCGCGGTGACGTCGTTCGGCGAATCGCACGGACCGGCGATCGGCTGCGTGATCGACGGCTGTCCGCCCGGAATGGCCCTCACCGCCGCCGACATCCAGCACGATCTCGACCGGCGCAAGCCAGGCACCTCGCGCCACGTCACGCAGCGCCGCGAATCCGATACCGTGGAGATTCTTTCCGGCGTGTTCGACGGCGTCACCACCGGCACGCCGATCGCGCTGCTGATTCGCAACGAGGACGCGCGCAGCAAGGACTACTCGGCGATCGCCGGGACGTTCCGTCCGGGCCATGCCGACTACACGTATTGGCAGAAGTACGGCGTGCGCGACTATCGTGGCGGCGGCCGGCAGTCGGCGCGCGAGACCGCGGTGCGCGTCGCCGCCGGCGCGGTGGCGAGGAAGTGGCTGCGCGAGCGCCACGGCATCGTCGTGCGCGGCCACCTGACGCAGATCGGCACCCTGCCTATCGCGTTCGAAGACTGGGCGCACGTCGATGCCAATCCGTTCTTCGCCGCGAACGCGACGATCGTGCCCGAGCTCGAGGCATTCATGGACCGCCTGCGCAAGAGCGGCGACTCGTGCGGTGCGCGCGTCGACGTCGTCGCCGACGGCGTGCCGGTGGGCTGGGGCGAGCCGGTGTACGGCAAGCTCGACGCCGACATCGCGCAGGCGATGATGAGCATCAATGCGGTGAAGGGCGTGGAGATCGGCGCAGGCTTCGCGTCGATCGCGCAGCCGGGCACCGTGCACGCCGACGAGATGACGCCGCAGGGCTTCGCGTCCAACCACGCCGGCGGCATCCTCGGCGGCATTTCCACCGGCCAGCAGATCCGCGTATCGATCGCGATCAAGCCGACGTCGTCGATCCGCCTCGACCGGCATTCGATCGACAAGGCCGGCCATGCGGTCGTCGTCAACACGCACGGCCGCCACGATCCCTGCGTGGGCATCCGCGCGACGCCGATCGCCGAGGCGATGTTGGCGCTGGTGCTCATCGACCACGCGCTGCGCCATCGCGCGCAGAACGCCGACGTCCTGGCGTCGACGCCGCGGATCGCCGCACAGGCACCGCCCGACGTCGTGCGCGCGCTGGGCCGCGGCGCGGCGGTCGACGATCCCGAGCCGGACGAGGCCTAGTGCGCTGAGTCAGAATTTCGCTCGACAGTTCGCAGCGAAATCCGCTCCTTTATCTTCGGAACACCTGGCTCGGCAGACTAGTCCGGCTCGACGCCGGTGACGCGGGCGCCGGCGCGTCCGCGCGCGAACGTGATCTCGACGTCCTCGCCCGGCGCGAGGACGCGTGCATCCTGCACGATGTCGCCCGCCGCCCCGCCGTCCTTGCGCGCCACGATCGCGTAGCCGCGCGCCAGGACGTGGCGCGGCGACAGGTGGGCGAGGTTCTGTGCGAGCGTGTCGACGCGCGTGGCGGCGCGCGCCATGTCGAGCGCGGCCGCGCGCTGCCAGCGCTCGGCCAGCCGCGCCACCGCCGGCGCCTCGCGCAGTGGCGCGCGCATCTCCCGCCGCAGGCGCAGCGTGGTGGCGGCGACCGCCGCATCACGCGCTGCCGCCTCGCGGCGCCACGCCAGTGCGGCACGCGCGGCCAGCACGCGCAGGGCATCGGCCTCGCCCGCCAGCCGCGCGCGCGGATGCACGAGCCCGCGGGCGGCGATATCGGCACGCTGCGCGCGCGTGGCGAGCGTGTGCCGGATGCCGCGCACGATGCGCGCCATCCATTGCGCCACGCGGTGGCGCTCGGCGGCGCGGTCCGGCGCGACCAGCGCCGCGGCACCCGTGGGTGTGGGCGCGCGCACGTCGGCGACGAAGTCGGCGATCGTGAAATCGGTCTCATGGCCGATGCCCGAGATCACCGGCAGACGCGACTCGACGATCGCGCGCGCGACGGCTTCCTCGTTGAAGGCCCACAGGTCCTCGATCGAGCCGCCGCCGCGGCAGACGATCAGCACGTCGACCTCGGCGCGCGCATTGGCCGAGGCGATCGCGGCGGCGATCTCCGCCGCGGCGCCCGCGCCCTGCACGGCGCACGGATAGACGACGACGCGCATCGCCGGCCAGCGCCGCCGCAGCGTGATGACGACGTCGCGCAGCGCGGCGGCGCGCGTCGACGTGACGATGCCCACGGCGCGCGCATAGGCCGGCAGCGGGCGCTTGCGCGCGGCGTCGAACCAGCCGGCGGCCTCGAGCTTGGCCTTGAGCCGGGCGAAGCGCTCGAACAGCGCGCCGCTGCCCGCGGCGCGGATGCTGTCGACCGCGAGCTGGAACTCGCCGCGCGGCTCGTAGATCGAGGCCATCGCCCGCACCTCGACCTGGAGACCGTCGGCGAGCGTGAAATCGACGAGGCGCGCGCGGGTGCGCCACATGACGCAGCGCACCTGCGCTCCCGCGTCCTTGAGCGAAAAATAGCAGTGGCCGGACGCCGCGCGCATGAAGCCCGAGATCTCGCCGGCGACCTGCACCACGCCGAGGTCACGCTCGAGCGCGAGCCGGGCGGCGGCGACGAGCGCCGAGACCGACAGCGGTGCGCGAGGATCCTGCGGGGTGCCGTTCATGAGGATTGTCGAGAGGCACGTGGCGCGCGGGCGCCGCGCCATTGACTGCGCACGCGCCGATCATGACACGCGGATTGCAGCGGCGTTACCGCAGGCGCGAATTTACAACTCATTGAAACCACGCGCTGTTTTGCCGGTGCAAATTCGGGCATGACAGACAAAGCGTTGACGCCGGCAGCACTTAGCACGCGAATTTACAAGATATGCACACAACTATCCACAGGAATTGTGGACAACGCGTGACGTTGCGCAGCGTCGCGCGCGCGACCCTGCGCCCAGGGCGCGTGCGGCACGCGCCCTGGGGTCGCGGCGCCGCCGAGTGCCACAGGGTTAAAATGCTGCGCATGCGTCATACCGCGCCCGACCGATCAGGGGCGCCGCGATGAGCGCGCCACCGGCGCGCGCCGGCGGCGCCGGTCCCGGCGTCGCCGCTGCGGACGGCCCGCACGCGGGCACCGACGCCGATACCCGGCCGGCGTCGCCGGCAACGCGCGCCGGAGTGTCCGCAGAGGCCGGCACGGCCGGGGCCAACTTCCTGCGCGCGATCGTGACCGACGACACGCGGATCGGCAAATACGGTGGCCGCGTGGTGACCCGCTTTCCGCCGGAGCCCAACGGCTACCTGCATTTCGGGCACAGCAAGTCGATCGCCCTCAACTTCGGGCTGGCGGCGGAGTTCGGCGGCGTCTGCCACCTGCGCTTCGACGACACCAATCCGCTGAAGGAAGACGTCGAGTTCGAGGAATCGATCGCCGGCGCCGTCCGCTGGCTCGGCTACGACTGGGACGCGCGCTTCCACGCCTCGGACTATTACGAGCGCCTCTATGAGTTCGCCGAATGGTTCATCGGCGAGGGTCTCGCCTACGTCGACAGCCAGAGCGCGCAGGAGATGCGCGCGACGCGCGGCACGCTGACCGAGCCCGGCCTCGCGAGCCCGTATCGCCAGCGCAGCGTCGCCGACAACCTCGACCTGTTCCGGCGCATGCGCGGGGGCGAGTATGCCGACGGCGCGCACGTGCTGCGGCTCAAGATCGACATGACGAGTCCCAACGTCAACATGCGCGATCCGACGATCTACCGGATCCGCCATGCATGGCACCACCGCACCGGCGACGCTTGGTGCATCTACCCGCTGTACGACTACACCCACTGCATCTCGGACGCGCTCGAGCGCATCACGCATTCGATCTGCACGCTGGAGTTCCAGGACCATCGGCCGCTCTACGACTGGATCATCGGCAAGCTCGCCGATGGCGGCAGGCTCGAGCGCCCGCTGCCGCACCAGCACGAGTTCGCACGGCTCAACCTCACGTACGTGGTGTTGTCGAAGCGCCGGCTGATCGAGCTCGTGGAGAAGGGTCACGTCGACGGCTGGGACGATCCGCGGATGCCGACGATCGTCGGCGCCCGCCGCCGCGGTTTCACGCCGGAGGGTTTCCGCCTGTTCAACGACCGCGTCGGCGTGTCGCGCGTCGATTCGTGGATCGACATCGCGCTGCTCGAGGCCGCGATGCGCGACGACCTCAACGCCCGTGCCGAGCGACGCGTGGCGGTGCTCGACCCGGTGAAGCTCGTCATCGACAACTATCCGGCAGGCGCCACCGAAACCACGCATGCGCCCAACCATCCGCAGCAGCCGGAGCTCGGCCGGCGCGAGCTCGCGTTCGGGCGCGAGCTGTGGATCGAGCGCGACGATTTCACCGAGAATCCGCCGAAAGGCTATTTCCGCCTCGCCCCGGGCGCCGAAGTGCGGCTGCGCTACGCCTATGTCGTCAAGTGCGTCGGCGTCGACAAGGACGCCGCGGGCAACGTCGTCGCCGTGCACTGCACCTACGATCCGTCGACGAAGAGCGGCACGCCGGGCGCCGACGCGCGCAAGGTCAAGGGCAACATCCACTGGCTGGCGGTGCACGCGGCGCAGCCGGCGGAAGTGCGTCTCTACGACCGCCTGTTCAGGGTGCCGTTTCCCGGCGCGCGCAATCCCTTCGGCCACGCCGCCGGCAAGGGTGCCGCCGATGCCCAGGTCGCGGGTGCTGCGCGCACGGTGGTCGCCGGCGACGACGACGATGCCGGCGACGACGCCGAGCGCGACTACCTCGACGACCTCAATCCCGCCTCCAAGCGCGTGATCCGCGCCTTCGTCGAGCCTGCGCTCGCCGCCGCCGCGCGCGAGACCCGGGTGCAGTTCGAGCGCCACGGCTATTTCGTCGCCGACCTTGCCGACCATGCCCCCGGCAAGCCGGTGTGGAACCGCGCGGTCACGCTCAAGGATTCCTGGAGCAAGTCCACGGGGTAGCCAAGCCACCCGCCCCTTGATGCCGGGCGGCGGCGCACCCATCTTCGCAGTCCCGGCTGCGATACCATCCGCCCGGCACACCTGCCCGGAGGCTCCGCATGAAACGCATCGTCCTCTTCATCGTCACGAACCTCGCCGTGATGCTCGTGCTGTCGGTCGTGCTGAAGCTCTTCGGCCTCGACCAGGCGATGTACTCGCAGGCCGGCATGTCGTACGGCGGTCTCCTCGTGTTCTCGATGGTCGTCGGCTTCACCGGCGCGATCATCTCGCTGCTGATGTCGAAGTCGATCGCCAAGTGGACCACCGGCGCGCACGTGATCGACACCCCCGCCAACGACGCCGAGGCGTGGCTCGTGGAGACCGTGCGGCGCCTCGCCACGGCGGCCAACATCGGCATGCCGGAAGTGGCGATCTACGAGGGCGCGCCCAATGCCTTCGCCACGGGGGCCTTCAAGAACTCGGCGCTGGTCGCCGTGTCCACCGGACTGTTGCAGTCGATGAACCGCCAGGAAGTCGAGGCGGTGCTCGGCCACGAGCTGTCGCACGTCGCCAACGGCGACATGGTGACGCTGACGCTGATCCAGGGCGTGGTCAACACGTTCGTCGTGTTTCTCGCGCGACTCATCGGGACGATCGTCGACAAGACGGTGTTCCGCACCGAGCGCGGCACCGGGCCCGGCTACTGGATCACCGTGATGGTGCTGCAGCTCGTGCTCGGCATCCTGGCGTCGATGATCGTCGCCTGGTTCTCGCGCCACCGCGAATTCCGCGCCGATGCCGGCAGCGCGAAGCTGCTCGGCACGCCGCAGCCGATGATCGCCGCGCTGCGCCGTCTCGGCGGTGTGGAGGCCGGCGAGATGCCGAAGGCGCTGCAGGGCTTCGGCATCACCGAGAAAGGCGGCGTGATGTCGCTGTTCGCCTCGCACCCGCCGCTCGAGGCCCGCATCGCCGCGCTCGAGGCGCCGCGCGCCTGAACGGCGCGACGTCGCGGCCGTAACTGACAAATCCCCGACGGGGTCGGGGACGTCCGTCGGTGTGCGGCGACATCGGCGCCGGTCCCGCGGCGCATGCGCGGCAACCACCCCAGGGGCCGCGGCACGACTACATCGGCGGCACGAGGCCGTCCTTGCCGACGAACACGCGCCCGGCGGTGATTCGCCCGTCGCGCTGGCGGGTGGCATCGATGAACACATGGGCGCCGGGCGGATACGCATGGAATCCGCCGGCATCGTCGACGGCGACGATCGCGGTGGCGTCGTCGATGGTGAACAGCGCGTCCTGCCCGTCATGGCGCAACGTCAGCGCCATCGCGCCGTCGCGCGGACTGGCGTCGACGATGTCGCCGTTGACGCGCGCGCTGCCGGCTGGCGCATCCCACGCCGTTTCGCCGGCGTCGCTGCCGGCCATGAATGGCGGGTAGACGATAACGGCATGCGCGTGTCGTGCGCCGCCGGGCGCGCCCGTGGCGATCACGCCGACGTAGCGACCCGCCACCAGCGCGCTGCGGTCGGCATGGCGCACGTCGGCGCCGCGCGGATTGATCGCCACCTGCACGGTCACCTCGTGGCCGTCGGCGGTGCGCACGATCATCGGCGGCAGCTCCGGCAGCATCATCTCGCCGCCACGCACCACGACGCCGCGCACGTGGAATGACGTTTGCGCCTGCGCGGGACACGCGCAGGCGACCAGGAGCCACGCACCCATGCCGATGGCGACGCACACGACAGGCGTGCCGCCGCCGCGGCGCCATGCCCGCGATGCGCGTCGTCCATTCCCGGATCGCATTGCCCAGTATCGCGCAACGCCGTGGGACGCGCACTCGGCCGCATGGCCGAGATGCCGGCGCACTGCGACGTCACCGGCGCAGCGCCGGCACGCCTCGCCGCGAGTGCGCCGCCACCGATCGCGACGCCTGCAAAGCAAACGGCCGGCGGCCCGTGAGGGCGGCCGGCCGTCGCGCGAAAAGCCTGCGCTGCGTCGTTACTTGAGGTGGTTCGAGATGAGCTTGGTCATTTCGAACATCGAGACCTTGCCCTTGCCGCCGAACACGGCCTTGAGCTTCTCGTCCGCATTGATCATGCGCTTGTTGATCGCATCCTGGAGCTTGTTCTTCTTGATGTAGTCCCAGATCTTCTTCGTCACTTCGGTGCGCGGCAGCGGCACGTGGCCGATGACTGCGGCGAGCGTTGCCGAAGGCGTCATCGCCTTCATGAACGCGGCATTCGGTTTGCGCTTGGCGGCGGACTTCTTCGCGACCTTCTTCGCCGGCGCCTTCTTCGGCGCGGCCTTCTTCGCCGCGGGCTTCTTTGCGGCCGGCTTCTTGGCAGCGGACTTCTTCACTGCCGGCTTCTTCGCAGACTTCTTCGCAGCTTTTTTCGCAGTAGCCATGGTTCTCCTTCCTGTCATAGGTGCGAGCGGACTTGCCGATCGGTCTCTGGGCGGCCCTCCTGTCACGGGCAATCACTCCATCGGCGGCGACTATACCGCATTTTCAGAGGGGCGGAAGGCATTTTCGCGAGGGAAACCGCACCCTGTTGTAACGTTGCATCGCCGGGGCGCGCATGCGCGCGGCGCAGCACGCGCGCGGATGCATCGGCTCGCTGCGCCGCGCGCTAGAATCGCAAGCATGCGCGTCGCCGCCTCGAGGTCGCTCGCCCCGCCGGTCGCACGTCGGCGATGAACGACCGCACCACCGATATCGCCCGCCTGCGCTCGGAATACCGGCGTGCCACGCTGGACGCCGAATGCCTCGACGCCGACCCGCTGCGCCAGTTCGCCGCCTGGCTCGACGAGGCGATCCGCGCCGAGGTCGCCGAGCCCACCGCGATGACGCTCGCCACGGCCGGCGCCGATGGCCGCCCGACGGCGCGCATCGTCCTGCTCAAGGGAGCCGATGCCCGCGGCTTCGTTTTCTACACCCATTTCGACAGCGCCAAGGGCCGCGACCTCGCCGCCAATCCGCACGCGGCGCTCGTCTGGTTCTGGCCGCCACTCGAGCGGCAGGTGCGTGCCGAAGGCCGGGTTGAAACGGTCGGCAGCGACGAGGCCGATGCCTATTTCGCGAGCCGCCCGCGGCTGTCGCGAGTGTCCGCCTTGGCGTCGCCGCAAAGCGCCGAGGTGCCCGATCGCGCGTGGCTCGAGGCGCGCGTGGCGAGCGTCGAGCAGCAATATCCCGGCGACGACGTACCGCGGCCGCCGCGCTGGGGCGGGTATCGCGTGGTGCCGGCGGCGATCGAGTTCTGGCAGGGACGACCGTCACGGCTGCACGATCGCGTGCGGTACGCGCGCACGGGCGGCGCCTGGTCGCGCGCGCGCCTCGCGCCGTGAACGACGACGCGCGGCGCGGCACACAGACGCTCTACGCGCTGATCGCGCTGTGCATCGCCAACCACATCGTGCTCGGCGGCTCGCGGGTGGCGGTGACGCTGTCGGCGCTGGCGCAGGGCGCCGGCGCCGGCGAAGTGGGCGTGCTGCTCGCGCTGTACGCGCTGCTGCCGATGCTGATCGCGGTGCCCGCGGGCCGCTGGTCGGATCGCGCGGGCGTGCGCCGGCCGATGCTCGCAGGCTCGGTGCTGCTCGCGTGCGGTGCCAGCGTGCCGTGCGCGATCACCGGCATGCCGCCGCTGTACGTGGCCGCCGTCGCGTGCGGCGTCGCCTTCAGCATGTTCCAGATCGCCGCGCAGAACGCGACCGGCGAACTGGCGGGTCCGGTGCACCGGTCGCGCAATTTCGGCCTGTTGGCGCTCGGCCAGTCGACGTCGATGATCATCGGGCCGCTGGTTGCCGGACTGTCGATCGACCACCTCGGGTTCCAGTGGGCGTTCGGCATCCTGGCGCTGGTGCCGCTCGTTCCCGCCGCGGTGCTGGCATCCGGCCTGCTGGCGGCGCTGCCGGGACCGCAGCCCGCGCACCGGCACGTCAGCGGCAGCGCGCTGGCGCTGCTCGCCGACCCGCGTCTGCGGCGTCTGCTCGGCGTCAACGCGCTGTTCTCGCTCGGCTGGGAGCTGCAGACGATCTTCATCCCGGTCTACGGCGAATCGATCGGGCTCACCGCATCGGCGATCGGCGCGGTGATCGCATCGTTCGCCGCGGCGACGTTCGTCGTGCGCTTCCTGATGCCGCTCATCGCCCGCCACCTGCGCGAGACCCAGGTGCTGGCAGGCGCGCTCGTCATCGCCGGCGTCGCCTACTTCGCGCTGCCGTTCGCGCGCTCCGCGCAGATGCTGATGCTGACCTCGTTCGGCATCGGCTTCGGACTCGGCGGCGGCCAGCCGATGGTGATGTCGCTGCTGCACACGCACGCGCCGCCCGGCCGCATGGGTGAGGCCGCCGGCGTGCGCATGTCGCTCGCGCAATCGATGGCCGTGGCCGTGCCGCTCATCTTCGGTGCGTTCGGCGCGACGTTCGGCCTCGCACCCGTGCTGTGGTCGGTGGGCGTGTGCCTCACCTCAGGCGGCATCTACGCACGACGCCGGCTGTGAGCGGCGCGGCGCCATGGCGACCGCGCCGCTGACGCGGGTCACGCCGCGCTCGACGCGGCCTTCAGGCGATCGCGGTGCTGCTTGCGGAACTTGGCGACCTTCGGCGCGACCACGGCCATGCAGTACGGCTGGTTCGGATTGCGCTCGAAATACTGCTGGTGGTAGCGCTCGGCAGGGAAGAATGGCGCCGCGCCGGCGAGCTCGGTGACGAGCGGCCCGGGCCAGATCTGACCGGCAGCGATCTCCCGCATCACCGCTTCGGCGGTGGCGCGCTGTGCCGGCGACTGCGCGAAAATCACCGACCGGTATTGCGTGCCGATGTCGTTGCCCTGCCGGTCGCGCGTGGTGGGGTCGTGGATGGTGAAGAACACACGCAGCAGGTCGCCATAGCTGATGCGTGCCGGGTCGAACGCGATGTCGACCACCTCGGCATGCCCCGTCGCGCCGCCGCACACCGCGTCATACGACGGGTCCGGGTCGTGGCCGCCGGCATAGCCGGATTCGACGTGAGTGACGCCGGCCAGGTCGCGGAACACGGCCTCCAGGCACCAGAAGCAGCCGCCGCCGAGCACGGCATGCTCGACGTTGGCGGGGGATTGCTCGTTCATTGCCTCTCCTCTCGCAGTGGATCTGCCGCGCGCGGACCGTCGCGCGGGCATCAACGCTCGGTCGCGGGCGCGGACCCTCGTCTTACACCTCGCATGCCATAATTTGCGCCCGCTTCCCGCTGGTTCCAAGCCCCCGATGCCGCTGCTTCCGCGCGAAGGCCGCTTTTTCGACTTCTTCAACCAGCACGCGGAACTTGCGGTGAAGGCCTCCGAGGAGCTGGCGGCGCTGTTCGCCGACCTCAGCAAGCTCGACCAGCACAGCACGCTCATCCACCAGTACGAGAAGCAGGCCGACCGCATCACGCACGACACCGTGCACCTGCTGCACCAGACGTTCATCACGCCGTTCGATCGCGAGCAGATCCACGGCCTCGTCACGGCCATGGACGATGTGGTCGACCTGATCGAGGACGCCGCCGAGTGCCTGTTCCTCTACGACGTGCGCCGCATCGGTCCGGAGGCCGCCGAGCTCGCCGCGATCTGCGTCAAGTGCACGGGGCGCGTGCGCGAAGCGGTGGCGATGCTGCCATCGATGGACAACTCGACGCGCATCCTCGCGATCTGCAGCGAGATCGACAAGCTCGAGAGCCACGCCGATGGCGTGTTCCGCACGGCGCTCGCCAAGCTCTTCCGCGAGGAACCCGACGCGCGCGAGGTCATCAAGCAGAAAGAGGTGTTCCTGCTGCTGGAGGAGATCACCGACCGCTGCGAGGACGTCGCCAACCTGATCGAGGGCATCGTACTTGAAGCGGCCTGAGCCCGCCGCGGACGCCCC
>DASYSP010000075.1:0-11010 GCA_036003195.1 Casimicrobiaceae bacterium
CTGCGCAAGAACTATCCGGTGGTGATCGGCAATCGTGTGCATGGAACGCGTCGCGAGACCGCGTCGGTGGTCGGTCCGCTGTGCACGCCGCTCGACCTGCTCGCCGACCGCATGGATCTCGCGCAGGCCGAGGAGGGCGACCTGGTGGTGGTGTTCCAGTCGGGAGCGTACGGCATGACCGCGAGTCCGGCGGGCTTTCTCAGCCACCCGCCGGCAGCGGAGGTCCTCGTATGATCGGCATCGCGCGCACCGACGATTGCCGCTGCGACGCGGGACGTGTCATGCCCGTTCGCTGATGCTGCTCTACTATCACAAGGATCCGCTGGGCAATTTCGGCGACGACCTCAATCCCTGGCTCTTCAACCGGCTGCTGCCAGGGATGTTCGACGGGGAGATCGCGCACGATCCGGCAAATCGGGGTGAAGTCGCCGACGATGCGACGCTTTTCGTCGGCATCGGCACGCTGCTCAACGACCGGGTGCCCGCTGGCCCGCACAAGATCGTGTTCGCCAGCGGCGCCGGCTACGGTACCGTCCCGGTGGTGGACGCGCGATGGACATTCTCCTGCGTGCGCGGCCCGCTGACGTGCCGCATGCTCGGCCTCGACGCATCCATGGCCGTGACCGACGGCGCAGTTCTGGTGCGCACGATCGTCGATGGCCCGCACTCAGATGCCCGAGATGTTGCGTACATGCCACATTGCAGCACCGCTCGCAACGTGGATTGCGCGGACATCTGCGGGCGTGCGGGATTGGTCTACATCGATCCGCAGCGCCCCGTCGACGACGTGCTCGATGCGATCAGGCGCTCGCAGGTGCTCATCACCGAAGCGCTGCATGGCGCGATCGTTGCCGATGCGCTGCGCATTCCGTGGATGCCCGTGGCCGGAGAGTCGGCGATCCTCTCGGTCAAATGGCACGACTGGTGCCAGTCGCTGGGATTCGAATACCGTCCCACGAAGCTGCCGACGCTGTGGGGGACCGGCCGCCGGCCGACGCTCGCCGGACGGTTGCGCCTTGCGGCCAAGACCGCCCTCGCGGTCGCGACGCTGCGCAAGCTCAAGCGCAAGGGACGACCCGGAATGAGCGCCGACGCCGCCCTCGATCGCGCCACCGACGAACTTCGCGAGCGGCTGGCGCGGCTGCGCCCCTGAACGGACGCGTGGCGCACTCGGCGTAACGGTGCCCGTTATGGCGGGCGTCCACCGACGACGCGCGCGAGGCGGCCGAGACTGGCACGGACGAGATGACGCGTATGCGCCAGGTAACGCCAGCCACCGCCGGCAAGGCTTTGGGCGTGCCGTCCCCAGGCAGCGCCTAGTCGATCCCTCGCGAGGTGCATGTTCGACGCCGCATGCAATGCCGCCTGATGTTTGCGCACAAGGGCCGCGTCGATGTGCTTGTCGAGCGGCAGCGCCCGCAGCTCGACCAGAAAATCGGGGTAGGCGAGAACATAGGCCTCCGAGGCAGAGGCGGAGCGCGCGCTGTTGGCGAACATGCGGTAGGTGACGCAGTCGGCATACCGCAGTCTCTTGCCGCGCGCGAGCAGGCTGAACAGCAGGTAGGTCCACTCGAAGTACATGTACCGGAAGCCGAAGATGTCGGGCTCGATGCGCGCGGACCGGAACAGCGCCGCCGCGCTCGCGAAATAATTCGTCGCCAGCGCGCTGCCGGCAGGATCGTCGTTGATTCGCGCCGCCAGCGCCGCGTCGACGAGCGGCACGTCGGAACCATTCTGAACGAAGCCGTTGGTCACCACGAAATCGGCCTCCGGGTGGTGACGCATCAACTCGACTCGCTGTGCGACCGCTCCGGGCAGCAGCTCATCGTCATCGTCGAGGAAGCCGAAATACCCGCCTTGCGCCTGCGCCAACCCGAACTGGCGTGCCGCCGAGACATTGCCCTCTTCGAGCGTGAACAACCTCAGCCGCGAATCATGCGCGAGACGATCGAGAACCTCCGCGTCGATGCGGTCCCCATTGGCAACGACGATGAGGTCGAGATCTGGGTAGCCCTGCCCGCTTACGCTCGCGATCGCGCGTTCGATCGCCGTGGCGCGCACCGACTCGCAGGCAGTCGCGATCACGATCGACACCCCGGCCGCTGCCGCCGCCGTCGTTTCCGCCGCCGCTGCCGGCGCCGTCACGCTCGCCCTCCCGGTCGACCTGCGCCGGCGACACCGCGTCGGCAATCCGGCCGCGGTCGTACCTCCGGCATTTCGCTGCCAGCCGGTTGTTCACTACTGTAAGACGGTGGACACGAGACTGTCATAGAATCGAAAGACGGCGTGGGCTCACTTTCGCGAGCCGAGCCGGCCCAAGCCGCCAAGGCCATCGGAGGTCCGCCATGCTACGGGAGGATCTGAAGACTGTCAGGGGCATCCTCGCCAAGAAGAAGGAAGTCGGCACCCGGCTGCGCGAATCGGCCGCGTGGTGCCGTCCGGGCGTCTGGCTCATCGAAGGCCCGTACGCGCGATTCAAGGACGCGCAATTGCCGGAAGGGCTGCGCGACGCGATTCGCGGCATCCGCACGCGCCGGGCGTCCCGCGAACTGGTCGAGCGCGCGGCGCCGCCCTGGCTCGTGAACGTTACCGCGTCGGGCGGCGACGACGCACCGAATTGCTCGATCGGGTACCTGTCGAACGGCGGCAACTGGAAGCTCTTCGATCTGGACAACCAGGTCATCTGGACCCGCCTCGCGCATCCCGAGCGGCTGGCGCGCGACAAGGCCAATTTCGACCGCTTCTCGGTGTACTTCAACATCCCGGCGTGGCGTGTCGTCGAAATGGACGACGGGCCCTGGCGGTCGGAAGCCTACATCGCCGATGCCAACCTCGTGCATTCCTCGTCCGCGACGCGCGTGGAAGTGCTGAAGACGCTGCTGGAGCAGTACGTGCTGTTCGCGCGCCGCGAAGCGCGCCCTGCCGATCCCGCCCTGACGGCCGCCGCGATCGCCACGCTCGGGGAATGTGCGCCGGGATCGATTCCGGCGCGCGTCGCCGAGCGCTTCGCCGACGCCATGGCGATTCTCGGCGAGTGCATCCAGTTGCTGCCCGCACACGGCGACCTCAGCGCGCAGAACGTTTTCGTCTGTGGCGGACAACCGTGGATCATCGACTGGGACACGGCCGGCGAGTACCAGCCGCTGCTGCACGATCTGCTGTACCTCGTCCTGCGTGAGGCGGAACTGGGCCGCACGGACCTCCTCACGGCGTACCTCGAAGGCGTTTTCGACGAGGGCCTGCGCCGCATGTTCTCGCTATGCGACCTTTCGGCGCCTCCCTGCGACAACCTGGTCCTGCTGGTGCACAGTTACATCGTGCGCTTCCACACCTGCCGGCGCGCGAACCATCGCGACGCCAACCGACAAAACGTCGAGTCGCTGTGGAATCGCCTGCAGCCCGCGTGCGCGGGCCATCTTTGACCCACCGGCGACCGCCTGCGATCGGCCCGAGCCTGCCGCGTGACGCCGCCGGCGCTTCGGGGTGAGCATGCCAACACGAAGCGAACCCACGAACATGGATGCCATCGGCGAGCCGTCATTGAACCAGTCACCCGCGCCCGCCCGGCTGCAGGTCATCGGCGTCACGTCGTCGCACGACACGTTGCTCGACGTACTGGCCGCGCGACCGCCGGCGAGGATCCTCGACGTGCCTGCCGGCGAAGGCGTGTTGTGCGCATTCCTCAAGCGCAAGGGCTGGGACGTCCAGGCGGCCGACATCGACCCCGGCAATTTCAAGCTGAAGGACGTGCCGTTCACGCGCGTCAACCTCAACCAGGCGCTGCCATTCGGCGACGCCAGCTTCGACGCCGTCAGCTGCATCAACGGCCTGCACCGGCTGCTTTTCCCGGAGGTCGCGATCCGCGAGTTCGCGCGGATCATCCGGCCGGGTGGCCGGCTCTACCTCAACGTCAACAACTACTCGTCGATGCGCAAGCGCCTGCGTTTTCTGCTGACGGGGACGATCGACCAGTCGATCGAGACGCAGGAGTGCATCCAGACCATCGACGATCCTGAAGCGCACGTGCGTTTGCCGCTCATGTATCCGCGGATCCACGCGATGCTCCTGCGCGCCGGCTTCGAAGTCAGCGACGTGCGGCCGGCCGCGATGACGGCGCAGGATCGCCTGCTGGCGATACCCGCAGCCCTGGTGGGCGCGGCGACGCGCCTCATGTCGCCGGCGCGGCGTGGCGCCCTGGCCGTTGCCGAAGGCAACCACCGCGCGGTGCTGGCCGGTGGCGCGTATCTGTTCGTCGAGGCCATCAAGCCGTCCGCCGGCGCGACCGCGCGCTGACGCCGTGACCGGAAAGCTTCGACGTGCCCTTCGTGAGCAGGGGTTCGCGGCGCTTGTCTCGCGTGCCCTGGATGGACTCGCGCGCACGCTGTCGGGCGGTCGCGTGCGCATCGTCTGGTACGTGCTCGTCGCGCAACCGGTGCGACCGCAGGCGCGCGTTCCGGCGCGTCTCGGCCGCGATATCGCCACGCGGCTGGTCGCTGCCGGTGACCCGCTGCTGGCGCAGGCGCCACGACCAGCGGCGGTGATCGACGACCGGTTCGCGCAAGGCGCGCTTTGCTTCGGTGCCGAGCGCGGCGGAAGCCTGGCGGGCTTCCTGTGGATCTGCCCGTCGCGCTACGTGGAAGACGACGTGCGCTGCGTGTACGTGCTGCCGCCAACGGGCGATGCCTGGTGGGATTTCGATGTGTGGGTCACGCCCGACCAGCGCAACGGCATCGTCTTCGCCCGGCTGTGGGGCGCCGCACACGAGCACTTGCGTGGTGCCGGTGCGCGCTGGACGTGCTCGCGCATCGTGCGGCACAACACGAGCTCGATCGCCGCGCATCGCCGCCTCGGCGCCGTGACCATCGGCAATGCCCTCTTCCTGTGCGGACGCCGCTGGCAGGTTACCATTGCGCGCCGGCCTTCATTCCATTTTTCGCGCCAGACTGCATCGATGCCCGTCATACCGGTCCAACCGCCGATCGCGTCCGCGAGCGAAGACCAACGCGCCGCGCCGGCTGCGTCCGGCCGTCCATGAATCGGCTGTGCGGACGATGGCGGGCCGGTGCGGTTGGCCAAGCCCGATCGTCACCCGTGCCTGCGCGCACGGGTCCCATTGCGCTGCGCGCGCTCTCGGTTGACGAGCCGAAGCTTGCGTTCGACCTCGCCCTCGATACGCTCGATGCGCGCTGGTACCGTGACGGCGAACGCTCGCTGCTCGTGCTGGGACTGCGCGCCGATGCCTCGGGTCTGCGTTCCGCCGCGGAAGCGGACGAACTGATCCACGCGCTCGCCAGCGACGCACCTGCGGCACTGCTGCGTTTGCAAGGCGCGTGGGTTCTGCTGTTCGCCGATGCCGCCACCGATCGCTGCATTCTGGCCACCAATCGCGCGGGCACGCGCTCGCCGTGCTACGCCGTACGCGGCCACCAGCTGGCATTCGGCCTCACGGCGCTCGACGTCGCCGGCGTCGAGCGCGAGCCCGGCCGGCTGCGAGCGCAAGCGATCTTCGACTATCTGCATTCGCATTTCATCCCTGCGCCCGAGACCGTGTTCGACGGCGTCGAGCGCCTGCTGCCCGGCGAGTACGTCGAGTTCGCGCAGGGCGTGGCGTCGCGCCGGCGCTACTGGGAACCGCGCTATGCGGATTCCGCCGCCGGATTCGATTTCGCCGCGAGCAAAGCGACGTTCCGTCGCCTTCTCGAGAACAGCGTGCGGGCGGAGGTGGGCAGCGGCACCACGGGCGCCTTTCTCAGCGGTGGCACGGACAGCTCGACCGTCGCCGGCATGCTGGGACTCGTGACCGGAGAGCCGGCGCGCACCTATTCGATTGGCTTCGATGCCGCCGGATTCGACGAGATCGGTTACGCGCGAATCGCCGCGCGGCATTTCGGCACACGCCACCACGAGTACTACGTGACGCCGGCCGACCTCGTGCGCAGCATTCCCCAGGTTGCCGCAGCGTACGACCAGCCGTTCGGCAATTCATCGGCGCTGCCGGCGTACTACTGCGCAACGCTCGCGCGCGAGGACGGCGTCGACAAGATCCTCGGCGGCGATGGCGGCGACGAGCTGTTCGGCGGCAACACGCGTTACGCAAGGCAGAAGGTCTTCGACGCCTATCGACATGTGCCAGCCTGGCTGCGGTCGGGTGTCGTCGAGCCGCTTTTGCTGGGGCCTGCCGCGACGCGCCGGATCCCGCTGGCGCGCAAGGCGCGCAGCTACGTCGAGCAGGCGCAGCTGCCGATGCCGTCGCGACTGCACACTTACAACCTGCTCGAGCGAATCGGACTCGAGCGGATCCTGACGCGCAGCTTCCTGGCCGCCGTCGATGAGCGCGCGATGGCGGCGAGCGAAGCTGCCGAGTACGCGCGCTGTAGCGCGGGTTCGCTGGTGGACCGCATGCTGTGTCTCGACTGGAAGTACACACTGGCCGACAACGACCTTCCCAAGGTGGTCGGTACTTGCGGGCTCGCCGGCATGGACGTCGGCTTTCCGCTGCTCAATGAAGACCTCGTCGAATTCGCCAACGCCCTGCCGGCGCGCGAGAAGGTCAAGGGCCTCACGTTGCGTCATTTCTTCAAGGCGGCGCTGCGCGACTTCCTGCCCGCCGAGATCATCGCCAAGAAGAAGCACGGCTTCGGCCTGCCGTTCGGACCGTGGCTGGTGAAGGACGCCGCGCTGCGCGGGCTCGCCACGCGCACGCTCGAGTCGCTGCGGACCCGCGGCATCGTGCGTGCCGAATTCATCGACGAGCTCTTGGCGCAGCGCGTGCACGAGCACGCGGCCTACTACGGGGAGCTGGTGTGGGTGATGATGATGCTCGAGCAGTGGCTGCAGGCACACCGTCCCGACTACACCCACGTCGGCCATTGAACGCCGCCATTCGCCGCACGTGCCGGCAGCCGGTGACGCGCGCGTGACCGGACTGCGCGCGTCCGTCATCCTCGGCACCGCGTGGGCGGTCGCGCTGCGCTGGTTCATCCGGCTCATCGGCATCGCCAATGTCGCCATCGTCGCGCGCATCCTGGCGCCGGCCGATTTCGGACTGCTGGCGATGGCAACGCTGGTGATCGGCCTCATCGAGATGTGGCTTGCGTTCGGCGTCGACAGCGCGCTGATCCAGAACGCCGACGCCGATCGCGATGACTTCGACACCGCCTGGACGATTCGCTTCCTGCAGGGCGTCGTCATCGCCGCGGTCGTCGTCGCTTCGGCGCCCTTGGCCCAGGCGTATTTCCGCGAGCCGCGCCTCGGTCCCCTGCTGTGGGCCCTGTCGCTCGGCGTGCTGGTTTCCGGACTCACCAACATCGGCGTCGTGCAGTTCACCAAGGACCTGGAGTTCGGCAAGGACTTCCGCTATCGCGCGATCTCCAAGCTGATCTCCTTCGCCGTCGGCGTCGGTGCAGCCCTCTGGATGCGCAACTACTGGGCGCTGGCCGTGGGCATCGTCGGCGGCTACATTGCCAGCTGCATCGTCAGTTATGTCGTGCATCCCTACCGGCCGCGGTGGTCGTTGAAGCGCTGGCGCAAGCTCTGGTCGTTCTCGCAGTGGATGCTGCTGATGAACGTGCTCGGCTACGTCGCGCAGAAGGCCGACGAGGTTCTCGTCGGGCGCTATCTGTCCGCCACCCAGATGGGGTTCTACAGCGTGGCATCCGACATCGGCCTGATGCCGTCCGCGGAACTCGCGGCGCCTGTCAACCGCGTGCTGTTCCCGGCGTTTTCGCGCCTGCAATCGGAGCCGGGCCGCCTCGCGGCGGCCTATTGCAATGCGCTTGCGATGGTGGCCGCCGTCACCGTCCCGGCCGGCGCCGGCCTCGCGCTGGTCGCGCCCCAGGTGGTCGCGTTGCTGCTGGGCGCAAAATGGGGACCCGCGGTACCCATGCTCCAGATTCTCGCGGTCGGCGGCATCGTCAGGAGCCTCGCCTCGTCGGGCAGCTACCTGCTGATGTCGATCGGACACCCGCGCCTTTCCGCGTCCACCGCCACGGCATCGCTCGCGATATTCGGCGCGGGTGCGGCGCTCGCGCTAGCCGAGGGTGCCGGCGCGAGTGGCATCGCCTGGGCGAAGCTGGCATCGGGAGTCTTCGCCACGATCATGACGGCCGGCTACGTCGTGCATTTCACCGCGGTGCGCCTGCGCGACCTGCTGCGCAGCATCGCGCGCCCGGTGCTCGCGGCGGCGGCGATGGCGGGCGCATTGACGGCGATGCCCCAGCTTTCGCTGCCTCTGGCGCTCGGGCTTGCGATCAATATCGGGGTCGGCGCTGCCGTCTACGCGCTGGTGCTGGCAGCAACGTGGTGGCTCGCCGGCCGGCCGGATGGCCCGGAGCACACGATCGTCGAGTTCCTCAAGACGCGGCTTGCGCGCAAGCGCAATCGCAATCGCTGAGTTTGCTCAGCGATCAGGCGTGCCGGGCGTGGCAGGGCTGGCGTCCGGATTGGCCGGTGCGAAGTCGAAGCCGGATCCGGGTCCATCGACGACTCCCGTGCCCGTGTCCGGCAGAGGCCGCCCGTCGAGTGTGCAGTTGATGCACACGTGGGCGCCGACCACGGGCGTGGTGACGCCGACGAACGCGCAATTGCGCACTTCGGCGACAACGTTGCTCAGTGCATTGCGGATGGCGACGCCGCCCGCAGTCGACTCGAATCGGCAGCTTTCCACCTTGAGCGATCCGCCCGGGTAGGGATTGGGCTCGCTGCCGTAATTCAGCATGATGGGATTGTCGGTGTTCGGTCCCTGGCGCAGCACGCAGCCACTCACCGACGCGTCACCGCCAACGGGAATGTCGATGTTGTAGGACTCGTTGCCGACGAAGTCGAGCCCCACTTCGCAGGCCTCGATATCGGATACGTGCGCCCGCGTCTTGACGTGATGGCCGATGCGGGTATCGCGAAAGCGCGAGTTCGTGCACACGAATCGCGCGATCTTGCCGATGTAAACGCCGTGGGTCTGGCCGGTCCCTGTGCCGTTGCTGTACACGTCGCAATCGTTCATCACCACGCTCGCCGGCGTGTCCTTCGACGGCCCGAGAATGCCGTTCTGGCAGTCGTGCAGCATCACGCGCTCGAGCACGAGGTTGCCGCCTTCGTGACGGATGCCGGCGCCATTGCCGTCCGCCACCGCGGCGCCCGTCAGCTCCAGGCTTTCGAGGCGCGTGTCGACGCCGGTGACGATGATGCCTTTGCCCTCGAAGCCCACGGACCACAGCTTGGTTTCCTGGCCGACGATATTCACGGCCTTGGTCGGGTGCGCATTTGCCTCGGTTTCGTACAGAACACCGGCGCTCAAGGCGATGGTGCCGCCGTCGGCACAGGCGGCCTGCAGCGTGGTCGCGGGCGGCGTGATGGTGGCATGTGGCAATGTCGTGTACGGATCGACCGGTGACGTCGCCTGGGCCGGATCCCAGCGAAAGCCGAACGTCGTCTTGCCCTCGCCCTTGATCTCGCATATGAAGAAGTGCGTATTGATGCGCGGCACGTAGTCCATGCAATAAAACGTCTGCTGCGTGGTGCCCGGCGCCGGATGTTGCAGCCACGTGCCCGTACCATCGGCATTGGGCTTGAATCCGAGCATGACCTGATCGAGCAGGCCGCCGACGATCAGCTGATTGGTGCTGTCGTAGGCGAACGCCGTCTCCTTGCCGCCGAGCTTCGGCGAGGGACTCCAGTTGGTGGTCATCGGCTGCCCGCGATCGCGCCCGTTGGGCACCGCGTACACGGGCCGCAGCGCGCCACGGTCGAATGCGTATTCCCACACGCGGATATGGCGTACAGCCGGATCGACATTGCGGCCGATGTAGTAGAACTTGTCGTTCGGCGGGTAATAGACCAGATTCGCCGCATAGCCGAAATTCGGGATGGCGTTCAGCGTGAGATTGACGACCCATTGCCGCTTGCGCGGGTCGTAGACGCGGAACGTGCCCTCGGAGTGCGCGAGCACGAGTCCCGACACGGGGTCTTCGCAATACGCCTGGGCGGCGCCGCAGCCGAGGACGCCGGTGTCCTCCCACGTGCGGTTGACGGGGTCGTATTCCGCGATATTGCCGCCGGTGGTCTGGTTGCTGAAACCGTAATACGTGCCGTTGTTGGTCATCGGCAGCAGCATCCGGTTGATTGCGCTCGACCAGATGAACCCGGAATACGTGTGCCGCGAAACCGGCCGCAATGGAGGCGTCTGCCCGGCAACGCTCCAGAACTTTCCGGCATTCAGATATTTGTACGTACCGTCAGCATTGGTCTCGAGCATCGTCGCCTTCGGCGTGGCGACGTAGTCGGCCGACCATGCCTGCGCGGTGACCGGAAAGCGCAGTACGACGTCCTCCGGCGTCGCCGCGTGGCCGCCGCCGAACAGCAGCAACGCGTCCACCGCCGGACAGAAGCTGAATCCGGAATAGTCGGTGATCGACGTGCCGGCGCCGACGAGCGGCGCGAGATCGACGCAGAAGGACTTGCTGTCGAGCGGCAGCACGGCGGACTTGCGGCGGACGGTGGCACCGATCGCGCCGGGCCCGAGGAACGCCATCGCTCCGGCGGCCGACCAGCGAATGAAGTTGCGACGATTGACGGTCATGACATGGCACCTCTTGCAGCACAACGATAAACGCGGGCCGCCCTGACGGCCAGTCCATGTCGACGGACGGCGCGACGGTGGCGCGGCATGGCTGGCCGACATCGGCATGGCGAGCTCAGGGCGGCGCGGTCGTGTAGACGACGACCAGCTTGGGCCGATTGCCGGTGGCGCTGCCTTCACGTGTGGTGAAACTCTTCAGCCCCTGGGCGCCGCTCACCGCCTCCAGCTTCCATCCATAGTTCGCCGCCCCCGCCGACATCCCCGTCAGGTCAGCCGTCACGTCGAAATTGACCCACCCCGGATTCCAGCCGACGCTACCCGTCGCCGACACCACCGTGCTCAGGTCGCTACCCACCCCCTTCGCGCCCGCCGCCGCCCACGCCACGCCCACCCGCGCCTGGTTCCACGTCGCCTCGCCTTCCACCCAGTCCTTCAGC
>DASYSP010000076.1:0-20836 GCA_036003195.1 Casimicrobiaceae bacterium
TCGCGTCCGCGCAATCGGAGATGGGCGACAACGCCGCCGCGCGGCGCACGCTCGAGGACCTGATCGCCAAGTACCCGACCTCCGACGCCGGGTTGAAGGCGAAGCAGCGGCTCGCCATCCGCTGACGCGTCCGGCGCCGTCCTTCTCGCGAAAGCGGGAATCCATCAGGTGACGCGGTGCATGGCCACTGGCGCACACCGTCATTCCCGCGAAAGCCGGAATCCATGAAGAGACGCCACCTATGGACGCCGGCGCACACCGTCATTCCCGCGAAAGCGGGAATCCATGAGGTAACGCTGCCTATGGACACCGGCGCACACCGTCATTCCCGCGAAAGCGGGAATCCAGGAAGAGACGCCGCCTATGGACACCGGCCTGACGGTTATCCGGTTTCCCGCCGACCACACGAAGGCCGGTCTCCGTGATGTCTCCACACACTAGCGCCACGCGATCGTGGGCCGAGCGCCTCGTTGCCTGGCACGCGATCAACGGTCGTCACGACCTGCCGTGGCAGCGTACGCGCGATGCCTACCGCATCTGGCTGTCGGAAGTCATGCTGCAGCAGACGCAGGTAGCCACCGTCATCCCGTATTTCGAGCGCTTCGTCGCGCGCTTTCCCGATGTGCGCGCGCTCGCGGAGGCGCCGCTGGACGCCGTGCTCGAAAGCTGGGCGGGTCTTGGCTACTACCGCCGCGCGCATCATCTGCACGCGGCGGCGCAGGCGATCATGCGCGACCACAACGGCGTGTTTCCCCATGATGCGGCGACGCTCGCGACGTTGCCGGGCATCGGCCGCTCCACCGCCGCCGCGATCGCCGCCTTCACGCAAGGCGAGTGCAACGCGATTCTCGACGGCAACGTCAAGCGCGTGCTGGCGCGCCATGCCGGCATCGACGGCTATCCGGGCGAGCCGCGCGTCGCCGCTGCGCTGTGGGAAGCCGCTGAATCGCGGATGCCGGGCCACGACATCGAAGCCTACACACAGGCGATGATGGACCTTGGCGCCACCGTGTGCGTTCGCGCGCGGCCGCGCTGCGCCGAATGTCCGGTGGCGGACGATTGCGTCGCGCGGCGCGGCGGCCGCACCGCCGACCTGCCGTCGCCGCGCCCGCGCAAGCCGCTGCCGCAACGCTCGACGGTCGTGCTGCTGATCGAGCGCGGTGGCGCACTGCTGTTCGAACGCCGGCCGGCGACCGGCATCTGGGGCGGGCTATGGAGCTTTCCCGAAGTCGCCGGCGATGCCGACATCGTCGACTCGATGCACTCGCGCTATGGCGTCGCCGCGCGAGTCACTGGCGAGCTCGCGCCCGTCCAGCATGTATTCACGCACTTCGCGTTGACCATTCATCCGCGCCGCGTCGCGGTTGCGGCGTGGCCGCCGCGCGCCGAATCGCCCGGACTGGTATGGCTGACCCGCGACGACGCGCGTCACGCCGCGCTGCCGTCGCCGATCCGCAGGATCGTGGCGGCGCTGGACCCGTAAGCGGCAACCGACATCGTCCCGCAACTGACGTCATCCGCGCCACCGTCATCCCCGCGAATGCGGGGATCCAGCCTTGACGACGGTCATTTGCGAATCCGATGGCTGGCGGTGGCGCATGCAATGTGTCGTTCGCGCCCCCGGATCACGGCGACGCGCGCGGCACGCCCGCCGCCCACGCGCGCAGATCGGCCGGCAGTTGCGCATCGGCGTCGGGGTACTGCGCGCGCATCGTGACGAGTTCCGTACGGGCGTCGCCGTCGCGTTGATCGGCGAGCGCGCGGCGAATGGCCTCGACGAAGTCGGCCACGGTGCGCGGCGCTGCGGACTTGTCCTCGCGCATGCGCATCGGCGCAGGCGATGCCGCGCTGCGGGTCGCCGCTGTTGAAGCCGTCGCCGTTGCATCGGCGGGGGCCTGCGCACCCGCGACCTTGGCGGCAGGTTCGGCGAAGCGCGACGTTGCTGCGCCGGTCGTCACCTTGGCGCCGGTCGCCGCCGGCGAATCCGCGCGCCTGGCTGCCGGCTCGGCGAAGCGGCTCGCCGACTCCGGCCCGTTCGCGGCGGCGGCCGCCGGCGGTGCGGGCATCGACTTCAAATCGGATGCGGCCGGCGCCTGCGCCGCCATGGCCGGCTGCGTGTTCTCGGTAGAGGCTCGGTCACCTGCCGATTGCGTCGCGCGCGCGGCGTCGCGCGGCGACGGCGCGACGTTTCCGCTCGCCCCGGGGAATGGCGATGGCTTGCCGGCCGCGCGGGCGACGGCGTCGGCGTCGCGGGTCGATTCGCCGCGCTGCTGAAGCGGTGCGGCGCGCCCGGTCGACGGCGCACGCGGCGCTGCGGCATCGAGCGCCACCTGCGGGGGCGGCGCCGTCGGCGCCAGCGCCTCGCGGCGTGCATCCGCGCGGCCCGGCACGTCGCTCGCGACGACCTTCGTCTCGTCGAATTCCCGCGGCTGCAATTGCCACACGCCGACGGCGATCGCGCCGATGCTCGCCGCCGCGGCGAGCGTCGTCCACGCCGGCCACGGCGAGCGCGCACGTGGCGACGCCGTCGGCTTGGCGTGGACGGCGCGGTGCGCGGCGGCGCGGATGGCATCGTCGAGCGCCGCGGGCGGGTCCTCGCGCGAATGCCGGCGCCACAGCGCGTCGAGTTCGGGGTCGCGTTCACTCATCTCAAGTCCTTCAGCGCCGCCCGCAGCTTGGCGCTCGCATAGCGCAGCCGGCTCTTCACGGTCTCCTCGCCGGCGCCGGTGATCGCGGCGATCTCGGCGAGTGCGAGGCCTCCCTCGTATTGCATGAGGAACGCATCGCGCTGCTCGGCGGGCAGCGCCGCCAGCGCGGCGGCGATGCGCGCGCCCGTCTCGCCCGACGCCGCGCGCGTCTCCGGCTCCTCGGTGCGCGCGCCGGCGAGCGCATCCACTTCGCTGCGCGGCGCATCGTCGTCCCCGTCGTCAAGCGACACCATCGTCGCCCGCCCGCTGGCGCGCCAGTGATCGACCACGCGATTGTGCGCCAGCGTGTAAAGCCACGTGGCGAATCTGGCGCTCGGCACGTAACTCGTGCGCACGCGCACCACGCTCATCCACACGTCCTGGTAGAGCTCGTCTGCAACGCCGCGATCGCGTACATGCCGCAGCATGTAGCGATACAAGCCGCCGCGATGCCTCGAATGCAGCGCGTCGAATGCCGCGGCGTGGCCGGCGACGTAGGCGAGCATCAGCGCCTCGTCGGGCGTGTCGGCGTCGCCGGTCGCGGGGCTCATGGCCCGCGCAGTATGCGTGGACCGCGCCGACGCGGCAATTGCGTTGGTGCCGGGCCACGCGATCGCCCGCTGCGGCATGCGCGTGCCGCAGCGGGCGTCGGGTGCGGGCGTGGCTTCCGCCTGCATGGCCACGCGTTCAGTTGGGCGGCGGCGCCACGAACGAGCCCGGGAACGGATCGGGCGCGCGCCCGACGATGCGCGGCTGCGGCAGCACGCCCATCGCCACGAGGTTGGCGCGGCTGTCGTAGCGTACCGCGAGCGTTTCGACCGGCACGCTCGTCGCTCGCTCGAAGCCGACGCGTTGCGCATACGACGTTTCCTCGCGGCCGTATCCGGTGCCGAGCGAAGGCGCGGGCTTGAACGCGCCGAGCGTCTTCGCGGCGTTTTCCGAAGCGATGGCGTCACGTTCCCGGTGTGCATCGGCAGCCCCCGCTTGCGCCGCCTGCGCCGCCGGCGCCGACGCTTCCGACCGCGCCCCCGGCGCGTCGCCGCGCGACAACTTCGGCGTGGCGTAGTCGATCGCCGGCGTGCGCTCGCGGAACACCGCGAGGCCGATGACGCCGACGTCGCTTGGACGGCCGGTGCGTGCCGCGTAGCTGTCGCCGAGATCGGTGAAATAGAACGCTGCGGTGCGCGCGAGGCTCGTGCGCCAGCCGTCGACGTCGAGCGACTCCCACGGGCCGAGCACGTAGCCCGATTGCCCCGGCGACGCGGTTTCGCCGGTGACGACGTTGACGCCGTCGACGCTCGTCACCGCCAGAATGCGCGCGCCGGTGAGGTTGCGGATGCGCAGCCGGTATTCGTGACCCGGCGTGCCGACGACGAACCGCTGGCCGCGGCTCGCATACGCGCCGAGGTGCTCGCCGTTGGCGC
The DNA here is from genome assembly GCA_036003195.1 of Casimicrobiaceae bacterium. Classification (GTDB taxonomy): domain Bacteria; phylum Pseudomonadota; class Gammaproteobacteria; order Burkholderiales; family Casimicrobiaceae; genus VBCG01. The sequence goes on from DASYSP010000076.1 coordinate 4,112, forward strand.
GATCGACGATCTCGAGCGCGGCGATGCCACCGCTGGTCCACGACGACGTGGTGGGATAGGCGGTCGCGCATCCGCTGGCATCGAGCGCGAGCGCGGCGACGAGGGCCGGCAATGTAGCGGACAACAATCGGCGGCGTGAGCGGTTCATGGCATTCCCCTGGGGACACGGCGAAAAGGCCGTCCCTGCGTTGAACGCGGCATGCCGGCAAACGGGGTTAAACGGCGCTCTATAATCCGCCCGATGCAGGATACCGCCCACTTGTCGGCCGTCGTCGTCTGGAGCGCGTTCGCCCTCGCATTCGTGTTCGGCGCGGTCGCGCAGCGCGCGAGCTTCTGCACGATGGGTGCGATCACGGATGTCGTCAATTTCGGCGACTGGCGGCGGATGCGCATGTGGCTGCTGGCGATCGCGGTGGCGATCGCCGGCACCGGCGTGCTGCACGCGATGGGTGCGATCGACGTCGAGAAGTCGATCTACACCAGTGCCGACGTGCCGTGGCTGTCGCACGTCGTCGGGGGCCTGTTGTTCGGCGCCGGCATGACACTGGCGTCGGGTTGCGGCAGCAAGACGCTGATCCGCCTCGGTGCCGGCAACTTGAAATCGCTGATCGTGCTGATCGTGCTCGCCGCCGCCGCGTACATGACGCTGAAGGGCGCGTTCGCCGGCGCGCGCGCGTTCGGGCTCGATCCGGTTCGCTTCAATGTCGGCGCCAAGGCATCGGATCTGCCGGCGATCTTCGGCGCGTGGGGACTTCCCGCAAGCATCCGCTGGTGGCTGCCCCTCGTCGTCGCGGCGGCGATTGCCGCGTTCGTGTTCGCCAGCCGCGACTTTCGCACGACGCCCGAGCTCATCATCGGCGGCCTCGTCGTCGGTGCGGTGATCGTCGGCGGCTGGTATGTCTCCGCTTACATCGGGCATGTTGCCGAGGACCCGGCGACCCTCGAGGAACGCTTTCTCGCCACCAACTCGGCGCACGCCGAGTCGTTCTCGTTCGTCGCGCCCACCGCCTACCTGCTCGAGCTGTTGTTGCTGTGGACCGACCAATCGCGCGTGGTCACGTTCGGCATCGCCGGCGTGCTCGGCATGATTGCCGGATCGTTCGCGATGGCCGTGGCGACGCGTAATTTCCGCTGGGAAGGCTTCGCCAACGCCGAGGACGTCGGCAACCACCTCGTCGGCGGCGTGATGATGGGCTTCGGCGGCGTCACCGCGCTCGGCTGCACGATCGGCCAGGGGCTCACCGGCGTCTCCACGCTGGCGCTGGGCTCGTTCATCACCCTGTTCGCAATCATCGGTGGTTGCATTCTCGCCGTGCGCTACCAGATGTGGCGGATCGACCGCCTGGAGCCGGCGTCAACCCCGGCCTGACGCCGGACGTTTTCTCCCCATGATCGTCTTCGACCTCGCCTGCTCGCACGGCCACGCCTTCGAGGGCTGGTTCGCCTCGGCGGACGCCTTCGCCGACCAGCGCGCGCGCGACCTCGTGCGCTGCCCGGTCTGCGACGACGCGGCGATCGACAAGCGCCTGTCGGCGCGCGTCAACATCGGCAAGGCGCGCGCGCCGGTGGAGACGCCTGCGGCCGCGCCGTCACCCGCCCCCGAGACACCCGCGCCCTCCGCGCCCATCCATGCGATCGCCAGCCTGCCGCCGGAGATCGTCGCCAAGCTGCGCGAGATCGTGCGCAACACCGAGAACGTCGGCGAGCGCTTCGCCGAGGAGGCGCGCAAGATCCACTACGCGGAAGTGCCGGCGCGCGCGATCCGCGGTCGCGCCAGCGCGGAGGAGGCGGAGGAGCTGCGCGAGGAAGGCATCGACTTCACGTCGCTGCCGGCATCGATCACCAGCGAGGCGCACTGAGGTCGCAACCCGACGTCGATCGCGTTCGCGGCCGCTGAAGGCCGACACGCGTCGACGGTCGCCGCTAAGCTAGAATGCCGGGCTCCGCCCAGGGGCCGTTAGCTCAGCCTGGTAGAGCAGCGGACTTTTAATCCGTTGGTCACTGGTTCGAATCCAGTACGGCCTACCAAACAAAACACAGAAAGTTGCGGCAGTTTCCTGCTTTCTGTCTCATCCGACCGTGACAAAGACGTGGCACCTACCTTGTTTGCAGCGGCGTCGTGGTTGAGCACGGTCACCACAGAACATCTTTCGCGCGCTGGCTCATGAACGTACTCGCGCTTTTCTCAAGTCGATAGTCGCCGCCTCAGAGGGTGGTTACGGAGCATTAATGGTTCAAAGGGGCTCGAAAATGCGAATCGGAGTGCCAACGGAGATAAAGGCAGGCGAATACCGCGTGGGTTTGACGCCGGCCTCTGCGCATGAATATGTGCGTGCGGGTCACGACGTTCTGATTCAGCGCGGGGCGGGCGCAGGGATGGGCGCAGAGGATGCGACCTATATCAGCGCCGGTGCGCGCATCGTCGAGACCGCCGAAGAAGTCTTCAGCGGCAGCGATATGATCGTGAAGGTCAAGGAGCCCCAGCCTGCGGAGTGGGGGCGATTGCGTGAGGACCAGATTCTCTTCGCTTACCTGCATTTGGCGCCGGATCGGGCGCAGGCCTGCGGACTTGTCGAATCGCGTTGTACGGCAATTGCCTACGAAACGGTTACCGATGAGCGTGGACGATTGCCACTGCTCGCTCCGATGAGCGAAGTGGCGGGTCGGTTGGCGGTTGAGGCCGCCGGCTTTGCGCTTCGCCGGCAGTGTGGAGGGCGCGGATTGCTGCTCGGAGGCGTTCCAGGCGTTGCACCTGCTCGAGTACTTGTCCTCGGCGGTGGCGTCGTCGGTGGCAACGCGGCAAGAATGGCCGTAGGATTGGGTGCCGATGTGACGGTCATAGACGCCTCCATCGATCGCTTGCGCGAGCTTGACGCCAACTTCAAAGGGCGCATCCGCACGCGATACGCGGATCATACGTCCATCGAGGAAGAGGTACTTGCTGCCGACGCGGTGATCGGAGCCGTGCTGGTTGCTGGCGCCAGCGCGCCAAAGCTGGTCTCGCGCACGTTGCTGGCCCGCATGAAAAAGGGTTCGGTCCTGGTGGATGTTTCCATCGATCAGGGTGGATGCTTCGAGACGTCGCGCCCCACAACTTACGACAAGCCCACGTATGTCGTTGATGGTGTCGTGCATTACTGCGTGGCGAACATGCCGGCGGCGGTGCCAGGTACATCGACGATCGCGTTGAACAATGCGACTTTGAAACACGGCCTCGCTCTTGCTTCCGGTGGTCTGGACGCGCTGAGGAAAGACCGATATCTTCGCGCGGGATTGAACGTTCATCGCGGCGAGATCACAAACCGCGCTGTGGCGGAAGCGTTGGACTTGCCCTACAGGACGATCGAGTCCGCGTTGGGAATCGCGGCATAGCCAGACTTGGTACGAGGGCGGCGGCGGTAGAGGGGCGCCGATGTGAGTGTTGACACTGTCCCGGTATATCGCTCGTACAACAACGGCCAGGCGGCGTGCCCGATCATCGCTTCTTCACCCGCGCCGACGAACGTCAGAAGATGATCGATCGCAGATGGATTGCGGAAGGATTCGGCGTCGGCGTGCCACTGTGTGTCGATGTGAGCCCCGCGCATGCCGCTCAGGAGGCGTCGATTGTTGCGTGACATGCATGCCGAAAACGGTTGCTTGCTGCCGATTGTATTCGCGCTCGTGACCGCGGTGATGGCCGGATGCGGCGGCGGCGGCGGTGGTGGCGGCCCCTCCGAGCCAGCCGCAAAGGTCGCCTGCGACCGGTTGGCTTCGCTGTCGATCGCGCCCGGCCAGATAGGACTGGCGACGAAGGGAGCCGTCGCTTCGCAGGCGACGCTCGTCGCGGCGACAAGCGCGGACGTGGAATATTGCCGCGTCGATGGCACGATCGTGTCAGTGGACCCGGCGGCGTCCCCCATCCTGTTCGAGATCCGGTTGCCGACTGCATGGAACGGCAAGCTCATGCAGCTTGGCGGCGGTGGCTGGGACGGTGATCTCGGCCCGGCGATGCAGACATTCTCGCTGATCGGGCCGGAATCGCCCACCGCTCGCGGATACGCGGTCGTTGCGAGCGACGGAGGACACGAATCGGCGTCGGGCGACGCCTCCTTCGCACTCAACGCCGAAGAGCTTCAGAATTTCGGTGGCGACCAGATCAAGAAAACGCACGACGCCGCGACGTCCGTGATCCAGGCACGCTATGCAGCGCAACCCGGCAAGTCCTATTTTGTCGGCGCGTCGAACGGCGGGCGCGAGGCCTTTGCGGCGTTCCAGCGGTGGCCGGGCGACTACGACGGGGTCCTCGCGCTGATGCCGGCGTTCGACCTGACGGCGACACTGCTCAAGTTGCAACTGATCGACCGCGCCATGCGCGGCAATGGAAGCGGCGGTTGGTTCAATCCCGCGGAAGCCGTCGCGCTTGACGTGGCCGCTTCGGACAAATGCGACGCGCTCGATGGCCTGGCCGAAGGCATCGTGTCGAATCCGGCGGCTTGCAACTTCGATGCCGCGTCGAGAGTGGCTGCGGCGCGATGTCCGGGCGGCGTCGATGCAGGCAACTTCTGTCTGTCCGACATCCAGATAGGCACCTACGCGCTGATGTCGTCGGTGACGCCTTTGCCCTATGTCCTCGACAACGGCGTCGCGGCACTGCCCGCGTATACCCAGGACGCTCAGTGGTACTCGATGCTCGGGAATTTTCCGGACTTTCACGCCAATCCGACGATGGCGGATATCGGTCCGCCGTTCTGGTATGCGGACCAATTCGTCAGGTACGTGCTGCTTCGCGATCCCGGTGCCGATTCCCTGGAGTTCGACCCGTTGCATCCCGGCGCAGCACTGGCGCGGATCCAGGAAGTATCTGCGATCGTCGACCAGACGAATCCCGATATCGACGCCTATCTGTCGAAAGGCGGGAAGCTGATCGTCCTGCACGGACAAGCCGATGCCTTTGTTCCGACGCCGCCGACCATCGACTATTACCGGGCGTTGGTGCAGCGCTACGGACAGGAGCGTGTCGACGGTGCGGTGCGGCTGTACATCGTCCCGGGGTTCGGCCACAGCACAGGCGCATTCAATCCGGAAGGATCATTGCCTGCGTTCGATGCCCTCGAGAACTGGGTCGAACAAGCGGTCGCGCCAGGGAATCTCGTCGCCCACAATGCATCGTCGACGGTCAACGCGCTGGCACGGCCGCTGTGCGTTTATCCGACCTATCCCAAGTACCTCGGGCAAGGGAGCCCGGACGACGCCGCCAGCTTTACATGCTCGTGAGGTCGGTTGGCATACGGTGGCAATTCCCCGACATCACCATCAGCTCGGAAGCAGAACGCGGTCGACGACGAGAATGACGCCATTGGATTGAACGACGTCGGGAATCGTCACGTGGGCGGTTCCGCCCTTGCTGTCCTTGACGGAAAAAGTGCCGTCGGGTGAATCCATCACTGCGAGCGTTTCGCCTTCGACCGTCGTCAGCATTGCGGTGCCGTGGCCTGCCGCAACAGCCTTCTTGAGCGCCGCGGTGTCGTAGTTGCCGGCCACCACGTGATACGTCAATACCTTGGTCAGCGCGGGCTTGTTCTCGGGCTTGAGCAGCGTGTCCACAGTGCCGGGCGGCAACGCCGCGAACGCTTCGTTGGTCGGCGCGAAAACGGTGAACGGCCCGCGGCCCTTGAGCGTCGGCACCAGTCCCGCTGCCTTCACGGCTGCGACCAGCGTCGTGTGATCCTTCGAATTCACGGCATTGTCGACAATGTCCTTGGTGCGATACATCGGCGCGCCCCCGACCATCACTTGCGCACCGGCAGCTACCGGCGCCCCAGCGATCGCGCCGGCCATCGCGATGGCGATCCAGATTTGACTACGCATTCCGCTCTCCTCGGTGGCGCGGCGAGGACGGATTTCCGTCGCCGCCCACATGCCTGAGATACGGGCGGTCGAGCGAACTGGATGCATGGGCGCCCGACGGCTGCGCCGACGGCATCGCCCGGCGCACGTGACGTATGGCGATAGGTGATGTCGCCGGCGTCGCGATTGAAGAGGTTGAACACGTCGACGCGCGTGCTGCCCCCCCTTTCGCCATCGCTGGCGTAGCATTCTGGCAGCGACGCGAAGGGCAGAGCGTCGCGCCCGCCGCACTCATGGGGACGAATGCCGGTCATGAACCTTCTGTTCAAGGAAATCCGCCACAACCCGCTGCTTTGGCTGCTGGCCTTCGTGCCGGTGGTGTTTGCGACTGCGAAACTCGAGCCCGAGGCGCACACGCTGCTCTTCGTGCTGTCGGTGCTGGCGATCGTTCCGCTGGCGGCCCTGCTGAGCCATGCCACGGAGTCCGTGGCGGCCAAGACCGGCGACGCGGTGGGCGGCCTGCTCAACGCGACATTGGGCAACCTGACGGAGCTGATCATCGCGCTGACCGCCTTGCACGCGGGCGAGTACATGCTGGTCAAGGCGTCCATTGCGGGCGCCATCGTCGCCAACTCGATGTTCATGCTGGGCGCGTCGTTCCTGCTCGGCGGACTCAAGTACCACGTCCAGGAGTACAACCGGGCCAGCGCGCGCATGCAGGCCGGGCTGCTGTTCCTGGCGACGATCGCGCTGGTGATTCCCTCCGCGGTCGCCGAAGCCGACGCCGGCACCGGCGGGTCATTCACGCAGAAATTGAGTGTCGGCCTGGCGGTGCTGCTCATCATTGCCTACGCGCTGGGAATGCTGTTCTCGCTCAAGACCCATCGCGAGCTGTTTGCCAGCGCGGAGCACGCGCCGGACGGCGAAACGCCGTGGCCGATGGGGCTCGCGCTGGGGACGCTCGCCGGCGTCACGGTCCTGGTCGCGCTGGTGAGCGAGATATTCGTCGAGTCGGTGCAGATGGCAGCCGACGCGTTCGGCATGACGCCCGCGTTCGTGGGTTTCGTCGTCGTGCCGCTCGTGGGCGGCGCCGCGGAAATGGCGTCGGCGTTCTCCGGCGCGCGCAAGAACCGGCTCGACCTGAGCGTCGGCATCGCACTGGGAAGCGCATCGCAGATCGCCCTTTTCGTCGCGCCCGCGCTGGTCCTGCTCAGTTACCTGATCGGGCCGATGCCGATGGACCTTGAAATCTGGCCCGGCGCGGTGGTGATGGTGCTGGTCGCAACGCTGACGGCGGCGCTCGTCACGAATGCCGGGCGGGCCGCCTGGTTCGCCGGCGTATTGGTGCTGATGGTCTACTCGATTTTCGCGATGACGCTGTACCTGCTGCCGCCGCAGGCGCAATGAAATGACCACATCGGATCCGGCCCCCGGTAACATGCCGGCGGCTGAATTCGGATCTCGGGTACGGGCCCACAACTTTCTGATCTCGCGACATGAACGAAACCTCCGTACGTGCGGAAGCGGCCGCAGAACCGCTGCTGGGTCCCGTGGACCGTGTCTCGGAACTGCTTTTCGGCTTGTTCATGGCGCTCACGTTCGTGGGCGCCGTGTCGGTGACCAATCCCGGCGCCGACCAGGTCCGGGAAATGTTCGTCGGCGCATTCGGCTGCAATATCGCCTGGGGCATGGTCGACGCGGTGATGTTCCTGGTGCGTACCCTCGCGGACCGCGGACGCTTGCTGACGCTCGTGCGCGCCGTGCAGTCGAGCGCCGACGCGCAAGCGGGTCAGCGGATCATCGCGGAGTCGCTGTCGCGGCCTGCAAGCGAACTGCTTTCGAAAGCGGAGCTCGAGGCGGTGCGCGGCCGTGTTCTCGCGATGACGACACAGCCTGGCCGCCCCCGGCTGCAACGTAACGACATCCTGGCGGCGCTCCTGATATTCGTGATCGTCGTCGCCTCCACCATTCCCGTCGTGCTGCCGTTTCTTTTGATCGGAGATCTCGGCATCGCCAAGCACGTCTCCCGTGTCATCGCGCTGGCAATGCTGTTCGTGGGCGGCCTGGCACTGGGCCGCTACGCGGGGAATGGCGCCTTGCGGGTGGGATTCATGGTGGCGGGACTCGGAACACTGCTGGTGATCGCCATCAACGCGCTCGGCGGATGAGACGCGCAGCCAATCTCGTCGTCGCCCTCGCCGCGGTCATGGCGACGACGGCCCACGCGGCAGGCGATGAATCCGCCGCTACGGCAACGCCTGCGCCCGCCGAGGCCGCGTGGGAATTCGCGGTGACGGCCTATCCGACGGACGTGCGCGGAGGCGATCGATTCACGTCCGCCATCGCCGCCGCGGATCACGGCCCGCTGCATTTCGAGGGCCGCTACGACTACGAGGCGGTCGGCGCGCGCTCCGCGTTCGTGGGCTGGAGCTTTTCCGGCGGCGAGGATTTCACCTGGGAAGTGCGTCCGCTGCTCGGCGGTGCGTGGGGATCCATTCACGCGTTCATCCCGGGCCTGCAGGCAAGCCTCGGGTGGCGGCAGCTCGACTTCTATACCGAAGCCGAGTACGTGCACGACAACCATGAACACGCCAACAACTACACCTACGCGTGGAGCGAGCTGGGCTATCGCCCGGTCGAGTGGCTGCGCATTGGAGTTGCGGGCCAGCGCACCCGGTTGTATGGCGGTGATCGCGATTTCCAGCGCGGCCCGTTTGCGCAGGTCACGTGGTCCAAGCTGACCATTGGCGGTTACTGGTTCAACCCGGGCTCGAGCGAGCAGATCTTCGTCGGCCTGATAGGGCTGGCGTTTTGAGATGAATGCGATCCCGCTCGGCGCCAAGGGAAGCTTCTCGACGATCGTCACTCCCGAGCATCTGGCCAGCCGCTTCAAGGATCCGACGCTGCCGCCGGTGCTCGCGACACCGCTGATGATCCTGTTCATGGAGAATGCCGCGCTCAATGCCATTCGCGCGTACCTGGCGCCCGGCGAGTCCGCGCTGGGAACGCTCGTCGACGTCAGGCACCTGGCGGCGACACCGGAAGGACAGCGGGTGACGGCGGAAGCGGTGGTCACCGCGGTCGAGGGAAGGCGCATCGTCTTCGCCGTCACGGCAAGCGACGAGACCCAGGAAATCGGCAGTGGCATGCACGAACGCGCATTGGTCGACCTGGGTCGTCTCGCCCAGCGACTCGAAGCCAAGCGCCATCGGAGCAGCGCAGAGCCCCCGAAAGCGTCGTGACGTCATGCGCGGAGATGAATGCGCGCCGATGATCGACGCGAATCCTGGCGCTCGACGCGCTAGCGAAACCGCAGGTTTTCGCGCGACAGCCGGCTGATCGAGTCGCACCCCAACAGCTTCATGCCGCGCTCGATCTCCGCACGCATCAGGCCCAGCGCCCTCTCGACGCCGGCCTGGCCGGCGGCGGCCAGCGGAAAGAGGTAGTAGCGTCCGAGTCCCACGGCCTTGGCGCCGAGCGAAAGCGCCTTGAGGACGTGCGTGCCGCGCTGGATCCCGCCGTCCATCATCACGTCCAGCCGGTCGCCGACCGCGTCGACGATTTCCGCCAGCTGATCGAACGCCGCCCGCGACCCGTCCAGCTGTCGGCCGCCGTGATTGGACAGGATGATGCCGGTGCAGCCGATGTCCGCCGCGTGCCTGGCGTCGTCCACCGACATCACGCCCTTCAGGCAGAACTGCCCGTCCCAGTCTTTGACCATGCCGGCGACGTCAGCCCACGTCATCGACGGATCCAGCATTTCGGTGAAGTAGCGTGCGATCGACAACGTATCTCCGCCCATGTCGACATGCTTGTCCAGCTGCGGCAGGCTGAATCCCTCGTGGCTCAGGTAGTTGATGGCCCACGTCGGCTTGAGCGCGAACTGGAGCATCCCGGCAAGCGTCAACCTGAACGGAATCGAAAAGCCGGTGCGCAGGTCGCGCTCCCGATTGCCGCCGGTGATGCTGTCGACGGTCAGCAGCATCACGTCGACGCCAGCGTCCTTCGCGCGCTGGATCATGGCGCGATTGAGGCCTCGGTCGCGGTGAAAATAGAACTGGTACACCTGGGGCGTCGCGTGCGTCTTGCGCAGCTCCTCGAGACTGACGGTGCCGAGCGACGACACGCCGAACATCGTGCCGAACTTCGCGGCTGCCGCGGCGACCGCATGCTCGCCGCGATGATGAAACAAGCGTTGCAATGCCGTCGGCGAGCAGTAGAAGGGCACGTCGAGCTTCTGGCCCATCACCGTCACCGACATGTCGACGGTGGCAACGCCCCGCAGCACATCGGGAACGAGATCGCAGCGCTCGAAGCTTTCGGTGTTGCGACGATAAGTCACCTCGTCGTCGGCCGCGCCGTCGATGTAATTGAAGATCGGACCGGGCAGCCGGCGCCGCGCCAGCTCGCGAAAGTCGTGGAAGTTATGGCAATCGTCGAGGCGCATGGGGGATCAGGCGTGCCGCCGGGATTGACGCTGGCGCGGTCACGCCAACGATAGCGCGTTTTTGGAGAGGGGAGCCGATTGCGGCGGCCGCGCTCAATCCGATGACCGCGCGCCCGGAGACGTCGCCGGCTCCGCGGGAATGCGTTGTCCATCGATGCGCGGCGCGTGGCCCGACACGGAGGCGCCCGCTTCCCGCGCGAGCCGCAGGTGCAGCATCGGCGCCGACAGCGAGATGAGCGCGATGCCGACGAACGCCGGCCAGAAATCGGCGGCGACGATCGTCGCATGTCCCTGGAGGGTGCTCGACAGCTGCAGCAGGTACGCGCCGATGGCGATGCCGAGGCTCTGCGAAAGCCGCTGCGCCATGCTGGTGAAGCTGGCGGCCTGGCTGATGTCGGACCGGGCGATGTCGGCGAAGGCGATCGCCTGCAGCGACGTGAACTGCAGCGAGCGCATGCAGCCCGATACCAGCAGGATGGTGCCGATCAGCAGGTGGGGCGTGTGCGCGGTGAACAGGCCGGCGACGGCGGTGATCAGCGACGCGAGGATGCCGTTGACGGTCAGCACGACGCGGAAGCCCCAGCGCTGCAGGATGCGCACCGTCAGCGTCTTCATGAACATCGCGCCGATCGCTGTCGTGCAGGTGAGGATGCCGGATTGCAGCGGGTCGAGCCCGAAGCCGAGTTGCAGGAGCAGCGGCAGCAGGAACGGCGTCGCGCCGAGCCCGATGCGGAACAGCGATCCCACCACCACGGCATCGAAGAACGTGGGCATCCGCAGCAGGCGCAGGTCGATCACCGGATGCTCGGTCCGCCGCGCGTGCATGACATAGAGGGCGAGCGCAACCGCGCCCGCGACCACGCACGCGGCCGTCGCCGGCGCCGCCATCAGGTGACCGCCCAGCGCCGACAGCCCGAGCATCAGCACGGAGAGGCCGATCCCGGAAAGTGCGAAGCCGGTGGTATCGAACGGGCGCTGCGCATCCTCGCGAAAGTTCGGGATGTGGCGCATCACGAGGTAGAGGCCAAGGACGCCGATCGGCACGTTGATCGCGAAGATCCATCGCCAATGGAAGTACAGCGTGATGGCGCCGCCGAGCGCCGGGCCCATGATCGGCCCCAGCAGCGCCGGTATCGTCAGGTAGTTGAGCGCTGCGACGTACTCGTTTTTCGGCACCGAACGCATCAGGACCAGGCGGCCCACCGGGACCATCATCGCGCCGCCCATGCCCTGCACGAAACGCGCGATGACGAATGCGGGCAGCGTGCTGCACATCGCGCAGGCGACCGAACCCAGCACGAACACGACGATCGCGCTGGCGAACACGGTGCGCGAGCCGTAGCGGTCGGCGATCCAGCCGCTGATCGGAATGAACACCGCGAGGCTCACGAGATAGGATGTGAGCGCGAGCTTGAGCGCCAGCGGATTCTGGCCGATGTCCGCGGCGATTGCCGGCAGCGACGTCGCGATCACCGTCGAGTCCATGTTCTCCATGAACAGGGCGCTCGCGACGATCAGCGGAATGAGAACTGCGCGCTGCAAGGTCGACCCGTCAGTTCGGACCCGGGTCGCGGGATCGTGAATGGAATCTCATGTTACGGGCTGCCGGTGTTGGGCAGCGCACATGAGTATAGCGTCAGGCGCCTGGCGAGCGCGCAGGCGCGGCCGTCATGGCAACACGTACCGGCTGCGCATCGCCGCCACCGACCATTGAAAGGTGAACATGTAGTCCCAGTCGACGCGTGTCGGCGTTGCGTTGAGCAGGAACGGAAACCGGCGCTGCAGGAACGTCGAGGGCACATGACGACCTTCCTTGTGCCCCTTGCTCTCCAGCCAGTCCCACCACCGGTGGCGCCATCGGGCGCGTGCCTTCCAGTAATCGACGACGCGCCGATTCGATTGGGCGTGGCGCTCCGCCACGAACTGTCGATAGTCGGCGAAGCCCTTCGCGGAGAATCGACCCGGCTCCATCAGCCGGCTGTGTCCGGAAGCCGCTTTGCGCGTGGCAAACTGGTCGCGCGGCACGCCGGCTTCCTCGATGAGGCGCCGCGCCAACGGCCGATCGTAGTCTCCACCGATCGTCCACGGCTGCATTTCGGCCGATGTGGCGATCGCGTGGATCGCAAGATTGTGTCGTGCCGCGATGCTCGCCGGTGCAAACGACTGGAAGCCGACGCGCAACCGGAATTCGATCGCACTGATCCCGTGGGCGCGTCGCACCCAGCTTTTGCTCATCCGGTTCGCGGCCTTCGCGCCGTCCAGGTCCCAGATCGTGTCTCCCGAATCGCCGAGGAGAAGAACGCGGCCGGCCAATTGCGCCTCGACTCCGGCCATCGGCGCGCGGCAGGAGGCCGCCGAGTATCCGAATTCGCTTTCCACGGCACGGTCCAGCGCGAGGTATTGCCATCGCGAATACACGCTGCAGTGCATGTTGAGGAAGAACCGCGCGTTCGAGGCTCCGCTGTCGCGCTTGGGATTGGGCCTGCGCGGGTCTTCGTAGGTGTACGCCTCCGTGCAACCCGCCGCCTTCGCCAGGACCGCCGCCGCCGTCGAGTCGTAGCCGCGCGACAACGGAACCAGCGGCGAGTACGGACGCTTCCGCGCGGGGTCGGCGCCGTTGGCGAGGAGGGCCTGCGTTCCCTCGCGCAACATTCGCTCGTAGGAGCGGTAGTCCTTCGGCGATTCGCACAATCGATGGGGCTCGAACACCATCCGTCCGCGCGGATCGACCGAGAGAATGGTCGTGAAGTGCACGCCGAGCTTGGCGGCGGAGCGCAGCCGGAGGCGCCCGTTGGGACAGAAGAGACCCTGGCGGTAGATGCGGACGAAGTCGTACGCATAGAAGGGGTAGGCGTCGTCGAGCTCCTCGTTCGACATCGCCAGCACGAACGCGGGTGAGTTCGAGATGTATACGGAGCCGTGCTTGGTGACGCTGAAGAGCGCGCCCAGGTGGTCGGTGCCGGTGCTGAAGCGAAGGCAGGTGGGCGCGGCCGCGCCGCCAGTTCCCGCGACGATGGTCGCGTTGATGAAATCGAACGCGTCAAACGGGTCGTTCCACATGCCCTCGATGAATCCCTGGGGCCGAGTTTCCACGAGATTGCCGTGGAAAACGGTGGCGGTGTCGATGCCACGATCCACGCGCGCGCCCCATGCGAGCGGTGGCAGCGTAGGTACCTCCTGATAGCGAAATTCCATGCGATGCCCTCGGGTGGTTGGAATTTTAATGCCAACGCACACGCACGTCCGGCTTGCGGCCTCGAGACATTGGCAATCGCGCTCGCGCCAAGTCGCTGACGGCTGGGCATTCACGAACCTGGGTCCACCCGGGGGGGCGGCGCGCACGAGCGCCATCGTACCGCTGCGCAAGGCGCAGGCGACGATCCACATGGCAAGCACGCGCGCCGGCATCTCGCCGGCGCGCGCTATTCACTACGGACTTCGGGTTACGACAGCGTCACTTGCCACCGCTGTTCTGTCCCTTGAGCTCGGTGCCGGTGGGATTGGTGCGGTTCGACCCGCCGTTCACCATGTTGGGTGTGGCCACCGTGCCGTACATCGAGTCGATCTGCTGGGTCGTGAGGCCGCGATGCTCGCGATCCATCATGTCCCAGCGGCGGCCGGCTTCGGCCATGTATGCGTCGCGCGAGACGCGGTCGCCGTGGGCGTGCGAATAATCGTGCATCCACGAGTGGAAGCTCGGGTCGGTCTTCGAGTTGGTGTTGTCCGCCTGCGCGAGCGCGGTGCCGCTGGCGCACAGCGCCACGGACATGGCAACGAAGGTGTGCTTGAGTCGCATGATGCCTCCTTGAACGGTTGTCGAGAGCCCGCGTGTGGAACGGCGTGGGCGGTACGCCAAGGTAGTCGCAGCGCAAACGGCGCGGCATCGGCGGTACGTCGATTCGCGCGTCCGTGAGCGTCGGACGTCGCATCGGGATCCGTCTTGGAAACCGGCGCGGGCCTGTGATAAAATTCGCCCTCTCCGGGTCGTTAGCTCAGCTGGTAGAGCAGCGGACTCTTAATCCGTTGGTCGTAGGTTCGATCCCTACACGGCCTACCAAATCAAACAAAGGGTCAGCCTATCGGCTGGCCCTTTGTCGTTTGGGTGCGGCGCGAGCAATGTTGCGAGCTCACGCGAGAATCCGTTTCCGGCCAAGCATGCCTGCACCGCCAAACGAAAATCCGAACGCCACGGTCCGAATTGGTCATGATGGTTTGGCGCAGGCGCGCATAAGTCCCTCACAGTCTCGCGACGGCAAGATAGAGCAGATAGATCAAGACAGTTGCCAACGCGGCAATGCCCAGCCAAACGACCGCATTGGCCCCCGATTTCCGATCACGGCCAGTTGCGGGCCACTGCGGGTCGCTTTCCCGCCCGGGACCGGTCTCGTGCGTTGCCCGCCTCGAGCGCGGCATTGTGATAGTCGCCAACGAAATGCAGTGCAGCGTTTCGACGCCGTAACTGCGGATCGTCGTGACCTATTGGCTGCCGGGCCTCTTGTCTTCGCGAGAAGTGTCGACGTCGACGGCATCCTGACCGCGACCATCGTTGTTGTTCCCACCGCCGACCTGCTGCCGGCCACCGCCTGGACGGTCGGGACGGGTGGGTTGAGCCGGCTGCTGCGGCGGACCTTGACGTCAGTTTACTGTTTGAGCCCGCGTTCCAGGCGAGTCGTCAACGATGTTCCCCCGTTGCCTGCGGGCCACGCGCGAATCCGCGCGCACGGACAAGCGCCGGCCCCGCGATCGTGAAAGTTCTTTGGACGCGACGCGATGTCGGGGTGCGCACGTCGAAGCCTGTCGGCCGAGTTCGGCGTCGCGATGCTTGCAGTGAACGCTACACCCGCGGTGGATCGGTTTCCCGTTGCGGGTGGCGGTGCGCGGCCAACGCAGCGGTAAAGCGCTTGGCCAAGTCTCTATCGCTCGCCGTGCCCACGATAACGCCAGCATCCTGCGGTCGCGCCCCGGACTTCGATGAAATGCCGGCGCGATCCAACAGCGCGCTCGACGCTCCGATTGCGAGCATCGCCTTGCAGTGCCGGTAGTGGTTGGTCACGAACTCCTGAGTCTGCCCCAACGCCGCCAATCGCTGTACACCCGCGTCGCCATCAGGCAACACCAGCGCGTCGAACAGCACCGGTGGCGCGTTCTCCAGCGTGGCTGACGCCTCGAGCGTGACGCCGTCGGTCGTCGACACCGAACCCAACCGCGGTGCGATCAGGGTCGGCACCGCGCCTTCATCCATGAGCATCTTGTGAAGTGCGAGCAGCGGCTTGCCTGCAACGCCATCGGCGACCAGCATCGCGACCTTGCGCGTGCGGATGCCGCCGGCACCCGGATGTGCCGTCAGTGACAACGCTTTCGACTGGGTGACCTCGGGCTGGGGCGCGCGGGCGATCGCCCTGGGCAGCGCCTTCGGCACGGCGATGCCGAGACCGTCCGCAACCGCCTTCGCGAGATCCTGCGACACGTTGACGAGGGACGCCACCATCCGCTCCCGGATGGCGGGCACTGTCACCTTGGACAGTTCGAAGCGAAAGCCGCCCACCAGGTGATTGCGCTCCCATGGGGTGAGGCTCTGCCAGTAAAGCGTGGCCTGCGCGTAGTGCTCCGCGAACTTCTCCGGCTTGCCGCGCAGCTTGTCCCCATTCTCCGGCTGCGGAAACGAGACGAATCCCTTGACGCCCGCCTGGAACGGACAGCCGCCTCCGAGCGAGTTCGGTTCATACGCGACGCGCCCTCGCGGTATCGCCTGGCGATGGATGCCGTCACGCTGGTTGTTGTGGACGGGCACGATGGGACCGTTGATCGGGATCTCGTGGAAGTTCGGTCCTCCCAGGCGCGAGATCTGCGTGTCGATGTACGAATGGATGCGTCCCGCCAGCAGCGGATCGTTGCTGAAGTCGATCCCAGGCACGACATGCGCGACGCAAAATGCCACCTGCTCGGTTTCCGCAAAGAAGTTGTCCGGATTGCGATCCAGCACCATGCGGCCGAGCGGCTGCACCGGCACCAGCTCCTCGGGCACGATCTTGGTCGCGTCGAGCACGTCGAAGCTGAACTTCTCGGCGTCCGCGTCGCTGAAAACCTGCACGCCGAGCTCCCATTCTGGATATTCACCGGCCTCGATGGCCTCCCACAGGTCGCGACGATGAAAGTCGCTGTCGGCGCCGGCGATCTTCACCGCCTCGTCCCACACCAGTGAATGCGTGCCGAGCTTGGGCGTCCAGTGGAACTTGACGAACTGCGACGCGCCGCGCTCGTTGACGAAGCGGTAGGTGTGCACGCCGAATCCCTGCATCATCCGGTAACTGCGCGGAATGCCGCGATCGGACATCACCCACATCAGCACGTGCGTCGATTCCGGCATCAGCGACACGAAATCCCAGAAGGTGTCGTGCGCCGAGGCGGCCTGCGGCATCGCGTTGTGCGGCTCGGGCTTCACCGCGTGC
>DASYSP010000077.1:0-15333 GCA_036003195.1 Casimicrobiaceae bacterium
GTGAGGCCGTGGTCGACGCTGTCGTCGTAGAGCATCTTCACCTTGTCGGTGTCGTCCATGACGAGCGACAGGTTGGCGGCCATGAACGCAGCGGCGTCGTGCGCCTTGAAGTACGCCGTCTGGTACGCGACCAGCGCATACGCGGCCGCGTGCGACTTGTTGAAGCCGTAGCCCGCGAACTTCTCCATCGTGTCGAAGACCGCGTCGGCTTTCGCCTGGGCAACGCCGTTCTTCGCGGCGCCCTCGCGGAAGATGATGCGATGCTTCGCCATCTCCTCGGGCTTCTTCTTGCCCATCGCGCGGCGCAGCAGGTCGGCGCCGCCGAGCGAGTAGCCGCCGATCGCCTGCGCGATCTGCATCACCTGCTCCTGGTACACCATCACGCCGTACGTCGGGCCGAGGATGGGCTCGAGGCGCGGGTCGAGGTACTCGACGCGCTGCCGGCCGAGCTTGCGGTCGACGTAGTCGGGGATGAGGTCCATCGGTCCCGGCCGGTACAGCGCCACGAGCGCGATGATGTCCTCGAATCGGTCGGGACGCGCGCGCACGAGCAGGTCGCGCATGCCGCGCGATTCGAACTGGAACACCGCGGCGGTGTTGGCCGTGCGAAACACGTCGTACGCGGCCTTGTCGTCGAGCGGAAGCGTCTCGAGCGCTTCCGTGGCCGACGGATCGAGCCTGCGCACGTAGCGCAGCGTCCAGTCGAGGATCGTCAGCGTCGTGAGGCCGAGGAAGTCGAACTTCACGAGGCCGACCGCCTCGACGTCGTCCTTGTCGAACTGCGACACCGGCGCTTCGGCGCCGGGGGGCACGTACAGCGGGCAGAAATCCGTCAGCTTGCCCGGCGCGATCAGCACGCCGCCGGCGTGCATGCCCACGTTGCGCGGCAGTCCTTCGAGCTCCTCGGCGAGCGCGAGGAGCTCGCGCACCTCTTCCTCTTCGCGCTCGCGCGCCTCGATGAGCGGCTCGGTGTCGCGCGCGTAGATGACGTTGGGCTCGGGCTCACCCTCGCGATGACGCAAGGTGACGGTCCGTCCCGGCTGGAAGGGAATCAGCTTGGCGATGCCATCGACGAACGAGTACGGCAGGTCGAGCACGCGGCCGACGTCGCGTACGGCGGCCTTCGCCGCGAGCGTGCCGAACGTGGCGATCTGAGATACGGAGTCGGCGCCGTACTTCTGCTTCACGTATTCGATCACGCGATCACGGCCGTCCTGGCAGAAATCGATGTCGAAGTCCGGCATCGACACGCGCTCGGGATTGAGGAAGCGCTCGAACAGCAGGTTGTAGCGCAGCGGATCGAGATCGGTGATGCCGAGGCTGTAGGCGACGAGCGAGCCCGCGCCCGAGCCGCGGCCGGGCCCCACCGGCACGCCGTTGTGCTTCGCCCACTCGATGAAGTCGGCGACGATGAGGAAATACCCGGCGAAGCCCATCTGCACGATGGTGCCGATCTCGAACGCAAGGCGCGCGGCGTAGGTGGTGCGCTTCGCCTCGCGTGCGGCGGCGTCCGGGTAGAGCTGCGTGAGGCGGGCGTCGAGGCCTGCTTCCGCCTTGGCCCGCAGGTGCGCGTCGAGCGTGACGCCCTCGGGCGTGGGGAACGCCGGCAGGTGGTTGCGGCCGATCTCGATCGCCGCGCTGCAGCGCTGCGCGATCGCCACGCTGTTGGCGAGCGCCTGCGGCAGGTCGGCGAACTTGGCCGCCATCTCGGCCTGCGTGGTGAAGTATTGCTCGGGCGAGTAGCGCCGCGGCCGGCGCGAATCGGCGAGCAGGTCGCCGTGCGCGATGCACACGCGGGCCTCGTGCGCGCGGAAATCGGTGCGGCGCAGGAACTGCACCGGATGCGTCGCCACCACCAGCGCGTCGAGTTCGGCGGCGAGACGCAGCGTGGCGTCCACCAGCGTGTCGTCGTCGGCATGGCCGGCGCGCTGCACCTCGAGGTAGTAGCGGCCCGGAAAGCGCGCGAGGGCGGCCCGCGCGGCGCTGGCCGCCGCCGTGGCGTTGCCGTGGGCGAGCGCCTGGCCGACGTCGCCCTCGCGGAAGCCGGACAGTGCGATCAGCCCGCTGGTGCCCTCGTCGAACCACTCGCGGCGCATTTCCGCACGGCCGCGATGCTGGTTGCTGCGATAGGCACGCGTGAGCCACGTGCAGAGCTTGAGGTAGCCCGCGTGCGAGGTTGCCAGCAGCAGGATCCGGTACGGCTGGTCGCGCGACGATTCGTGCGTGACCCAGGCATCGCAACCGATGATCGGCTTCAGCCCCGCGCCGCGCGCCGCGCGGTAGAACTTGACGAGGCCGAACATGTTGGCGAGGTCGGTGAGCGCCAGCGCCGGCATGCCGTCGTCGACGGCCGCGGCGATCGCGTCGTCGATGCGCACCGTGCCATCGACGATCGAGTATTCGCTGTGAAGGCGGAGGTGGACGAAGGTCGGTGCGTACATGGCGGTGCCGGGCGGTGTAGAATTTTACCGCGCCGATGCGTGCGCCGAATCGATCGCCATGCGAAATCCGTTCAGTCCGCCGCGCGCGCGCAGGCTCGCGTTGTCGTTGTGTGGTGTGTTGCTGGTCGCCGGCTGCGCCGGCCCCGGTGCGCTCGAGCAACCGTCACCGGAACCGGCGCCGCCGGTGCCGCGCAACGTCGAGCCGCCCAAGCCGAAGATCAATCTCGACGGTTTTCCGTTGCCCTACCGCCAAGGCTACGCCGACGGCTGCGCCAGCGCGACCGGTCCCGAGCGCAAGGACTCGGCGCGCTTCAGCGGCGATGGCAACTATCGCACCGGATGGCAGGACGGGCGCGGTCTGTGCGCCCGCAAGTGACACGCGCAACGCGGCGGGAAGGCACGGCCATTTCCGCCTGACGCGCGACATGCACGTCGTCCGCACGCAGCCGCGGTCGCACATCGTCGACGTGCGCGGCATCGATTACCACGTGCTCGAATGGGGCGACGCGTCGGCGCCGCCGATCGTGCTCCTGCACGGCTGGATGGATGTGGCGGCCTCGTTCCAGTTCATGGTCGATGCGTTCGCCGGCCGCTGGCGCGCGATCGCGCCCGACTGGCAGGGCTTCGGGCGCACCACGTGGCGCCGCGACGGCTATTGGTTCCAGGACTACGTCGCCGACCTCGACTGCCTGCTGCGCGCGCTCGTGCCGCACCAGCGCGTGCATCTCGTCGGCCACAGCCTCGGCGCCAACGTGGCGATGATCCACGCGGGCGTGCGCGCCGCGAGCGTGGCGTCGGTGATCGCGCTCGACGGCTTCGGCATACCCGCGGAATCGCCGGCCGCCGCGCCGGCGAAGCTCGTGGCGTGGCTCGACGCGTTGCAACACCCGCCGACGCTCGCGCCGTATGCGAGCCTCGCCGCGGTTGCCGACCGCCTGCAGCGGAACAACCCCCGCCTGCCGCGCGACAAGGCGGAATACCTCGCCGGCGAGTGGGCGGAAACGCTCCCCGACGGCAGCGCGCGGCTGCGCGCCGACCCGCGCCACAAGCTGCCGTTTCCGACCGTCTACCGGATGGAGGAGATCGAGGCGATCTGGCGTGAGATCCGTGCGCCGGTGCTGTGGGTCGCGGCCGCCGGGTCGCGCATTCCCGCGTGGCTCGCCCACGGCGGCGACGGCAACGCCGAGATCGCCCAGCGCATACGCCACGTGCCGCATGCGCGCCTCGTTACCGTCGCCGACGCCGGGCACATGCTGCACCACGACCAGCCGCGGGCAGTGGCGGAAATCGTCGAAACCTTCGTCCGCGAAGCGATGGCGTCGACGTGAGCGCGACGCCGCCGCGCGACGCGCGCCGCAGCGCCTACGCACTGCTCACGCTGCTGACGCTGATCTGGGGCAGCAACTGGATCTTCATCAAGCTCGCGCTGGTGGACGCCGACCCGGTGGCATTCAACGCCCAGCGTACGGCGCTGGCCGTGGCGTCGCTGTTCGCATGGCTCGCAGCGACCCGCACCCTGCGCTGGCCGCGCGCGTGGTGGCCGATCGTGGTCACCGGCTTTTTCCAGACCACGCTCAACTTCGGCGCGACGACGATGGCCATCGCGGGTGGCGGCGCCGGCCGCGCCTCGGTGCTCGTGTTCACGATGCCGTTCTGGACGCTGCTGATCGCGGCGCCCGTGCTCGGCGAGCGCGTGCGCGGCACGCAGTGGGTCGCCATCGTGCTGGCACTGGCCGGCCTCACGCTGGTCGTCGCGCCCTGGAACTGGCAGGGCGACCTCTGGGCACGCGGCTATGCCGTGCTCTCGGGCTTCGCCTGGGCCGCGGGCAGCGTCGCGCTGAAGTATTACGAGCGCCGCGTCGGCGTCGACGCCACCAACTTCATCGCCTGGCAGATGGCAGTGGGAGCGCTGCCGCTCGTCGCGCTGCCGTTCCTGCTCGACGTCCCGGCGCCGCGCTGGAGCGTGACGCAGGCGCTGCTGCTGGTGCAGGTCGGCACGGTGGCGACGGCGCTCGGCTTCCTGATGTGGCTCGCCATCCTGCGCCGGATGCCGGCGGGCACGGCGTCGATGAACATGCTGGCGATTCCGGCGATCGCGCTCGTGCTGTCGATGATCGTGTTCGGCGAGCGGCTGGCGCCGCACGAATGGACCGGGATCGGCCTCATCGCCGCCGGCCTCGTGGCGATCACGCTGCGCGCGCGCGGCATCGCGTCGGCGCGCCGCGCGGCGCGGCACTAGCCGTCGCGCCTAGTCGTCGTCGGCGCGCAGCTGCGACTGCATGTAGTTCTGCACGCCGATGTCGGCGATCACCGACAGCTGCGTCTCGAGGAAGTCGATGTGCTCCTCTTCCGACTCGAGGATCTCCTCGAACACCTCGCGCGAAACGTAGTCGCCGGCCGTCTCGCAATGCGCGATCGCGGCCTTGAGCGCGGGATGCGCGTCGCGCTCGAGTGCGAGGTCGCATTCCAGCGCCTCCTTGACGTTCTGCCCGATGCGCAGCTTGTGCAGGTCCTGCAGGTTGGGCAGCCCGTCGAGGAACAGGATGCGCTTGATCAGCGCATCGGCGTGCTTCATCTCGTCGATCGACTCGTCGCGCTCGTGCTTCTCCAGTCGGCCGTAGCCCCAGTTGCCGAACATCCGCGCATGGAGGAAATACTGGTTGATCGCAGTGAGCTCGTTGACGAGCACTGCGTTGAGATGGCGGATGACTTCCCTGTCGCCTTGCATGGCTGCTCCCCGGCCGCGCATGCGCGCGACGGGCGCGCATGCCGTTGGCGACGATGGTAAGTCAACGCGTTCCGCACCGCAAAGCGCGGAATGATTCTATTTCGCGTGCGGGAATGTCAGTCGTCGCCGGCGGCGCAGGCGGCCGACGCGAGATGCTCGTCGAGAACTCCGCGCGCGCAGTCGGCGCAGCGGCGGCAGCACGTGGCGACGCCGAGCGTCGCCGAGAGATCGTCGAGCGAGCGGGCGCCGAGATCGGCGGCACAACGGATCTCGTGATCGGTGATGGCGTTGCAGAGACAGACGTACATGGAGGGCGAAGACGTGGCGTCAGGTGCGGCCACTCTACGCCGAAACGTTTCTGAACGCAAATCATTCCTATTTACAACTCGGGCCGGCACTGCTATGGTTGGCGCTTTCAGGCAGTGGCCCGCTCGATGCCGTGGCCTATCGGCAAAATGCCTTATAAACAGATACTTACATATAAACACTGGACGAGTCTCGCGATCGGCGTCGGGTTCCTCCTGGCGTGGGGTCCCGCCATGGCGCTCGAGTACCCGATCGGCAAGCCCCAGATCCATGCCGGCATCGAGGTCGCGGCGGTCTATCTGCAGCCGATCGCGATGGAGCCTGCCGGCCTGATGCGCGACGCCAAGGCCTCCGACATCCATCTCGAAGCGGATATCCACGCCACCGACAAGAACGTCAACGGCTTCGCCGACGGCACCTGGGTCCCCTACCTCGACGTGCAATACGAATTGACGAAGCAGGGCGCGAACGACGTGATCAAGGGGCCGATGATGGCCATGGTCGCCAACGACGGTCCGCACTACGGCGACAACGTCAAGCTCGCCGGTCCGGGCCGCTACAGGCTCAAGTTGACCATCGCCCCTCCGGGCGGCGGCGCACACGCGATGTTCGGCCGTCACGTCGACAAGGAAACGGGCGTCGCGCCGTGGTTCGCGCCGTTCACGCTCGAATACGACTTCACCTACGCGGGAACGGGCAAGAAGGGCGGCTATTGAAATGGTCGTGCGCGTACCGCTCTGGCTCGGCGTCGCCGCGCTCGCGCTGGCCGCGCCGATCGCCGCGGCCGACGACGTCGTCAAGGTGAAGATCGTGGCACGCGACGGCGTGTTCACGCCGCCCAACCTCGAAGTGCCGGCCGGCAAGCGCATCAAGATCGAAATCGCCAACGAAGGCCGCACGCCGATGGAATTCGAGAGCTTGCCGCTCAAGGTCGAGAAGGTGCTCGGCCCCGGAGCGTCGTCGTCGGTGGTGATCAACCCGCTCAAGCCGGGCGAGTATCCGTTCTTCGACGACTTCCATCCGGATACGTCGAAGGGCCGCATCATCGCCAGATAGCGCCATGCTCGGCAACGCAATCTTCATCGTCTGGCGCGAATCGGCGGAAGCGCTGCTCGTGGTCGGCATCGTGTACGCCTGGCTCAAGCGCCAGCCGGACGCGGCGATCGGCCGGCGCTACCTGTGGGCGGGGGTGGCCGCCGGCGTCGCCATCGCGCTGGCGCTGGCGGCGGCCATGCTCGGTGTCGCACGCTTCCTCTCGGCTGACGGGCTCGACTACTTCCAGACGGCGATGATGCTCATCGCCTCGGCGCTGATCGTGCAGATGGTGTTCTGGATGCGCCGTCACGGGCGCACGCTCAAGAGCGATCTCGAGCAGCGGATGCGGCGCAACGCCGATGCCGCGAACTGGTGGGGAATGGCGGTGGTCGTGGCGCTGGCGATCGGCCGCGAGACCGCGGAAACGGTCGTCTTCCTCTACGGCGTCGGCATGCAGCAGATGGCGCTGCACCAGCTGCTGGCGGTGGTGGGATTCGGCATCGCCGCCGCATGGGCGACGTTCTGGTTGCTGCAGCAGGGCGGGCGCTTCCTGTCGTGGCGCGTGTTCTTCAAGGTGTCGGAGATCCTGCTGCTGCTGCTCGCCGGCGGGCTGCTCGTCTCGGCGCTCGACAAGCTGATCGCCGCCGGCATCCTGCCGCCGATCGCGGACCAGATCTGGAACACGACGGCGTTGCTCGACGATTCGTCCCGCTTTGGCGGTTTCGTCGCGGCGATGACGGGCTATCGCGCGCAGCCGGCGCTGCTGCCGGTGATCTGCCTTGCGGTGTACTGGATCGTCATCGGGTGGTGCCTGCGTGCACCCCGCGCGCCGGCGCAGGCGCTGCGCGCGTGAGCACGCTGACGATCGCCGGCGGCACGGCGCGCGCGACGCCGTCGACGCTGATCGCTCGCTACGGCGAGTGGCTGCGACGGCATCCGGCACTGATCGGCAGCGCGCAATGGATCGTCGTCGCCGTCTACGCGGTGCTGCTCGTGGTGCCCGCGCTGATGCCGCTGCCCGGCAACGACGCGCGCGCGCTGAACAACGTCACGGTCTTCGCGCAATGGGCGTTCTGGGGCGCGTGGTGGCCGTTCGTCATCCTGTCGATGTTCGCCGTCGGCCGCAGCTGGTGCGGCCTCGTCTGCCCGGAAGGCAAGCTCACCGAGACGGCGAGTCGCTTCGGCCTGCATCGCGCAGTGCCGCGCTGGCTCAAATGGGGCGGTTGGCCATTCGTCGCGTTCGCACTGACGACGGTGTTCGGCCAGCTCGTCAGCGTCTATCAATATCCGCGCGCGGCGTTGCTGGTGCTCGGCGGGTCGACGCTGGCGGCGATCGGCGTGGGCTTCGTCTACGGCCGCGAGAAGCGCGTGTGGTGCCGCTACCTCTGCCCGGTCAACGGTGTGTTCGCGGTGCTGTCGCGCGTCGCGCCCGTGCACTTCCGTGTCGACCGCGAAGCCTGGGCGCGCAATGCCGGACACGTCGCGATCCACCCGGTCAACTGCGCGCCGCTGGTGCGCATCAAGCGCATGACGGGGCCGTCCGAATGCCACATGTGCGGGCGCTGCAGCGGCCACCTCGATGCCGTCGAGGCGGCCTGGCGGCCGCCCAATCGCGAAGTCGCGGCACTCGGCACGCGCGAGGCGTCGGCATGGGACGCGGTGCTGATCGTGTTCGGCCTCGTCGGCCTCGCGATCGGCGCGTTCCACTGGAACGCGAGCCCGTGGTTCGTGCAGCTCAAGCTCGCCGCCGCGGGGCTCGTCATCGACCATGGCCCGCAATGGCTGCTCGCCGACAATGCGCCGTGGTGGCTGCTCACGCATTATCCCGAGGCCAACGACGTGTTCACCTGGCTCGACGGCATGCTCGTCGTCGGCTATATCGTCGCCACGGCGCTGGTCGTGGCCGCGGCGGTGTGGTCGGCACTGATGCTGGCCGCGCGCGTCTACGCGAGCGATCGCCGCCTGCACGCGGTGCGACTGGCGCATGCGCTGATTCCGCTTGCAGGCCTCGGCGTGTTCCTCGGACTTTCCAGCCTCACGGTGACGCTCGCCAGGGCCGAGGGCATCGGCACCGGCGCGGTGCCCGCGCTGCGCGCCATCGTGCTCGCGATCGGCGCGCTGTGGAGCTTGCGCCTCGCCTGGCTGCAACTCGCCGACGTCGACCGTCCGGCGCGGCGCGTGGCGGCCACGTTCGCGTTCGGCTGCGCCGTCGCCGCCGTCGCCGGCGCGTGGTCGCTGCTGTTTTTCCGCTGGAGCTGAAGGCCGCTCGCCGCGCGGGCGGACGCGTGGGTCCGGCAACGCCGCGCGGCACGCGGCGCGCGGCGCGCGAAGCGTAGAATCGACGTTCCAGCCGGCGCCACGCCGGCCCATTTTTTTGCGCGCATGGCCGAACCCGACCTGTCGAAGCTCAAGATCGACCGCAGCCTGGCGCCGATCCGCCGCAGCCGGCGCGGGCGCTGGATCACGCTCGGCGTGATCGGCGCCGGCGTGGTTGCCGTGGCCGGCTATCTCGCGACGCGGCCGAAGGTGTTCGACGTGCAGACGACCGCGGTGACGGTCACGTATCCGTCGCAGCAGTTTGCCGTGCTCAATGCCACCGGCTACGTCGTCGCCCAGCGCAAGGCGGCGATCGCCTCGAAGGCCACCGGACGCCTCGAATGGCTAGGCGTCGCCGAGGGCTCGCGCGTCAAGTCCGGCGAAGTGATCGCGCGGCTGGACGACCGCGACGTGGTGGCGCAGGCGCAGACCGCCGAGGCCAACGTCAAGGCGGCGCGCGCGATGGTCGAGCAGGCGCGCGTCGAAGAGACGAACGCGCGTGTCGAGCTGAAGCGCAACCAGGAGCTCGTCGACCGCAACTTCATCTCCAAGTCGGCGCTCGACACCGCACAGGCGCGCGTCGACCGCGCGGTGGCGGGCGTCGCCAGCGCGCAGGCGCAGGTGGCGGCGGCGCAGGCCTCCGCGCGCAATGCCGAAGTGAACGTCGACTACACGCAGATCCGCGCCCCGTTCGACGGCGTGATCCTGTCGAAGAGCGCCAACGTCGGCGACATGGTCACGCCGTTCTCCAGCGCCGTCGATTCGAAGGGCGCGGTGGTCAACATGGCCGACATGAGCACGCTCGAGGTGGAAGCCGACGTGTCGGAATCGAGCCTCGCCAAGATCCAGGTCGGCCAGTCGGCGGAGATCGCGCTGGACGCGCTGCCCGACATGCGCTTTCGCGGCCACATCAGCCGCATCGTGCCGACGATCGACCGCGCCAAGGCGACGGTGATGACCAAGGTCAAGTTCGACGCGATCGATCCGCGCATCCTGCCGGAAATGAGCGCCAAGGTGACGTTCCTGACGCGCGACGTGACGCCCGAGCAGCAGAAGCCGCTGACGGCGGTGGCCACCGACGCGATCGTCGAGCGCGATGGCAGGCCGGTGGTGTTCGTGGTCAAGGCCGATCGGGCGCAGGTCGTCGCGGTGAAGCCG
Source organism: Casimicrobiaceae bacterium (assembly GCA_036003195.1). Taxonomy (GTDB): domain Bacteria; phylum Pseudomonadota; class Gammaproteobacteria; order Burkholderiales; family Casimicrobiaceae; genus VBCG01. The sequence goes on from DASYSP010000077.1 coordinate 9,985, forward strand.
GGCATCAAGGTCGGCGACCTCACGGCCGTCACCGGTGCGATCAATGCCGGCGATCGCGTCGTGCTGAAGCCGGATGCGAAGCTCGCGACGGACGCGCGCGTGCGCGGCGCGGTCAAATAGCGGCGCGCGACAGCCCAATGGCGACCGCGGTGCAGAGCGGACGTCGCGACGCCGACGCCGTCGCGCTGGTGGCGATCGAGCGGCTTTCGAAGTACTACACGCGCGGCGACCAGGTGATCCCGGTGCTGGTCGACATCAACCTCGTGGTCAACGAAGGCGACTACGTGGCGCTGATGGGGCCGTCGGGGTCGGGCAAGTCGACGCTGCTCAATCTGGTCGCCGGCATCGACAAGCCGAGCGCGGGCTCGATCCGCGTCGCCGGCGTCGATATCGCGCGGCTGGCCGACGCCGACCTCGCCGCATGGCGCGCCGCGCACGTCGGCTTCATCTTCCAGTTCTACAACCTGATGCCGGTGCTGACGGCGTTCCAGAACGTCGACCTGCCGCTGCATCTCACCTCGCTCACGCGTCGCGAGCGGCGCGAGCGCGTCGCCACCTGCCTCGAGCTGGTGGGACTCGGCGACCGCATGGACCACTATCCCAACGAGCTTTCCGGCGGCCAGCAGCAGCGGGTGGCGATCGCGCGCGCGCTCATCACCGATCCCACGCTGATCGTCGCCGACGAGCCGACGGGCGACCTCGACCGCACCACGGCGGAGGAAATCCTGGGCTTGATGGAGCGCCTCAACCGCGAGCTTGCGAAGACGATCATCATGGTCACCCACGATCCCAAGGCCGCGGAGCATGCGCGGCGCCTCGTGCATCTCGAGAAAGGCGTGCTGGTCGACGCCTGACACGGGCGTCGGACACCGGTTCCCCATGTTCGCCCTGCTCGTCCTGCGCAACATGTTTCGCCACAAGCTGCGCACCACGCTGACTGTGGTCGGCATCGTCGTCGCGATCACGGCGTTCGGCCTGCTGCGCACGATCGTCGAGGCGTGGTACGCGGGCGCCGAGGCGACGTCGTCGACGCGGCTCGTCACCCGCAACGCGATCTCGCTGGTGTTCCCGCTGCCGCTCACCTACGCGCAGAAGTTGCGGCAGGTGGACGGCGTCAGCGGGGTGTCGTGGGCGAACTGGTTCGGCGGCGTCTACATCAACGAGCGCAACTTCTTTCCGCAGTTCGGCATCGACGTCGACACCTACCTCGACATGTACCCGGAGTTCGTCATCGATCCGGCCGAGCGCAAGGCGTTTCTCGTCGACCGCAACGGCGCGGTCGCCGGACGCAAGCTCGCCAACCAGTACGGCTGGAAGCTCGGCGACCAGATCCCGATCCGCGGTACGATCTTTCCGGGCACCTGGACCTTCACGCTGCGCGCGATCTACGACGGCGTCGACGCCAAGACTGACGAGACCCAGTTCTATTTCCACTGGAAGCTCCTCAACGAGACGATCAAGCAGCGCTATCCGAAGCGCGGCGACCAGGTCGGCGTCTACATCGTCGAGATCCGTGACCCGACGCGCGCCGCGGAGATCTCGCAGGCGATCGACGCCACGTTCCGCAATTCGCTGGCCGAGACGCTGACCGAGACCGAGAAGGCGTTCCAGCTCGGCTTCGTGGCGATGACCGAGGCGATCCTGCTGGCGATCCAGGCGGTGTCGTTCGTGGTCATCGTCATCATCATGGCGGTGATGGCCAACACGATGGCCATGACCGCCCGCGAGCGTTACTCCGAATACGCGACGATGAAGGCGCTCGGCTTCGGCAACGGCTACGTGGCGTGGCTGATCTTCGCCGAGTCGCTGGGCATCGCGCTGCTGGGCGGCCTCCTCGGCATCGCGCTGACCTTTCCGCTGGCGCACGCGTTCGCCGGCGCGATGGGCACGCTGTTCCCGGTATTCAACGTTTCCGAAGCGACGATGGCGATGCAGCTGGCCGCCGCCGTGCTGGTCGGCGTCGTCGCCGCCGGCATCCCGGCGTGGCGCGCGGCGCGCGTGCGGATCATCGACGGCCTGCGCGCCATCGCCTGAGGCGCATCGCATCGACGTGAGGATTCCGCTCAATTACATTGCGCGCAACGTCTCGGCGCGCAAGCTGACCACGCTGCTCACCGCCGGCGGCATGGCGCTGGTCGTGTACGTGTTCACCACCGTGCTGATGCTGTCCGCGGGCCTCGAGAAGACGATGGTGGCGACGGGCCGCGACGACAACGTGATCGTCATCCGCCGCGCGTCGCAGACCGAGGTGCAGAGCAGCATCGACCGGCCATCGGCGGCCGTGATCGAGAGCCTGCCGCAGATCGCCGCCGGCGTCGACGGCCGGAAGCTCGTGTCGCGCGAGCCAGTGGTGCTCATCAACCTGCCCAAGCGCGCGAGCGGCAAGCCGTCCAACGTCGTCATCCGCGGCGTCACCCCGGCGGGGCTCGCGCTGCGGCCGCAGGTGCAGGTCGTCGAGGGCCGGATGTTCACGCCGGGCACGTCCGAGATCGTCGCCGGGCGCAGCATCGCACAGGGATTCCAGCATGCGGGGCTTGGCGAGAACCTGCATTTCGCGCAGCGCGACTGGACCGTCGTCGGCGTGTTCGATGCCGGGCACAGCGGCTTCGACTCCGAGGTGTGGGGCGACGCCGAGCAGATGATGCAGGCGTTCCGCCGGCAGACGTTCTCGGCGGTGATCTTCCGCCTGGTCGACGCCGATGCCTTCGATGCGGTCAAGACCTCGCTCGAGACCGACCCGCGCCTGACGGTCGAAGCCAAGCGCGAGTCGCGCTTCTATGCCGAGCAGTCGGAAGCACTGGCGAAGTTCATCGACTACCTTGGCGTATCGATCTCGGTGATCTTCTCGATCGGCGCGATCATCGGCGCGATGATCACGATGTACGCGAGCGTCGCGTCGCGCACCGGCGAGATCGGCACGCTGCGCGCGCTCGGCTTCTCGCGCGCGGCGATCCTCGCCGCGTTCATGCTCGAGTCGCTGCTGCTCGGCCTCGTCGGCGGCGTGGTCGGCGTCGTCGCGGCGTCGTTCATGCAGGCGCTGTCGATCTCCACCACCAATTTCCAGACGTTCGCCGAGGTCGCGTTCTCGTTCTCGCTGACCCCGCGCATCGTCGTCGCCGCGCTGGTGTTCGCGCTGGCGATGGGATTCGTCGGTGGCTTCCTCCCCGCCGCACGTGCCGCACGGATGAAGATCGTCGACGCGCTGCGGGCGGCATGAGCATCGTGGACAAGCGAAGCCCGCTTCGGGGGGAGCCGAGCACCGCAGGGCCGCCCCAAGGTGCTCGCCCCCCTGTGGGGGGAGGCGAGCGAAGCTCGCTGCGGGGGGAGCCGAGCGCCGAAGGGCCGCCCCGAGGCGCGTGCCCCCCATTGGGGGGAGGCGAGCGAAGCTCGCTTCGGGGGGAGCCGTGAACGCTGCCGCCCTGTTCGCGGTGTGCACGGCGATCGGGGGATCGACGTGGCTGGTGATCACCGTCCAGCTCGGTGCCGTCGCGCCCGAGGTGTCGGTGACCTGGCGATTCCTCGCCGCGGGGCTCGTGCTGGCGGTGTTCTGCGTGGCGACGCGGCGGCCGATGCGCTTCTCCGGCGCCGACCACCTGCGGCTCGCGTTGCAGGGCACGCTGATGTTCTGTCTCAACTACGTCCTCATCTACTGGGCCGAGCAGCATGTGGTCTCGGGGCTCGTCGCCGTGGTGTTCGCCACCTTCACGCTGATGAGCCTCTTCGCGCAGCGCGTGGTGCACGGCACGCCCATCACCGCGCGGGCCATGTTCGGCGCGTTGCTCGGCGTGACCGGCGTGGCACTGCTGTTCCTGCCGCAGATCGCGGGCGTCGCCCACGCCGACCGCGACACGCTCGTCGGCATCGGCCTGGCGCTCGCCGGCACCGTGGCGGCGACGCTCGGCAACGTCGTCGCGTCGCGCGGACAACAGCGGGGCCTCGCGATCGTGCCGACCACCGCCGTGTCGATGCTCTACGGCGCGCTGGCGACCGCTGTCCTTGCATGGGGGCTCGGCGCGCAATGGACCTTCGACGCGCGACCGGCGTACGTCGGTTCGCTCGTCTACCTCGCGTTGTTCGGCAGCGTCATTGCTTTTGTCGCGTATCTCGAGCTGATGCGCAAGGTGGGCATGGCGCGCGCGTCGTACGTGGGAGTGTCGACGCCGGTGCTGGCGCTCGCGCTGTCGACGGCGCTCGAGGGATACGTGCCCACGCTCTACACCGTCGCCGGCACCGCGCTGGTGATCGGCGGCAACCTGGTCGTGCTGCGCCGCCGCGCACCCGCGGCCGGCGATGGCGGCGGCCCGCGCTGAGGCCGCGCTGGGGTCCTGGAGCGGCAGCGACCCGGCTGGCGCACCCGCCAGCGCCGCACCGCGCAAGGTTTCCATTGCAATGTGAGCGGCGCCCCGCTATCGTTTGGCGCGGCTTCGCCCACAGCGGGACTGGAAGATCCGGGGCACCCACCTTCAGGAGGAGACCCACGATGAAGATCGCATCCCATCGCCGTACCGCGCTGCTCGGCGTCGTCGCGCTTGCCGTGACGTCAATCCTTGCCGTTCCCGCCGTCGCGCAAAACCGGACGTTCAGCTTCGCGTACGACCAGCCCACGTCCACCGCCTATGGCATCGCCGGCAACATCTTCGATGCCAAGCTGAAGGAGCTCTCCGGCGGCACGATGAGCATCAATCAGTTCCCCGGCGGCCAGCTCGGCCAGGAACCGCAACTGCTGCAGAAGATGCGCGCCGGCGACATCGACTTCGTCATCACGTCCACCGCCAACGCGTCGACGGTCGCGCCGCAGGCCGGCGTGTTCTCGCTGCACTTCATCTTCCGCGACCAGGCGCACCTGATGAAGGTGCTCGCCGATCCCGCGATCGCGCAGGAATTCCGGGCGATGGTCAAGGACTCGGTGCAGGGCGCGCAGGTGCTCGGCCTGCTGACGATGGGCATGCGCAACATGTACAGCAAGAAGGAAGTGCATTCGATCGACGACATCAAGGGCCAGAAGGTGCGCGTGCAGGCCACCAAGACCGAGGACACGCTGTTCCCGGCCTATGGCGCGCAGACGGTGCACATGCCGTTCGGCGAGGTGTACACCTCGTTGCAGACCGGCGTCGTCAACGTCGCCGAGAACGGCGTCAACGTCTACCTGGCCAACAAGCACTACGAGGTGGCGCCGATCCTGTCGATGACCGAGCACGAGGCGAACAACAACTGCCTGTGGGTCAGCGACAAGACGTGGAACAGCCTGACGCCGCAGCAGCAGCAATGGGTGCAGGCGGCAGCGACCGAGGTCAGCCGCACGGAGCCCGCGATGGCGCTCAAGCTCGAGAGCGATTCCGCCGACAAGCT
>DASYSP010000078.1:0-30925 GCA_036003195.1 Casimicrobiaceae bacterium
TGAACCCCGTACTGACGGTGGGCCGGCAGATTGCCGAGGTGCTCCAGGTCCACGAGAAGATCTCCGGTAAGGATGCGCGCCGACGGGCCGTCGAGCTCCTGTCTCTCGTCGGCATCCCCTCGCCGGAGAAGCGGGTCGACAACTTCCCGCATCAGCTGTCGGGCGGCATGCGCCAGCGGGTGATGATCGCCATGGCGCTCTCGTGCGGCCCGAAGCTGCTGATCGCCGACGAGCCGACCACCGCGCTCGACGTCACCACGCAGGCGCAGATCCTCGCGCTCATCCGTCGCCTGGCCGGTGAGCGCGGCACCGGCGTTCTGTTCATCACGCACGACTTCGGCGTCGTCGCCGAGGTCGCCGACAGCGTCGTCGCATTGCAGCGCGGGCGGATCGTCGAAAGCGGCACGCGCGACGCGGTGCTCGGCCACCCGCGCGATGCGTACACGCGGATGCTGCTGGCATCGGTGCCGAGCCTCGAGCCGCCGCTGCGCATGCCAGTGGTTGGTGCGCCCGTGCTCGAAGCTCGCGGGCTCGGCAAGGCGTGGCCCGTGCGCGGCGGCGTGTGGGCCAGGCGTGCGGCGTTCGTCGCCTGCGCCGACGTCGGTCTCGTGCTGCGGCGCGGCGAGGTGCTGGGACTCGTCGGCGAATCGGGGTCGGGCAAGTCGACGGTGGCGCGCTCGATCGCGCGCCTGATCGAGCCGACTTCCGGCGCGATCGATCTCGATGGCACCGACATCGCGCACCTCGGTGTCGCCGCGCTGCGGCCGCTGCGGCGCAAGCTGCAGATCGTGTTCCAGGATCCCTACCGTTCGCTGGACCCGCGCCGGCCGGTCGGCGAGTCCATCATCGAAGGCCCGCTCAACTACGGCGTTGCGCGCGACGCCGCGCTGGCGCGGGCGCGTGAACTGCTGGATCTCGTGCAACTGCCGGCGAACGCATTGTTGCGCTACCCGCACGAATTCTCCGGCGGCCAGCGACAGCGGCTGTGCATCGCGCGCGCGTTGGCGCTCGAGCCCGAGGTGCTGATCGCCGACGAGCCGGTGTCGGCGCTCGACGTCTCGGTGCAGGCACGCGTGCTCGCGCTGCTGGCCGACATCCGCGACCGCTTCGACCTCGCGATCCTTTTCATCACCCACGATTTACGCGTGGCCGCGCAACTATGCGATCGCATCGCGGTCATGCAGCGCGGCCGCATCGTCGAGACCGGCGCCACCCGCGAGGTGTTCGCGCATCCCCGGCATCCGTGGACGCAGGCGCTGTTCGCTGCGGTTCCCGGACGCGCCTTGCGGGTTCCCGACTAGATTTTCGCGGTGAGTGGCGCGATGGCCGGCGACTATTTCTGCGAATTTCGATAGGCCCATCCGGGGCGCCCCTTTGCTGCGGCCCCTTTTGGACTAGCATTCGCCGTCGACACTTGGGGAGGGGCCGATGACACGACGCACGATTGCGCGCCTGGTGACGGTCATGGTCACGCTGAGCGTGTCCTTCGCCGCGTTCGCCGACGACGAGCCGTGTTCCAGGAACCACTATATTCTCTGGTCGGGCCCGGATCATTCCGGCGCCAAGTGCATTCCCCTGGTCGACGACGGCGGAAGTCCCGAAGCGTCGCCGCAGCTCAGAACAGCCGTCGAGTACTACCAGCTCGACAACGAACGCTATTTCGTGACGGCGAGCTCCACCGAGATCGCCGCGCTCGATGCGAAGCTGTACGCGGGATGGATGCGTTCGGGGCAGCGCTATCGCGTGCTCGACGCGCCGCTGGGGGGTGGCGTGCCCATTTGCCGCGTGTTCCTGGCGGCGCGGCCGGGCGGACGGTTCACGCATTTGTACTCGCGAACGCCCGCCGAATGCGCTCAACACGGTGGATCGGCGTTCGCACACGAGGAAGGTGTCGTGTTCCATGCGACCGCACCGGATGCCGACGATCGGTGTCCCGACGATTTCGCGCCGGTCTGGCGGCTGACCAGCGACGCACGTGACGGCGCCGTCGCCTTTGCCTACACGCCCGACGAGCGCAGGCGCGACGCCATGGCGGCCATCGGATACGTAGTGACGCGAGTGGAGTTCTGCGTGCCTTCGTCGAACGCGCGCGCGGCGCAACTGACGGAGGCGCTCGAGACCGATATCTGGACGATCGACACCGTGCCGTTCCAGATCGGACCGGTGATCATGCGTTTCCTGGACGATCCATCGCGGTATTTCAATGCCTCGATGCCGGACACCATCCACCTCGACGATTTCCAGGGGCCTCCGGTTCCGGCGCAGTTGCGCGTGGCATCGCTGGACCCGGCGATTAGTTGCAGCAGGGGCGACGTCGCAGGCTGGAACCCGCTGATGGACGAGTACGTCGTGTACTCGCTGGTCTGTGCGGACGGGCCGCCCGGCATCTATTCATTCGTCATGTGGACGATCACGCCGTCCGCGGACGGGCGCGCGGAGGCCTGCACGTCGATCCTCCGCAACAACTGGGACGCGCGATACGACAACGCGATTCACCCGTTCCAGCTGTTCGTGGCGGAGCCGTGTGTGCCGTCGGCGGCAAGCGTCGCCATGGTGCCCGGGCCGCCGTAGCGCCACCGAACTGGCAAGCGGTCGCGCGCGGCGTCGGGACGTCGGAGCTCGGGGATATATCGCCGCTACGCAGTCCGCGCGATGCGCAGGCCCGCGTCGCCGGATTGACCGTCGCTCACGCCGGCAATCGGTTCGGCGATCTCGCGCGCATCGCCGGCAGCCGCCACGCGGCGGGCCTGGCTCGGCGGCATGCCGAAGCGCTTGCGATATTCGCAGGCGAACGTCGTGGCGCTGCGGAAGCCGCAGCGCTGCGCGACGGCGTGCACGGGCATGGCGCTGACGCACAGCATGCGGTGCGCATCGTCGAGCCGCCGGTTGCGGATGAAGGCGACGGCCGTCACCCCGCGATACTCGGCGAACGCCATCTGCAGCGTGCGCCAGCTGACTTCGCAATGGCGGGCGAGCTGCTCGACCGAGATGGTCTCGCCGAGGTGCTCTTCGATGTAGCGATCGGCGGCCTTGAGGAAATAGGGTTCGAGCGGGCGCTTCTGCTTGGCCGCGGGCGGATCGTCTGCGGGACGGTCGCGCAAGCCGGCGTTCCAGCCATGCACGAGCCGCAGGTACCGCCGATAGCTCGCGCGCGCCGCAACCATGTCGCCGAGCGCGGCGAGCACGATCGAGCGATCGTACTCGAGGAACTCGAGCAGCACGTTGGCCGTGCCGCTGTCGCGTGCGAGCACCAGCGCGGCATCGAGCTCGTGCAGCGCTTCCGCATACAGACCCATCACGCGCAAACCCCACGCGAGGTTGGAACGGGTGACGATTTCGTCGTAGTGCGCGCCGATGGCCTGCATCGCCTTCAGGCGCCTGCGGATGGCGCGTACCGCGCGCTCGGCGTTGCCGAGCAGGATCTGCAGCCGCTCGACATTGCCGGCGACGTACCACGCCGCGAATTCGTAGTGCGCGCGCGTCGCCACCGCACCGGCGCGCTCGAAGTAGTGCAGCGCGGCGCGCGCGTCTTCCTCCATGGGCGCGGTGTCGCGCGGGTCGAGCGCGGACAGGTGCGCGCGTGCATGCGGATCGGGCAGCTTGGAGGTCGCCCGGTCGAAGCATGTCGCGCCGAGCACGTTGAGCACCTGCACCAGCACATAGTCGTCGCCACTGGCTTCGGCATCGCGGATGGCGCGATCGGCGCCGGCCTCGACCGCCTCGTATTCGGCGTGGGCCAGCAGGATCGCGAAGCGCACGCGCAATGCGAACGCGGCGTACGCGAGGTCGCCGCGGGCCTCCAGGCTGTCGACCACGCGATCGATGATCGCGTTGGCCGCCGAGTAGCGCCCCTGATAGTAGGCAAGCTCCGCACGCCAAACTTCCACGCGCAGGGCCGCGCCCTCGTCGCGCGGCACGACATCGGCACATTTGACGGCATCGTCGAGATCGCGCAACGCCTCGGCATGATGACCCTGGCGCATCGCGCACGATGCGGCCACCAGGTGGAATTCCACCCGGTGCGCCCGTGACATCCCGCCGGCTACCGAATGCAGGGCGTCGCGCGCCGCAAGGGCGGCGCCACGCAGGTCGCCGGAGCGGGCGCGCTCCCAGACGCGACTGATCGAGGCCGTCGGCGTGGGGTCGGATTGCATGCAGCGGATTTTCGCGGTTTGGGCGTCGGTTGGGCGACGGTCCGGGCAAAAAATTGCGAATTTCGATAGGTGAGCGATGACGGGCCGCCCCTGCCTGATTCGCGCGCCTAAGATGGGTGGCATCGACCGGCGCACGGCGAGGCGGCCCTCCGAGCATCCCATGCCGGGCGCTGCATAGGCTCCGTGGACGGGTGCGGCGAGTGCCGAATCCGCCCCGAGCCGGCGCCAGGCGGTCGAAGGAAGCTTGCCATGTATCGTGTTCGCATCACGGTTGCGATTGCGGCGCTCGTGTGGATGGCGGATCCGCTGCCTGCGCTCGCGCAAGGGCTCGACGATCCCTGCGACAAGAACCACTACATCCTCAACGCCAAGTGCGACGACGGCCTTGGCGAGGCGATCCCCACGCCGGCCGTCGCCGCCAAGTCGGCGATCGCGTTGCCGGCCGCAATCGCCGCCGACGCTGCCGGCAACGTCTATATCGGCAGCGGCAACGCCATCTACAAGGTGGATGCGAACGGCCTGCTGACACGCTTCGCGGGCAATGGCGTGACGGGATACGCGGGCGATGGCGGTCCGGCGGAACTGGCGGAGATTGGCATCGCGGCGCCCGGCGTGCCGGGACCCATAGTCGAACCTGACGGCGAGGTCCAAAGGTCGTTCCTTGATGGCGGCTATGACGGCTCGTTCACCACGATGGCCAGTGGGATTGCTATCGACCACCAGGGCGACCTATATATCGCGGATACGCTCAACAACCGGGTGCGAAAGGTCGACGTGCATGGCGTGATCACGACGGTGGCGGGCAATGGAGACGCCAGCCGCTTGCAGGTCGGGAACGATGCGCTCGACGTTCCGGTACCGGTCGACACTCATTCGGGATTGCCGATACTGCCGTCGAACGGAGCGACTGGCCGCGACGACCGCGAAACCGACGGAGGACCCGCCATCGACGCCCAGATCTCGAGTCCGTACGCGATCGGTGTCGATTCGGCGGGTGACCTCTATGTCCTCAACTTCTATGGCTTGCTGCGCAAGGTCGCGCCGGATGGTCTGATCTCGACGATCGCCAGACTCCAATGTCAGCCCGGGTTCGGTGGCGCGGGCGTATGCGCGACGGGTCAGATTGCGGTCGATGACGTCGGGAATGTCTTCATCGGGGACAGCTATTGCCGGGTTCGCCAGTTGACGTCGGAGGGAACCTTGCTCACGGTCGCCGGCGACGACGCCGCGCTGTCCACGCGGTCCATTCTGGAGGCCATGTCGTTTCGGTGCCGGTATTCCGGCGACGGTGGACGGGCCACGGCGGCCGGGCTTGGAGCGCCAGGCAGCGTCGCGCGGGATGCGGCCGGAAGTCTCTACATAGCTGACGCCGTGTACAACTGCATCCGCAAGGTCGACGCCGCGGGTGCAATTCGCACCATTGCAGGTAGCTGCCGCGGGTCATGGCAATACGACGGCGTATTGCTCAACTCTCCGCAGGGCGTGGCCGTCGATCCGGCGGGGATAATCTATATCGCCGACACCGGCAACGGGCGCATCCTGAAGGTCACGCCGGATGGCATGATTTCCACGATCGCGGGGACCATGCCAGGGCTCGAGGGTCAGCCGTAGGGGCCAGTGGCCCTCGGACGGGCCGTCATTTCGGGTATATTGCCGCTGACCGCGAAATCGATTCAAAGAACACCGACTATCCAGGGAAACCACCCATGAAACTGATCGCGATACTGGCAGTCCTCCTCTGCTCCGCCTGCGCCACCAAAGACGAGATGGCCAAGGGTGACAACTACCAGCCGCCGGTCTATCGCACCGGCAGCAATCTGCCGAACCAGGGTGCCTCACGCGGGGCTGACAGCGCGACTGTCGATGGGACCACGGCGCGCGCCTCGATTCCCCCGACGGTTGTCCCCAGGGGCAATTGACGGTCACGCGCCGGCGGCGCCCGCCGCCGGCGTGACTCGCGTCGCGCTCACCACGTAGCGCCAGCGCGTGTTGGGCGCGATCGCGTCGAACGGATAGCAGGTCACGAGCGTCAGCGTCGGGCGTGCGGTGACCGCGCGCAGGCGTAGCGCGTCGACGCTGACGACCGCCGTCGCGTCGACGCGAAAATCCACCTGCTCGCCATCCGGGCGCTCGACGACGAGCCGGTCGCCGGGGCGCACCCCGGCGAGGAACGCGAAATGCGTGTCGCGATGCGCGGTGAACACGGCGTTGCCGGGTTCGCCCGCACGCGCCGAGCCGTCGAGATGTCCAGGCCCCCACGCCAGCGTGCGGCCCGTCGCCCCCGCCAATACGATCAAATCGGCATGCTGGGCGGGCGCGCGCAGCCGCGCCACCGGATGCATGTCGGCCCAGGGCCATGGCTTCACTTCCTCGCCGCGTGCCTTCGACGCGAGCCAAGCGCGCTCGAGCAGGACCTGGCCGAGCGTTGCCTTGGCTTCGAGGTAGAGACCGCGCGCGAATGCGCAGGCAGCGGCGACGAGGGCGAGCGCAGCGAGAAGCCGCCAGGCATGCCCGGCGGCGGTACCGGATGTCGGCGTTCGGCGACGCGGCCACTCGGCACAGGTCGCGCCCGGTGTCACCGCGCTTCCTTCGCGCGAGCGCATGCCGCGCGCGGGGTGCCGCGGATCGGGGAAGACTCGGCCGGAAGAATCGCGTGCAGCATGCGCCGCGCCGCCGCGCGCATCGCCGCGCGTGCGTCCCGGTGAATCCGGCCGAAAGGTCCTCCCCGATCCGCGGTGGCACGGCGCGCACCGCATTGACGCTCGTCGACCGCGTGCTGTGACCGCGTTGCCGTGACGACTTCGCGCCGCGGTGAATCGATGCGCGTGCGCGAATTCAGCACCACTCGCGCGCCGCCTTCACGCGTGCGGCCAGCGAGATCGCGCCTGCGCGACGGCGCCGCGACAAGGCCAGCGCGGCGCACGCGATCAGCGACAGGACGACTGCCAGCGTGAACAGCAGTGGCGCCGGCGTCGCGGTCTGCGGCAACGTTCCGAGCGTTTCAGGATCTTCGTAGCCGGCCGGCATGTTGAGGGGAACCGGCGACGGCAGGCTGGCGGCACCGGCCGGCTGTGCCGGCGTGACATCCACCGCGACGAGGCTCGTGAACGCGCTGACGAGGTGGTGCTCGAGTGCCGTGGCGACGATCATCGGCCTGATCGCCTCCTTGTCGCCATCGAGCATCGCATCGGACAACGCCTCGATCCGGTCGCGCGCCCACAGCGCGGCAATGCCCGGCGCCGGCTGGCCCGCCGCGAGCGGCAGCAGCTCGCCCCATACCGCGTCGCCGCGCTTGCCGGTCAGCGACAGCGATACCAGCGGCGTCGCGAACTGCGCCGTCATCACGATCGGCTCGCCCGCGTAGAGATCGGGAACGGCACGAGGGTAAGTGTCGCCAGGCACCGACCACGTCACGTCGATGCCGGTCAGTGCGGGTGTCTCGAGCTTGGCGTAGAGATCGGTCATCCGGGCCTTGACGTCGCGCACGTCGGAAATGAACGTCGCCGTGCCGCGCCCGGCTTGCGCGGCCTTGCGCAGGAACCACGTGTTGGGTCCCGCGCCGATGCCGACGGTGAACAGGCGCCGGCTGCCGGCGTGCGCAGCGATGAGCGAAAGCAACTCGTGCTCGTTGTCGACCGCGCCGTCGGTGAGGAACACGACCTGCTGCACATAACCGTCGGCCGGCGGCGCATTGAACGCCATCGTCAGCGCCGGCTTCATTTCGGTGCCACCGTTGGCGCGCAGGCCGTCGACGAACGCGCGCGCCCGTGCCAGCGTGCCGGGGTCGGCCGGCATCGGCGCGCCGAAAAGCGGACGCGTGACGGAGTTGAACTCGATGACGTTGAAACGATCGCCTGGCTTCAGCCGATCGAGTGCGAACTGCACGGCCTCCCGCGCCTGCGTGATCGAGGCGCCGCTCATCGAGCCCGACGTATCGATGATGAAGATCGCCTCGCGCGGCGCGATCGGTGCCGCGGCCGGTGTCGACGGCGGCAGCACCATCAGCAATGCCCAGGTCTTGCCGTCGCGGCTTTCGGTGAAGAGCGCGGCGCCGGGCGTGCTGCCGACCTCGGGCGTCCACGCCAGCTCGAAATCGCGATCGGCGGGCACGACGTCGTCGGCGAGCGTGACCTCGTAGCGGTGCGGGAGGTCTTCCTTGACATCGATCGCGTGACTCGTGCTGGCGATCTGCGACAGTGCGAAGCCGGCATCGACGCTCACGTGCAGTGCGACGGGGTTGGCGGGCGCCGAGCCCGGGGCGAGGAACGGCGGGGTGGGCAGCGGCTCGTCGTCGGTGCCGCCCGTCGACTGCGCGACCGGTTGCAAGCGCGCACCGGGGATGGCGTCCTGGCCGCCGGCTGACGCATCGACCTGTTGCTGCGCCGCGGGCGTATAGCGCGGCGTGATCGCGAGCGGCACGCGCAGCGTGAAACTGCCCTGGTCGTAGTGCAGGGTCTCCTGGTATTCGATCGTGATCGTCACCGTCTCGTGCGGGCCGAGGTGAGCCACCCGCGCAGTGAAGAGGTTGGGTCGCTGCGCCTCGACCAGCGACGCGCGGATGCCGGCCGCCTTGGCCTTCTCGTAGGTCGCGCGGGCGTCCGACTTCTCGCGGATCTCGCCTTCGACGACACGCTCCCCGATCTGCATGTGCAGGCGGTCGACGGCGGCGCGGTCGGGCAGCGGAAACAGGTAGATCCCCTCGCGCCATTGCGCGGTGGGGTTGATGAAATGCTGCGTGACCGTGGCGCGCGCGACGATGCCGGCGACGCTGACGTCGACCTCGGTGGCGACGAGGGGCGCGTCGAATGCCGGCAGGGCGTCGTCCGCGAGCCTCAGCGTCGCATGCGTTGGGGATGTCGCGGCGGTCGGCGCCGCCTCGGCGCGCGACACCGCGGCGAACGCCGCGAGCAGCAGCACGCCGCTCGCAATGAGTCCGGCGACGAGCGCATCGACGGCGAGGCGGGCGATGCCGCGCCATCCCTGCGGCAGCGATGGCGGACGTGGACGGGCATGCATGGCGGGCTCCCTCATCGGGCGGCGGCGACGCCACTCCGGCCGCCGCCGCCCGCTACGCGCTCGCGAGCGTCCGGTAACGCTGCGCGGCGCCGTCGCGAGCTTCATTGCGCCGCGATGCCGAGTAGGCGCGCGCATCGCGTCGTGGCGCGGCGCGAATGCGGGCACAGCGGCGATCAATCATGGCGAACCGATGGCGCGGCGGCGCGCCGCCCGTTCGCGCGCGAGCGCTGCGGTATAGTCGGCGCGCATGGGACGGCGCATTGCCATCGTCGAGGACGAGCCCGCGATTCGCGACAACTACGCCGACGCGCTGCGACGGCATGGCTACGACGTCGCCGCCTACGCGACGCGCGATGCGGCGCTGGCGGCGTTTCGCACGCGACTGCCGGATCTCGCGTTGATCGACATCGGCCTTGCCGACGATCCCGATGCCGGTTTCGCGCTGACGCGCGAGCTGCGCGCGCATTCGCCCGCGCTGCCGATCATCTTCCTGACGGCGCGCGATTCGGAGTACGACATCGTCGCCGGGCTGCGCTCGGGCGCCGATGACTACCTGACCAAGGACGCGAGCCTGCCGCACCTCGCGGCGCGGATCGCCGCGCTGCTGCGCCGCAGCGACCTAGGGGCGGTGCCGGCCAGCGCCGAGGACGTGATCGAGCGCGGTGCGCTCACCCTCGATGTCAAGCGCATGTCGGCGCGGTGGCGAGATGCGCGCGTCGATCTGACGCTGACCGAATTCTGGATGGTGCACGCGCTCGCACGCCATCCGGGTCATGTGCAGAGCCGCGAGCAGCTGATGCGCGAAGCCAGTACCGTGGTCGACGACGGCACGATCACGTCGCACGTCAAGCGCATCCGTCGCAAGTTCGTGGCGCTCGATCCCGCGTTCGATCGCATCGCCACCGTGTACGGCGTCGGCTATCGCTGGGATCCCGACGCATGAGCGCCGTTGCGGGGCCGGTCACGACCGCGCTGCCGCGGGTCGCGCTCGGCATCCGTGCGCAGCTGCTGCTCGTGCTGACGGTGTTCGTGGCCATTCCGTTCCTCGGGGTCGCGTACATCCGCGAGCTCGAAGGCGTGCTGCGCGCCGCGCAGGAGCGCGCCCTCGCCGGCACCGCGCAAGCGGTGGCGACTGCGCTGCACGACCGGCCGCGTCTGTTCGACGCCGCGCCGGCGTGGTTCATGCAGAACGGCACGCCGCCGCGCGACATGGTCGATGCCGCAGTGGCGACCCGCGCGCAAGGCGACGGTGCCGTCGAGCTCGCGCAGATCCTCGAGGGATTGACGCGCACCCGCGCGCGCATTCGCGTCGTCGATCGTGCGCAGAAGGTGATCGCCAGCGCCGGGTCGTTGCAGCGCGCCGACGCCGACCTGCCGCCGGCCGGTCGCGTCGAGCGCCTGCTGCACCCTCTCTACGCGCGCGTGCTGGACCAGCCCGCCGAAGATTTCCGCGAGGACGATGCGACGACGCTCGCGGCGGGGCGGGAAGAGGTGGCCTCGGCGCTCGACGGCATCGCCTCCACCGCGCGCCGCGCCGGCGTCGATCCGCGCGTGACGATCGTCAGCGCCGCGTATCCGATCTGGGTCGGTGACCGCGTGCGCGGTGCGGTCGTCGCCGAGGAGACCACCAACGCCGTGCTCGCCACGCGCAACCGTGCGTTCGAGCGGCTGTTCACGCTCGTGCTCGCCACGCTTCTCGTCGGCTCGCTCGCGGTGACGGCCTACGCGACATGGCTCACCTCACGCATCCGGCGGCTGCGCGACGACGCCGACCGCGCGATCGACGCCCACGGACGAATGAGCGGCCCGCTGGCGGGCAGTGCCGCGCGCGACGAGATCGGCGACCTCGCGCGCGGCATATCGAGCGCGCTGGCGCGCCTGTCCGACTACGCCTCGTATCAGGAGCAGATGGCCGGGCGCCTGTCGCACGAGCTGCGCACGCCGCTGGCGGTGGTGCGCAGCTCGCTCGACAACCTGCGCCAGACGGCGCTCGCCACCGATGCGCGAGTCTATGTCGAGCGCGCGCAGGGCGGCATCGACCGTCTCGCCCACATCCTGACCCGGATGAGCGAGGCGACGCGCCTCGAGCAGGCGCTGGCCGACACGCCGCGCGAGCGCTTCGATCTCGCGGCGGTCGTCGCGGCCTGCGTCGACGGCTATCGCAGCGCCTATCCCGCGCGCCACTTCGAATGCAACATCGCACCGCAACGCTTCGCCGATGGCGCGCCGGAGCTCGTCGCGCAGATGCTCGACAAGCTCGTCGCCAATGCCGTCGAGTTCGCCACCGGGGATCCGATCGGCGTCACGCTCGAGCCGTGGCATGGCGGCACGCGACTCGCGGTCAGCAACATCGGCCCCGCGTTGCCGGCGACGATGCAGGACCGCCTGTTCGACTCGATGGTGTCGGTGCGCGTGCGCACGCGCGACGACGTGCCGCATCTCGGTCTCG
This sequence comes from Casimicrobiaceae bacterium, assembly GCA_036003195.1. GTDB lineage: Bacteria > Pseudomonadota > Gammaproteobacteria > Burkholderiales > Casimicrobiaceae > VBCG01. The sequence continues at coordinate 11,620 of DASYSP010000078.1, forward strand.
GTCTCTACGTCGTGCGCCTCTGCGCGCAATTCCACGGTGCCAGCGTGCATGCCGACGACCGCGCGGACCGCTTGGGCGTCGTCGTCAGCGTGGTGTTTCCGGGCGCCTGAGATATCCGCTGGCAACCGGCTGCGCCGATGCAGCCGGCGTGGCGCGCTCCTGCGTGCGGCGTGGCAGCGGCTTGCACGCGCGATTCAACTGTTGTATGTTTGTTTGGAATATTGCATACAACCCACTGTTAGCGCCGACGCTGCCTAACCGGAGCTGCACGGGCGCCGGCGGTCACGGTTATGGCGCGGCCGGACGGTTCAATCGAACGGAATGAGTGCGTCTCGTTGAACTGCGTTGGTCGCCCATCCACGAGGAGCGCATGGACAGCCTGAAAACCCTGTCGCAGACGATCTGCGAGCATGTCACCGACGAGATCATCCGGGGAAAGCTGGCGCCGGGCGTTCGCCTCGACGAGCAGTCGCTGGCGGATCGATTCGGCGTCTCGCGCAGTCCCATCCGCGATGCGCTGCGCCAGCTGGCAGCGTCGCGCCTTGTGCTCTACCGACCCCATCGCGGCTTTTCCGTCGCCGCCGTCGATTCGACAGAGCTCGGCGACCTGTTCGAGACCTACGGCGAAATCGAGGCGCTTTGCGCGAGACTTTGCGCCTTGCGCGCAGGACCCGCCGAACGCAAGCGCCTCGAGCTCATTCATCAGCGCGGAGGGGAGGCACTGCAGGCGCGGGATTCCAAGGCCTACTCCCGGCTGAACGACGAGTTCCACGATTCGATCTATGCCGGAACGCGCAACAACGCGCTGCGCGAGATTGCGATCAATTTGCGTCAGCGGCTGGCGCCGTTTCGCTCACGCCTGTTCTTCACGAACGACAATCGGATGCAGGCGTCGCACCACGAGCACGGCGAGCTGATCGATTCGATACTGCGCCAGGATGCCGATGCCGCGGCGCAGGCGATGCAGGAGCATGCGGCGCGCTCGGCCATGAACGCCCTGCGTTATTTCGCCGCGAACGCGGCCGCCAAGGCGGCGAGTCGTCGTCCTGCCAAGGCAGGCGCCGCGCGGCGACCCGCACTTTGACGCGTATTGCCGAAACGCGAATCGATTTTCGACAAACGCCCGGTGGCGTGCCTGCGCCTAGCGCCGGGCTTCGATACGGGCCGCGCGCCAACGAATCCAAAGCGCCAACACCGGAGCACACGATGACCGCCACGCGGAGTTTTTTGAGGAGCGCGATTGCGTTGATCGCATTCGCATGGGCTGCGCAGGCGGCCGGGGCCGAGGCGCCGGGCGCACCCGCGCAGGTGGCGGCATCGCCGTTGTCGGTGTCGGTCATCCACTTCCCCGGCAGCACGGCGTTGCCACTATACGTCGCGTCGGCCAAGGGAATGTTTGCGGCCCACGGTCTCGCGGTGACACTGACGCCGACGGTCAATTCCCGCCAGCTGATGCTGGGCGTGCTGCAGGACCAATACAACATCGGCCAAGCGGCTATCGACAACCTGGTCGCATATCAGGAGAAGCAGGCGGCGCCGGAGCTCGACGTTGACCGCGATCTCGTGGCATTCATGGGAACCTCGTCGACGAACCTGTATTTCGTCGTCCAGCCCGCCATTCGGTCGTATGCCGACCTGAAGGGCAAGACTCTCGCCGTCGACGGAGCCACGACCGGCTTTGCGTTCGTGCTGCGCAAGATGCTGGAGCTTGGCGGCTTGCAGGAGGCGGATTACACGCTGCTGCCCGTCGGTGGCGACGCGGCCCGGCTCGATGCATTGCAGGCAGGCAAGGCGGACGGCGCCCTGATGGGAACGGATTTCGCAAAGCGCGCCGTCGCGGGCGGATTGAAGGAGCTGGGAACGAGCCTCGATACGTTGCACGACTATCAGGGGACCAGCTTCTTCGCACGCCGGTCATGGGCGAAATCGCACCGCGAGACGATGCTCCGATTCGTTCGAGCGCTGCGCGAGGCGCACGCGTGGATATACGACAAGGGCAACAGGACCGAGGCCGCACGGATCCTGGCGGCGCAATCGCCGGGTCTGGCCGTCGACCTTGCCGAGAAGTCGATCGACCAGCTGACCGCTGCGAGCGGCGGACTGTCACGTACGGGCGCGCTGGACATCGCCGGGATCAAAGTCGTTCTCGATTTGCGCAATCAATACGCCGTGCCGCGGCAGAAGCTCGACGATCCGTATCGCTATGTGGATGCCTCGTATTTCAAGGATGCGGAATCTCGTTGATGACGCGCGGCTGACGGTCCTCGCCGGAAGGCGCGACGAGGATTCGAGGGCGCGTGCGCGCAGGTCGCCCTGCACGAAAGGACATCTTGATGTGGTATCTCGTAATCCGGCGTGACGCGCAGCCGCGCCAGGCCTGGACTGCCACGCTGGACGAGCATCTCGCGTGGATGAAGCTGCAACACGAGTCCGGCACGGTGATGTTTTCGGGTCCGTCCGCGGACATTCGCACCGGCATTTACGTGATGCGTGCACGCTCCCTCGAGCACGCGAGACACATCGCGGCAGAGGATCCCTTCACCAAGGCAGGGCACTGCACCTTCGAGTGCCTGGAATGGGACGTGCGCCAGATCCTCGGCACCGGTCCGTTCAGCGTGGCCGAGCTCGATGCGCTGAAGAAGGCATGGCGGGAGGCGTGGGATGACCCGGCCTCGCAATCCGCCGGACCGGCGGCTATTCCGCGCGCAAGCCGGGACTGGACGGCCGGCAGGATGTGTTTCCAGCTCGAGGCCGCGATGGAGCGCTACGTCGTGGCGCACAGCGAGAGCTACGGTTCGAGCGGAAAAGCGCTGGTCGACGAGACCGCTGCACTCGGCGAGCCTGCAGTGATGATGATCGCGAAGGAGCAGTACGCGTTGCTGCGCGGGCTCACGGAATTGCTCGGCTGCAAGCGTGCGCTCGATATCGGTACCTTTACCGGCCTGTCGGCGCTGGCCTTTGCGGAGGGGGTGGGTCCCGGAGGACGGGTCACGACCATCGATCGCAACCCGGCCTGGGTCGAGATCGCGCAGAAGCACTGGGCCGCCGCCGGTGTGCGCGAGCGGATCGACGCCCAGATCGGCGAGGCCAACGACCGGTTGCACGAGCTCGCAGCGAATTCCGGGGCGCGCTTCGACATCGCGTTTCTCGACGTGGACAAGGCGCGGACGCGCGAATATTTCGAGCAGACGCTGAACCTGATGGCACCGGGCGGATTGATCCTGGTCGACAACGCGCTCTGGCACGGCTGGGTGCTCGACGACGCGCACACCGACGCCGACACGGACGGCATGCGCAGGTTCAACGAGGAGGTAGCCAACGACTCGAGGGTGAAAGCCGTGCTCCTGCCGATCGCCGACGGCATGTGGCTCATTCGTCGCCGTCATCCCGCGTCGCACGGATGAATGCGTCTCGCCCCGATGGCAGCGGCCCTGGAGCGTGCGACGGAGGAGCTGTCCTGTCGGGCAGTTGACATCCCCGAGGGGTGGGCGTCTAATATTGCATACAATTATTTGAATTCGCATACAGTCGACGGCCGACGCGGGCAGGCGCGCCCCGGCCGCTCGAGCGCATGCGCAGTCGCAATGGATGACCGCGTGGGTCTCCGCAATGCCAACGGGAGCGTTATTCGATGAGCTGGATTGCCCTTGCTACTTACCGCGGTGCCGATGGCCACCGAGCTGCCATCGTCCTCGACGGCGACGTGTTCGACCTGGTCGAAGCGGCTCGCGCGAGCGTCACCGAGCTGCCCGCGGAATGGGCGCGGGGCGGAATCGCGGCGATGCTCGGCGAGTGGCCCCGGGCTGCGCAGTGGTTGCGCGATTTCGAAGGCAGCGCGCGCAAGGCCGTGACCGCGGGCAAACTGCGTGCGGTTGCCGACGGCGGCAAGCTGCTCGAAGCGCCTTTCCGCGCCGAGCGGATCTTCTGCGCCGCCTCGAACTTCGTCGAGCATGCGAATGAAATGGGGACGGTGCTCGCAGCCAAGTCGGACAGCAAGCCGTACATGTTCCTGAAGCTGCGCAATACCGTCCTCGCGCCGAATGGAACGATCCTCATGCCGCCGGAGACATCGCAACTCGATTGGGAGATCGAACTGGCTGCAGTGATCGGTGCGCGGTGTCGCCGCATCAGCGTCGACCGCGCGCTCGACGTCGTCGCCGGCTATTCGATCGTCAACGACGTGTCGGCGCGCGATCTCAACATGCGGAGCGACTACCCGTTCAAGTTCGACTGGTTCCAGGGCAAGTGCCATGACACGTTCGCGCCGTTCGGTCCGTGGATCGTCCCCGCGTGGCAGATCCCCGACCCGCAGAAGGTGGCGCTGCGCCTCGACGTCAACGGTCAGCCGATGCAGCAGGACACGACGGCGAACATGATCTGGACGGTGCGCGAGCAGATCGCCTACCTGTCGACGATCGTCACCCTCGAACCCGGCGACGTCATCGCCACCGGGACGCCGACCGGCGTCGGCATGGGCCGCGGCATCTTCCTCAAGGCAGGCGATCGCATCACCGCGACCATCGACGGCATCGGTACGCTGGCCAACGACGTGCGTGCCGAGACGATCCGGACTTAACGAGGCAAGGAGAACGCAATGCGTGCATCGGCAATCGTACGATCGGCGGTGGTTGCATGGGTCGCCGGCCTGACCTTCGCGTCATCTGCGCTTGCGCAGGAGAAGGTCACCTACAACATGTCCTGGCTGCCGCAGGGTAGCTCCATCGGACCCATCGTGGCGCAGTCGCTCGGCTACTACAAGGAGGTCGGCCTCGATGTCGCGATCGTGCGCGGCTATGGCGGCAATCGCACGGCCAACGAGCTCGACCAGGGCCAGTTCGAATTCGGCTTCGTCGATCCCACCAGCCTGGTGCTCAACCGCGCCAACGGCGGCAAGATCCGCCTGGTCGGCGCGGTGAACGCCCGGTCACCTGCGGGCATCTGCTACCTGCCGTCCAAGCTGCAGGTCAAGAACATCGACAGTCTCAAGGGACTGACCATGGGCGGCGGCTCCGCGTCGCCGGTACAGAACGTGGTTCCCGCCTGGCTCGAGCTCAACGGCAAGCCGAAGGACTTCATCCACCTGCTGCGCATGGATCCCGCGGTGGTCGACGCTTCGCTGATCGAAGGCAAGATCGACCTCGCCGAATGCTGGCGCGCAAGCAATCGTGCGACCATACGCAAGCAGGCCGCGGCCGCCGGCGTGCAGGTGGCGTGGATCGAGTACAGCGACTATGGCCTCGACAACTACGGCAGCGGACTCGCCACGACCGAGGACATCATCGCCAAGCGGCCCGACATGGTGCGCAAGTTCCTCAAGGCGACGTACCGCGGCTATGCGTACGCGATCGCCAACCCCGAAAAGGCGGCCGACGTGATCGTGCAGGTGTATCCCACGGTCGATCGCGGCGTCGCGCTGGAGCAGATCCAGGACATCAACGACCTTATCGTCGATCCCAAGGTCAAGGACCGCGGACTCGGCTATTTGCGCGACGACCGGATCCGCTCGACGGTGGGCTTCGTCGACAAAGCGTACGGCCTCAATGGCAAGATCAGGGCCGAGGATGTCTACACGGACGACCTGCTGAAGTGACGTCGACGATCGCAGCGCCGGCAACCGGGAGCAAGTCGTGAGCGCACGACCGCGCCCGCGCGGCCTGGGCCATGTCGTGCTCAACGTGCGCGACCTCGAGGCATCGGTACGCTTTTATCGCGACATCGTCGGACTCGAGGTTTCCGACTACATCGGCGACCAGATGGCGTTCCTGCGATGCAGCGACGAGCATCACAACCTCGCGCTGGCGAAGATTCCTGCCGATGCCACGGTGCGCGACGACCTGTATGCGCCCGGGCGCCCGGGACTCGAGCACTTTTCGTTCCGCCTGGGCTCGCTGGCCGAGATCGAGGACGCAGCCAAGACGATTCAGGCGGCGGGCGTCGAGATCGTTCGCGGCATCGGCAAGCATGGTCCGGGGGAAAACCTGTTCCTCGTGTTCAAGGATCCTGACGGCAACTACGTCGAGTTCTACGCCGAGATGGTGCAGATCACCGCCGACAATCCGTACGTGCCCCGCGTCTGGGAGAACAACCTCGACGCGTTCGATCAATGGCATTTCCGCAAGTTCCTCGTGCCGCCGCCCGACTGGGGACCCAAAGGATGACGACGCGCAACGCGGAGCGCGCGTGCCCCTAGCCGACGCGCGCCGCGAGACCTGGCGCCGAATCGTCGACCCGACGATCGCCTTCGTGCTGCTGGCGGTGCTGTGGGAAAAGGCGGTCGATCTCTTCCACGTAAAGGCCTATCTGCTGCCGCCGCTGTCGAGAGTCTTGCAGACGGCGTGGGCCAGTCGTGCGTTGCTCCTGCGCGAAAGCGGGATCACGATGATGGAAATCGTGCAAGGCTTTGCGTGGGCGATGGTCGGCGGGGTGCTGCTGGCGATGCTCATCCATGCGATCCCCGTCGCGCGGCGCACGCTCTATCCGCTGATCGTGGTGTTCCAGGGCCTGCCCAAGATCGCGCTGGCGCCGTTGATGGTCATCTGGGTGGGCTATGGGCCGGCGTCGAAAGTGCTGATGGCATTCATGTTCGCGTTCTTTCCCGTCGTGATCAGCACGCTGGGCGGGCTCGCAGGCACGCCGCCGGCATTGATCGAGCACTTTCGCGCGCTGCGCGCGTCGCGTTGGGTGATGTTCCGCCGGCTGCAGGTGCCGTCCGCCCTGCCGGCGGTGCTGGACGGGGCGAAGACTGCGATGCCGCTGGCGGTGATCGGCGCGATCGTCGGCGAATTCGTCGGATCGGAATCGGGCCTCGGCAACCTGATCCTGGCGGCGAACGCCAACGCCCGCACCGACCTGCTGTTCGCGGCATTGTTCGCCGTCTCGATCGTCGCCGCCGTGCTCTATCTGCCGGTGGAGCTGGCGGCGAAGCGCGTCTGGTGGCGCGCGCTCTGAAACCCGCCGGGGCGCGGCACCGTCGCGCCCTTCGACAACCAGGAGAACGCTCGTGGCAAAACTGAGGCACATTGCGATCGCGGTACCGAACCCGGAAGAAGCCGCGAAGTTCTACAGCGAGGCGTTCGACCTCGAGATCGTCGAACCCACCGATTCCCCCATTGCATCGGGGGTGTACCTCACCGACGGCACCATCTGCCTTGCGCTCCTCAACTACAAGACCGACGCCGCGGCAGGACTCGAGCGCGGCAAGAACTGGGTGGGGCTGCACCATTTCGGCTTCTGGTGCGACGACCTCGAGTCGCAACGCAGCGCGATCGAGGCGCGCGGCGGCAAGTTCTTCATGGACCTGCCGCACGACAAGGCGTCGCTCTATTACGAGATGAAATTCCGCGATCCGAACGGCGTCATCTTCGATATCTCCGAGAGCGGATGGGTCGGCGCGAAGAAATGAATACCGTTGCGGCGCCTTCGGCGGCGAGCCGCGCCGCGGCCGTCGACGCGGGCGACGTCGCCATTCGCGTGCGCAACATAGCCAAGACGTTCGGCGGTGCCACCGGCACGCGCGCGCTGGAAGCGCTGAATTTCGCTGTTACGCGCGGGGAATTCGTGTCGGTGCTAGGGCCAAGCGGGTGTGGCAAGAGCACGTTGCTGCGCATCGTCGCGGGACTCACACGCTGCGACATGGGAGGCGACGTCGAAGTGCTCGGCCGCCCCCAGCACGATGTATGCGACGACGTCGGCGTGGTTTTCCAGACGCACAATATGCTGCCGTGGCTGACGGTCGAGCGCAATCTCGGGCTCGGCGCGGAGGTTCGCCGCATGCCGCGCGCGGAGATCGACAGGCGCGTCGCCAGGCTGCTCCAGGTGCTGAAGCTCGAGGCATTCCGGCACCACTATCCGCACCAGCTTTCCGGCGGCATGCGACAGCGCGCGGGGCTCGGCCAGACGCTGGTCCTGCGTCCGCAGATCCTGCTGCTGGACGAGCCGTTCGGCGCACTCGACGCCCTCACCCGCGACCAGCTCAACGTCGAGCTGCTGCGCTTGTGGCAGGAAGAGCGCCGCACAGTGCTGCTCATTACGCACAGCATCGCCGAATCGGTGTTCCTCTCGGATCGCGTGCTGGTGATGTCCGACCGGCCCGGGCGAGTGATCGAAGACCTGCGCATCGACCTTGCGCGCCCGCGCGGTCCGGAGACCAAGGCCGATCCTGCGTTCGGGCCCTACATCCTGCATCTCAACCAGCTGATGGGAGTGCAATGACTGACGCAACAAAAGACGGCTCGCGCGCGCTAGCCCGGTTCCATGGAGTGGTTCCGGCAATGGCGACCCCATTCACCGCCGACGGCGAGCTTGACGAGCCGCGCGTGGGTGAGCTCGTGGCGTGGTATCTGGAGTCGGGCGTGCACGGACTCTCCGTTGCCGGCAGCCAGGGCGAGTTCTTCTCGATGAACGAGACCGAGCGACGCCGATTGCTAGAGCTGACGCTGGCGGCGGTCGGCGGTCGTGTGCCGGTCTATGCCGGCACGGGCGGGGTGACGACGCGCGATGCGATCGCTGCGACGCAAGCCGCCGCGGCGGCAGGAGCGGACCTCGCGCTCGTCATCACGCCCTATTTCATCCAGCCCTCGCAGGACGAGCTGGTCGAGCACTACACACGCATCGCGCGCGCGACGTCGCTGCCGGTGATGCTGTACAACAATCCGCCACGGACCTCGGTCAACGTGCTGCCCATGACGCTCGCACGCTGCATGGTCGTGCCCAACGTCGTCGGCATGAAGGATTCGAGCGGCGACCTCACGCAATCGATCGAGTACCTGCTGAAGGCGCCGCGGCCGGCGCTCCTGTTCTCCGGCCGCGACACGATCGCGCTGGCAATGATGCTGCACGGTGCGCAGGGCGCGATCTCGCCCGCGGCCAACGTGTTTCCGCGACTGATGGTGCGCATGTACGACGCGGCGCGCGCCGGCGATTTCGCGGCAGCGCGGCACATATCGGATGTTTTCGCGCCGCTGCGCGCGGCGTGGGCGATGGGTTCGTTTCCGGTGGTGATCAAGGAGGCGATGGCGCTGGCGGGTCATGGCGCCGGACCGGCGCGCGCGCCGATCCTGCCACTGCCACCGGCCAGCCGCGACGCGCTGCGCGCGATCATCGAGCGCATCGCCGCAACGTCCGCGCAGTTGGCGGGCTAGCGGCGCCGGAGCGTTGGGTGGCAACAGACTCGGCGACCGCCACACACGCGTTGTCTGCCGCCGCGCTCGATGCGCTGTTCCGCGACGCACGTAGCCACAACGGCTGGACGGATGCCGCGATTTCGCAGGCGCAGCTGCGGGAGCTCTACGACCTGCTGAAGTGGGGTCCGACGTCGGCGAATTCCTCGCCCGCACGATTCCTGTTCGTCATGAGCGACGACGCGAAGGCGCGGCTCGCGCCGTACCTCGATCAGGCCAACGTGGGCAAAATGCGATCCGCGCCGGTGACGGTGATCATCGGCTACGACCGTCACTTCTACGAGCTCCTGCCGTTCCTGTTTCCGCATAACGCGACGGCGCCCGCCTGGTTCGCCGGCGAGCGCAAGCGCGACCACGCGGAGACAACCGCATTCCGCAATGGCACGCTGCAGGGCGCCTACCTGATGCTCGCCGCGCGTGCGCTCGGTCTCGATTGCGGGCCGATGTCGGGCTTCGACCGGGATGGCGTCGATCGCGAGTTCTGGAGCGGCACTTCCGTACGCACCAATTTCCTCTGTGCGCTGGGACATGGCGATCCGTCCAAGCTCTTCGCACGGCATCCGCGATTGCCGTTCGACAAGGCATGCGCAATCGTATGAAAGACGCGCCGGCCGGAGGTTCGCCGAGGCCGCCGGCAGGTCACGCTCCAGCATTCGGCGATGGCGGATCCGGCCTGGCGCCGGCTGCCGCCGTTCAAGGGAGAAGTCCATGTGGTTTTTCTGCAAGCGTACGCATCTCAAGGAACCCGGCAAGCGCGCGGCGACCCTCGACGAGCATCTGATGTGGATGAAGCAGCAGCACGACGCCGGAGCAATCGTCATGTCGGGACCGTCGCCCGACCTGAAGCTCGGTCTGTACCTGATACGCGCCGACTCACGCGACGCGGCAGAGCGTATCGCCGCGAGCGATCCCTATACCGTCAAGGGTGATACGACGTTCGAGCTCATTCAGTGGAACATTCGCCAGATCGCGGGTATCGGTCCGTTCACGGCGGCAGGGCTGGGGCTCGCCGATCGCGGGCTCTGAGAAGTTCCATCGTCGCGTTGCCAAGGAGAAGCCAATCATGCAAGCCCGATTCCTGAAAGCGCTCGCCGCGTGCGTCATGGGCGCGGTCCTGGTCGTGTGCGCCACCGCGGAAGTTCGCGCGCAGGCGCCGGAAAAAGTGACGCTGCGTCTGGACTGGACCACGCTCGGCTACCACGCGCCGTTCTATCTCGGCGTCGCCAGGGGCTACTACCGCGACGTCGGCCTCGACGTCGAAGTCCTCGAAGGCAAGGGGTCGGGAACCGTCATCAACCTCGTCGGCAACGGTTCCGACGATTTCGCATTCGCCGATGCGACGACGGCGGCGCGGCTGATCAGCCAGGGTCTGCCCGCGGTCGTCGTGCTCGGCATCTTCCAGCGCTCGACGCTCGCGCTCTTCTACGCCAGGGACCGCGGCATCCAGTCGCCCAGGGATCTCAAGGGCAAGCGCATCTCGATGTGTGCCGGGGATGGCATGACGGTATACCTGCCCATCTACCTGCATGCGGTGGGCCTGCAGGCAACCGACGTCCAGCAGGTCAGCGTCGACTGCTCCCTCAAGTACACGGTGGTGGCGCAGAACAAGGCGGATGCGGTGGCGAGCTATGGCACGGCCGGCAGGCCGTTGATGCAGGCAGTCGGGATCGCCGATCCGGGCAAATTCGACTACGCCGATGCCGGCGTCTTCCTGCCTTCGCATGGGATCATCGCCAGCACCAAGACCGTCAGCCAGCGCCGCGAGATGGTGCGGCGATTCGTCGCCGCGACGGCAAAGGCCTGGCAGGCCGCGCAGGCCGACCCCGACGCGGCGGTGGCAGCCACGGTTGCCGCGCAGCCGCTGCTCAAGGGCAAGGAGGCGCTGCTCAAGGCTACGCTGGTCGACTCGCTGCAATACATCGCGACTCCCGGCACGCGCGGCAAGACTTTCGGCTGGCAATCGCCCCAGGAGTGGCAGGAGGCGGAGTCGGCGCTGGTTCAATACACGGGCATGGCGAAACCCGCATCCGCCGAAGCGTTCTACAGCAACGCGTTCATTGCCCAGTAAGCCTCGGACGTGCACGGCGATGACCGCATCGGCGCACGCATGATGCCGCACGCGGACGTGGCGCGCGTCGCGTCGCGCCCGATGCACGACACCCACGTGCAACTCGTGGGCATCGGCATGGCCTATCGCCGGTACGGGCCGCGATTCGTCGCGCTTGACGGCGTCGATCTCACGGTGAAGCAGCGCGAATTCGTGTCGATCATCGGGCCGAGCGGCTGCGGCAAGAGCACGTTGCTGATGATCATCGCCGGATTGCTGCGTCCTACCGAAGGGTCGACGATTGTCGGTGGCGAGGCCGTGACCCGGCCGCTGACCGACGTCGGCATCGTGTTCCAGCGCGATCTTCTCTTCGACTGGCGCACGGTTGTCGCCAATGTCATGCTGCAAGCGGAAGTTCGCGGTCTCGATCCCGTCGCGAGCCGCGATCGCGCGATGTCGCTACTGGCCCGCGCCGGCCTCAACGGCTTCGAGCATCGCTACCCGTGGGAGCTCTCCGGCGGCATGCGGCAACGCGTGGCGATCTGCCGCGCCATGCTGCATGACGCGACGCTGCTGCTGCTCGACGAGCCCTTCGGTGCGCTCGACGCCATCACGCGCGACCAGATGAATCTCGATCTGCAGGACATCTGGAGCGAAGATCGCAAGACGGCGGTACTCGTCACGCACAGCATCGGTGAGGCGATCTTCCTGGCCGATCGCGTCGTGGTGATGGGGTCGCGCCCCGGACGCGTCGTGCAGGTCATCGACATCGAACTGCCGCGGCCGCGCGCGGTCGATGTCCGCGAATCCGCGGCGTTCGCCCGCTACCAGGGTGTGCTGAGGGACGCGATTGGCCACGCGTAGCGATTCGCCGCCGCAGCTCGACGTCGCTCGCCTGCCACGATGGGCTGCGCGCATCGCGGGGCTGCGCGACGCCATGCTGATTTTCGTCGTCGTGATGCTGCTCTGGGAAGCCGGTGCACGCGGCGGCCTGTTTCCCGCCTACGTGCTGCCGGCGCCATCGGCGATCGCGCGTCGGCTCGCGGAGACCATCGGACTACTGGGCGGACACATGCTTGTCACCGCAGGCGAAATCATAGGCGGCTTCGCATTGGCCCTCGTCGTCGGGGTTCTGCTCGCGGCGGCAATCGTGTTCGTGCCGTTCATCGAGCGCGCCGTCTATCCCTGGCTCGTCGTCGTGCAGGTGATCCCCAAGGTGGCGCTGGGGCCGCTGTTGATCATCTGGCTCGGATTCGGCTTCTTTCCCAAGGTCCTGATCGCGTTTCTGCTCGCGTTTTTCCCCATCATGATCGACACGATGGTCGGCATGCAATCGGTCGACCGCGACGCTGTGTTCCTGATGCGCTCGATGGGCGCCGGACGCGGTCGCATCTTCGTCAACCTGCGGCTTCCGCATGCGCTGCCGCATCTGTTCGGCTCGCTCAAGGTGGCCGTCACCCTGGCGACGGTGGGCGCGATCGTCGGCGAATTCATCGGCGCCGACCGCGGGCTCGGCTACGTGCTGATCTTCGCCAACGGGTCGATGGATACCACGCTCATGTTCGCGGCGCTGGCGTGGATCTCGGCGCTCGCGCTGGTGTTCTACGCGCTCGTATCGTTCGCGGAGAAGCTGTTCCTGCACTGGCACGTGTCGCAGCGCAAGGAAGGTGGCGAGCGCGCGTGAACGGCGCCGGCGTCGTCGACGATGCCAACCGCGAAGCGCTCGCGCGGGTGACGGCCGCGCGGCCGATGCTCGTCGACATTCTCCCCGCACGCGAGGTCATCCCCGGACTCGGGCGCCACGATCTGCTCCATGCGGGGCCGCCGCTCCACGATTGGTCGGAAGCCTGCGGCGCGTTGCGAGGCGCCGCCGCCGGCACGATCCTGCTGCAAGGAGAGGCAGCGACAGCGGACGACGCCATGGCAGCCGCGGCGCGACCGCCGTGGCTGCTGCGATCCGCTGCGTCGTTGCGTGCGCTGGGGACATTCGGCGGCGTGATCGGATGGACCACGCCGGTCTTGGTCGTCCGCGATGCGACGGCCGGTCGCGACACCTATGCCGCGATCAACGAAGGCCGGGGCGCGGCGCTGCGCTACGGCTCGACGACGCCGGCAACGCTGGAGCGCCTGCGCTGGCTGCATGGCGATTTCGCCGTTGCGCTGGACGGTGCGGTGCGAAGCATGGGAGGGGTCGAACTGTTTCCCCTGATGGAGCAGGCGCTGGAGATGGGCGATGACGGCCACAGCCGGCAGAAGGCGGCCTCGGCACTGTTTCTGGGCGCGGTGGCGCCGGCGTTGGCGACATTCGTCGCGGATGCCGCAGGAGCCAGTCGCGTCCTCGCGACGCTGGCCGGCAATGACTTCTTCTTTCTGCCGCTGGCTATGGCGGCCGCGAAAAACGCGCTGCTCGCGGCGGAGGGTATTCCGCGTTCGACGCTGGTCACCGCGATCGCGTTCAACGGCAAGCGCGCCGGCATTCGCGTGAGTGGTCTCGACGATTGGGCGACCGCGCCGGTGCCAGCCATCCACGGCAGCTGTTTCAAAGGCTACTCATTGGCGGACGCCGGTCCCGTCATCGGCGACAGCGAGATCATGGAAACCCTCGGATTGGGGGCGTTTGCGATGGCGGGAGCCCCGGCGCTCGCGCGATACGTGGGCGGCACGGTGCGCGAGGCCGCGCAATTCACGTCCGAGATGTACACGATCACGTCGCGCGAGCACCCGCAATTCACGATGCCTGCGCTCGACCGGCGCGGCGTGCCGTTCGGCATCGACGTTCGCAAGGTGCTGCAAAGCGGGATCTGTCCAGTGTTCAACACCGGGATTGCGCATCGTGAGATCGGCGTCGGCCAGATTGGCGCCGGGCACGGCCGGGTGCCGCTAGCATGCTTTCAGGCGGCGGCCCTCGCGATGGGACTGCATTCGGCCTGAGGCCCCCCCGGTCGCTGACGGCCGGACGATCGAAAGGCCTGCCGCTCGGCGGCGCGCCCCGCCCCTCGGCATGACGATCGCCGTCAACCGCTGCGGCGGGCCGTGCCGCGGATTGGCGACAATGGCGCCTTCGCCCGTCCCGGACCCCGTCCATGTTGCCGACGCTGCTGCGCCACCCCGCCCTCGCGAGCGCGCTACTGCTCACCTGCTCGAACGTGTTCATGACGTTTGCGTGGTACGCGCACCTGCGCAATCTGTCGACGCGGCCGTGGTGGATCGCGGCGCTGGTGTCGTGGCTGATCGCCGCCGCCGAGTACATGTTCCAGGTGCCGGCCAACCGCATCGGCTTCACCGTGCTGTCGCTCGGCCAGCTCAAGATCATGCAGGAAGTGATCACGCTCTGCGTGTTCGTGCCGTTCGCCGTGCTGTACATGGGCCAGCCGATCAAGCTCGACTTCCTGTGGGCGGGCCTGTGCATGATGGGTGCCGTCTACTTCGTCTTTCGCGGCTGAGCGCGTCGCCCGCTGCGCGAACCCATACCAGGAATACCGCCATGCGCATCCTGCACACGATGATCCGCTGCGGCGACCTCGACCGGTCGATCGGCTTCTATACCAATGTCCTCGGCATGCGCCTGCTGCGGCGAAGCGAGAACCCGCAGGGCAAGTACTCGCTGGCGTTCGTCGGCTATCGCGACGAGCGCGAGGAGGCGGCGATCGAGCTCACCTACAACTGGGGCGTGGCGAGCTACGACCACGGCACGGCATTCGGCCACATCGCCGTCGAGGTCGACGACGTGTACGCGGCCTGCGACGCCATCCGGCATGCGGGCGGCCAGGTGACGCGCGACGCGGGACCGGTCAAGGGCGGCACGACGATCATCGCCTTCGTCGCCGACCCCGACGGCTACAAGATCGAGCTGATCGGCAGGAAGTCTCCGTGATGTCGCCGCGCGTGCATGCGCCGGACGGCGGCATTGCGACAGGCAGGGCCGTTGCCGACATGCGCGGCCGGACGCGAGGCGGCTGAATGCACATCCACGTCCTCGGCATCTGCGGCACGTTCATGGGCGGCCTCGCCGCGATCGCGCGCGCGGCGGGCCACGCGGTGACGGGCTGCGACGCCAACGTGTACCCGCCGATGTCGACGCAGCTGCGTGCGCTCGGCATCGAGCTCACCGAGGGCTACGATGCCGCGCAGCTGCATGGCGTGGCGCGCGACGCGGAGCTCTTCGTCGTCGGCAACGTCGTATCCCGCGGCAATCCCCTGATCGAGGCGATCCTCGACCGCGGGCTGCCGTACTCGTCGGGGCCGGCATGGCTGCGCGACCACATCCTGCCCGGGCGCTGGACGCTGGCAGTGGCCGGCACGCACGGCAAGACCACCACGTCGGCAATGCTCGCCGCGATCCTCGAGCACGCGAATCTCGATCCCGGATTCCTGATCGGCGGCGTGCCGCTCGATTTCGGCGTGTCGGCGCGCCTGACGGACAGCGCGTTCTTCGTCATCGAGGCCGACGAATACGACACGGCATTCTTCGACAAGCGCTCGAAGTTCGTCCATTACCGCCCACGCACGGTCGTGCTCAACAATCTCGAGTACGACCACGCCGACATCTTTCCTGACCTGGCGGCGATCGAGACGCAGTTTCACCACCTCGTGCGCACGGTGCCGCGGATGGGGCGCATCGTCGTCAACGGCACCGATGGCGCGCTCGCGCGAGTCGTCGCGCGCGGCGTCTGGAGCGAGGTCGAGCGTTTCGGTGCCGCAGACGTGCCGGGCAACGGGCCCGGCTGGACGATCGGCGTCGATGGCGACATCGCGCTCGGCGGCGGGGCGCAGGGGACGCTCGCGCTGACGATGAGCGGCCGCCACAGCCAGCTCAATGCGCTGGCCGCCATCGCCGCGGCGCGCCACGCCGGCGTTCCGGTCGAGCAGAGCCTGCGTGCGCTGGCAGGCTTCAAGGGCGTGCGACGGCGGATGGAATTGCGCGGCACGGTGCGCGGCGTCACCGTCTACGACGACTTCGCGCATCACCCGACGGCCATCGCCACCACGCTCGAAGGACTGCGCCGCGCGATCGGCGCCGCGCGTATCGTCGCCGTGCTGGAGCCGCGCTCCAACACGATGAAGCTCGGCACGATGAAGGCGGCGTTGCCCGCGAGCGTGGCGGCCGCCGATCGCGTCTGGTGCTACGTCGGCAACCTTGGCTGGGATGCGGGCGCGGTGTTCGCGCCGCTCGGCGACAAGGCACGCGTGGTCGACGACCTCGACGCGCTGGTCGACGCGATCGCGCGCGACGCGCGCGCAGGCGACCAGATCGTGGTGATGAGCAACGGCGCGTTCGGCGGCATCCACGACAAGCTCCTCGCGCGGCTCGCCGCGTGACGACGATCGTCTATCTGCACGGCTTCCGCTCTTCCCCGGCGAGCGAAAAGGCGCAGGCGCTGATGCGCTACGTGGACGGGTTGCCGCCGGTGCAGCGACCGCGCGTGCACGCGCCGGAGCTCGATGCGGGACCGCGCGAGGCGGTCGCGAGCGTCGCCAGCTGGGTCGAGCGGCATTGCGATTCGCCGCCGACATTCGTCGGCAGCTCGCTGGGCGGCTTCTACGCGACGCATCTCGCGGAGCGCTTCGCGACGCGCGCGGTATGCGTCAATCCCGCCGTGCATCCGTATGCGGACCTCGCGCCGTATCTCGGCATGCAGACCAACCTCTACACCGGCCGCGAATTCGAGGTCACACGCGCGCACTTCGACGAGCTGCGCGCACTCGCGGTGGCGCGCTTCGCCGACGCGTCGCGGTACCTGCTGTATCTGCAGACGGGGGACGAAGTTCTCGACTGGCGCGTGGCCGTGGCACGCTACGCCGGCGCGTGGCTGTGCGTCGAGGGCGGCGGCGATCACGGCTTCGGCGGATTCGAGCGGCACCTGCCGACGATCCTGCGCTTTGCAGGGGCCGGATTCGGCCGCTGATCGGCGCACGACGCCCGAGCCATGCCCGTCAGGGCGCGCTGGCGGGAAGGAGGCCGCGAGCGTATCCTCTTCCCATCGAAATCATGGATTTACCCGAGCCGATGACGAATATCACGCATCGTCCCGCAGGGTCGTTCGCATCGTCCGTCGAGGCGATGCGCACGGAAGCGCAATACGGCGCCAACAACTACTCGCCGCTGCCGGTGGTCGCCGTGCGCGCCGAGGGGCCGTGGGTCGAGGACGTTGAAGGGCGCCGCTACATCGACCTGATGAGCGCCTATTCCGCGGTCAGCTTCGGCCACGCGCATCCGCGCATCGTCGGCGCGCTCGTCGCGCAGGCGCAGACGCTCGCGGTGACCTCGCGCGCGTATTTCAACGATCGCCTGCCGCAATTCCTGGCGCGTTTGTGCGCGCTGACCGGATACGCGCGCGCGCTGCCGGTCAATACCGGCCTCGAGGCGGTCGAGACGGCATTGAAGGCCGCGCGCAAATGGGGCTATGTCGTCAAGGGCATCGCCGCCGACCGCGCCGAGATCATCGTCTGCGAGGGCAACTTCCACGGGCGCTCGATCACGATCAGCGGCTTTTCGAGCGAGCCCCAGTATCGTGACGGCTTCGGCCCGTTCACGCCGGGTTTCGTGACGATTCCCTACAACGACGCCGCTGCGCTCGAGCGCGCGATCACCCGCAACACCGCCGCGTTCCTGGTCGAGCCGGTGCAGGGCGAGGCGGGCATTGTCGTGCCCGACGACGGCTATCTCGCGCGCTGCGCGGAAATCTGCCGGCGGCGCAACGTGCTGCTCATCGCCGATGAAGTGCAGACCGGGCTCGGGCGCACCGGACATTGGCTCGGCTCGGCGCACGATGGCGTGACGCCCGACGGCGTGATCCTCGGCAAGGCGCTGGGGGGAGGGCTGCTGCCGGTGTCGGCGTTCGCCGCGCGCGACGACGTGATGGGCGTGTTCCAGCCCGGCGACCATGGCAGCACGTTCGGCGGCAATCCGCTGGGCGCCGCGGTGGCGCTGGCAGCGCTCGACGTGCTCGCCGACGAGAACCTTTGCGAGCGTGCGCGCGACCTCGGGACGTGGCTGCTCGCCGAGCTGCGCGCCCTCGACAGCCCACTGATCGCCGACGTGCGCGGACGCGGCCTGCTGCTCGGCATCGAGATCGATCCCGCGATCGCCAGCGCGCGCACCGTCGTCGAGCGCCTGCTCGCCCACGGCGTCATCTCCAAGGACACGCACGGCACCGTGGTGCGCATCGCGCCGCCGCTCAATATCCCGCGCGACGTGCTGCAGCAGGCGCTGCGCGCGATCCGCGACGTGTTCGCCGAGCTCGGCACTGCGAGCGTGCCGGCCGCACGCGCGCAACGCGTCGTCGCGCCGATCGATTCGCGCTGAGCGATTGTCGCCGTCGGCGATGAGCGAATCGAACGCCGGCCAGCTCGTCGTCGCGATCAGCTCGCGCGCGCTGTTCGACTTCGAGGAAGAGAACCAGGTCTTCGAGACCACCGACGACCGCGCGTACATGCGCCTGCAGCTCGAGCGCCTGGAAACGCCAGCGAAGCCCGGCGTTGCCTATCCGCTGGTGCGCAAGCTCCTCGCCTTCAATACCGACGGGGTTCGCCGCGTCGACGTCGTCATCCTGTCGCGCAACGACCCGGTGTCCGGGCTGCGCGTGTTTCGTTCGGTGAAAGGCGCCAATCTCGCCATCGAGCGCGGCGTGTTCACCCGCGGGCGCGCGCCGTTCGGCTATCTGGAGGCGCTCAACGCACACCTGTTCCTGTCGGCCAACGCCGACGACGTGCGCGCCGCGCTCAACGCCGGCTTTCCGGCGGCGGTCGTCTACAACCATGCCACGCGCGTCGACTCCCATCCCGACGAGGTGCGCATCGCCTTCGACGGCGACGCCGTGCTGTTCGCCGACGAGGCCGAGCGCGTCTACCAGTCGCAGGGGCTCGATGCGTTCCAGGCGCACGAGGCAAACCACGCGGCAAAGCCGCTGCCGCCCGGTCCGTTCAAGCCGCTGCTCGAGGCGCTGCACCGGTTGCAGCAGATCGACGCGGAAGTGACGACGATGCGCCTGCGCACGGCGCTCGTCACCGCGCGCTCGAGTCCGGCGCACGAGCGCGCGATCCGCACGCTGATGGACTGGCACATCCAGATCGACGAGGC